>UCNE01000006.1 GCA_900473685.1 Hyphomicrobiales bacterium
AAATAGGAAACGACCCGTTTGGGGAGGAAAGGCGCCTAAAGTGCTTTTACGCCATGGCTTACCTTAACCTTGCTGCTCTCTGATTCAGGGAAGAAATCTGCAGTCGTAAAATGCGCCTCTGGCATCCATGTACGTTTCCGCTTCGGGTTCCCAGCCGGCTGCGATCAAGGCGCTCTTTGACGTACCTGCGCAACGTAGGCGCACATCGTGCCGCTCCACGGCTGCGGCAAGTCGAACACTTCCCCGCGCCTGCGTCATGAGGCAACCCAGCCTGCTCGACAATTCCACTCTGCGCGATACACTCGCTGCCAATTCCGCGACGATGAAAAGGGCCGCCGGCGTGACGGTGGCCGCCAAGGCGATACTTGATCTGATTTGAAGAGGGACGGCGACATGCAGGACAGGCTTTATATCGACGGTGCGTGGGTAAGGCCTGAGAAAGGCGGCACGCTGGATGTCATCGATCCCGCCACCGAACAGGTGATCCACAAGGCCCCCTCCGGCACCAGCGGCGACATCGACAAGGCCGTCAAAGCCGCCCGCTACGCCTTCGATTCAGGCCCATGGTCGAAATTCACCGGTACTGAGCGCGCCGTCTATCTGCGAGCGATCGCGGCCAAGATCACCGAAAAACGTGAATTCCTGGCGAAACTCGAAGTCGCCGACAACGGAAAACCGCTTCCGGAAGCCCTCTGGGACATCGACGATGCCGCCGGCTGTTTTACCTATTATGCCGGTCTAGCGGAAGAACTCGATCACCATCCGGAAGAAACCATCCCGCTCAGCGAGCCGCGCTTCTCCTCGCGGGTGGTGCGCGAACCGCTCGGCGTCGTCGGCGCCATCACGCCGTGGAATTACCCGTTACTCATGGTCTCCTGGAAAGTTGCGCCAGCCCTTGCCGCCGGTTGCACCATGGTGCTGAAGCCCTCGGAACTCACACCGCTTACCGCGCTTGAACTCGGAGTTATTGCCGAGGAAGTCGATCTCCCAGCCGGCGTGCTCAACATCGTCACCGGCACGGGACTTCAGGCCGGTGAGCCGCTGACGGAGCATCCGCTGGTCGACAAGCTCGCCTTCACTGGCTCGGTCTCCACTGGCCGCAAGGTGATGATGGCCGGGGCGCAGGACATCAAGACCGTCAGCCTCGAACTTGGCGGCAAATCCCCCTTCGTCATCTTCGCCGACAGCGATATCGAAAAAGCCGTCGAATGGATCATGTTCGGCATCTTCTGGAATCAGGGCCAGGTCTGTTCGGCAACCTCCCGCGTGCTGGTCGAAGCCGATATCTACGACGCTGTCGTGTCGCGCCTGTGCGAAGAAGCAGCCAGGATCAAGATCGGCAACGGCATGGAGGATGGCACGCTGCTCGGGCCGATCGTCTCGAAGGGACAATACGACAAGATCGTCTCGGCAATAGACCGCGCCCGCATCGATGGCGCCACGGTTGCCTATGGCGGCGCCCGCCCGGCCGGTCTCAACAGCGGTTATTTCCTTGAGCCGACGGTGCTGACCGATATGAGCGAAGACAGCTATGTCTGGAAGGAGGAGATTTTCGGCCCCGTCGTCTGCGTCAAGCCGTTCAAGGACGAGGATGATGCCATCCGCATGGCCAATGACAGCCGCTTTGGGCTTGCCGCCGCCGTGATGTCAAAGGATGTGATCCGCGCCGAGCGTGTCGCCGAAGCGTTTCGTGCCGGTATCGTCTGGGTCAACTGCTCGCAGCCGACGTTCGTCGAAGCCCCTTGGGGCGGCTACAAACAGTCCGGTATCGGCCGCGAACTCGGCCGTTGGGGTCTATCGAACTATCTTGAAACCAAACAGATCACCCGGTTCAACAGCGACGAACCGTGGGGCTGGTACATCAAGGACTGAGGCACAAACCGGCAAGGACGTTATTTCTCACCGTGGGCAGGATAATCATCCTGCCCGTTATGAAGCAAACCCAGCCCGGTTCACGCTAGTAGGGCGAAATGCACTGACGCCGGCGGCCGTTATACGGCTGGAACGTGTTGTCATAGGCCCGGTACGAGCGATAGCGCGCATAGCACCAATCGGCATGCGAACCACCGGTGCGATAATAACGGCGGTTATCACCGTAATATCTCGGCTGCGCGAGAAGCCCGCCGATAATCGCCCCGGCAGCAAGACCACCAAACGCTGCGCCGAAGTTGTCATCATAGTCGCGGTAGCGCCGATAATTGCCGTAGTCACGGTAATAGCGCCGGTTGCCATAGTAGCCACCATTGCGATAGTGGCGCCGGATGTAGGGGCCGCGATTGCCGCCATAGCGGCCGATGCCCCAGGAGCTGCGGTATGATTCGACCTGTTGAACATCCGAAACCTGAATCTTCGGCCGTTCAACGGATGGAAATGCCTGTGCCGGCACAACGCTTGAAAAGGCGGTGGCCAGCGACAGACCAATGATTGCGAACATCTTCATTTGAATCACCGTTTTGCCTTTCCAAAGAGAAACGTTTCAACCTGCGCTTTTGTGCCATGGCCGGGCCAAAAAAAATAATATCGCAGTAAGCCCGCAGGCGCGATGCGTACTTTCCGTGCGCCGTCACTTTCAATCCAGACGCTTGAATGTCCATTTGACGGTATACTCGCCGCTCCGTTTCATCTTGGTTTTGATACGCACCCGGACCGGACCGCCAAGCGCGAGTTCCGCGTCTTCAAATGCCTGGCGCGCTTCCGCCATTGCCTGAAGATAGGCGCTGTTGTCGCGCTTCGGACTATCGGCAATCGCTTTGAGAAGGGCAATCGTATCAAGCTTGTCCTTGGCCATGAACTCTTCCGACTCCTTCTGCTCCCGCTGGTGGCTGTGCCGGACGCGCCGGTTCAATACACCCAACAGGCCATCTATCTCAATCCAAACCCGCCGATCAGGGCAGGACAGCGGATGCCACCCTGCCCCGGCCTATTAAACCGGCGTTTGCTGGCGGCGAAGTCGCGCCAGCGCAGCCAAGACGACTGTAGCCATGAGCGAAGAATAGGCCACAAGCGGCCACACCGTATCGCCCCGCAAAGCGATGACGGCCAGCGTTCCGAAAATGCCGGTGATCAGGCTCTGGATGCAGAAATAGAAGGCGACCGCCGATCCGGCGATATCGTCAAAGCCTTTCAATGCACCATTGGCGGCCACGGAAACGGCAAGGACGATGCCGATCACCATGATCCACATCGGCAGGATGAACGTCAGAAACGACGCAGTGCCGAAGATCTGGCCGATACTCAGCAGCGCCGCCCCCAACAACAGCAACATCATTCCTCTGGCGAGACTGCCGGAAATGCCCCACATCGCCACGAATTTCCGGGTAAAGCGCGTGGTGACGATCATGACGCCAGCGGCGGTCGCAAAAGCCAGGCTGAAGGTCATCTCCGAAAAGCCCGCTCGATCGATCAGGACACGCGGCGCCGTGGAGAAGAACACGAAAAACGTGCCCATTGCCGCGCTGAACCCGAGCGTATAGGTCCAGAACGCAAAGCTCCTGAAGATGGGCAGGATCGATCGGCGCGAGTTTGCCGCAAATACCGGACGTGTTTCGGGCCATCGCAGCAGGGCATTGACGAGTGCCAGAATGGTGACGGCACCGAGAGCCGCAAAAACTGCCCGCCAGCCCCACACATCGGCGATCAAAGCACCCGCAATCGGGCCAAGAGCCGGCGCGAAAGATAGCATGGCGCTGAAAAGACCATAAATGACGGTGCTTTCCGGACGATCCGCATAGACATCGCGAACGGTCGCAAACGTCGCCACCAGTGCTGCAGACGCGCCGATGGCCTGAAGAAACCGAAAGACGATGAACGGGGCCGCAGTCGAAGACACGGCAAGGCAGAACGAGGTTGCAGCAAACAGCAGCGCACCGCCAATCAGCACCGGCCGCCGGCCGATACGGTCGGAGACCGGCCCGAAGATGATCTGCCCAAGCCCGAGCATGATCATGTAGAGGCTCAGGCTCAGCTGAATGACCGCCGGGCTGGTGTTGAGGATTCCGGGCATTGCAGGAACGACCGGCAGATAGATGTCCATCGCCAGCGAGGCGAGAATATCGAAAGGGGCCATCAGCAGCAGTGTTGCTGGCAGGGAATAGGCCCAGATACGAGGTATTATAGGCATGGGAAAACATCCGCTCAAATGGGGTGCATTTGGCGGCGTCTGCCTGTCAGCTTCAGCTGGAATTGGTTCGACAGACCGCCGCAACAACATGAAAAAGTTGTTGCGGCTTACTTATCTGCGGATTTTGCGGTCCCCATGCCGATGCTCTAATATCCGGAATTCGATGCACGCCCTATATCAAACCGGGAGCGGGCAAACAATGCTGCCGAAAGGGCGAAAACGTTACTCCGCCGCCTCGACCCTCGGGGCCGGGACATAATTCAGGATCGGCCCGAGCCAGCGCTCGACTTCGTTGACCGGCATATCCTTGCGTTCGGCATAGTCTTCGACCTGGTCGCGCTCGACCTTGGCAACGCCGAAATAATAGGATTCCGGATGGGCGATGTAGATGCCGGAGACGGAGGAGCCTGGCCACATGGCAAAGCTTTCCGTCAACGTCACACCGATTTCCTCTTCCGCCTTCAGCAGATCGAACAGCGTTGCCTTTTCCGTGTGATCTGGCTGCGCCGGGTAACCGGGTGCAGGCCGGATACCGGCATAGGGTTCGCCGGCCAGTTCGCTTGGATCGAAGGCCTCATCAGCCGCATAGCCCCAGAGTTCCTTGCGGACATATTCGTGCATGCGTTCGGCAAAGGCTTCGGCAAACCGGTCAGCGAGCGCTTTCACCATGATCGACGAGTAATCGTCATTGGCCCGCTCGAAACGTTCGGCAATCGCCACCTCCTCGATACCGGCGGTAACGACGAAGCCGCCGAGATAATCCTGTTTGCCGCTTTCAACCGGAGCAACGAAATCCGACAAGGCCACATTCGGGCGGCCGTCGCGCTTGGCCATCTGCTGGCGCAGGGTGTAGAAAGTCGCGCGTTCCTTTGCCCGGCTTTCGTCGGTGAACAGGCGGATATCGTCGCCCACCACGCCCGCAGGCCAGAAGCCGACAACCGCCTTCGGCGCAAACCATTTTTCCGCAATGACCTTGGCCAGCATCGCCTGCGCATCGGCAAACAGTGCACGCGCCGCTTCGCCCTGACGTTCGTCGTCGAGGATTTTCGGATAGACGCCCTTCAACTCCCAGGTCTGGAAGAACGGGGTCCAGTCGATATACTCGGCCAGTTCCGCAAGATCCCAGTTCTGGAAGACCCGCGTACCAAGGAAAGACGGTGTCTTCGGCAGATAGGCATCCCAGTCGACTTTCTGGGCATTGGCGCGGGCCTTCGCCAGCGGCAGGCGCTGCTTTTCCAGCTCGTTGCGGGCATGCGCGTCCGCCACCTTCTTGTACTCGGCCTTGACGGTATCGATGTAGCCGCCTTTCATTTCCGGCGACAGCAGGCTGGAGACAACGCCGACGGCGCGGCTGGCGTCCGTGACATAGATCGCCTGGCCCTGATTGTAGCGCGGATGAATCTTGACTGCAGTGTGGACACGGCTGGTGGTCGCGCCGCCGATCAGCAGCGGAATATCAAAACCCTCGCGTTCCATTTCAGCCGCCACATGCGCCATTTCATCCAGCGACGGCGTGATCAGGCCGGAAAGGCCGATGATATCGACGTTCTTTTCGCGGGCGATCTCGAGGATTTTTGCGGCGGGCACCATGACGCCGAGGTCGATGATTTCATAGTCGTTGCAGGCAAGCACGACGCCGACGATATTCTTGCCGATATCGTGCACATCGCCCTTCACCGTCGCCATCAGCACCTTGCCGGCGCTCTTGCGCTCGCCAAGGCCGCCACCGGCCAGTCGCTCGGCTTCCATGTAGGGCAGCAGAATGGCAACCGCCTGCTTCATCACGCGGGCGGATTTCACCACCTGCGGCAGAAACATTTTTCCTGCGCCGAAAAGATCGCCGACGACATTCATGCCGGCCATCAGCGGCCCTTCGATGACATGCAACGGCCGCTCGGCATTCTGACGGGCTTCCTCGGTATCGGCCTCGATGAACTCGGTGATGCCGTTGACCAGCGCATGTTCAAGCCGCTTCTCGACGGCCCATTCGCGCCATTTCAGGTCCCGTTCCTTCGCTTCCTTGCCGGCAGTTCCCTTGAAGCGTTCGGCGAGTTCCAGCATGCGCTCGGTCGAATCGGCGCGGCGGTTGAGGACGACATCCTCGCAGGCTTCCTTCAATTCGGGCTCGATCGATTCATAAACCGCCAGCTGACCGGCATTGACGATACCCATGTCCATGCCTGCCTGAATGGCGTGGTAGAGGAACACGGCGTGCATCGCTTCGCGCACCGGCTCGTTGCCGCGGAAAGAGAAGGACAGGTTGGAGACGCCGCCGGAAATATGCACATGCGGCAGGGTATCGATGATCTCGCGTGTCGCCTCGATGAAGTCGACACCGTAATTGTTGTGCTCCTCGATACCGGTCGCGACAGCAAAGACGTTCGGATCGAAGACGATATCTTCCGGCGCAAAATTGGCCTGTTCAGTGAGCAGCTTGTAGGCGCGGGTGCAAATCTCGACCTTGCGGGCCTGCGTATCCGCCTGCCCCTGCTCATCGAAAGCCATGACCACGACGGCGGCGCCATAGGCGCGGCAAAGCCGGGCGTGATGCAGAAAGGCTTCCTCGCCTTCCTTCATCGAGATCGAGTTGACCAGCGGCTTGCCCTGCACGCATTTCAGGCCCGCCTCGATGATCTCCCATTTTGATGAGTCGATCATCACCGGAACGCGGGCGATATCCGGCTCGGCGGCGATCAGATTGAGAAACTCGACCATCGCCTGCTTCGAATCGATCAGGCCTTCGTCCATGTTGATGTCGATGATCTGGGCGCCATTGGCCACCTGATCGCGGGCAACATCGAGCGCTGCGGCATAGTCACCGGCGGTGATCAGCTTGCGGAACTTGGCCGAGCCGGTGACGTTGGTGCGTTCGCCGACATTGACGAACGGAATGTCCTTGGTCAGCGTGAACGGCTCGAGGCCGGATAGCTTCATCAGCCGTGGCACGTCGGGGATTTCACGGGGCGCATGTTTTGCGACGGCCCGTGCGATCGCCCGGATATGCGCGGGCGTCGAGCCGCAGCAGCCGCCGACGATATTGACCAGGCCTTCGCGGGCAAAGCCTTCGATCTGGGCCGCCATTTCGTCCGGCGTTTCATCATACTGGCCAAACTCGTTGGGCAGGCCGGCATTCGGATAGGCGCAGACGAATGTATCGGCAACGCTGGAAATCTCGGCCAGATGAGCGCGCATGGCATTAGCCCCGAGCGCGCAGTTGAGGCCAATGGTGAAGGGATCGGCATGGCGCACAGAATGCCAAAACGCGGTCGGCGTCTGGCCCGACAGTGTACGGCCGGAAAGATCGGTGATCGTGCCGGAAATCATCACCGGCAGACGGATGCCTCTCTCGATGAAGACTTCTTCCGTCGCAAAGATCGCCGCCTTGGCATTGAGCGTATCAAAAATGGTTTCGATCAGGACGATATCCGTGCCGCCATCGATCAGACCGCGTAGCTGCTCGGCATAGGCGATGCGCAGGTCATCGAACGAAACGGCGCGGTAACCCGGATTGTTGACGTCGGGCGAGATCGACGCGGTGCGGTTGGTCGGCCCGAGCGCACCGGCAACAAAACGGCGCTTGCCGTCAACCTGCTGGGCACGCAAACCGGCGCGCCGGGCAAGGCGGGCGCCATCGCGGTTAAGCTCATAGACCATCGCTTCCATGCCGTAATCGGCCTGGGCAATCGAGGTGGAAGAGAACGTATTGGTCTCAAGGATATCGGCGCCGGCAATGGCGTAATTATAATGGATTTCCTCAATCGCGCCCGGCTGGGTCAGCGTCAAAAGGTCGTTATTGCCCTGCAGATGACATTCACAGCTAACAAAGCGGTCGCCGCGAAAATGATCTTCGCCAAGGCCGAGCTGCTGGATTTCCGTACCCATTGCGCCATCCATGATCAGGATGCGTTCGCGCGCCGCCGCTTTCAGCGCGGCCATGACCTCGGATCCATCCGGTTGGGGTGAAACGGCGCCGAAAAGGGCATCGATGGCGGACATGGGAAATCTCCCGTTCTGAAAACGACAATAAATGACAAATCAGAGATCACATAAAGATATCTTTATGTCAATATATGAGTTGGGAATTTGATCGCCGTAAAAACAAAGCGGCCCGCCTCTGCCTGAGACGGGCCGACTAAAAAAATCGTGCAGATATCTTGGCTTAGAGCCGCTTCAGGCAATCGTCCAATTCATAGATGGCGCACAAAATGTGATAGAAGCTGCTGGCCGGCGCCGGTTCGTCGACAAAGCCGCCGTCGGCCTTTTGCTTGTCGCGCCAAAGCCCCTCGACCGGCGTATCGAGAAAACTCTGCAACGCTGTCGCGGCGCGAACAGCAGACCGCAGATACCGCTCACGCTCCTCGCCTTGCGTCAGCGCCGCGAAACGAATGGCGGCCTTCAGCCATTCCGTCTGCGGCCAAAGCCGGGCAATCGGATCGGCGACGGAAAAATCGTCCAGCAGCGTCATGACGGCGACATCGCGCGGCTGGGCAATGCCATATTGCTCGCCGATTTCAAACAGACGCCGCGCCTTGACCAGCGCATCGGCATTCCCACGCAACTCGGCCCAACGCAGCAAAAGCCAGGCCCATTCGAACTGATGACCGGGCTCGACAATGCGGCCCTTGTCACCCGGCATTGGCGCCCAGTCCTGATCGAAGAACTCACGCAGCGCGCCGGTTTCCCGGTCGATGAAATGCTCCATGCAGAGAAAGGCGATCTCATCGGCCAGATTGGTCCAGGCAACCGTATCAAACCCCTCCACCGTCTCGCTGGCAAGGCATGCCTCGAACAGGTGCATATGCGGGTTGGAGCAAAGCGGCAAGCGTGATGGATTGTCTTCTTCAAACCCCATCACGGGATGTTTGCAATAGGCTTCCAGCCTGTCGCGTAGCGCATTGCTGCGGTCGATCATCTCCGCCTTGCGATCAGGAAACACCTGCGCCAGATAGGCAAAGGACAGAAGCGCGAAGGCCTGATTGTAGAGATCGAAAGAGGCGTCAATCAGAGTGCCGTCGGCATCCGCCAATGCGCCATAAAAACCGCTCGGCTGCAGGTAGACCCGGTCGAAATAGGCAAGCCCTTCGGTGGCGGGCGTCTGCCAGTCGCCGGGCCAACCACGTCGCCCGGCCTCGGCGAAGCAATAGACCTGACGCGGCTGGACGCGCGAACGCCGATTGGCCCGCGTCGGCTGGCCTGCCATGTCGATGGTCTCGACAAAGCCGCCGCCTACCCCATCAAAACCCTTGTCCCGCCAGAGCGGCAACGCCTTTTCGGAAAGCCATTCGTTCAATTTTTCGGAGAAACCGGCAATATCCATTGTCATCTACCCGTTCAGCCTCATTCGCTCAGCTGCAGCCGGCCAAGATCCTTGCCGAGAAGTTTGGCAAGCGCTTCGATGACCATGGTGTGATCGTCGCGCTGCGGCAAGCCCGACACGGTGACGGCACCGATGCAGCCGGTGCCCTTGACGACGATCGGGAAGCTGCCGCCATGCGGCGCAAATTCCGCATCCGGCAAGCCAAACTTGGTGGTGATATCAGTGCCCTGCTTGGCGAGCGACAAACCCACCGCATAGCTGCTTTTCAGGAAGCGGAAGACGCAGTTGCGCTTGCGGCGCACCCAGTTCGGATTATCGGGCGTCGAACCTTCCAGCGCCGTATAGAATACCGGCATGGAAAATAGGGTCACATCGATGACGACGCCGAGCTTGCGCTCCACTGCCATCTCGCGCAGCAGCGAACCCAGCGCCCAGCCCGTTTCCACGCTGAAACTGTCGAACTGAAGTTCGCTTTCTTGCAGTGCAATCCGCTCCAGATCCGCTTCGATAATCATCGTATTTCCTCCATCAATCCTTCCAGAGCCATGCAGCACCGCGCACGCCGGAACTGTCGCCATGCACCGCCTTGCGGATCGGCGTTTCAAAGCTGTCGCCGAAGATGTATTTGACGATCAGGTCCGGCAATTCGTCGTAGATCTCATCGACATTCGACATGCCGCCACCCAGCACGAACACATCCGGATCGACGATATTGGTCAATAGCGCCAGGCTGCGGGCAAGCCGGTCGACAAAGCGCTCGTAAACGGCGGTTGCCACCGGTTCGCCCTTGCGCTTGTCGGCAATGATATCGCGGCCGCGCCGATCGGCACCCGTGGTCAAGCGATAGTCCAGCTCTACCCCGGTGCCGCAAGCGTACATGTCGAGGCAGCCATGCTTGCCGCACCAGCATTTGTGGCCGGGATATTCGTCCCTAGTCATCCAGGGCAGCGGATAATGGCCAATTTCAGCGGCAATGCCCTGATAACCGGCATGCACATGCTTGCCGATCGCCAGCCCGCCGCCATGACCGGTCCCGACGATTACGCCGAAAACTGTATGCGCGTCCCTGCCGGCACCATCGACGGCTTCCGAAATCGCCAGGCAATTGGCATCATTGGCAAGCCGGACCTCACGCCCGAGTGCGGCGCCAAGATCGCGCCCCAGCGGCTGGCCATTGAGAAGCACTGCGTTGGAATTGCGCACGATACCTGTGCGCGGATTGGGGCTACCGGGAATGCCGATACCGATCGTTCCGGTTTCGCCGGCGCTCTGCTCAGCCGCAGCGACAAGCTCCTGCACGGCGCGGATACAGGCATCGTAGCCACTGGTCGGCGTGGCGATGCGATGCCTTGCCCGTGTTGCGCCATCGCGATCGAGCGCGATGACTTCCATTTTCGTACCGCCCCAATCAATTCCGATGAACATGCTGGATCAAACTCTATGGATGTCGTTGTCAAAGGCGGCGCCGTCGCGGCCGGGTCTCCTCCCCGTTTCGCCGCACCCTGCTTATCATCGGAAAACCGTTCCGCGCCAGCCCCGGCCTGCATCACGCACATTAGAAAACCCAGTTCGCAGAAAACCATCCAAACCACGCCGGAAACACTTGGCTTCCACGCCCACCTTTTGTAAGGGTTCTTCAGGTCGGTCCCATAGCTCAGCAGGATAGAGCGCAAGATTCCTAATCTTGAGGCCACTGGTTCGAATCCAGTTGGGATCACCACCTGTTCTCTCCTGCCTTGAACATCTTCGGGAGAATGCGCAAGGGGCAGGCATGGTCCCCAATCTCTACCCCACTTTATCGAGCAACTCGTCCGCAGTTTTCAGCTTTCAGTGCGCGCTGCGGGTGTCAATGCGGAGATAACCTGACTTGATCCGGCGAGCGGCTTCGAGTTGTCGGGCGCTTGGTATGACATTCAATGCAGAATAGCCGACATGTATCGGACGCACGGATAAAGGTGCGTCCGATGAATAGCAGAACAGGAGCGTGACTTATTTTTCGATACCGCGATCCTTGAACGACTGATCGATCACCTTGTCTACCTCGGCGCGGATGCCTTCGAGATTGAAGCTCGCGCCGCGCTGGCTCGGCGGATATTTGACGAACGTCTCCAACAGACTTGCTGCCTGCATCGTCCCCTTTACCAGAAGATAGTCGTTTCGCACCAGGAAGTCGTTATACTGGTCTGAGACGACATCCGCCCGCTCGTAAGGATCCATGCGCAGGTTGAATAGCTTGGGCACCCGCCAGGTGACGAGCGGTGTCTGCCAGACGGCGAAGCCGCCGGGCGCTGGTTGCTCGTGGAAGACGACCTTCCAGTCATCAAACCGTGTCGCCACGAGACTGCCGTCGTCATCGAAATAGTAGAAATCTTTACGGGCGCTCTTGTCGGATTTGCCCGTCAAGTAGTCGAGTTGATTATAACCGTCGAGATGGTTTTTGAAGGTTACCGTGCCGCCATCGGGTTTCCAGCCGTCCAAGAGACGGGTTTTGACGTCGGTGTCGCCCGCCGCTGCCAGAAGGGTCGGGAACCAGTCCAGACCGGACATCATCTGGGTGGAAACCTCACCGGCCTTGACCTTCCCCGGCCAGCGAACCAGGGCCGGTACGCGGAAGGCACCTTCCCAGTTGGTGTCCTTTTCACTGCGGAATGGGGTCGTTGCCGCATCAGGCCATGACCATTGGTTCGGGCCGTTGTCGGTCGTGTAGACGACGATGGTGTTGTCGGAGATGCCGAGGTCATCCAGCGTCTTCAGCAGCTTGCCGACATCGCCGTCATGCTCCAGCATGCCGTCGGCATAGTCGTTGCCAACCATGCCACTCTGGCCGCGCATCGATTCGCGCACATGGGTGAAGGCGTGCATGCGCGTCGTGTTCATCCAGGTGAAGAACGGCTTCTTCTCCTTCGCCTTCCGTTCGATGAAGTCGATTGCGGCGGCGGTCGTCTCGTCGTCGATCGTTTCCATGCGCTTTTTGGTCAGCGCGCCAGTGTCCTCGATCTTGCCGTCGGCAGAGGCCTTGAGGACACCACGGGGATTATAGGCCTTCAGGAAAGCCGGATCGTCCTTCGGCCAATATGGCGCTTCCGGCTCTTCCTCGGCATTGAGATGGTAGAGGTTTCCGAAGAACTCATCGAATCCGTGGTTGGTCGGCAGAAATTCGTCCTTGTCACCGAGATGGTTCTTGCCAAACTGGCCCGTCGCATAACCGAGCGGCTTCAACGCCTGGGCGATGGTGATGTCGCCCGCTTGCAGGCCAACTGGCGCACCAGGTGCACCAACCTTGCACAACCCGGTTCGCAAGCACACCTGCCCCGTGATGAAAGTCGAACGCCCTGCCGTGCAACTGTTCTCGGCATAATAGTCCGTGAACATCATGCCTTCCTTGGCGATCCGGTCGATGTTCGGTGTCTTGTAGCCGAGCACACCCATCGAGTAGGCCGAAATATTGGTCTGGCCGATGTCGTCGCCAAAGATCACGAGGATGTTCGGTCTGGTGGCCGCAGCGTCCTGTGCCTGTGCGGTCGCGAAAGGCGCGGCCACCAATGTCATCGCGGCTGCGGCTGTGGCGCTCAGCAGCCTGCGGGAAAGTTTACTGGTCATGATGGTCTCCCATCGTGTCGGGTTTGAAAGTTTCCGGACATTACGGATCTCCTCTTTGCGGGACAGCCGGGCTGTCCTGGCAGGTCGCTTTTTCGACCCTGCAAATCTGATCGGAAAATCCGCCGGAGGAAGTACGTTACTGTAACAATCGGAACGATCCGATGAAAAAAGGCCTCAGCCCTGCTCGCGGCCAATCAATGCCGTGGCCGGTCCTGCTGTGATCGCACGGAAAAACGGGCAGGTTTGGGTCGGCCTGCAGCCCCGTGGGGTGGCCGCCAACCTTGGATCAACGCGAAATATCTGGGAAGTCAGGACAACCAGCTGGATGCAGCCGTACCGGCATCAGCAAGCAAGTGTGGTTGCAGGGGCATGCCAGCATCCCCCTGCAAGGGGTTCGTTCAACGAACGTCAGTAGCCGACGCGTACGCCGCCCGCATCCGAAGCGCCGAAGTCCGGTACCGGGCCGTAGCCCTGGTATTGCGCATAAGTGGTGTTGTTCGCGCCGGTGCTTGCGCATCCCGAAAGCGCCAGAAGCGCCAGCGCTGCAACGGCCATCAGAGATTTAAGGGGCATGGTTTTCTCCTGTCGAGGGAAGTGGCCGGAAGGCCGGATGGCCATGGCAAATGTTCGTCTAAATCATCTGCAATGACAAGTAGGGCCATCCCTGCGAAAGGCGAGATAACAAACGACAGCGTAAACGCAATTTGAAGAGAAGGCCGCGTGGCGGAAAAACCGCGGAGATACCGGCAAAGAAAAAGGCCGGGTGAAAACCCGACCTCTCCGACCCATCTCGACAACAGTTGCCAGTACATCCGTGGTCAACCGCTGGAAACGAATTCCATGAGCGTAATATGGCAAGCGAATGTAACCGTTTCAAGACAAAGCGAAAAATAAGAAAAAATCGTCGCCGGATATGTCAGGCGGCGTCCAGCGCCATTGTCAGGTCGGCGATCAGATCATCCGGATGTTCAATGCCGATCGACAGGCGGATGGTGGATTCAAGCACCCCGATCCGTTGGCGAACCTCCAGTGGCACGCCGGAATGGGTCATGCTTGCCGGATGGCTGGCCAGCGATTCCGTACCGCCGAGACTGACGGCGAGCTTGAAGATCTGCAGCGCATTGAGAAACTTGAAGGACGCCGGCTGGCCACCCCGGATATCGAAGGAAAAGGTCGATCCCGCCCCGGTGCATTGTGCCGCGAATGTTTTCCCAAGGGCTGATGCCGGGTCATGATACGGCAGATAGTGGATGCCCGCGACCTTCGGATGATCCTTCAGAAAATTGGCAATTTCGAGAGCGTTGTTGTTGGCCTTCTCCATGCGGATCGACAGTGTTTCCAGCGACCGCCCCAGCATCCAGCAGGAATGTGGGTCAAGCTGCGTACCAATGGCACCGCGCAGCGCCTTAACCTGTTTCATCACCGCTTTTGCGCCGAGAGCCGCCCCGGCAATCAGGTCTGAATGGCCCCCGACATACTTGGTCAGCGAATAGAGCGAGATATCGGCGCCATGCTCGATCGGCCGCTGGAAAACCGGGCCAAGCAGGGTATTGTCGCAGGCAATGATCGGCGTGTGCCCCTGTTTCCTGCCGATCGCATCGGCGATCCTGCGGATCATCGCGACATCGACGAGACTGTTGGTAGGGTTTGCCGGCGTTTCGATCAGGATCACCGAGACCCGGCCTTTCGCCATCGCCTCTTCAGCAGCCGATTGCACGGACGCCTCGTTGACGCCGTCGGCAAAGCCGACAGCAGCGACACCCATATTGAGAAAGGTCTTTGCCAACAGCGTTTCGGTACCGCCATAGAGCGGCTGCGAATGAAGGATGGCATCGCCCGGCCGCACGAACGCCAGGAGCGTCGTTGCGATCGCCGACATGCCGGAAGAAAACAGCGCACAGCTTTCCGTGCGCTCGTAGACAGCGAGGCGATCCTCGACGATTTCACTGTTGGGGTGATTGAAGCGGGAATAGACCAGCCCTGCTCCGGTCCCTGCAGGCGGCTCGCGGCGGCCGGAAACGAAATCGAAGAAATCGCGTCCTTCCTCGGCCGACTTGAACACGAACGTCGACGTCAGAAACACCGGCGGCTTGACCGCCCCTTCGGAGAGTTCCGGATCGTAGCCGTAGTTCAGCATCAGCGTTTCAGGATGCAGTTTGTGATTGCCGATATGAGTCTTGGAGGGGTGTGGAGCGGTCATGGCAGTCTCCGGGATGGGTGTGACTGCCACAGTCTACATCAATTTTCGCCACCGCTTCTTGCCAATCTTCCGGCTTTTTCATCCGAAAATTGCGCGGCTGCGAGAGATAAAACCGGAAAGCGGAACATGGTGAACTGAAGCTCATCCCGCGCTCATGCCCGCAACGGTCAATCCGCCGCGCCGCTCTTGAGACTGCCAGGCACATTCATCTTCTTGCGCTCCCGGGCCATGTCGCTGACGGCGGCACGCAGGCGTGGGTGCCGCGCCATGAAGATGTTGAAATCGCGCCGGTCGAGCTTCAGGAACTGGCAGAAATCCACTGCGATCACATCGGCGGTGCGCAGCCCGCCGCTGAGCAGCGCCATCTCGCCAAAAAATGCGCCCGCCTCCAGCATGATCGCGTTGCCGGGCAGGCGAACTTCGGCGGCACCAGACGAGATGAAATACATAGCATCGCCACGTTCCCCAACCCGGATCACCTTGTCTCCCGGCGAAGCGGAGGCCGGACGGAACAGGAGGAGAAGCTCCTCGAGCGCATGCTCGTTGACTTCGGAAAACAGCGGAAAGGTATGAACCAGCTGCTGTTTCTTCAGTTGCTGCTGGCTTTCCTTTTCATCAACCCGCGCCTTGATGACGTCGAGCTCACGGCTCAACACCGCAAGTTTTCGCGCACCATAGTTTGGCGCGGTGCTACTGAGCGCTGTGTTCAGCTTTGCCGCAGCCCAAAAAATCAGCGGATTGAGGGTAATCGACAGGATGGCGCCTGCCAGGACGAGGTCGTATCCCTCCTGTGACATCAGGCCCAGGGAAACGCCGAGACCGGCGACGATGAAGGAAAACTCGCCGATCTGCGCAAGGCTTGCCGCCACGGTCAGCGCCATCGACAGGGGATAGCGCAGCAACAGCACGAATCCCGCAGCAATCAGCGATTTTCCAAGCGTGATAATCGCCAGGATGGCGAGGACCGCAAGCGGCTGATTGATCAGGATCATCGGGCTGAACAGCATACCGACGGACACGAAGAACAGCACCGAAAAGGCATTCTGCAACGGCAGCGAATCGGCCGCTGCCCGATGACTGAGATGTGATTCGCTCATGACTACGCCGGCGAAGAATGCGCCGAGTGCAAACGAAACACCAAAAAGCGTGGCCGAACCGAAGGCGATGCCAAGCGCAATGGCAAGAACCGTCAGCGTGAACAGCTCGCGCGATCCGGTGCGGGCAACCAGCGTCAGAAGCCAGGGAACGATTCGTGGCCCAAGAACAATGGCAAGAACGGCGAATGCACCGAGCTTGACCAGGGTCAGCACGATCGTCAGCGCAACCGGCGTTGAACTGACCTCTGCTCCGTGCGCCGCGGCACCTTGCGCACCCAGAACCTCGGCGACGATCGGCAGCAGAACGAGTGCCAGCACCATCGCCAGGTCCTCGACGATCAGCCATCCGATGGCCACCCGGCCATTCGGCGAGTTGACCAGATTTCGCTCCTCCAGCGCCTTGAGCAGAACGACAGTACTGGCAACCGAGATGCTCAGGCCGAAGACCAGTCCGGCGCCGAGGTTCCAGCCCCACAATGTACTGAGGCCGATCCCCAGAAGCGTTGCCAGGATGATCTGGCCGATGGCGCCCGGGATGGCCACGCCACGAACGGCGATAAGATCCGCGGCGGAGAAATGCAGGCCGACGCCGAACATCAGCAGAATGACACCGATCTCGGCGAGCTGGCTGGCCAACGCCGTATCTGCTGTAAACCCGGGCGTAAAAGGTCCCATCAGAATACCGGCAACCAGATATCCAACCAGTGGCGGCAGCCGAAGCCGGTCCGCGAAATAACCACAGCCGGCTGCCAGCACGAAGCTGATCGCGACCGTCGCTACCAATGCCATATCCTGATGCACGCACTACCCCCGGCTACTCTTCATCCCGCCAATAAGATGTATTTGCATAATAAGCCGCCAGCAAGCACCCAACCAATACCATATAGAGGTAAGGCGCCTTGCCGCTCCTGGTGGTTCCTGCAGCAGGTCTCCAGCGCCTGTCTTCGGAACAAGCCCTTGCTCCAGACGTTTGCAGACATGCTTAAACAGGAAAAGAAACAATGCAAATGACCATGCGCGCCGTTGTCTTCGTCATCGTCGGGTCGATTTTGAGCATTCTTGCGATCAAATATGCCGACAACGATCTGAACGCAGCAGTTCCGATGATGGATCCGGCCGCCGACGCCGCACCGGTCTGATCCTGCGATAAAAAACCGCCACAATCCATCGTCACTCGTATCGATCAAGGAATGCCCGCATCTCTGAACGGTGCATTCCTTGTTGGAATCCAGCCCCGGCATGCCCGCCGGCAACAGGAGACGAAACATGACGAAATGGCGCAACGAGCCGATGCTCCCCAACCATGTGGAGCTTTGCCAGCGTGTCTTCGACAGAGCGAAGACCGCCCGCAACATCGCTCCCGATAGCGATGCCAACGACCCGGTGGCGGCCCTGGTGCTGACGTTGTATCGCCACGGCGTTCGCGATGAGGAAGAACTGTTGACGCGCGTCCTTCTGGCCCTGGACGAGACATCCTGAAGCCGGCCTCCAGCCTCTGGCGTGGTCCGTCAACACGCTAAAGACTTGACCGCCGGGCAATATTGATAAAAACTATAGACTATCAAACGGCCCGGCGGTGAGGTGTCATGAACCAGTTGATCGTCAACCCGATGACCTTGTCCGGTGCCGCCTCAAGCGGAGCGCCGAAGGACCCGCAACGGCCGGTGGTTGCCATTATCGGCGGCGGTGTCTCGGGCGCAGCGACGGCGTTTCATCTTGCACTGGCGAACCAGATCCCGGCACCGGAAATCATCGTCTTCGAGCCGCGCGAGTGCCTTGGCAAAGGCCTCGCCTACGACACGGCCGAACCCGCCCACCGCATCAACGTGCCGGCCGCGCGCATGAGCCTACTGACCGACGAACCGGATCATTTCCTGCATTGGATCGCTGCACATTCGGCCACGGCCGGCGATAACGATGCCCTGCGGCCAGACGGCGCTCTGTTTCCGCGCCGCAGCGTCTTCGGCGATTATGTCAATGCCATGCTGCAACCCCTCATTGCCAGCGGCGCCGTCCAGCATCGGCGCAGTACCGTCGCCCATGTCCTGCGCGATGGCGCACACTGGTTGATTATCAGCGACGACGGCGGGCAGACCAGGGCTGACATCGTCGTCATTGCCACCAGCCATCCGCCGCCGGTTGCTCCGGGCCAGCTTCAAGCCGTACTGAAAGACCATCCCCGGTTCGTGCCCGACCCAACCAAAGCCGCTGCGCTTGCAGCCATCCGCCCCTCGGACCGGGTGCTTGTCGTCGGCAACGGCCTCACCTCCGCCGATGTGATTGCTGCCCTCGCCCTCAGGGGTCACACTGGCCCGATCACCGCAGTTTCACGGCGTGGACTGCGCTCGCGCGGCCATGCGCCGGTGGCGCAGGACCCCGCCGGAGACTTCCTGACGGAACCGGCCTTCACGGCACGGACGTTGCTCAGAAACATCCGGTACACTATCCGCCAAGCCGCTCTGGATGGCCGGACCTGGCACGGCGTCATCGATCAGGTCCGGGCGCAGGGACAGGCGCTGTGGCAAGTACTGCCGCTGAAGGAACGGCAGCGTATCGTCCGGCATCTGCGTCCGTTCTGGGATGTGCACCGTTTCCGCGTTGCGCCACAGGTGGAAGCAGCACTTGATACGGCGATCGCCGAGGGACGCCTTGAAATCCTCGCGGGGTCGATTGCCGCAAGCCGTGCCGAAGCGGATGTGATCCACTGCACGCTACGCCTGCGGCGGTGTCCCGGCACCGTCGAGAAAAGCTATGACGCCGTCGTCGTCACCACCGGTCCCGGCCATGGTGACATCCTCGCCAGCCAGCCTTTTCTCGCCGAACTCTCGCACAACGGTTATCTGGAACTCGATCCGACCGGCCTTGGGCTGTCCTGCACCCGAAACTCGGAAGCCATCGGGCCGGTGGCGGGCGTGACACCATCCCTGCTGATCGCCGGACCGCTGGCACGCGGCACGTTCGGCGAGTTGATGGGCCTGCCACAAGTGACCGACCATGCCGTGTTCGTTGCAGCCCGGATCGCCGAATGCTTGCGGCCACAAATGCTAAAGGCGGCGCAAAACCCGCTTTAAGGAAAGACTTTTCTTAGTCCACTCGATCTATAGAAATTATAATCTTATCTTTCCGCCCGACTTCTTCCACCCATGGACCGTGCAAAAAACGGAGCGTGCGATGGAAACCATCTTGCAGTATCAGCCAGTCGTCAAACAAACGGCCGATCGCCTCCGCAGCGATTTCGAGGCCATCGAAACCGCCCGGGTACTGGCCGCCGATTTCGCCACCCGAGCCGCCGATCGCGATGCCAACCGCACCCTGCCCTATGACGAACTCGAGGCGATCGCCGAGTCCGGGCTTTTGGCAATTACCGTTCCCGCCGAATATGGCGGGCTCGACGTCTCCAATGCGGTGCTTGCGGAAGTGACCGCGATCCTGTCGGAGGCGGATGCGTCGATCGGCCAGATTCCACAAAACCATTTCTACATTCTGGAAGCCTTGCGGGTAGACGGTAGCGAGGAACAGAAGCGCTATTTCTTCGGCCGCGCACTGGCGGGCGACCGTTTCGGCAACGCGCTTTCCGAACGCGGCACCAAGACGGTGGCCGATTACAACACCCGCATCACGCCGGAAGGACCGGGCTACCGGGTCAACGGCCGGAAATTCTATTCGACCGGTGTCCTCTTCGCCGACTGGATCACCGTGTTCGCGCTCGATCCCGAGGATCGGCTGACCATGTCCTTCGTCGCCAAGGGCACCGAGGGTATCGAGATCATCGATGACTGGGATGGCTTTGGCCAACGCACCACCGGCAGCGGCACCACCGTCTTCAACAATGTCTATGTCAATGCCGATGCCATTGTCTTCCATCACAAAGGCTTTGAGCGGCCGACCACCATCGGTTCGGTCGGCCAGATCATCCATGCCGGCGTCGATCTCGGTATCGCGCGTGCCGCCTTTGCCGAGACGCTGGATTTCGTCCGCACCCAGAGCCGTCCGTGGAAGGATTCAGGCGTCGACCGCGCCGCAGACGATCCGCTGACCATCGCCAGGATCGGCGAGATCGCCATCAAGATAGAGGCGGCTGCGGCCCTGGTCGAACGGGCCGGCCGCAAGGTCGATGTCGCCCAGATGGACGCGACCGAAGCCAATGTCATCGACGCTACGCTTTCGGTCGCCGCTGCAAAAGTTCTGACCACCGAAGTCGCGCTCACAGCGTCCACGACGTTGTTCGAACTCGCAGGCACCTCGGCCACCCGCATCGGCCTCAATCTCGACCGCCACTGGCGCAATGCCCGCACGCACACCCTGCACGACCCGGTGCGCTGGAAGGCCCATGTCGTCGGCAATTATCATTTGAACGGCGTCGTACCACCAAAGAATGGGGCGTTGTGAGGCTGAGGCTCTTCACATCCGGACAAACCCAAGCGAAGCTGGCTCCAAACCACCACAAAAAGCCCTCCTGGCCGAACCAGGAGGGCTTTTGCATGAATATTACCATGCTCAAACGATGCCGCATGCACGTAACACCGCGTGGGCCTGCAATGAAACGGATGACGGCCCGAAAGGCCAAATCCACCGCACAGGGGCGTGCTCAGCTATACAAACTCACCACCGGGATTTTATCGTTCAGCACGAACTCGCCAACTTCTTTCGCCTTGTAGAACACCGGATCGTGCAGCGTGTGTGTGCGGACATTACGCCAGAAGCGGTCGAACCGGTATTTTTCGGCAGTTGACCGGGCGCCGGTCACCTCAAAAACGCGCGCGGTGATGTCGAGGGCGACATGGGTGGCGTGAACCTTGGCAGCATAGGCCTCGGCCGCCGCCTCGCCGCGTTCGCGCGCGGTCACATCCCGTCCCTTCGAAAGGGCCGTTTGCACCGCCAGCGCTGCACTGTCCGCAAGAGCCGCAGACGCCTTCAGCGCAGCCGTGAATTCGCCGACACGTTCGAGAATATACGGATCGTCCGCCGCGCGCTCGACACCCGACGTCACCCATGGGCGGGTCGTGGTGCGGACATAGTCGATGGCGGCCGCCAGCGCGCCTTCAGCGGCGCCCAGATAAAAATTGACGAAGACCAGCTGGATCAGCGGCGTGTTGAAGGTCGCCAGAACCGGTGGCGGCACGTTTTCATCGGCGGGTGGCGCGACGAAATCCTCGTCGTAGACCGGAAAGTCATGGAACTCGACGCTGCCCGAATCCGACAGCCGCTGGCCGATATTGTCCCAGTCGTCGTTGGCGACATAACCTGGACGATCGGTCGGCACGGCGAAATTGGCAATCTTGCCCTCCAGCGTCGCGCTGGCGTTGATATAGTCGGAAACCCGGGCGGCGGTGGAGAAGGATTTACGGCCGTTCAGCACGTAACCGGTGCCACGGCGCGTCAATGTCAGGCCGGTGTCGCGCGGGTTGACCGCCGCACCCCAGTAAAGGTTCTGCGCCACGGTCTCAGCGCCCAGCACCTGCGCCCGCGCCTGATCCGCAAACGACCAGTAGATCGACTGGCTGTTGACATAGTGGTAGCCGAGCAATTGTCCGATGGAGCTTTCGCCGCGTGCCAGGATGCGAACGAGTTTCAGCCCATCGACCCAATTCAGCCCGCCGCCGCCAATCTCACGCGCATGCAGGGCGTTGAGCAGGCCGGTCTTCTTCAGTTTGACGATCTCGCCGATCGGCGGGCGCCCTTCCCTGTCAAGGTCCGCTGCGTGCAGCGACAGATCGTGGGAGATTTCGGTGGCGCTGGCAAACAGGCTGTCGCGGGTGACGCCGAGGCCGGTTGCATAGACGACGTTGGATTGGCTCATGAGAGATGCTCCAGTTTTCAAGGAGGGAGAACGGCGGAACCATCGGCGGCTCCGCCATCACGATGCAAAAGCTCAGAACAGCTTAGCCGGGATCCAGTTTGCCGTGACCGCATCGCTGGCGCTGAAAGCCGGGATCTTGGCGGCGAGCTCCTCGATGGTTTTGACGTCGGCGTCTCTCAGGCTTTTCTGGGTCAGCAGCGTCGGTTCAACGGTGATCTGGCGGGGAACGTCCTGTCCGGCAATTTCAAGCGCGGCGGCGCGGATCGAGACCGCGCCAACCACGGCTGGATTGGTCGCGACCGTAGCGACCCAGGGGCTGCCCTCCTCGACGATCTCCTGAATATCGGCGGTGGAAACATCGGCCGAGTAAATCTTCAGCTTATCGGCGATACCGAGATCGGCCGCCGCCAGCTTCACGCCGCGGGCAAATTCGTCATACGGGGCAAAAACCACGGTAATATCCGGATTGGCCCGTAGCGCCGCTTTTGCCTGGTCGGCCGTGGTGGTCGCTGTCGTATCGCTGACATTGCCGAAGCGCGCCTTTTCGACGACGCCCTTGTTCTCCGCCTTGAACGTGTCCCAGACCTCGTTGCGGCGATCGAGCGGCGCAAAGCCGGCGACATAGACGTAACCGGCGGTGAAGCTGGTGCCATTGTCCTTGACCGCCTGCTCGAGAGCCTGTTTTGCCAGCGCGTGATCGCTCTGCTCGACCTGCGGTACCTTGGGATTGTTGAGATTGACGTCGAAGGCGACCACCTTGATGCCCTTGTCCAGCGCCTGCTGCACGACATCAGCAAGTGATTCAGGAACACCGTGGTCGATGACGATGCCTTCGACGCCGAGGTTGATCGCCTGCAGGATCTGCTCTCGCTGTTCCGCTGCATTCTGGCGGCCGGGGAAGACCCGCAGATCGATGCCGAGCGCCTTTGCCTGCGCCTCGGCGCCAGCCTGATAGGCCTGGAAGAAATCACCGGTGGAAATGTAGCTGATCAATGCCAGCTTGACGCCGCCCTTGTCGAACGGCGCCGGTGCGCCGGCAACACCATCGGCCTTGGCAGCCGAGACGAACAGGAAGGGAATGAAGGCGACGGTTGCCGCCAGACGGAGAATGGTTTTCATAAAAAGCGTTCCTTCTGAAGACAATCGGACACGTCACCGGCAAGCAGCCAGCCTTCCTCGGGACGCAACACCTATTAGATATTCAATCCATAAATTTAATAGACTAATTAGTGCCATTTTTCCGGATTGGAGAGAAACCTGTTTCACGGGAACTGGCCTCCACGGCAAAGTCCTACCGAAGCACAAGCGCGTTGGGGACAGTTAGCCCACCTGGCGCGAACGTTCTGCCGGAGCCCATCCTGCCGCAAAGAAATTACCGGCTCCGCCGGTACTTCGCAAAGCTGTTCCGCCAGCCTGGCTGTCATCAGCGGAAAATATATGACAAATTATATAGACTATAAGGACATCAGGGTTCCCATTCATGCCGTTGCTTCACGTCGATGCGCTCAGCCGCAGCTTTCAGTCCACGCGCGCCCTCGTAAACGCGACGCTGACGATCGATGCTGGAGAGATCGTGGCGCTGATGGGGGCAAACGGCGCCGGAAAGTCGACACTGGTGAAGATCCTCTCCGGCGTCCTGCCCGCCGATAGCGGCGTAATCACGTTGAACGGCCGGACCTATGCCCCGCGCTCGCCCGCCCAGGCCGCCGCTGCAGGCGTCGTTACCGTCCATCAATCGACCGGTCTGGTCGGTGCTGCCGGTCTCACCGTTGCAGATACGTTGTTGCTGACGCGCTTCAGCCAGCGCGGCCAGCCCTTCTTCGTCTCCCGCGCCAGCATCAACCGGCAAGCCCAGGCGATCCTCGACATCGCCGGGTTCGATCTGCCGCTGGACCGGGACTTCGCCGACTTGACCGCAGCAGACCGGCAACTGGTGGCCATAGCCCGCGCGCTTGCCAACCGGGCAGACCTCCTGATTCTCGACGAACCGACGGCTAGCCTGTCGATTGCCGAAAGCCAGCGCCTGTTTGCCATTCTCAAGCGTCTGCGCGATGGCGGCCTTGCCATTCTCTACATTTCGCACCGGACCGCCGATCTGCAGGCAATTGCCGACAGGGTGCTCGTCATGCGCGGCGGTACGGTCGCCGGTGCCTTTGAACGTCCGATCGATTTTGCCGCAACGATCGAGACGATGATCGGCCGCAAGCTGCAGTCGGCGCGGCCCGGCATTCGCGCGCCTGAAGGGCCGCCGGTCTTCGAGATGCGCGACGCGCGGCTGCGGCCCGGCTCCCTTCCTTTCGATCTCACCGTCCACACCGGCGAGGTGGTGGCGATCACCGGTGTGCTGGGGGCCGGCAAGAGCCGCCTGCTCTCCGCGATCTTCGGCAACGGGCGCCTTGCCGCTGGAGAGATGTATCTGGACGGCCGCCGGCACCGGCCGGAATCACCGGCAGAGGCGATTGCCGCCGGTGTCGCCATGGCCGCAGAAGACCGGCATCGCTCTTCGCTGATGCCGGCCGATTGGCCGGGAAGTTCACTGGCAGCCACCATCAGCCTGCCGCATCTTTCCAAATGGTATCCCCACGGCCTGCTGTTTGGCGGCCGTGAACGGCGCGAGGCGGAACAGGCAATCGACCGCCTGCGCATCAAGGCATCCGGACCACTGGCCCCGATAACCTCGCTTTCCGGCGGCAACCAGCAAAAGGTGGTTCTGGCCCGCTGGGAAGCCGAACCGAGCCGGCTTCTGCTACTCGACGAACCCTTTCAAGGCGTCGATGTCGGCGCCCGCCACGATATCATCCAGGCCATCCGCAGCCGCAGCAACCGTGCCACCCTGATCGCCACCTCCGATCCGGAGGAAGCCTACGAGGTTGCCGACCGCATTCTGATCATCGATCACCACAGCCTTGCCGCAGCGCCCGGCGGCGCGACGTCCCGCCTCCCCCAGGAGATACACGCATGACCTCGATCATCGACGAAGCCACTCCGCCGGTACGGCGCAACGCAAACCGGGGTGGCTGGCTTGCGGACCTCGGCACGGCCTTGCGATCGGGCGCCGTGTTCATTCTCCTTGCCGCGCTGCTTTTCGGCTTCTCTGCCGTCGAGCCCGCCTTTGCCAATCTCGGCAACCTGATGAGCATCCTGCAGGCCGTGGCCGTCGTCGCCATTCTCGGCGCGGGCGTCACGGTGACGCTCGCCGTCGGCGGCTTCGATCTGTCGATCGGCGCGATAGCCGCCTCCAGCGTCATGGCCGCCAGCTATGCGATGATCGTCTGGGGGCTCGGTGCCATCGCCACCGTCCCGCTGGTGCTTGCCTTCGGAGCGCTGATCGGCCTCGTCAACGCCTTCCTCATCGTCCGGCTGAAGGTTCCCGATCTGCTGGCCACGCTGTCGATGATGTTCCTGCTGTCCGGCCTGCAGCTGATCCCGACTGCCGGGCGCTCGATCTCAGCCGGGCTGATCCTGCCGGACGGCACAACCACCACCGGCGCCTACGATCCCGCCTTTCTCCTGATCGGCCGCGCCAGCCTGGCAGGCATCGTCCCGGTTTCCGTCGTGCTGATGGCCCTCGTCGCCATCGCCCTGTTCGTGCTGACGGAGCGGACCCGCATCGGCCGCTTGCTGTTTGCCACCGGCGGCAACGAGGTAGCGACGCGGCTGGCGGGTGCATCGACGGCGCGGCTGAAGACGCTTGCCTATGTGATCTCCGGCACGCTTGCCTCGCTCGGCGGTATCGTCATTGCCGCTCGTGTCGGACGCGGCGACGTCTCCTCCGGCGGCTCGCTGCTGATGGATGCAGTGGCGGCGGCCCTGATCGGCTTTGCAGTCCTTGGAAAGCGGCGGCCCAATGTTCTCGGCACCATCGTCGGTGCCGTCTTCGTCGGCGTTCTGCTCAACGGCCTGACCATGCTCAACGCGCCCTATTACACGCAGGATTTCGTCAAGGGCGCTGTCCTCGTCGGTGCCTTGGCGCTGACCTACGGAACCGTTCGCAGTCCCTCCCCCTGATATGATCCCGCCGGCCGGGATTTCGCCCAGCTGGGTAACTTCCCAGCCCAAGTTTTCCGGCCGCTGTTCCATCTTTGGAAATTTCTTCCTCGGCAATCCATTTAATACACTTATTCTATAGATATTATTTAATCGAGGATTGGACATGACACAGGATAAATCGGCACAGGGCGTTGGCCGCCGTGACCTTTTGAAACTCTCGGCAGTCGCTGGTGCGGCAATTGCCGGAGCCAGCCTCATCGGCAGCCGGACAGCGGCGGCGGAAGGTGAACTCTCGCTGAAGGGCAAGCGCATCGCCATCAGCGCCACCGGCACCGATCACTTCTTCGACCTTCAGGCCTACAATGCCCAGATCGAGGAAGTGAAGCGCCTCGGCGGTGAACCGATCGCTGTGGATGCAGGGCGCAACGACGGCAAGCTGGTATCGCAGTTGCAAACGCTGATTGCCCAGAAACCGGATGCCATCGTCCAGATCCTTGGAACGCTCAGCGTCATCGATCCCTGGCTGAAAAAGGCGCGCGACGCGGGAATTCCGGTCCTGACCGTCGATGTCGGTTCGACCAATTCGATCAACAACACCACCTCCGACAATTGGGGTATCGGCAAGGACCTAGCGCTGCAGCTGGTTTCCGATATCGGCGGCGAAGGCAATATCGTCGTCTTCAACGGTTTTTACGGCGTCACGCCCTGCGCCATCCGCTACGACCAGCTGGTCAATGTCGTCAAATATTTCCCCAAGGTCAAAATCCTTGAGCCGGAATTGCGCGACGTCATCCCGAACACGGTTCAGGACGCGTTCACGCAGATCACGGCACTGCTCAACAAATACCCGGAGAAGGGCTCGATCAAGGCGATCTGGTCGGCCTGGGATATCCCGCAGCTCGGCGCCACCCAGGCGGTGGCCGCCGCCGGCCGTACCGAAATTCTGACCTACGGTGTGGATGGCAGCCCGGAAGTGCTGCAGCTTGTCGCCGATCCGAACTCACCAGCCGGTGCCGATGTCGCGCAGCAGCCGGCCGAAATCGGCCGCACGGCAATCCAGAATGTCGCCAGGCTGCTCGCCGGCCAGACACTGCCGCGCGAAACGTATGTCCCGGCGCTGATCGCCAACAAGGCAAACGTCAACGAAGTCAGCAAAAAGCTCGGTATCGGCTGACATCAGCATGTCTTCAGGGCGATCCGGACCGACACCGAATCGCCCATTCCATAAGGGTCGATCAGCAGGACGGTCACGCCATGAGCGCAACTTCACCAGACGAAACCGGCGATGCCATTCACCTCGACGGGATCGTCAAGCGCTTTGATGGCGCATTGGCGCTGAACCGCGCCTCGTTGCGCGTCCGGCGCGGTACCGTTCACGGCCTCGTCGGCCAAAATGGCGCCGGCAAATCGACGCTGATCAAGCTGCTCGCCGGCCTGCATCAGCCGGACGAAGGCCGTATCGAGATCGATGGCCAGGCTTACGACAAACTGACACCGCACCGGGTCGAGGAACTCGGTATCCATTTCATCCATCAGGACCGCCTGCTCGTTCCGACCTTCACGGTCGGTGAAGCCCTGTTTCTCGGGCGCGAACCACGCATCGCCGGCACGCCCTTTCTCGACCGGCGGCTGATGCAGCGCCGTGCCAGCGAAATCCTCGACGATTATTTCGGCGTCAAGCTACCCAGCAGCGCCCTGATCAGCGAACTCTCCACTGCCGAAAAGCAGATCGTCCAGATCACCCGCGCGTTGCTCGACCAGCCGAAAGTCCTCGTTTTCGACGAGCCGACGGCGGCCCTTGTGCGCCGCGAGGCGGATATTCTCTTCCGCCTGATCCGCCGCCTGCGCGACGAGGGCGTGACGGTCATCTACATCTCGCATTATCTCAACGAGATCGAAGAACTCTGCGACACCGTCACGGTGCTGCGCAATGGCGAAGACGTCGCCACCTTGCCGTTTGGTGAAACGTCTGCTGCGGCCATCGCCCGGCTGATGGTGGCGCGCGACATCGCCGACCTCTACCCGAAACGTAGTGTCACACCCGGCAAGGACATCCTGACGCTCGACAGGTTATCGGCACACGGAAAATATCAGGATATCTCCCTGACACTGCGGCGCGGCGAAGTGCTCGGCCTGACCGGGCTTCTGGGTTCCGGTGCAAAAGAGCTGATCCGCACACTGTTCGGCCTGGAAAGTGCCACATCCGGGCAGATCACTATCGACGGCAAACCGGCGCGCTCAGTCAATCCCGCCCAAGCCGTCGACCGGCACCTTGCGCTTGTCCCCGAAGACAGGCGCGGTAACGGCGTGGCGCTTGATCTCAGCGTCACGGAAAACATCACTCTCTCCTCGTTGAAGCGCTTCACCCGCCTCGGCTTCCTCGATTTCACCAGCGAACGGCGCGAAGCGGATGATCTCATCCGACGCCTTGAAATCAAGACATCGGGACGCAATGCCCTTGTGCGTACACTATCGGGCGGCAATCAGCAGAAGGTGGCGATCGCCAAATGGCTAAGCCGTCACTCCGAAATCTACCTGCTGGATGAACCGACTGTTGGCGTCGATATCGGCTCCAAGGTGGAGATTTACAACCTAATCGGCGACCTCGCCGCCCGCGGGGCCGGCATCATCGTGCTGTCATCGGATCTGCAGGAACTGATCGGCATCACCGATCGCATCCTCGTGCTTTTTCGCGGCAGTATCATCAGGGAATTCGCCTCTTCGCAAACATCACTGGACGACGTGCTTGCTGCTTCCACCGGTTCCATAGAGGTTCTCCGCCATGTCGGTTGATATCCAGCTTGCCCCCGTCATCCATTTTGAACCGGGCGTATCGACGCCCAAGCCGAGCCGGAGTGGAAATCTCGCCGCCGGCGCACTCCGTGCCGGATCGCTGGTAGCTTTCGTTGCCATCCTGCTCGTCTTTTCACTGACGGCACCTTACTTTCTCAGCGTCGGCAATATCGGCAACGTGCTTGGCCAGTCGGCGATATCAGGCGTTCTGGCCATCGGCCTCACCATCGTGCTGATCGCCGGCGGTTCCAACGTCGTCACCGGCGGCATCGACCTGTCGCTCGCCGCCAATATGGGCCTGAGCGCTGCCGTCTATGCGACAGCTGCCCAACTCGGCTATGGCGATGCAACGGCAGTCGCAGCCGCCCTCCTCACTGGACTCCTGATCGGTGCGGTCAATGCCATCGCCGTGGTCGGTGCAGGCATCGTGCCGCTGCTTGCAACGCTTGCCGTGATGAATATCGTCGCCGGCCTCGAACTGGTATTGACGCAAAACACCGTCATTCCTGCCTCGACGCCGCTGCTGACGGCTCTGTCCTCATCCGGGCCTCTGAGCATTCCGGCGCTCGCCTATGTGCTGCTGGTCTTCACGCTGATTGCTGCAGCCATCGTGCAATACACCCCGGCCGGGTTGCGGCTCTACGCCGTCGGCGAGTTTCCCGATGCGGCCCGCGCCGCCGGCCTGCCGGTTCGCCGGCTGGTGGCCGGCGCCTTCATCGCCAGCGGCCTTTGCGGCGGGTTCGCCGGCATCCTGTCGGTCTCCAATCTCAGCGGCAGCACCACCGGCTCCGGCGAAATGCTGCTGCCGGTGGTGGTCACCGCCCTGCTCGGCTCCGTCTTCTCGCGGCGGCTGGTGCCCACGGTCATCGGCACGCTCCTGTCCACCTTGTTCGTCGGTTTCCTCGTCAACGGTTTCCAGCTTCTCAACATTTCAAGCGTGCTGGTGAGCGGCGTCCAGGGTTTGCTGATCCTGCTCGTCGTCTCCGCTACGACATTGCTGCGCAGGCAGGAGGCCTGATCATGACCCTGCAGACCTCCGCAATCGAACCGTCCGTCCCCCGCGCCATCATCGGCGTGGTCGTCGACAACGCCCTCGTGCTGGCGCTCGTCACGGTGTTTGCGATCTTCTCCTTCGCGACCCCGACGTTTCTCACCATCGCCAACCTGCAGAGCATTCTCGTCAACAATTTTACGCTGCTCGCCATCGCCGCCATTGCCATGACCTTTGCCGTCTCGGTTGGCGGTATCGACCTGTCGGTTGGCACGGCCATCGATTTCGCCAGCTTCGCCTTTGTTTCCCTGGTCCTCGCAGGCCAGCCCGTCGTGGTCGCAGCCTTGGCAGGTCTTGGCGCTGGCGCAGCGGTCGGCGCCTTCAATGCGGTGCTGATTTCAGGCATCGGTATTTCGCCGTTTCTCGCCACGCTCGGCACGCTGTTCATCGGCCGCAGCATCCAGCAGCTTCTGACCAATGGCGGAAACCCGGTCTATCTGCCACCATCGGGCGTTCCCGAAGCTTTTCGCTTTCTCGGACGCGGCGCGATCGGCGGCATTCCGGTTCCGCTCATCATCGCCGCCATCATCATCGTTGCCGCCACTGTCATCCTCACCCGCGCCCGCTTCGGCCGCGTCGCTCTCGCCATCGGTATCCAGCCAAGCGTCGTACGCTATTCCGGCATTGCGGCCCGAGCCCATGTGGCCGTGGCCTTCATTCTCGCCGGTCTGATCGCCGCGGTCGCCGGGCTGATCCTCTCGGCGACGGTCACCGTCTATATCCCCTCCTCCGGCAGCGCCTTCCTGCTCAATGCCATAGGCGCCACCTTCATCGGCACGACGCTCTCGAGGCTTGGACGCCCCAATATCCCCGGCACGGTACTCGGTGTGCTTTTGCTCGGCATCGTCGCCAACGGCCTGCTGCTCACCGGGCTGAATTTCTATTGGCAACAGGTCGGAACCGGCCTGCTGATCTTCGCCGTGCTGGCCCTGAGCTTCATCACCCGGCGCAAGGCCTGACATCTACACAAGGAAACGAACATGAGCCGCGAAATCAGGCTGAACGCCTTCGACATGAACTGCGTCGGACACCAGTCGCCGGGCCTCTGGCGGCATCCGCGCGACCAGTCATGGAAATACAAGGACCTCGACTACTGGGTGCATCTGGCAAAGACGCTTGAGCGCGGCAAGTTCGATGGCCTGTTCCTCGCCGATGTTCTCGGCGTCTATGACGTGCTGAACGGCAATGTCGATGCGGCTTTGCGCCACTCGGCCCAGGTGCCGGTCAACGACCCGCTGCAGCTTGTGCCGACGATGGCCTATGCCACCGAGCATCTTGGATTCGGCCTGACGGCATCCCTTTCCTTCGAACATCCCTACACGTTCGCCCGCCGCATCTCGACGCTCGATCACCTGACCAAGGGGCGCGTCGGCTGGAACATCGTCACGTCCTATCTGAACAGCGGCGCCCAGAACATCGGCCAGGCAAACCAGACCAACCATGACGACCGCTATGATCTGGCCGAAGAATATCTCGAGGTTTGCTACAAGCTCTGGGAAGGCAGCTGGGAGGAGGGCGCGGTGGTGCGCGACCGCGACAGCGGCATCTTCACCCATCCGGAAAAGGTCCATCCGATCCATCATGCGGGCAAACATTTCACCGTGCCCGGGATTCACCTGAGCGAGCCATCGCCACAGCGAACGCCGGTGCTCTATCAGGCCGGCGCATCAAGCCGCGGCAAGGATTTCGCCGGCGCCCATGCAGAGTGCATTTTCGTCGCCGCGCCCTCCAAGCCGGTTTTGAAACGCTACGTCGCCAATGTCCGAGAGGCCGCCGAAAAAGCCGGCCGCGATCCCAGAAAGATCCTTGCCTTCAACCTGCAGACCGTCATCCTCGGCGAAACCGATGCCGAGGCGAAGAAGAAGTTCGACGATTACCGGAAATATGTCTCCTACGAGGGTGCACAGGCCCTGATCTCCGGCTGGACCGGCATCGATTTCGGCCAATTCGCACCCGACGAACCACTGCGCCATCGCTACACCAATGCGGTTCAATCGGCTGTCGAGACATTCACCACGATCGACCCCGACAAGGTCTGGACCGTGCGGGAAATGGCCGATTGGGTCGGCATCGGCGGTTTCGGCCCGGTCTTTGTCGGCTCGCCCTCGACAGTTGCCGACCTGCTCCAGGAATGGGTCGAGGACACCGATGTCGATGGCTTCAACCTCGCCTATGCGGTAACGCCGGAAAGCTTCGAGGACGCGGTCGACCTGCTGGTGCCGGAATTGCAGAAGCGCGGCGTCTACAAGAAGGATTATGCGACGGGCACCCTGCGGGAAAAGTTGTTCGGCCAAGGCCCACGCCTTGCCGCGCCGCATCCGGGCGCAGCCTATCGCCACCAGGCGCAGGAATTGGCAAGGTTGGCAGCGCGCGGCTAAAAGATCAAAACCACAAAGGAGAAACCACCGGCGTTCCTGCCGGTGGACAGGCCTATTCCACTTTCGAGCAGGCGATACCGGGGGCGTCCTCGCCCTTCATCGTATCGATCAAGGTCGCCTCATCGCCCTTCGTCCACCAGACATACTGTCCGCCCGCATATTTAGCGCCCGATCCCGAGAGAACGTTGGAGGCAATCACGAACTCGCCGCCGATCGTCAATGTCACCAGCGAGACCGGACCGGCATTGATATATTCGGCGGCGATCGGCTGGCCGGCACAGTCGTAACGTATCGACTGCCGGTCAACCGTCCGGGCGCCTGGAATATTGATCAGGACATCCGACGACACCGTATGTGGTGCAAGCCGCAGGGCGGTTTTCGAATCGGCTTTTGCCAGCACCAGCTTGGTTTGCTCGATTTTCCAAGACAGGCCGGTTTTCAGGGCGGCGAAGAATTTCGTCTCCTGATCCATCACCGCCGGCACGCACATCTTGCGCGTCGAGCCCGCGGGGCCGAACAGGATCTCGCCATTCTTCAGGTCGAAGGTACCGGTATAGTTGTTGCAGCCCGCAAAGCCGGAATAGGTGCCGTCATCATTGATTTCCAGCGTGGTCTGCAGATAGTCGATGACGCCGCCACCGCCGATATCTTCCGCCAGCCATGTCCCCACCAGCTCGTTCGGCACCGATTCGGCAGCGATGGTCGAGACCGACGTGGCATCGATCAACACGCAGGAACAGGAAAGAAACAGCGCAAGTTTCAACATTGGGAACATCCTTTCCGGCAAAAAGCCGACCCTGCTCAGGAGCAGCGGCCAGTGATTCGCAGCACCTGCGACCCTATCGCCCCCACCCGGAGCGAAGCTACCCTTGTTGGCGTCCACTTTCACCTGTAGAGCCTAACATGAAAAACAAAAACAACGGGACTTGGCCATGACCTCCGGCGCGCAAGGCAAACGCCGCTTGACCATTCTGGGCTCGACGGGCTCGATCGGCACCAGCACACTCGACGTCATCCGCCAGCTCGGCGGACGTGATGCCTTCGACATCGCCGCGTTGACCGGCAACGGCAATGTCGCGCTGCTTGCCGAACAGGCAAAGGCGACCGGCGCCGAACTCGCCGTTACGGCCGATGAAGGCCAATACGAAAATCTCAAGGCGGCCCTTGTCGGCACCGGCATTGAAGCCGCCGCCGGACGTAGCGGACTGATCGAAGCGGCGCAGCGTGATGCGGGCTGGGTGATGGCCGCCATTGTCGGCACGGCAGGTCTTGCCCCGACGTTGGCTGCGGCACGGCGCGGCGCCGATATCGCGCTTGCCAACAAGGAGTGCCTGGTTTCGGCCGGGGATCTTTTCGTGCGCGCCGTTCATGCCGGTGGCGGCAAGCTGCTGCCCGTAGATAGCGAACACAACGCCATTTATCAGGTGCTCGAAGAGCATCAGCGCCATGCCGTCGAGCGCATCATCCTCACCGCCTCCGGCGGCCCTTTCCGTCGCTCGACACTTGCCGAGATGCGCGATGTGACCGCCGCCACGGCCCGCGCCCACCCCAACTGGTCGATGGGCCTGAAGATCTCGATCGACAGCGCCTCGATGTTCAACAAGGCGCTAGAGATGATCGAGGCCAAGCATCTATTCGGCATGCGGCCGGACCAGATCGAAGTCATCGTCCATCCACAATCGGTGATCCATTCGATGGTTGGCTATAGCGACGGCTCGGTGCTGGCGCAGCTTGGCTGCCCGGACATGCGCACCGCCATCGGTTACGCGCTATCGCATCCGGCGCGGCCGGCGCTCGACGTCGAGCGGCTGGATTTCGCAAAATTGTCGCGGCTGGATTTCGAAGCTCCGGATGAAGAGCGCTTCCCGGCGCTGCGCCTCGCCCGGCTGGCGATGGAGCGCGGCGGCATGCAGAGCGCAATCCTGAATGCCGCCAAGGAAGTGGCACTGGAGGCCTTCATCGGCGGACATATCGGTTTCCTGCAGATGGCAGAGATCACCGAGACCGTGATGGAGGCGATGACTGCCGCGCCGGCCGCGTCCAGCATGGACGATGTCTTCGCCGTTGATGGCGAAGCACGGCGGCGTGCAAAGACGATCGTCGAGCGCGAAGCTGCTGCAGCCTGAAAACAGGCTATTGCGCGTAGACTGCCTCGACGATCTTGCCGGGGAACTCCCCCATGCAGCCTTCCAGCGCATTGTTGCTCATGTTGAACACCGTCAGCCCATTGGTCTGATCGATGAACCAGCTGTGGCCATAGACACCACCCCAGCGGACGGTTCCGGACGGCTGCGGCGTCAACGCCTCTGCCGGATTATTGACCACTGCACCAAAGTACCCGAAACCGCAGCCCGGATCCGAGGCCAGAGAGCCGATCCGGTTGGACAGGCCAAGCTGCACCGTTTCCGGCTTCAGGACAGTGCCGCCGCCCGTGCGCAACGTCTCGAGGAAAACAAGAAAATCATCAGCCGTTCCCACCATGCCTGCACCGCCGGATTGGAAGGCCTTGGGATTGAAAATCCGCGACGGTGAAAACCCGAGCGTCCAGCCTGCGTCTCCCGGCGCGAAATACGGGTCGGTCATCCTGACGGCGGTGGGTTGCGAATCGGCGTAGGGCGCGGCGAGCCGGGCAATATCCGTGACATGGAAACCGCTGTCGGCCATCCCGAGGGGACCGGCAATGTATGTGGCCACAGCGTCTTCCAGCGACCGGCCGTGAACCTTGGCAATCACGGCGCCCAGGATGTCGGTTGCGAACGAATAGGCCCACTGGGTTCCCGGCTTGAAAGCCAGCGGCACCGCGTTGTGCCGGCCGAAATTGGCCTCATAATCGAGATCAGTGTTGAGCAGTCCGCAAGTGATCGCTTGGCCTTCAGGCAAATGTTCAAGCGCCACATCGTAGACCAGACCGGACGTATGCGTCAGCAGATGATGGATCGACATCTCCGCCGCCTTGCCGTCCGGTGCCTTCGGCTGGAACCAGGGCAAGTAATCGGCGGTCCGGTCGGAGAGGGATAACAGCTCCCGGTCTGCCATCGCCAGCGCCGTAGCCGCAACGATCGGTTTGGTCAAAGAGGCCATGCGAAAAATCGTATCGAACTCGACCGGCTTGCCCGCCTCCCGGTCGGCATACCCGGCCGCGCGACGGAACAGCGGTTTGCCGTGCTGATAGGCAAGCACCACGGTTCCGGTGATCTTACCGGATTCGAGAAACCGGTCGATCACCTGATTGAGCCTGCGCTCGATGCCCATGCAAAACTCCTGAAAGACTGCCTAGAATCAAAAATGCGGACCATCTTTCGATGATCCGCATTGTAACTTCAAGTCTTTGGCAACTCTTATGCGACGGCCCTTGCCAGTGCACACCGCGACCAGAGCTGGTGCAGCGCACCGACCAGGTGATCAAGATCGGCATCCGAATGCAGCGGCGTCGGCGTGATGCGCAGACGCTCGGTCTTCTTCGGCACTGTCGGATAGTTGATTGGCTGAACGTAGACGCCGCAATTGTCGAGCAGCAGATCGGAGATCCACTTGCACTTCGACGCGTCACCAACAATCACCGGCACGATATGGCTCGGATTGTTGAGGTGCGGAATGCCATTCTTGTCGAGCAGATTGCGCAGACGGCGGACACGTTCCTGATGAGCGAAGCGTTCGACCTGGCTTTCCTTCAGGTGCCGGATCGAGGCAACCGCACCGGCAGCCAGCGCTGGCGGGAGTGCCGTCGTGAAGATGAAGCCGGATGCGAAGGAGCGGATGAAATCGCACAGCGCCGTCGATGCAGCGATGTAACCACCCATCACGCCGAACGCCTTGCCGAGCGTGCCTTCGATCACCGTCAGGCGGTGCATCAGGCCTTCGCGCTCAGCGATACCGCCGCCACGCGCGCCGTACATACCGACAGCGTGCACTTCATCGAGATAGGTCATCGCGCCATACTTGTCGGCGAGATCGCAGATTTCCTTGATCGGGGCGATATCGCCATCCATCGAATAGACCGATTCGAACGCGATGATTTTTGGCGCACGCGGATCGGCGGCCTGCAGCTTGGCTTCAAGGTCGGTCAGCGAGTTATGCTTGAAGATCATCCGCTCACACTTGGAGTAGCGGATGCCTTCGATCATCGATGCGTGATTCCCGGCGTCCGAAAAGACGATCACACCGGGAATCTTCGAACAGAGCGTTCCGAGTGCGGCCCAGTTGGACACGTAGCCGGAGGTAAACAACAGCGCCGATTCCTTGCCGTGCAGATCGGCAAGTTCGCGCTCGAGAAGAACGTGATAGTGGTTGGTGCCCGAAATATTCCGGGTGCCCCCAGCACCCGCGCCACACTGGTCGATGGCGAGTTTCATCGCCTCGGTGACCTTGGGATGCTGGCCCATGCCGAGATAGTCGTTGGAACACCAGACGGTGACGTCCTGCTTCTCGCCGGCCGAATTGTAACGGGTCGCCTTGGGAAATTGCCCGCTCTGGCGCTCCAGATCGGCAAAAACGCGATAGCGGCCTTCCTGATGCAGGCCGTCCAACTCACCCTTAAAGAAACTCTCGAAATCCATCATTGTCTCCAGAACCTTGCCGTCTTTTTGATCCAAAGCGTGGCGGCGTCAACCTTTGCGAGGGTTATCGCGGCCAAGTGCGGCAAAAGGCCCCTAATTTTGAACAGTTCCAAACTATCCGTCGTGGATTTCATTCCACTTAACCTTGATCTGAGTCAAGACCATGTAAAAAGGACGGGGGATCCCGTCCTTATATTCTGTTTCAAGGAAACCAGCGGTAATCCCTTACGAGGCCGCAACGGCGCGTTTGGCCATGACCTTCACCAGATTGGCGCGGTATTCCGAACTGGCATGGATATCCGCCATAAGGTCCGACGGATTAACCGCGATACCGGCAAGCGCATCCGGCGACCAGTTGGCGGCAAGGGCGGCCTCCATGCCGGAATGCCGAAAGACCCCATCCGCACCGGCGCCGGTCACCGCCACCCGCACATCGCCATTGTCCCGGCGGGCAACGAACACGCCGGTCATGGCATAACGCGACGCCGGATTCCGGAACTTGGCATAGGCGGCTCTTTGCGGCGCATCGAACGTGATGGCGACGATCATCTCGCCCTCTTCCAGCGCCGTTTCGAACAGGCCGGTGAAGAACTCCGCTGCCTTGATCCCGCGGGCGTTGGTGACGACGATAGCATCGAGCGCCAAAAGGGCTGCCGGATAATCCGCCGCCGGGTCGTTGTTGGCCACCGACCCGCCGATCGTCCCCATATGGCGCACATGCGGATCGCCGATATGATGGGCGAGATCGCAGATTGCCGGACAGACAGCCTTCAGCTCTGCGGACGACGCGACATCGAAATGCGTCACCGCAGCGCCGATCCGCACGGATTTCCCGTTGACGGAAATGCCCTTGAGGTCGGGGATATGCCGGAGATCGACGAGATCGCTCGGCGATGCCAGCCGCTGCTTCATCGTCGCGATCAGCGTCATGCCGCCGGACAGATACTTGCCCTCGTCGGCACCCGCTTGCAGCTTCACCGCATCCTGAACCGAGGATGCGCGATGGTAATTGGTCGCATACATATCGTTTCCTCCTCAGTTGGCGGCGTTGAGCGCGGCCCAGACCTTTTGCGGGGTTGCGGGCATCGTCAGACTGTTATTGCCGATCGCATCGGTAATGGCGTTCATCAGCGCCGGTGGCGAACCGATGGCACCCGCCTCGCCACAGCCCTTGATCCCCAACGGATTGGACGGACACGGCGTGTTCTGGTGCGACAGCTTGAACGACGGCAGGTCGTCGGCGCGCGGCATGGCGTAATCCATGTAGCTCGCCGTGATCAGCTGACCGTTCTGTGGATCGTAATGGACGTTTTCGAGCAGTGCCTGGCCGATCCCTTGCGCGATCCCGCCATGCACCTGGCCCTCGACGATCATCGGGTTGATGATATTGCCGAAATCGTCGGCCGCCACGAACTGGATGATATCGGTGACGCCCGTTTCCGGATCGACTTCGACCTCGCAGATGTAGCACCCGGCCGGGAAGGTGAAATTGGACGGGTCGTAGAACGCGCCCTCCTTCAATCCCGGCTCCATGCCGGCCGGCAGGTTGTGGGCGGTGTAGGCGGCGAGCGCCACCTGGAACCAGGGCAGCGTCTTGTCGGTACCCGCCACCTTCAGCTCGCCATTCTCGATGACGATATCGCTTTCGTCCGCCTCCATCAGGTGGGCGGCGATCTTCTTGGCCTTGGCCTCCACCTTGTCGAGCGCCTTGACCACCGCAGACATGCCGACGGCACCGGAGCGCGAGCCATAGGTTCCCATGCCCATCTGTACCTTGTCGGTATCGCCATGGACAATGTTGACACTATCGATCGGAACGCCGAGACGGTCGGCGACCAGCTGGGCAAAGGTGGTCTCGTGCCCCTGGCCATGACTGTGCGACCCGGTCATCACCTCGATCGTCCCGACGGCATTGACCCGGACCTCGGCCGATTCCCACAGGCCGACGCCGGCCCCGAGCGAGCCGACCGCCGCCGACGGCGCAATACCACAGGCTTCGATATAACAGCTCATGCCGATACCGCGCTTTTTGCCGCGCCGGGCCGCCTCGGCCTTGCGGGCGGCAAACCCGTTCCAGTCGGCGGATGCCATCGCCGCTTCGAGCGATGCCTCGTAGTCGCCGGCGTCATAGTTCATGATCACCGGCGTCTGGTAGGGGAAAGTCCGCACGAAGTTCTGGCGGCGAAGCTCCGCCGGCGAGACGCCGAGTTCCCGCGCCGCGGTCTCCATTGTCCGCTCCAGCAGATAGGTCGCCTCCGGCCGCCCGGCGCCGCGATAGGCATCGACCGGCACGGTGTTGGTATAGACTGTGCGGACATTGGCATGGATGGCCGGAATGGCATATTGGCCGGACAAGAGGGTGGCATAGAGATAGGTCGGCACGGCGGATGAAAACAGCGACATGTAGGCGCCGAGATTGGCGATCGTATCGACCTTCAGGCCGATGATCCGGTTGTCCTTGTCGAACGCCATTTTCACCGTCGAAACATGGTCGCGGCCATGCGCGTCGGTGAGGAACGCTTCCGTGCGGTCGCATGTCCATTTGACCGGCACGCCGGTCTTCTTCGACGCCCAGAGACAGACGATCTCTTCAGGATAGATATAGATTTTCGAACCGAAGCCGCCGCCGACATCCGGCGCGATCACCCGCAGCTTGTTTTCCGGCGCCACATTGTAAAAAGCGCTCATCACCAGCCGGGCGACATGCGGATTCTGGCTTGTCGTGTAACAGGTATAGTGATCCTCGGCGCTGTCGTAGATGCCAAGCGTTGCGCGCGGCTCCATCGGGTTCGGGGCCAGACGGTTGTTGCGAAGGGTGATTTCGGTCACATGCGCGGCTTCCGCGATCGCCTTGTCCGTTGCGGCACCGTCGCCGATCTGCCAGTCGAAGATCAGATTGTTTGGCGCTTCCGGATGCAATTGCGGCTGGCCCGCCTCCAAAGCCTTGACGGCTTCGGTGACCGCCGGAAGAACGTCGTAGTCAACCACCACCGCCTCGGCCGCATCGCGGGCCTCGCCCAGACTGTCGGCAACGACGATGGCAACCGCATCGCCGACATAGCGCACGGTTTCGTGCGCCAGGGGCCGCCACACACCCATGTTCATCGGCGAACCATCCTTGGAATGGATCATCCAGCCGCAAATGATGTTGCCAATCGCATCGGCCTGCAATTGCTTGCCCTCCAGGATGCCGATGACGCCCGGCATGTCCTTGGCCGCCGACATGTCAATGCTCTTGATCTTGGCATGGGCGTAAGGACTGCGTACGAAAAACGCATATTTCATGCCCGGGACGCTCATGTCGTCCGTATACCGGCCCTTGCCGGTCAAAAACCGCTTGTCTTCCTTTCGCGCAACGCTTGCGCCAATGCCTTCAACACCCATGCTTCATCTCCTCCCGAGATATTTCTGCGTGGTCAGGTCGTGGCAGACGTTGGAAGCAATCGCGAAATGACGGCACTACGGGAAGCGCGTTCATTCCATATCCACCGGCTACCTTAGTCTGCGACCGCTGCTTATTCGGCTGCCTGCTGCGCGCCGGCCATTTCGGCGGCGGCGGCGAGGATCGACTTGACGATATTATGGTAGCCGGTGCATCGACAGATATTGCCGTCGAGTTCCGCGCGCACCGTCGCCTCATCCAGATTGGCACCATGCCTGCGGATCATGTCGACGGCGGTCATCACCATGCCGGGCGTACAGAAGCCGCATTGCAGACCATGATTGGCCTTGAAGGCTGCCTGCACGGGGTGCAGTTCGCCGTTTGCGGCCAGTCCCTCGATCGTCGTGATTGTCGAACCCGCCGCCTGCGCGGCCAGGATGGTACAGCTCTTCACCGAGCGGCCGTCCATATGAACGACACAAGCGCCGCATTGCGTGGTGTCGCAACCAACATGCGTTCCGGTTAGAGCCAGATTGTCTCGTAGAAAATGCACCAGAAGGGTGCGGTCTTCGCAGTCACTGCCGACCTGCCGGCCGTTGACCGTCATTTTCACTTTTGCCATCTCGCTCCTCCGAGGTTGGTCTTGCCAACACGAGCGGCTGTCGGGCAGATAAACTCGTTCCCGCGACAGAACCGCGTCAACTCTCATGCCTGGACCGCAGGCTTTCTCCTCAAAGCGTTACGGCATTTGTATCATTTGTTTTTTTTCGATCGGCCGCAACCGCTACTTTCAATCCTGCCGAAAATTCTGCCGGACAGAAAATACCCAAGCCTCTCACGCCCAAACCTGTCACGCAGGGAACAGCCTTCAGCTTCCGTTCAGGTTGAATAGCATTACTTGTGCCAAGGGGATTTTGCAGGATATCTGTAGACTTTCACAGGCAGGCATTTATCTTTTAAAGGTGCAAGTTCGACCGGAGGGGGACCTTACGTCCATCTTCCATCCCTGGGGAGAAACGGACGGCCGGGAACTTGGGTCTCGCGTCCAGATTTTGGAGAAGAAAATGAAGAAGGCCATCGTGCTTGTCCTGCTCGCGCTATCCGTTGCGAGCTGCACGCAGACTGAAAAGGGTGCCGGTATCGGGGCGGTTTCCGGCGCAATCATCGGCGGAGCAATCACCGGCGACGTTCGCGGCGCTGCCGTTGGCGCGGCAATCGGTGGCGTTTCGGGCGCTGTTATCGGCCACGTGACTGAGCAGCCCGGCCAGTGCTACTACCGCGACCGCTACGGCCGCCGCTACATCGACAGCTGCCCGCGTTGATTGCACGCCACACCGCGAAAAGTGGCGTCTTACACTGCTTTTCCACGCGCAACCCCGGAGAAATCCGGGGTTTTTTGTTTCCCACATGCCACACCAGCCGGAGTTTCGGACAAGAAAAACACCCCAAAGCCTTCATACCGTGATCAATGCTGTGTAGGGTCATCATTAACAAACGGCAAACCTTGTCATGCGATTGTACCCCTGCCGTGATGGCAGGCAGGTGTTTGAAGTGGCCTGAACAGCGGAATGCGGAAATTATGCGTTTGCCGACTATGAGTGTTGCGTATCGGAAGATTGGTGCTGCTTTTGCAGTCGCGGTTCTGGCTGCCTGCGGCCCGCTGTCGGTTAGTGACGCCTATGCCTTCAAGATCTTTGGCATGCGGTTTTTCGAAAAGGAAGAAGAGCCCAACGACATCGTCGATCCCGTCAATTTCAGCCTGACGCTGAATGAATCCTCCGGCGACGAGGATCTGAAGTCTGCGCTGGAAAACAGCTCGCGTCTGTTTCAGGACAAGGACAAGCCGGTTTCGGGCGATCTTGGCCTTGCCATCAAGGCTCGCGACGACCGCGACCGTCTTCTGGCAGCCCTGTACGAACAGGCCCGCTACGGCGGCACCGTCGCCGTCAAGGTCAACGGTCAGGACATCGATACGCTGCCGCCCGATCCCGTCTTTCCGGACGGCGCGCCGGTACCCGTTGAAATTACCGTTACCCCCGGCCCCGTTTTTACCCTGGGCGACGTTGTGCTCAAGGGTGACGCCATTGGGCGCCGGCCGGACGAATATCTGAAACCCGGCGCACGTGCGGATTCGACCCTGATCATCAAGGCGGGTGAAAAGGTGGTCGAAGATCTCAAGCAGGAAGGCCGGCCCCTCGCCAAATTGATCGAACGCAGCGTGGTTGCCGATCATGCGACGAATACCGTCGATGTGACGATCGCGGCCGAAGGCGGCCCCGTCGCACCGGTGGGCACGGTCACCGTCAGCGGCACCAAGACCGTCGATCCGGGTTTCGTTGCCGATTACTCCCGCCTGAACGGCGGCAAACCCTATTCACCCGAAGCGCTGCGCAAGGCATCCGACCGGCTGCGGCAACTGGGCGTGTTTTCCAGCATCACCATCAAACAAGCCAATGAACTGGCGCCCGACGGCACCATCCCGATGACTATCGAAGTTTCGGAAGGCAAGCAGCGCTATTTCGGTGCCGGTGCGCAATACTCCACCACCGATGGCTTCGGCATCCAGGGCTACTGGGGCCATCGCAATCTGTTCGGCCGGGCCGAATCTCTGCGGCTCGAAGGCTCGGTCAGCCGCATCGGCGAGACCACCGATATCGGCGATCTTGATTATTCGGCCGGTCTGCTGTTTGCCAAGCCGGGCGCATTTGGGCCAACCTCCACCTTCAACGCCAGCCTGAAGGCGCAGCTGCTGGATCCAGATGCCTACAAGGCAACGATCTTTACGGCGGCTGCAGGCGCCGCGTTCGAACTGTCCGACACCGACACCGTGTCTGCCGGCGGCGAGCTGGCCTGGGCCGATGTCGACGATGCGTTCGGCAAGAACGAATATCTGACGGCCGCAATCCCGATCGAATATGTCCGCGACACGCGCGACAACAAGCTCAACCCCGTCTCGGGATATCGCGCTTCGATCAATGCCAAGCCGAGCTACGAGATCAACGGTCAGAGCTTCTTCAGCTCGTTCGAGGGATCGGCCGCCGCCTATGTCGGCTTCGGCGAGGAAAACCGTTTCGTTCTGGCCGGAAGGCTTGGCGCCGGTGTGATCGCCGGCGGCGATGGACTGGCCTCGATACCCGCAAACCGGCGTTTCTACCTGGGCGGTGGCGGCACCGTGCGCGGCTATTCCTATCAGGAGATCAGCCCGCGCAACGGCGACAACGAAATCCTCGGCGGCCGCTCCTATGTCAACGCCACGGTGGAAGCACGCATCGGCATTACCGACACGATCGGCATCGTTCCCTTCATCGATGCGGGAACCGTTTCGGCAAAAACCGCACCGGATTTTTCCGATATCCGCGCCGGCGCTGGTATCGGTCTGCGCTACAACACACCGTTCGGGCCGATCCGGCTCGACGTCGCCGTGCCGCTGAATGCCTATCCGGGCGGCACCAAATACGGAATTTACGCCGGGATCGGCCAATCCTTCTGATTGCGTGAGGGCAGTCACCACGGCCTGAACCCGGTTTGAAAGATTGGGTTTCAGGGAGAAGCAATTTCACCGCAACGCGACTTGCGCTATGGATGAACCATGAATCGTTTGCCCCGTTTTCTAAAGATCGCGCTGCGTTGGCTGGCTTATGGCACAGGCTTTGCCTTGGTCGCCCTCGTGCTCCTGGTGCTTTTCGCAGGCTTTACCGCGCCCGGTGCGCGCTTTGTCGCCGCGATGATCGAGAAATATGCCTCGACGCCAGACCAGATCGTTCGCATCAACGACCCGAGTGCACTGCTCACCGGTGATTTCAAGGCTTCGAGTGTAACGCTGTTCGACAGCAAGGGCGTCTATGCGGAAATCCGCGAAGTCGCCATCGACTGGTCCCCCACCGCCCTTTTCTCGAAACGCTTCGATGCCGCAAAACTGTCGGCCGGATCCGTGCGCCTCGAACGGCTGCCTATCCCTTCGCAGGAAACCAAGGAAGTCCGCAAGACCTTTGCCCTGCCGCTTGAAGTCAAGATCGACGCTTTCGATTTTGAGGAAATCATCATCGGCAAGGAGATTGCCGGCGCCGATCAGTTCCTCAATGCGCAGGGTAAGCTGAACGCGACCAATGCCAGCATTGCCGCTGCCCTTTCGGTGGCACAGCGCGACCGGCCGGACGCCAAGGCCATCGCCGATATCATCTTCAATCCGGCAAACGACGAACTGAAGCTGGAAACCACCATCGAGGAACCGAAGGGCGGGCTGCTTGCCAAGGCCATGCGTCTGCCTGGCGAACCGGCAGTCCGCATTGCCGTGACGGGTGACGGTCCGCTGACAAGATGGACGGGCAAGGCAACCGCGGCCCTGGACGGCCGCGAGGTTCTGAAGGTGGACGGCGAACATACGCTTGCTCCGGATGGCTTTCGCACCATGGCGCTCAAGGGTGGCGGCACGTTCCGCGATCTCCTGCCTGCTGCTTTCCGGCCGCTGTTCGAAGGCACCACCGATATCGACCTGTCTGCGGCGCTCGACGGCACGACCATGCGTATCCAGCGCGGCAAATTCACGACCGCGGCTTTCGCGTTTTCCGCCTCTGGGACCTACAGCACTCTGGGACAAAACGACCTGCAGGCAAGTCTGACCGGCACGAATGGTCCGATCGACTTCCGGCTGCCGCTGGCAAAGGGCGAAGCGCAACTGTCAATCAACAATGCCAGCATCTCGCTGATAGGCGAGGCTCAGACGGCAGTGCTGGATATCGGCGCCGACATCGGCAAGGCAACCTTGCCGCAGGGCGAAATCGACGCGATCAAGCTGCATGCCTTCAGCGATGGCTTCAATCTTTCCACCAAGACCGGCCCCCTAAAGACCACCGTCGAAACCGGCGCGACCCGTTTTGTCAGCGCCGATATCGACCGGCTCGTCCATGGACCGGTGAAAATCGACGGCACATTGTCCGTCACCCCTGAAACGGTCTCCTTCGATCCGCTGACGCTGGAAAGCGCCAGTATCGGCGGAACGCTGACCGGCTCCTACACCATTGCCGAAAACACGCTCGCCACCGGCATCAAGCTCTTTGCCTTGCCTGCCGTGCTGCCCCCGGCGCTGGCGGAAAAATTCGACACGACCATCGCTATGACAGGCAATCTTGGCACCGGCGCAAACGGCAGCGTGACCGTCAGCGATCTCGCCCTCAAGTCCGGAACGATCGAGGCGGCCGGATCGGCGGCACTCGAAACCGGAAACCTGACGGCAGCGGTCAGCGGCACCGTTCCCGAACTCGGCAAGTTTCTTGCCGACGCCAAGGGTGCCGCCAATTTCAAGGCGGATGTCAGCGGCCCGCTCGATGCTTTGGCCATCAAGGCCGAGGTAACGGCAAACGGTGCAACACTTGCCGGACGCGCGCTCAACAGTCTCGCCGTCAATGCCGATGCCACCGTCGGCCAGAATGGCCCGAACGCAACCGTGACCGCAACGGGTACGCTGGATGGACAGGCGATCAATGCCAAGGCCGAGATCGCCTCTGCCAAGGGTGCCACCAGCCTTCCTTCGATCGAGGCAACGATCGGCCAGAACACGCTAACCGGTGCGCTCGACCTGACGGAAGACTTCCAGCCGAATGGTTCTCTTGCCTTCAACCTTCCCGATCTCGGGCTGCTCGCCGCCATGGCTGGGCAGAACGCGTCCGGTGATCTCGCCGGAACAGCCAGCATCAAGTCCGAAAATGGGGTGACGTCGGTTGCAGTCAAGGCCAATGGCTCGGGCATCACCCGCGGCGACCTGGTGATCAGCAGGCCCGCCGCCGACATCACCATTGCCGATCTGAAGGCTTTGGCGATCAAGGGTGCAGTAACGGTGGAAGAGGTCAAACAGGGTGATACCCGTCTGGCCAGCCTCAAGCTCGGCTTCGAACAGCAGGGACCGAAAACGAACTTCACGCTCGATGGCGCCTATGACGCCGCCCCCTTGACGGCGCGCGGCGATCTGCAGAGTGCTAGCGGCAAGACGACGATCAATCTCCAGTCGTTTGCGGCCGCACCGAAGAAAATCCCGTTGCAACTCGCGGCCCCGACGACGATTACGATCGAAAACGGCGCCGTCAATCTGCAACAGTTGGCAATCGCCGCATCCGGCGGCACGGTGACGCTGAATGGCAGTGCCGGTGAAAAGCTCGATGTGACCGCGACGCTGGCGGGCATCGACGCGCGTCTGCCGCTCGAGAATGGCGAGGCGCATGTCGTGCTCGATACGGGCACCGCCTCCATCACCGGCAGCATGCAGGCGGCCGTGCTGGACGTCCGGGCCGATGTCGGTCAACTGGCCCTGCCGCAGGGCCGGCTTGAGGCGATCAGGCTGACGGCCCAGAGTGATGCGTTCAACCTGTCGACCCAGACAGGCCTGATCAAAACCCGTATCGAGACCGGCAACATGCAGTTGACGAGCGCCGATCTCGACAGGCTGGTTAAGGGGCCGCTCAAGATCGAAACGGTTCTGGATGTGTCGCCGGAACGGATCGGCTTCGATCCCGTCACCATCGACAGCAGCAATCTCGGCGGCACCGTGAATGGCTCATTCGAGATTCCGGCAAAATCTCTGAATGCCGGGTTCAATCTGTCCCTCCTTCCGGCTGGTCTGCCAACGTCCCTCTCCGCCAAGTTCGACACACCGGTCACGTTATCAGGCATGGTGACCACCGGCGCGGATGGTGCGGTTGATATCAGCAGGCTGGCCGTTGGTTCCGGTACGATCCAGGCCGCAGGCTCGCTCGGTCTCAAGGATGGAGCACTGACGGCCGCCCTCACCGGCACGCTGCCCGATCTCGGCAAGGTCTTGGCGGATGCCAGTGGTATCGCCGACTTCAAGGTCGATGCCATCGGCCCGCTCGACAATCTCGGCATCAAGGCGGAAGTCACCTCAAGCGGCGCAACGCTGGCCGGACGGACGCTGAGCGATCTTCAATTGACTGCCGATGCGACCGCGAATCCGAAAAACCCGCAGGCAAAGATCAAGGCCACCGGCGCCCTCGGCGGCCAGGCGATCAACGTCAATGCCGATCTGGTATCCGAGGAGGGGCGCACCAGCCTTCCGGTTCTTCAGGTGCAGGTCGGCGACAACAAGCTGAACGGCAAGATCCAGTTCACCACCGATTTCCTGCCGCAGGGTAATATCGACTTCACCTTCCCCGATGTCGGCCTGCTGGCTGCCATAGCAGGCGAGAAAGCCTCCGGCGACATGGCCGGATCGGCCTCGATCAACAGCGACGGCGGCAAGACCTCGATTGCGTTGAAGGCCAGCGGCTCGGGCATCAAGCGCGGCGATCTTATCATCACCAAGCCGGTCGCTGATATCACCATCGCCGACCTCAAGGCCTTGGCGATCAAGGGCAATCTCTCCGTCGAGGCCTTCGCGCAAGGTCAAAACCGCGTCAATGGCCTGAAGCTCGACTTCACCCAGCAGGCCGGAAAGACCGATGTGACGCTGGATGGCCAGTACGACGGAGCGCCGCTCAACCTGCGCGCCGCTATCGAGACAGCAAACGGCAAGACCACCGTCAACCTGGTATCGTTCTCGGCAACCCCGCGAAAAATCCCGGTGACGCTGTCCGCACCAACGACCATCACTATCGAAAACAGCACGGTCCGACTTCAGAAACTGGCGATTGGCGCCTCTGGCGGCACGATCGCGGTGACCGGCTCGGCAGGAGACAAGCTGGATCTCGATGTCAATCTCAATGCCTTGCCCGCAAGCCTCGCCAACACATTCGTGCCGTCGCTCGGGGCAGACGGCGCCATCAGCGGCAAGGTTGATGTCACCGGAACTGCGGTAGCGCCCGCTGTCGCCTACGATCTGCGCTGGGCGAACGCCGCAGTCGCGCAGGCGAAATCCGCCGGCGTCGGCGCCCTCGATATCGCGGCGAAAGGTCAGTTTGCCAACAACATCGTGACACTCGACACCACCATCAACGGCGCAGGCGGCCTTGGCTTCAAGGGCAATGGCAAAGTCGGCATCACCGGCAACAAGCCGATCGACATGAAGGTTTCGGGCAATCTGCCCTTCGGCCTCGCCGCCAATCTTCTGGCCGAGCAGGGCTTCACCCTGACCGGCGCCGCCAATGTCGATCTCTCCATCACTGGTGCCGCAACGGCGCCGCAGGTGACCGGAACGATCTCCACGTCGGGCGCGCGCCTCGTCGATGTCCGCCGCAATCTCGCGATCACCGATCTCACTGCCAACGTTGCGCTCGATGGCAAGCAGGCAAACATCCAGAAGCTTTCCGGCAAACTCGCCAGCGGCGGCACGCTTGATGTCACCGGCACGGTTGGTATTGCCCCCGGCTCCGGCTCCGGCTCCGGCTTCCCGGCGGACCTTGCCATCCGCCTTGCCAATGCGACCTATGTCGATGGCAGCCTGTTCACAGCCAGCATCGATGGCGCGATGACCCTCAAGGGCTCGCTAACCGCAACGCCGGTGCTGGGCGGAAAGGTCACCATCCACAAGGCCTCGATCACCATTCCGGAAAAGCTGCCGGCGTCGCTGTCCGAGATCAACATCAAGCACAAGAATGCCCCGGCCAAGGTCAGGCAGATGCAGGCGGATGTCAGCAAGGACACGGCCAGCGGCGGTAGCACCAAGAGCGGTGGCATTGCCTTTGACCTGGCGGTCAGCGCTCCCAGCAAGCTGTTTGTGCGTGGCCGCGGCATCGATGCCGAGCTTGGCGGTGACCTGACCATCCGCGGAACGGCTGCCGAACCGGCGGTATCGGGTGGTTTCGAAATGCGGCGCGGCCGGCTGGAAATTCTCGGCAAGCGCCTCAATTTCGCCGATGGCACGATCAGCTTCGGCGGCAATCTTGTGCCCACCCTCGATCTCGACGCAACCTCCACCGCCGGATCAACGACGGTTACCGTCAATGTTGCCGGTCCGGCCAACAATCCGGCCATCACCTTCTCCTCGTCGCCGGCTCTGCCGCAGGACGAAATCCTGGCGCAGCTGATCTTCAACCGGTCGCTGTCCAATCTTTCCGCCTTGCAGATCGCCCAGCTGGCGGCCGCCGTCAGCGAACTGGCCGGCGGCGGATCCAACTCGCTGTTGAGCGGCCTGCGCAACAAACTCGGTGTCGACGATCTCGACGTTTCGACGGATGCGACCGGCGGCGCCACGGTGACGGCCGGAAAGTACCTCAACGACCGGACCTATCTCGAACTGCAATCGGGCTCGGAGGCCGGCGGCGGCAAGGCAATCATCAATCTCGATGTCGGCCGCGGCGTCAAACTGCGCGGCGAGGCCGGCGCCAGTGGCGCCGGCGGCGGAATTTTCTATGAGAAGGAATATTGAGCAGCGCCTGAAGGCGCGCTCAAATCGCCAAGCTTAGGCGGCAGCAGAAATCTTGCTGGTCTTCAAGAGAATGTTCGTCTCCGTCAGGTTGATCCCGTCGATCAGCCGGATGAGCCGCAGCGTTTCGTCGAAGGTGCCGAGATCCTTGTCTTCAAGTTCAGCAATAAAATCCCAGCGGCCATTGGTCGAATGCAGCGCCCGTACCTGCGGCATACCGCGCAGCTGTGTAGCGACGCGATCGGCCATCTTTCCGTGAATTTCGATCATGACGATGGCACGCACGCCGCTGCCGGAAAGCTCCGCTCCCGTGCGGATGGTGAATGCGGCGATCGTGCCGGATGCCACCAGCCGGTCGATGCGGGCCGCTACCGTCGCGCGCGACGCGCCTGTGGTGGCGGCAAGGGCTGAGACGGGTGTGCGGGCATTGTGGCGCAGCGCGCTGATCAGGGAATGGTCGAGACCATCGAGACTTATCATTTTGTCTATCCGCACTTCTCATAGTGTCAATTATTGCAATCTATTTGCCAGTTTTCCATCTATTTGCCAACGAACAAACCCGTATAATCCGCGCACAAACCGGGCAAACCGGCATCACGCGAACTTGCGGGGAAGACCATGGCAGAATCCAACAAGAACATCGTACTCATCGGCGCACCGCTCGAAGAAGGCTCCGGCCGGCGTGGTGCTGCAATGGGTCCCGCAGCCCTGCGCATTGCAGGTCTCGACACCATTCTGGCTGGCCTCGGCCACAGTGTCACCGACGACGGCGACCTGAAGCCTTTGCCCGCACGCGACCTTCCCAATCATCCGAAGGCCAACAATCTGCAGATCGTCGCCGCGATCACCCGCGCACTCGACGAATCGGTGCATCAGGCTGCCCGCTCCGGCAAGTTCCCGGTCATCCTCGGTGGCGATCACGCCCTGTCGATGGGCTCGGTCTCCGGCATGGCGCGCTATGCCGCCGAACAGAACCGCCCGCTCTTCGTGCTCTGGCTCGATGCCCATGCCGATTTCAATTCGCCGGCAACCTCCCCTTCAGGCAATATGCACGGCATGCCGGTGGCTTTCTTCTGCGGCCAGGCCGAGTTCGCACCGATCCTCGACAAGGACCGTCCGATGGTCGATCCGAAGAACGTCTTCCAGGTCGGTATCCGCTCAGTCGATGACCGCGAGCGTGAGGAAATCGCCGAACATGGCGTCAATGTCTATGACATGCGCGCCATCGATGAGACCGGCATGGCCCATATCATGCACGAGATCATCGCCAAGATTAAAGCCGCCAACGGCCTGTTGCATGTCAGCCTCGACGTCGATTTCCTCGACCCGGAACTGGCGCCTGGCGTCGGGACCACGGTTCCCGGTGGCGCGACATTCCGCGAAGCGCATCTGATCATGGAAATGCTCTGCGACAGCGGCCTCGTCTCATCGCTCGATCTGGTCGAACTGAACCCATTCCTTGACGACCGCGGCAAGAGCGCCCGCATTCTCGTCGAGCTGACCGCAAGCCTGTTTGGCCGCCGCATTCTCGACCGGCCGACCCGCAGCGCCTGAGCCAATAACAAAAGCCACTGGAGGACCCATGAACACGACAAACGCACTGATCGAAACCGAATACCGGCTGGGCGCACATAACTACAAGCCGATCGACGTCGTCTTGTCGCGCGGTGAAGGCGTCTATGTCTGGGACCTCGACGGCAATCGCTACCTCGATTGCCTGTCGGCCTATTCCGCTGTCAACCAGGGCCATTGCCACCCCAAAATCCTGGCGGCGATGATGGAGCAGGCGCAAAAGCTGACACTGACCTCGCGCGCCTTCCGCAACGACCAGCTGGCGCATTTCTACGAGGAACTTGCAGCGCTGACCGGCAGCCACAAGATCCTGCCGATGAACTCCGGCGCCGAAGCCGTCGAGACCGCCGTCAAGGCGGTGCGCAAATGGGGCTACGAGGTCAAAGGCGTCGCGGAAAACAAGGCGGAGATCATCGTCTGCTCCAACAACTTCCACGGCCGCACCATGGGTATTGTCGGTTTCTCGACAGACCCGGATGCCCGCTCCGGCTTCGGTCCGTTCGCACCGGGCTTCAAGACTGTTCCGTTTGGCGATATCGAAGCGTTTCGCGCCGCGATCAACGAGAACACCGTCGCCTTCCTGATCGAACCGATCCAGGGCGAAGCGGGCGTGATGATCCCGCCGCAGGGCTATTTCCCGGAAGTTCGCGCGCTCTGCTCCAAGCATGGCATCACGCTGATCCTCGATGAAATCCAGACCGGCCTCGGCCGCACCGGCAAGCTGCTCGCCGAAGAGCATGAAGGCATAGAAGCCGACGTGACGCTGATCGGCAAGGCACTGTCCGGCGGCTTTTATCCCGTCTCGGCCGTTCTTTCGAATTCCGAGGTGCTCGGCGTCCTGCAGCCCGGCCAGCATGGCTCGACCTTCGGCGGCAACCCGCTGGCTTGCGCCATTGCCCGCGCTTCGCTGAAGGTCCTGACGGAAGAAGACATGATCGGCAACTCGGCCCGCATGGGCGAGCGTTTCCAGGCCGGCCTCAAGGACATCCGCTCCAACATCATCAAGGACGTTCGCGGCCGTGGGCTGATGCTGGCCGTCGAACTGGTTCCCGAAGCCGGCGGCGCCCGCAAATATTGCGAAGCGCTGAAGGAGCGCGGCATCCTGGCAAAGGACACCCATGGTGACACGATCCGCATCGCGCCGCCACTGGTCATCACGGCTGATCAGGTGGATTGGGCGGTCGAGCAATTCGCCGGCGTTTTGACGGCGCAGTAACCGGCAAGCCGGGGTTTCTGCAGCCCCAGAATGTACCTATAATACGAACCAATACCCGGCGTTGCGCCGGGTATTGTCATTTGTCATATTTATTCCGGAACACGTTCGAAAACCGGCAAATCTTAAATATCTATTGAAGTTTTAACCCCTAGATATTGCCATCGCGACCGGTCTGAACCGGAGCATGACGCTTTCGCGCAACGCCGGTTACCCGGCATGACCTGACGGCACCGGCGCAAGCGACGGTATCGTTCGCTAACTGCCCGTATTCCCATTCAGTAAACCGCCCCTATTGCGCGGCGCGTAGCCGCGCGCGTTGCAAAACCGTGCGCACAAGGACCGATAGCCATGAGCAGTTTCCCATCACCGTTCGGCAGCGACGCCAAGGCAATCCTGGCGGCGATGCAGCGATCACAAGCGATCATCGAATTTGACCTGCAGGGAAAGATCCTGACGGCCAACGAAAATTTCTGCAAAACACTGGGGTATGACCTTAAGGACATCGTCGGTCAGCACCACCGCATGTTTGTCGATCCGGCCGACGCGGCAAGCACGGACTATCGTGACTTCTGGGCACAGCTTGCCCGTGGCGAATTCGATCGCCGCCAGTACAAGCGGATCGGAAAGGGTGGCAGGGAAATCTGGATCGAAGCATCCTACAATCCGGTTTTTCGCGGCTCCAAACCCTATAAAGTCGTGAAGTTTGCCACCGACATCACAGCTGCCAAACTGAAGAGCGCCGAAGACGCCGGCAAGATCGATGCGATCTCGCGCGCCCAGGCCGTCATCGAGTTCACCCCGAACGGCGACGTCCTGACGGCGAACGGGAATTTTCTCTCGACGCTCGGTTATCAACTGTCCGACATACAGGGCAAGCATCACAGCCTGTTCTGCGAGCAGGCCTATAGCCGCAGCGACGAATACAGGAATTTCTGGAACAAGCTGCGCAATGGCCAGTTCATCGCCGATGAATTCAAGCGGATCGGCAATGGCGGCAGGGAGGTCTGGATCCAGGCCAGCTACAATCCGGTTTTCGATTTGAACGGGTCCGTGATGAAGGTGGTAAAATTCGCCACCGATATTACCGGCCGCGTCAACAACAGCCAGGAACTGGCGGCAGCGATGCGGGAACTGGCCGAGGGCAATCTCGATCAGCACCTGGACAGACCATTCATCCCGGCACTGGAAACGCTCCGCCTCAGCTTCAACGATTCCATCGACAAGTTGAAAGAGACGATGCGCGCCGTCGGCGCCAATGCGCAGGCAATCGCAGCCGGCTCAGGCGAAATCAGCAGCGCTGCTCAGGATCTTTCGAAGCGCACCGAGCAACAGGCCGCATCAGTTGAAGAGACTGCGGCAGCGCTGGAGCAGATCACCACGACCGTGGCCGACAGCAGTCGCCGCGCCGAAGAGGCAGGCACGTTGGTCGCCCAGACCAAGCTCGGCGCCGAACGTTCCAGCGAGGTGGTGAAAAACGCCGTCAAGGCGATGGGCGAGATCGAGAACTCGTCGCGCGAGATTTCCAGCATTATCGGGGTGATTGACCAGATCGCCTTCCAGACTAACCTGCTTGCGCTCAATGCAGGTGTCGAGGCGGCGAGGGCGGGCGATGCCGGCAAGGGGTTTGCCGTGGTGGCGCAGGAAGTGCGCGAACTCGCCCAGCGCTCGGCAACTGCCGCCAAGGAAATCAAAAGCCTGATCACAACGTCAAGCGATCAGGTCAATAACGGCGTCTCTCTCGTCGGCCAGGCAGGTAACGCCTTGGAGCAAATCCTGACCCAGGTGGATCAGATCAACACCAATGTGACCGCTATTGTAGAAGGTGCAAAAGAACAGGCGACAGGTTTGAAAGAAATTAACCAGGCTGTGAATACAATGGACCAAGGTACACAGCAGAATGCAGCAATGGTTGAGCAATCCACGGCTGCCAGCCACGCCTTGGCAAAGCAAGCGGACGGTCTTTTCAGTCTTCTCAGCCAGTTCAAGGTCGGCGAGGCATCGCAGGGTCGCTTGGCGGCAGCGCGGCAGGACGCAAAACCGGTCGCTTCCCCGGCCAGAACCATGGTCAGCCGGGTAGCGAAGGCATTTAGTTCAAACGTGGCAGTTGCCGCCAATCGGGATAGCTGGGAAGAATTTTGATGAACAACACGATCTCTACAGGTACCTTCGGTCACGAAACGCTCGAGATCATCGCCTTCCGTCTTCACGATCAGGAGTTCTGCGTGAAGACCACGACGATCCGCGAAATCCGCGGCTGGGCACCGTCCACCCCAATCCCACACTCGCCTGCCGATGTTCTCGGCGTGATGAACCTGCGCGGCACCGTCATCCCGATCATCGACCTCGCCCACAAGCTCGGCATGAAGAGCACGGTTGCCAACGAGCGCAGCGCCATTGTGGTTGCCGAAGTGCACAACATGGTCATCGGCCTCGTTGTCGACCGCGTCTCCGACATCCTCACCGTTCGCGGCGACCAGGTTCAGCCGGTCCCGGAAATCACCACATCCTTCGACAAGAGCTATGCGGAAGGCATCATCGCCAACGAGACCGGCATGATCTGCTTTCTCAATCTTGCCCGCATGTTCAAGGAACGCGAGATGGAAGACGTCGCAGCCTGATTTCTGCCGCTTCGCTTCGCCATCAAAGAGCGGCTCCGGCCGCTCTTTTTGCGTTTAAGCTGCGGCCGCATCCGTTGTTGCCTGTCGCCCGCAGGCGGAACAAAACCCGCCTGGCATTGTTGTTATGAGTAACGCAATCACGGAGGCGACTGTCATGGAAATAATCGGCACGCAGGTCCACCCCCAACCTTCGGCGGGGCTGATGACCGTGGAATTCGTCGGCGAAGGTGGCGATGTCATTTCGGTCCAGATGCATCAAACCGAATCCGATGGCTTGAACCGCATCAATGCCATCGCACGGGCAAAGGCAATGATGCTCCAGGTAGCGACGTTCGACCAGCCTGATGATGGCGATGAAGATTCGACCCTTGGCAATGATTCCACCGGCGTATCTCCTGCTGTGATGTCACTACGAAGTGCACGCGCAGCGGGCGACACTGGAACGCTGGAAGAGCAGCTTAATGAGGGACTGGAATCGTCGTTTCCCGCGAGTGACCCGGTTTCGGTGACCAGCAGCAGCATCCCGAGCGGCAGGGCCGATACTGAGGAAGCCAAGAAACAATAAAGGCCGAAGGACACGGGACTGCCCGCCTGGGCGATCCCGTGGTCCCAGATAGGAGCGCCGGCTAAGGCTTGGCGACAGCCGCCAGCCTGCGATCAAACCCATCCAGAATGCGCTTGACCAGCGCCGGATAATCCTCGTCGAAATGATGGCCGCCATCAATGGCAATGACTTCGACGCCCGTATCTTTCAGTGTCGGGCAGACATCGTCGTCCTCGTCGGTCCCATAGATGCATTGCACGAGAGCCGGTTTCATCTTGGTGATATCATCGGCCGGATCACCGTTGCCGTCAGCCGCAGCCGCCCCCAGCCAGCCGAGCACCGAAATCTTGTAATCCACCTGATGCGACACAGCGAGCAGCGACACCTGCGCCACCCGGTCCCGGTCCGCTTGTGGCAGCAGATTGTAGGTGCGCGGCACGATATCGGCACCGAACGAATAACCGATCAGCAGCACATGCTTGACGTTCCAGCGTTTGCCATAGAATGCGATGATGCGATGCAGGTCATCGGCGGTTTCCTGCGGCTGGCGTTCCGACCAGAAGTACCGCAGCGAATCGATCCCGACCACCGGCATGCCCTGCTGCTGGAGAACGTCACCAACTTCCTTGTCGATATCGCGCCAGCCGCCATCGCCGGAATAGACGATCGCCATCGTATCGCGCGTCGGCTTGGCCTCGAGCACCGTCAAGGGCAGGCCGAGTGGATTATCTTCACCTGCCGACGCGGAGACCAGTGCGGAGAGCGTATCGGAAAATGCCGTCCACATATCGTCATCGGTTTCGGTCACTTCGATATCACTGTGTTTGGCAACCAGGGTATCGACATGGGCGCGGCCATCTGCCGGCGCGTCCTTTGTAAACAACACAGTAACCGGATCAGGCAGCGGCCCGTCGGTCAGGCCGTAGACCATCCTGTCACCGACCTTTTTCTTGTCGGCTGGCGTGCAGAGCTGCTTGCTCAGCGCGATGCCGGCCTCGGGGTCGATGGCCAGTGTCTGCCCGATTGTCGCCGCCGGGGTCTGCGCTGCAATGGCCAGAGCCAGCGCGCCACCTGCCCCGGCACCGGCAACGATCGGCAGCCGGTAATCATTGTTCTTCGCCGCCCGCTGGACCTGCTGGCTCAGCGCCTCGATGTCGGACACCATGTAGATGCAGTCGCCATCGTCCTTCGCCAGCGACGCCAGATAAGTCGGGAGGTCGATGCCGATCACCAGGGCTCCGCCGTCGGTCAGGCTTTTGGCCAGCGTATCTTCCTTGTCAGACCATCCGGCCTTGTCGGAAATCAGCACGACGGCGGCGGCAACGTCGCCGGTGGGCATCAGGATATGGGGCGACGGGATCATGCCGGTATCGAACGCCGCCGGGTCCTCCGATCGCGCCGGGGATGCCGCAAGGAAAAGGCTGGCTGCAAAGGCGGCCTGACAGAATGTCTTCAAGATCATTTCTTCACAATTCCCTTCATACCGCCGCCAATCAGGAATGTTGCATCCATCAGGGCCAGGACAGGATTGATACCACCACCCGCCGCCATGTAGCGAGGCTGCCAGTGCGGATGGAATTTCGACTTGAAGGCCTTCAGGCCCTTGAAGTTATAGAAGCGTTCGCCGTGTTCGAAAACCGTGCGGCCAACCTTGTCCCACACCGGCGAGGAACGGCGGCCGGAAAGACCGGCCAGAGGCGCCATGCCGAGATTGAACCGCTTGAAACCCTTGTCGCGCAGATATTCCATCAGCGAGACAAACAGAAAATCCATCGAGCCTTTCGGCGCATCCGGCAGGAAGCGCATGAGATCGATGGTCCCTTCTTCGCGCACATCCGTCACCAGGATATTGGCGAAGGCAACGATTTGTCCGTTCAACCGCAAAACCCCAACCGGTTGGGCGGTAATATAATCCGGATTGAATGCCCCCAGCGAAAAGCCCTTTTCCTTGGCGCGATGATGGGCAAGCCAGGCATCGGAAACGGCCACGAGATCGCCCATGATCGCCGGAACATCCTCGGGCTCGATAACGGCAAACTCAAGTCCATCGCGTTGCGCGCGGCTAACCGTCTGGCGAAGCGTGGCCCACTTGCCGCCTTTGAGCTCGAAGGTGGTGAGGTCGGCCGTGGCCAGTTCGCCAAGACGGAACGCCCGCAGGCCCGCATCCGCATAGTAAGAAAGCCCTGCCGGTGAGACCTGATAGAAAACCGGGCGGCAGCCGCAGGAACGGGCCTCCTCGATGAACCGCCAGATCAGGTCTGGCCACGCATCACGTGGGCCGACAGGATCGAACAACGCAATCCAGGACCGCGCCTGGCGGCCATACATGATGAATGCGCGGCCATCGGTTGAAAACATCAGGCTCTTGTCGCCCATCCGCACAAGATTGGCGTCCGACATATCCTGCGCGTTGGCGATGGCTATCGCCTTGTCGATGTCTTCGCTGGAAGACGCTTCTCTTGCGCCTTTGGCGGGCCGCAACAGGCTCCAGAGTGCCGCAGCCCCGGAGAAAATCGTCAAGCCGAGCACGGCGCGCAGGCCGCGCGGCGCCTCCTCCGACAGCTCGAACTGCCACCAGAGCGTATTGCTGTATTCGACGTCGCGGTAAACGAACAGCAAGACGATGACGGCGAAAGCACATAGCGCCAGCATCGCCGTCAGCCATGGCAGCGTCAGCCGCTCATTCGACAGGTTTGCCGGCCGGTTGAAAAGCCGGTGTGTGGCAAGCAGGCTGACAATGAAGAAGGCCAGAAGGCTCGCCTCGATCAGCGCAACCGCCTTGAGGAGAGAAAACAACAGCGCGATGACGGCAACGATCAGCGCCGCCCACCAGGCACTGTCCAGCCGCCGTGCCAGGCCGCGTGCGACAATGACGAGAACCAGGCCGAGCAGGCTTGCCAGGAAATGCGTGCCTTCGATGATCGGTAGCGGCACATAATCAGAGAGGAAAGCCAGATTGTCATCCGGCGTCGGAGTGACGCTCGAAAACACCAGCATGGCAGCCAGAATAAGCGCCAGCGTTGCCAAGAGAAGCGGCGTTAGCCGGCCCGCGACGCGGCGCAGGCTGGAACCGACCGGCTTGCGGTAGAGGCTACGCAGTTCGGCACCGATGACGAAGATGACGGCCAGAAGCAGCGGCAGGACATGGTAGATCAGGCGGTAGAGGACCAGCGCACCCAGCACCGTATCGACATCCACAGCCTGACCGAGCGCTGCGACGATCACCGTTTCAAAAACGCCGAGACCGGCCGGCACATGGCTGAGAACGCCGAGCCCGACGGCCACCGCATAAATGGCAAGAAACGCCGGCCAGCCGATGACGCCATCAGGCAGCAGCACGTAAAGCACGGAGGCCGAGGCGGCGAGGTCGAGAACGGTGACAAGGAACTGCCGCGACGCCGTGCGTGAATCGGGAATGCGCAGAGAAAAGCGCCCGAGCTGCAAGGCCCGGCCATTGCGCCCAGCCACCATCAAAGCCAGCAGAACAGTCAGGATCACCACCGCAATGGTGCGCAGCGCCGGTGAACTCATTCCCACCAGTGGTGCCACTTCCGGGGCGATCATCAACAGGCTGAGAGCCGCAACGCTCGCAAGCCCAAGCCCGAAAGCAAGCGTAACGAAGGCGATGACGGCGCCAATTTCTTCCGGCTTCAGGCCGAGGCGGGAATAGGCGCGATAGCGGATGGCGCCGCCGCTCAAGGGACCGAACCCTGCCGTATTGCCGACCGCATAGGCAGCCGATGCCGTCAACGCCACGTCGGCATAGGGCAGACGGCGCTTGAGATAGATCAACGCCCCGACATCGTAGAAGGTCAGGGCAAAGAAGCTTAAGCACGTAAAACCGATGGCAAGGGCGATGGACGTATTGCTGGTGTTGGCCAGCGCCGCCATCACGTCTTCGTAGCGAACTTCACTGGTCAAATGGAAGATCGCATAGCCTGCAAGGGCAAGGATGAGGATTGTGGCGATCGCGGTCAGCAGCCGGCCCTGAAGCCACACTCGCTGAACCAGGACCTGAGCACCATCGGGCTCATCGTTTCTATCGGCTGGATTGGACATGGAGCACCTGGAGGGGCAGTTCAGACAGAAGGTTCATCTGACGATATACATCCTGCGACAGCTAAATAAAGTGAACTTAATGTAATCTTCAAACACCCGATTCCAGCCTTTTTTGTGCTCGCGCTGTGGACACGGTGAAATTGCAATACAACCACGGCGGGGCAATCACGCATCATCCGATCCGTCAGCATTGACCGCCTTGCCGCACCAGCCTATTTCAACGTCATGACAGAGCAGACTGAAAAACCGGAAGAACCTCCATTCCATGCCCTGCGCTGCAAGTTGCGCGCGCTTTATCTGGGCACCAGCGCCAGGGCGATCCGGTTCCAGATCACCATGGCGATCATCGATCTTGCCATCATCATCTTCTTCCTCGTCGGCCCTTATTTCGCTGCTGGCGACACCTACCTCATCATCGACTATGCGATCGCTGCGCTGATCGCTTTCGAGCTCGGCGCGCGAGCGCTGATCGCCTCAAGCTTCCGGCGCTGGCTGACGCGGCCGATGACCTGGGTCGACATCGCCATCCTGGCGACGCTGCTGTTTCCGGCGCAATTCTCCAACTTCGCGTTCCTGCGTGCCCTTCGCATCTGGTCGCTTGGCCAGAGCAAGGTGTTCACGCTGCTGATCAAGCGGGCTGGCTATGCCGAATGGGAAGAGGTCATCCGCGCCTGCATCAATTTCGTGACCTTCCTGTTCCTCGTCACCGGCTTCGTCTACACCGCGTTCTTCTATCATCAGGCGGCCGGCGTCGAAGGGTTTGTCGATGCCCTCTATTTCACCGTCGCCACCATCACGACGACGGGCTTTGGTGACATCACCCTGCCCGGCACGCTGGGCAAGCTGACCTCGATCGTGACGATGATCTTCGGCATCTCGCTGTTCGTGCGGCTGGCGCAGGCGATCGTGCGCCCGCTCAAGGTCGTCTTCCCCTGTCCGCAATGCGGCTTGCAACGCCATGACGCCAATGCCGTCCACTGCAAGGCCTGCGGTCACGTCCTCAACATTCCCGACGAGGGAAACTGAGCTTTCCCTTTGGCTCGACCGGTCCGGAAGCGACCAAATTTGGCCTTCGCACCAAACCACACCGAGTGCTAATATTCCCGCGGGGCAACACCTTGGGGGAAGAGACATGCCACGCATCGCAAAGCTCTATTTTCGCACCGCCATCATTTTCCTGATCATCGGCATTGCCATGGGCCTGACCATGGCCATCTCGCAGGATCACAGCGCCATCGGCGCACATGCCCATGCCAACCTGCTCGGTTGGGTGACAATGGCTATCTTTGGCGGATATCACGCGCTGAACCCTGCCAAGGCGGAACGGCGGATCGCCATGATCCAGTACATGGTCTACACGACCGGCGTCGCCCTGATGGTTCCGGCACTCTACCTCATGCTCACCGGAAACCCGGCGATGGAGCCGGTTGTGGCGATTGCTTCACTGATCACCTTCGCGGGCGTCCTGCTGTTTGCAGTGATCATCTTCAGCGGCGAAACGGCACCTCGTCCGGCGACTGCCGCACAGTAAACTGTTCCGGTTTCAAACGCGTCCTGCGCCACCTATACTCGCGGCGGCTGGCGCAGCCGCGTCAAAACTTGCCGCCAGGCTGGACGCCGGGATCAAAACACCGCGATGACGTCACCAATCCTGGGCTGGCGTCTGACCAGGCCGTTGAAAAGACACTTGGCAGTGCGGCGGTATTGCCAGATGCACAAGCGCGAACCCATCGTCTTTTCTTGCAGCGAACTCCCGGCCGCCGCGGGATCGTATGGCTTCTTTCATTTTATACCTTGATATGTCTGTTTTTTATCGACAAATACCTATCGCTTGGATGAGGCGATCGGCTGAGGAACAAAACGTCTCCGCGATCCTGCCAGGAACCTATGCCAGGATGGGCTTGGCACAGATGAGAAACGCCGGATGGGCAAGGCATATGGGCTGCTGATGTCTCAGGCCGGTGAAAACTGCGGAGTTCAGGTTTCGGCATGAATGTGCAGCGGAAGAGCCGATCCGGAAAGATATTCTTCCTCATCGCAGTCGGGCTGGTCTTTGCCGGCATCCTGGCGACGGTCCTGCTTGCCAACAGCCACCGCAATCTCGATCTGCTGCTGACCTATCTTGGATATCCCAATCTCATTCCGCAGACAGAACCCGCACAACAGCAGATAAAGATAACCCAAAGCAGGAGCATACGGATGCCGCCGGCACGCATGGTCCTGCCCATCTATGCCTTTAACGACCTCAGAAGCCCCGAACAGCACTTCATCCGCCTGATCCAGAGCGCCCCGCTGACCCTATGCGAGCAACTGCGGGACGGTGGTTTCGGTGAATTGGCCTGGACCATCAGCCGCGCCAACAAGGACAATTGGGAATGTTCTTCCTCGGTCGAGCTTCCGGCCTCCAGTGCTCCTGAACAATCCTCACTCTTCATCGTCATTAAGGGCGACGGCGAAAACCGCGTCACCTCCTTCCGCATCAAGCTGAATATCGAGAACGCGGCCGATACGGCCAAGGTCTCCGAACTCGCCGGGGAGGCCGCAAATATCTTCCTGCGTCAGGTTCGCTGGGGCAACCCGGACGAGATAATCGGCAAGATCCATGCACTCGAGCCGTTCGACCTCCGCAATTTCGGCAGCCGCATCCAGTTCAAGAAAGAATTCGGCGAAACCCCACGCTACAATTTCCTCGCCAATCAGATCAGCGCGCCGGGCAAGAAGATGCCGGGAGATCTGTTTTTCGACCGGAGCAAGTGGTTTCCGCTGACCGGAAGCGACGGCCTGCCGATGGTGGATGGCATGATGGCCGGCGAAAGTGCTGGCGGACTCCCCCTCACGGATCCCGGCGATCCGGCACCGTAAGCCAATTCCATCCCATAGAGCATGCGATTGCCGTGTCCGTTGACCAGTGATCTCTATATCCGCCTCAAGCAAAGCCGGATCGTTCCGGACCCCGCACATTAACCACAGCAACGGTTTGCATTGGCACGGCAGCGTCAAAGCGCGTATTGTTTAATCATTCGTTAAGGCGATAATTTTACCTGCCAAGTTAAATATAACAGAGAACAATCACGAAATACATCGACGATAGAAGAGGTATTATTGCCGAATAATCTGATTTTCCGTGACTGAATACTGAAATAATTCTGTAGCATCGAAGGATATAATTCTTGGCGACGATCAACTCAAAAGCCGAAGGGGATCTAAAGCCATGACAGAAAAAACACTGCTGCAGGCAACAGCCCCTATCCGCGCAACGAAGGGCGATACCGTCAAAACAGGTATCGCGACGCCCCCAATCCAACGCTCCACGGCAGACGATGGCAGGTTTTATCTTCATCCAGCCCACGTACCGGACTTGCCCGTTCAGCATGCGATCAAACGCGCCATTGATGCCGCCAGTGCACTTTTCGGACTTGTCATTCTCAGCCCAGCTCTGTTTATCATTGCCGTCCTGATCAAGCTGGATAGCAGGGGGCCGGTTTTCGTCCGGCAACTGCACATAGGCCTCAACGGAGCACCCTTCGAGCTGTTGACGTTCCGCTGCAGGCCGACCTGTTTCCGCAGTATCCGGCAGCCAGATATCAATGATCCGCCCTTCACTTCGCTCGGGCGCTTCCTCAGGAGAACCAATCTCGACACATTGCCGCGATTGTGGAATGTGCTGCTTGGCGACATGTCGCTGGTCGGCCCTCGCCCACACGTTCCCGACATGCTGGCAGCAGGGCGCTCCTACTCCGATCTGGTGCAGGGTTACGAGCACCGGAATCTGATGCGGCCGGGCCTGACAGGACTCGCCCAGACCCGCAGTCTCCATGACCCGGCTGGGCATCGCTGGATGGCGGTCCGCCAGATCGTTGCCGATGTCGATTACATCAGCCAGTTTTCACTGTTGCTGGACATGAAAATCATGATGCACGCCGCAAGCAATATGATGAAGCGTAAAACGCGCCTTTAGGCGGGTAACGGCCGCAACGCCCCAGCAACGAAAACGAAAACCGCCCGAAGATCGGCTCTTCGGGCGGTTTTCATTTCAACGGAGGCTGAAGACTGGCGCCGGGTTGGACCCGGCGCCAGTCTGTTGTCTTTACTGCCAGCTCTTGACCAGTTCGTCGTAGTTGATGGTCTGCGGCTTTTCTTTTTCGTTCTCGATCTTCAGCTGCGGAGCAAGATTGCCCTTCGATACGGCATCCTTGTTCCAGAAGTCGAGATCATGCTCCTCGGCGAGCTTCGGGCCGATATCACCCTGGACTCCGGAACGCTCCAGGCGCTGCAGAACCTTTTCCTGCTCAGCGCACAGCGAATCCATGGCTTCCTGGGCGGTCTTGGCGCCGGAGGAAGCATCACCGATTGCCTGCCACCACAGCTGGGCCAGCTTCGGATAGTCCGGGATGTTCGTGCCGGTCGGCGACCACTGAACGCGGGCCGGCGAACGGTAGAACTCGATCAGACCACCAAGCTTCGGCGCACGATCGGTGAAGCTCTTGTCCTGGATGGACGACTCACGCGTGAGCGTCAGGCCGACGTGGCTCTTCTTGAGGTCGACGGTTTTCGAGGTGACGAACTGCGCGTAAAGCCATGCGGCCTTGGCGCGGTCTTCCGGGGTCGACTTCATCAGCGTCCAGGAACCCACGTCCTGATAGCCGAGCTTCATTCCGTCCTTCCAGTAGACGCCATGCGGGCTCGGAGCGAAGCGCCACTTCGGCGTGCCATCGGCGTTGACGACCGGCAGGCCTTCCTTGACGAAATCGGCCGTGAACGCCGTGTAGGTGAAGATCTGCTGGGCAACTTCGCCCTGGGCCGGAACCGGACCAGCTTCGCCGAAGGTCATGCCCTGGGCGGAAGCCGGAGCGTAAGCCTTCAACCAGTCGAGATACTTCTGGATCGAATAGACGGCTGCAGGACCGTTGGTGTCACCACCGCGAGCAACGCAGGAGCCGACCGGCTGGGACTTTTCGTTGACCTTGATGCCCCACTCGTCGACGGGCAGACCGTTCGGCAGGCCCTTGTCGCCGTTGCCGGCCATCGACAGCCACGCGTCGGTGAAGCGCCAGCCGAGCGACGGGTCCTTCTTGCCATAGTCCATGTGACCATAGACCTTCTTGCCGTCGATTTCGCGACCGGTGAAGAACTCGGCGATGTCTTCGTAAGCCGACCAGTTGACGGGAACGCCGAGGTCGTAGCCATACTTCGCCTTGAAGTCCGCCTTGTTCTTCTCGTCGTTGAACCAGTCATAGCGGAACCAGTAGAGGTTCGCGAACTGCTGGTCGGGCAGCTGGTAGAGATCGCCATCCGGCGCAGTCGTGAACTTGGTGCCGATGAAGTCGGCGAGATCGAGACCGGGATTGGTGACGTCCTTGCCTTCGTTGGCCATCCACTTGGTCAGCGAGCGGGCCTGCTGGTAGCGCCAATGGGTACCGATCAGGTCCGAGTCGTTGACGTAGGCGTCATAGATGTTTTCGCCGGTCTGCATCTGCGTCTGCAGCTTTTCGACCACGTCGCCTTCGCCGATCAGGTCATGCGTGATCTTGATGCCGGTGATCGCGGTGAAAGCTGCAGCCAGCGTCTTGGATTCGTATTCGTGGGTCGTCAGGGTTTCGGAAGCAACCTTGATGTCCATGCCGGCAAATGGCTTTGCGGCATCGATGAACCATTGCATTTCCTTTTCCTGATCAGCGCGGGAAAGCGTCGAGAGATCGCCGATTTCTTTGTCGAGGAATTGCTTCGCTTCGTCCATGCCCGCGAACGCGGACCCGGTAAAGGCCAGCAGCATAACTGCCGTCGATGTTAGTAGATGCCGTCGCATAATTGTCCTCCCTTAAAGGTTTTGCGATTGCGATGTCGGATTGCCTCCCAGGCAATCCGTTTCAGTAATCTTGCCTCAAACCAGCTTGAACACGCCGACGGCGTACACGAAGGAAAGCGCAAGAGCCCACCACACGTTGGGACCGACAAGTCCCAGCCATGCGAGATGAATGAAGGCGCTGCCGAGCAGCGACACGAACAGCCTGTCGCCGCGTGTCGTCTCAAAGCGCAGGATGCCAACCCGAGGACTGCCACCCGGCCGGGCATATTCCCAGACCGCCATCAGCGACAGCAGCGCGAAGATAGTCAGGAAGAACATCGCGCCCGGAAACGACCACGCCATCCAGCCGCCCCGGATCAAAGGCGCAAACCAATCGCGCGCTCCGTCCTTGATCGGCAGGATCGAGATCAGCAGACCGGTCAGGGCGGCATAGACGACGAGAACGGCAGCCAGTGCGAGGGGCCAGCGCGTGTTACGTTGGGATACGGTGGCCATTAGACCCTCCCCAGGGCGAAGCCCTTGGCGATATAGTTTCTGACGAAATAGATGACGATCGCGCCCGGGATGATGGTGAGCACACCCGCCGCCGCAAGAACGCCCCAGTCCATGCCCGACGCAGACACCGTGCGCGTCATGATGGCGGCGATCGGCTTGGCGTCGGTCGTCGTCAATGTCCGGGCGATCAGAAGTTCGACCCAGGAGAACATGAAGTTGAAGAATGCAGCGACGCCGATCCCGGATGCGATCAACGGGATGAAGATCCGGACGAAGAAGCGCGGGAACGAATAACCGTCGATATAGGCGGTCTCGTCGATTTCCTTCGGCACACCTGACATGAAGCCTTCAAGGATCCAGACGGCCAGCGGCACGTTGAACAGGCAGTGCGCGAGCGCCACGGCGATGTGCGTATCGATCAGGCCGAAAGCGGAATAGAGCTGGAAGAACGGCAGCGCGAAAACGGCCGGCGGCGCCATGCGATTGGTGAGCAGCCAGAAGAACAGGTGCTTGTCGCCAAGGAACCGGTAACGCGAGAAGGCATAGGCCGCCGGCAGCGCCACCGATACGGAAATCACCGTATTCATCACCACATAGATGATCGAGTTGATATAGCCCTTGTACCAGGACGGATCGGTGAAAATCACCGCATAGTTCCGCAGCGTCGGCGCATGCGGATAGAGCGAAAAGGTGCCGGTGATCTCGGTATTCGTCTTGAAGCTCATGTTGACGAGCCAATAGATCGGCAAGAGCAGGAAGAGGATGTAGATCGTCGGCACGAGCCAGGAGAGGCTGCGGCCGGATGCCGAGGGGGTAGATTGTGTTGCGGTGGTCATTGTTGTTCCTCCCTCCGTCCGTCAGCTCTGCGCATCGCTATTGGTCATCACGGTGTAGAATATCCATGAGAGCAACAGGATGATCAGGAAGTAGATGAGCGAAAGCGCTGCTGCCGGACCGAGGTCGAACTGGCCGATGGCCGTCTTGACGAGATCGATCGACAGGAATGTGGTGGCATTACCCGGTCCGCCGCCGGTAACGACGAAGGGCTCGGTATAGATCATGAAACTATCCATGAAGCGCAGCAGGAAGGCGATCAGAAGCACGCGCTTCATCTTAGGCAGCTGGATGTAGCGGAACACCGCCCAGCGGGAGGCACCGTCGATCTTGGCGGCCTGATAATAGGCATCCGGGATCGATACGAGACCGGCATAGCAGAGCAGAACGACGAGGCTCGTCCAGTGCCAGATATCCATGACGATCAGGGTTATCCAGGCATCGAAGACGTTGTTGACATAGTTGTAGGGAATGCCGATCGCGTCCAGCGTATAGCCGAGCAACCCGATATCGACGCGTCCGAACACCTGCCAGATGGTCCCGACCACATTCCACGGAATGAGCAGCGGCAGCGACATCAGGACGAGGCAGACGGGAACGCCAAGCCCGGTCTTCGGCATGTTGAGTGCGATCAGGATGCCGAGCGGAATCTCGATCGCCAGGATGATGCCGGAGAAAATCAGGTTGCGGGTCAGCGCATCCCAAAAACGGTCTGACTGCAACACCTGGGTGAACCAGTCGGTGCCTGCCCAGAAGAATTCATTGTTGCCGAACGTGTCCTGTACCGAATAGTTGACCACCGTCATCAGCGGGATGACCGCCGAGAAGGCGACCAGTACCAGCACCGGCAGGACCATGAACCAGGCCTTGTTGTTCCAGGTCTTTTCCATGATCAGGCCTCCCCGCCTACCAGCAAGGAATCTGCGACGCGCCAGCTATCGGCGTAGATATTGATGGCTGCGGGATCGAAAGTGATCTTCGGTTCCGCCGGGATGTCGCCGTCCTCATGCACGACGATGGCGATCGGCCGGTTGGCAAAGGTGGCGCGGACAATCTTCTGGCGGCCGATATCCTCGACCTTGGAGATCGAAACCGGCATGCCTTCGCGGCCAAGCCGGATAAATTCCGGGCGAATGCCGAGTTCGGTCTTGGCACCGGCTGCGAATTTCGGCGCAAACGACAGGGCGATCTTCTGCCCATCGAGGTCGACGGACGAACCATCAATCTTTGCCGGCAGGACGTTCATGCCCGGTGAACCGATGAAATAGCCGACGAATGTATGCTTCGGCTTTTCGAACAGTTCGGCCGGCGTACCGATCTGGACGATTTCGCCGTCATACATGACGACGACCTTATCGGCGAAGGTCAGCGCCTCGGTCTGGTCGTGAGTGACGTAGACCATGGTGAAGCCAAACTGCTTGTGCAGCCGCTTCAACTGTGAACGCAGCACCCATTTCATATGCGGGTCGATAACGGTCAGCGGCTCGTCGAACAGGATGGCGCTGACATCGGAACGGACAAGCCCGCGGCCAAGCGAAATCTTCTGCTTCTGGTCGGCCGTCAGCCCTTGCGCCCTCTTCTTCGCACGGTCGGACAGGCCGATCATCTCGAGGATTTCGGTGACCCGGCGATCGACTTCGTTCTCCGGAACCTTACGATTGCGCAGCGGAAAAGCCAGGTTGTCGTAAACGGTCATCGTGTCGTAGATCACCGGGAACTGGAACACCTGGGCGATGTTGCGCTCCTGCGTCGACAGGTTGGTGACGTCCTTGCCGTCGAACAGGATCTTGCCTTCGGACGGCTGCAACAGGCCGGAAATGATATTGAGCAGCGTGGTCTTGCCGCAGCCGGAAGGCCCGAGCAGCGCATAGGCTCCGCCGTCGTTCCATTCGTGATGCACTTCCTTCAGCGAATAGTCGGAAGGCTTCTTCGGGTTCGGGCCGTAGGCGTGGCGGATATGGTCGAGATTGATGCGTGCCATGGTTTTCTCCTCACGCTCCCCGAACGGTCTGGCTTGCGGCAGTGCCGCCGATCGCACGTCCGTCTGCCCCGAAAGCCATCAGGTGGCGGGTATCGACGAAAAGCTCGATCGCCGTATCGGGCTCGATGTCGTGAATGCCGTGTTCGAGCATGACCCAGCGCGATCCCGCACAATCGACATGGATGAAGCTCTCGGACCCGGCAATTTCGGAAATGATAATGCGCGCCTTCAGCGTCGCCGCCGTCTCGTGCGGACGGGTGAGCGACAGATGGTGCGGATGGAAGGCGATGGTATAGGCCCCATCGGCGATACCGGCGAGATGCGCGGGGACCGGCAGGACGGTGAGACCGCCGCGTTCGAATGCGTTGCCGGACTTGACCACGTCGAGCGTATTCAGCGGCGGGTCGGCAAATGTCTTTGCCGTCGCGATATCGGCCGGTTTGCGATACACCGAGATGGTCGGCCCGAACTGGCTGATACGGCCCTGGCTGAGCGTTGCCGTATTGCCGCCGAGCAGCAGCGCTTCCTGTGGTTCGGTCGTTGCATAGACGAAGATCGAGCCCGCGGCCGCAAACAGTTTTGGCAATTCTTCGCGCAATTCCTCGCGCAGCTTGTAGTCGAGGTTGGCGAGCGGCTCGTCGAGCAGCACAAGGCTGGCATTCTTGACGATGGCCCGCGCCAGCGCGGTGCGCTGCTGCTGCCCGCCCGACAGATTGAGCGGCGTGCGCTCCAGATAAGGCGTCAGCTTCATCAGCTCGGCCGCCTTGCGAACCTCGCGATCGATCGTTGCCGCATCCTTGCCGGAAATACGCATCGGCGAGGCGATGTTCTCGTAAACGGTCATCGCCGGATAATTGATAAACTGCTGATAGACCATGGCAACGGAACGGTCCTGCACCCGCACGCCCGTCACGTCCTTGCCATCGAACGTGATGGTCCCGGTGGTCGGCTTGTCGAGGCCGGCCATAAGCCGCATCAGCGATGTCTTGCCGGACAGCGTCGGGCCCAGCAGCACATTCAGCGAGCCTCGCTCCAGCACAAGATCGGTCGGATGGATATGCGTATCCGCCCCGACAACCTTGGTTATGTTTTTCAGTTCAAGCATTCTCAGGCTTCCTCCAAGCCGCAGGCAGCGCCATCCCGGCGCGACCGTCAGGCAACGTTGCGGATAGTCTCCCGCATGTATTCCTCCAACCCGGCGGCTTCCGCCTGGGTCAATGTCAATCCAAGCTTGGTGCGGCGCCACAGGATATCCTCGGCACGCCGCGCCCATTCCTGGCCAATCAGCCACTGCACCTCGACCTCATAGAGATCGGCACCGAAATGCCGCCCGAGATCGTCCGTCTTGCTTGCGTTTCCAAGCAGGCTTGCCGCAAGCGTTCCATAGAGCCGCACCAGGCGGCGCGCATAACGCTCGGCCAGAAAGGGATAGCGGCCTTTGAGTTTAGCGACTTCGGCCTCGTAGCCAGTCGCCGGAAAATCACCACCCGGCAGCACGCTCCCGGCGGTCCACGGATTGCCTTTGGCGCCGATCGCACTGGCGATCTTTTCCAGCGCATGTTCACCGAGACGGCGATAGGTGGTCAGCTTGCCGCCGAAGACGTTGAGCAACGGCGCTTCGCCATCTGCGCCATCGATCTTCAGCACATAATCGCGCGTCGCTTCCTGCGCCTTCGAAGCGCCATCATCAAACAGCGGCCGCACGCCGGAATAGGTCCAGACCACATCGGCCGGTTTGACCGGCTCGGAAAAATACTCGCTCGCCGCATTGCAGAGATAATTGATCTCGCCATCGGTGATCTGAATGTTCTTCGGGTCACCGGTAAAATCGTTGTCGGTGGTGCCGATCAGGGTAAAATCAGTTTCATAGGGGATCGCAAAGATGATGCGATTGTCCGGGTTCTGGAAGAAATAGGCGCGCGGATCACTGAACTTCTTCTTCACGACGATATGGCTGCCCTGCACCAGCCGGACGTTATGAACATTGTTCTTGCGCACGGCACTGGACAGGACCACATCGACCCAGGGACCGGCCGCGTTGACCAGCATGCGCGCCTTGAAGGTGCTGACCGCACCGGTCGCTGCATCCTCGACATGAACCGACCAGATACCGTCCTCCCGCTCGGCCGACGTAACACGGCTGCGGGTCATGATCTGCGCGCCCTTGAGCGCTGCGTCTTTCGCATTGAGAACAACCAGACGGGCATCATCGACCCAGCCGTCAGAATATTCGAAGGCCTTGGTGAACAACGCCTTCAACGGCTTGGCAGCCGGGTCGCGGCGCATGTCGAGCGTACGAGTGGCGGGCAAAAGCTTGCGGCCGCCAATGTGATCGTAAAGGAAGAGACCAAGGCGAATGAGCCAGGCCGGGCGGATGCCACCCTTGTGGAACGGCAGGACGAACCGCATCGGCCAGATGATATGCGGGGCCATGGCCCAGAGCACTTCGCGCTCCATCAAGGATTCACGCACCAGCCTGAACTCGTAGTGTTCAAGATAGCGCAGTCCGCCATGAATGAGCTTGGTGGCGCGCGATGACGTGCCGGAAGCGAAATCGTCCATTTCAGCCAGCGCAACCGAATATCCACGGCCAACGGCATCCCTTGCGATGCCGCATCCATTGATGCCGCCACCGATCACGAAAATGTCGAGTACGTTCTGCGCAGGCACTGCTTCCCCTCCCACATTTCGCATTGCACAATTTTGAGCACATGCGAAAGTGAAATTAATTAAAGCGAAAATATTACGAATGTCAAACGAATGTTTAGGGAAAACAAGCAGACGCTAAAATCAGCGTTTTCAGCGCGCGGTCTCGATCAGGCGAACGTCCTGTTCCTGGCAGATATCGCGGACATTCTCGATCGGGCAAATATCGGTAATGAAGGTGTGAACCTGGGTAATATGGCCGATCCGGACCGGGGCCGTGCGCTCGAATTTGGTTGAATCGGAGACAAGAATGACATGCCGGGCATTGGCGATGATCGCCTGCGCCACTTTCACTTCGCGGTAATCGAAATCCAGAAGCGCGCCGTCATGATCGATCGCAGATGCGCCGATAACGGCATAATCCACCTTGAACTGGCGAATGAAATCGACGGCCGCTTCGCCGACGATACCGCCATCGGCGCCGCGCACCACGCCACCGGCAATCACCACTTCGATCGAAGGGTAAACCCGCAAGCGATTGGCAACATTGATATTGTTGGTAATGACCATCAGCTCCGTATGGTCGAGCAATGCCTCGCCAACGGCCTCAGTCGTCGTGCCTATATTGATGAACAGCGATGAATTATTCGGGATCATGGCTGCTGCCGCCTGGCCGATCGCCTGCTTCTCGAGAGCCGCGATCGAGCGTCTGGCCTCGTATTTCACATTCTCGTTGCCGCGTGGAAAGACTGCGCCGCCATGGATGCGCGTCAGCACCCGGCCGTCGCAGAGGTCGTTCAGGTCCTTGCGGATGGTCTGCGGCGTCACCGAAAAACGGGCGGCGAGTTCATCGACGAGAACCCGGCCTTCGGTCTTGGCCAGCTCCAGAATTTCCGACTGGCGCCCCGTCAGATACATGGTAATTCCTCCCCGTCGTTTTCGTTTTCTTTCATAATAGGCAAAAACGAAAGCAGCGCAATTTCATAAACGCGGCGAGTGCTCGAAAATGAGCCCTTCACAAAGAAGGACGCCCGGCCGCGTTGCAATTCAGGTCATCATGCGACAGCCTGTCGGTCGCGGGAGGGTTTCACCATGTTTCATCCATCGCTGTTCAAGGGTTTGAATGTCGTCGTCACCGGCGCCGGCCGCGGTATCGGCCTGGAGGTCGCACGCCAGTTTCTCGATTGCGGCGCAAACGTCTACCTGCACGGCGGCCGCGTGGCGCGCGAACCGCTGCCGGATTTTCTCGACGCGGCGCTGACCGAAGGCCGGGCTTTCCTCTCCTATGCCGATTTCTCGACCGCCGGCGGCATTGAGCTTCTCGCCACCGGTATTGCGTCCCGTTTCAAAACGATCGATGTGCTCGTCAACAATGCCGGAACGATGGTCGGACGATTTCTGGCTGGAGACCTGACCGACGAACAATATGAGACGGTGGTGCGCCTCAACCAGACCTCCGTGGTCCAGACCACGCGGGCGCTGCTACCGCTGATCCGGCGCGGCACGCATCCAGCCATTATCAACACCGTCTCAATCTCGGCGCTCACCGGCGGCAGCGCCGGATCGGCGATCTATTCCGCCACCAAGGCCTTCGTCTCGACCTATTCCAAGGCGCTCGCCCGCGAACTGGCGCCGGAGGGCATTCGCGTCAACTGCGTTTCGCCAGGAACGATCACCACCGATTTCCACGAACGCTACTCATCCGCGGAAAAGCTCGAAGCCACCCGCAAGACCATCCCGCTGCAGCGGCTCGGCACCGCCGAGGATTGCGCGCCGGCCTATTTGTTTCTCGCATCAAACGCGCTCTCGGGTTACATCACCGGTCAGGTGCTGGAAGTGAACGGCGGTCAATTGATCTGCTGAGCGCAGACGGCGGGAGGGTAGCGGTTGATCGACAAGCTGGAATTCTTCATCGCGCTGGCGCAGGAGCGGCATTTCGGCCGCGCTGCCGATCTCTGCGGCATCACCCAGCCGACGCTTTCAGCCGCGATCAAGCAATTGGAAGACCAGCTCGGCGTCATGCTGGTCAATCGCGGTTCGCGCTACCAGAGCCTGACGCCGGAAGGGCAGCGTGTGCTGGAATGGGCGCGCCGGATCGTCGGCGATTCGCGCACCATGCACGAAGAAATGCGCGCCGCCCGCCGCGGCCTCGTCGGCCATATCCGGCTGGCTGCGGTACCGACAACGCTCGCCATGGTGCCGCGCATTACCGCACCGTTTCAGGAGAAACACCCGGACGTCACCTTCTCCGTCCTCTCGACAACCTCGCTGAAAATCCTCGGCCTCTTGGAAAACCTCGAGATTGATGCCGGCCTCACCTACCTCGAGAACGAACCGCTCGGACGCGTCACCAGCGTGCCGCTGCAGGTGGAGCGCTATCATCTGGTGACCGCGGCCGGCAGCCCGCTTTCGGATCGCGAAACTGTGACCTGGAAGGAAGTCGGCAGTATTCGGCTTTGTCTATTGACCGCAGATATGCAGAACCGCCGCATCATCAACCAGCATTTCGCCGAGGCTGGCGCCACCGTCTCGCCGACACTGGAATCCAACTCGATGATCGTGCTGTTCTCCCATGTCCGCACCGGTCACTGGGCCAGCATCATGCCCTATAACGTCGCGAAATCATTTGGTTTTCACGAGGACATCAAGCTCATACCGATCATCGAGCCGGACGCCCGCCACACGGTCGGCCTCGTCGCGACGCTCCGCGAACCGTTTACCCCGCTCGTCTCCGCCCTGCTGCACGAAGCGCGCATCTTGGCGGAAGCGCAGGCGCTTTGATAGAAAACATCTATCGCTTAACGGAACACGCCTATTGACCCTCCCCCAGCCTGCTGACACGCTGTATTTCAGTGTGTGCGCTGCGAAACCGCGTGTTCTTGGCCCTTTTGAGCCGGAAATTTGGATCGAACCATGGCCTGGAGGGGCGTCGTTCGGTTGGAGGGATCGCAGAGCACGACGATTGTTCATTTCAGTTCGGGAGGTCTGAACGTTGAACCTGCATGTATCAAGCCGTGATATTGGCGAAAGGACGCTGGATATCGTCAGCGCGATGAAGTCGCTCGAAGGGCCGCTTCTGCCGATCCTGCACGAGATTCAGGCCGAATTCGGCTATGTGCCGCAGGAAGCGCTGCCGGTCATTGCCCGCGAACTCAACCTGTCTCGTGCCGAAGTTCATGGCGTCGTCACCTTCTATCATGATTACCGTGATCACCCGGCAGGCCGCCATGTGCTGAAGCTCTGTCGCGCCGAAGCGTGCCAGTCGATGGGTGGCGACGCGCTGGCCGAACGGGTGAAATCCCTGCTCGGGATTGATTTCCACCAGACGACGCCGGACGGTTCGGTGACGCTCGAACCTGTCTATTGTCTGGGGCTCTGTTCCACCGCACCCGCCGCGATGCTCGATGGCGAGGTGCACGGACGGCTTGATGCGGATGCGGTGCGGGACCTCGTTGCGGAGGTGCGGGCATGAGCGTGCGGATTTTCGTTCCCCAGGATGCTGCTGCTCTGGCGCTTGGCGCCAACCGGGTCGCCAAGACATTGTCGCGTGAGATCGAAACGCGCGGCATCGATGCCGTGATCATTCGCAACGGCTCGCGCGGCCTGCATTGGCTGGAGCCGATGGTCGAAGTCGAGACGGCGCAAGGCCGGATCGCCTACGGCCCGGTCAAGGCATCCGACATTTCTTCGCTCCTGGACGCGGGCCTTGCCAACGGCGGCAATCATCCGCTCTGTCTCGGGAAAACCGAGGACATTCCCTTCCTGAAGAACCAGACACGGCTGACCTTTGCCCGTTGCGGCATCGTCGATCCGCTGTCGCTGGAAGACTACAAGGCCCATGACGGCCTGAAGGGCCTTGCCAAGGCCGTGGCGATGACATCAGCCGATGTGGTGGCGCAGGTCACCGAATCCGGCCTGCGCGGCCGTGGTGGTGCGGGTTTCCCGACCGGTATCAAGTGGAAGACCGTGCTCGATACCGCCGGCGACCGCAAATACATCGTCTGCAACGCCGACGAGGGCGACAGTGGTACGTTTGCCGACCGGATGATCATGGAAGGCGATCCCTTCGTGCTGATCGAAGGCATGGCGATCGCCGGTCTCGCGACCCTTGCTACCAAGGGCTTCGTCTATATCCGCTCGGAATATCCACACGCCATCGCCACGATGACGGAGGCCGTCGAAATCGCCCGGCGCGCCGGCATTCTCGGTGCTTCTGTGATGGGATCAGGCCGAGCCTTCGACATCGAAATCCGTACCGGCGCCGGGGCCTATGTCTGCGGCGAAGAAACGGCGCTTCTGAATTCGCTGGAAGGCAAGCGCGGTATCGTTCGCGCCAAGCCGCCTTTGCCCGCCCACAAGGGCCTGTTCAATTGTCCGACCGTCATCAACAACGTCATCTCGCTCGCCTCCGTGCCGATCATCATGGACAAGGGCGCAGTCTTTTATAAAGACTTCGGCATGGGCCGCTCGCGCGGCACGATCCCGATCCAGATCGCCGGCAACGTCAAGCATGGCGGGCTCTATGAGGCAGCCTTCGGCCTGACGCTCGGCCAGATCGTCGACGAGATCGGCGGCGGCACGGCATCAGGACGCCCGGTCAAGGCGGTTCAGGTCGGCGGCCCGCTCGGCGCCTATTTCCCGCGCGCCCTGTTCGATACGCCATTCGATTACGAAGCCTTTGCCGCCAAGGACGGCCTGATCGGCCATGCCGGCATCACCGTTTTCGATGATACCGCCGACATGTTGAAACAGGCCCGCTTTGCCATGGAGTTCTGCGCCATCGAAAGCTGCGGCAAATGCACTCCTTGCCGCATCGGCTCCACCCGCGGCGTCGAAACCGCCGACAAGATCGCGCAAGGGATCGAGCCGGAAAAGAACCTCGCCCTGCTCGCGGACCTCTGCAACACGATGAAGTTCGGCTCGCTCTGTGCCCTCGGCGGTTTCACGCCCTATCCGGTCACCAGCGCCATGAACCATTTTCCGGACGATTTCCGCCCAGTGCCATTGGTGGAGGCGGCGGAATGAGAGTTCGTGGTTTTACCCCCCTCTGCCCTGTCGGGCATCTCCCCCACAAGGGGGGAGATCGCAAGCAGCGGGCTTACGAGGGAAAAGATCGATCTCCCCCCTTGTGGGGGAGATGTCACGCAGTGACAGAGGGGGGTAAAGCCTCCGCAAAATCATATATGGCGACATCCACACAGGAAGCCCTCCATGCCCCTCGTTCCTGAAATCGACTTCGGTACCCCCGCTTCCCGCTCGGAAAAGATGGTGACACTCACCATCGACGGCAACGAGATCACCGTGCCGGAAGGCACCTCGATCATGCGCGCCTCGATGGAGGCCGGCATTCAGGTGCCGAAACTCTGCGCCACCGACATGGTCGATGCGTTCGGCTCCTGCCGCCTCTGTCTCGTGGAAATCGATGGCCGCAACGGCACGCCCGCCTCCTGCACCACACCCGTCGCTCCCGGCATCACCGTCCATACCCAGACGAGCCGTCTGAAGGATATCCGCAAGGGCGTGATGGAACTCTACATTTCCGACCACCCGCTCGACTGTCTGACCTGCGCCGCCAATGGCGACTGCGAACTGCAGGACATGGCAGGCGCGGTCGGCCTGCGCGATGTGCGTTATGGCTATGAAGGCGACAACCACGTCAAGGCGCGCAACAATGGCGATATCAATGCCAAGTGGATGCCGAAGGACGAATCCAACCCCTATTTCACTTATGACCCGGCAAAGTGCATCGTTTGTTCGCGCTGCGTGCGCGCCTGTGAAGAGGTTCAGGGAACTTTCGCGCTGACCATCGAAGGCCGCGGCTTCGACAGCCGTGTCTCGCCCGGCATGCATGAAGACTTCCTCTCCTCTGAATGCGTCTCCTGCGGCGCCTGCGTCCAGGCCTGCCCAACGGCGACTCTCACCGAAAAATCCGTCATATCAATCGGCCAGCCAGAACATTCCGTCGTTACCACCTGTGCCTATTGCGGCGTCGGCTGTTCGTTCAAGGCGGAAATGCGCGGCGAAGAGCTGGTGCGCATGGTGCCGTGGAAGGACGGCCAGGCCAATCGTGGCCATTCCTGCGTCAAGGGCCGCTTCGCCTATGGCTATTCGACTCACAAGGAACGTATCCTCAACCCGATGATCCGCGAAAAGGTCAGCGACCCCTGGCGCGAAGTCAGCTGGGAGGAAGCGCTTGCCCATACGGCCTCGGAATTCCGCCGCATCCAGTATCAATATGGCCGCGAATCGATCGGCGGCATCACCTCGTCGCGCTGCACCAACGAGGAAACCTACCTCGTTCAGAAGCTGATCCGCTCCGGCTTCGGCAACAACAATGTCGATACCTGCGCCCGCGTCTGCCATTCGCCGACCGGCTACGGTCTCGGTGCCACCTTCGGCACCTCGGCCGGCACGCAGAATTTCGATTCGGTCGAGCAGACCGATGTCGTCATCGTCATCGGCGCCAACCCGACCGATGGCCACCCGGTCTTCGCCTCGCGCCTGAAGAAGCGCCTGCGCCAGGGTGCTAAGCTGATCGTCATCGATCCGCGCCGCACCGACATGGTCTCTTCGCCGCATATCAAGGCCTCGCATCACCTGCCGCTGCGTCCCGGCACCAATGTCGCCATCGTCACGGCGCTCGCCCATGTCATCGTCACCGAAGGCCTGTTCGACGAGAAATTCATTCGCGAACGCTGCGACTGGTCGGAATTCGAGGATTGGGCAGGCTTCGTCGCCGAAGAACGTCATAGCCCGGAAGCGATCGAAACGCTCACCGGCGTACCGGCCGAAGAGGTTCGTGGCGCCGCCCGCCTGTTTGCCACCGGCGGCAACGGCGCGATCTATTACGGCCTCGGTGTTACCGAGCACAGCCAGGGCTCGACGACCGTCATCGGCATCGCCAACCTTGCGATGGCCACCGGCAATATCGGCCGCCCAGGCGTCGGCGTGAACCCGCTGCGCGGCCAGAACAACGTCCAGGGCTCCTGCGACATGGGTTCCTTCCCGCACGAATTGCCCGGCTACCGCCATGTCTCCGACGACGCGACCCGGGACATCTTCGAAAAGCTCTGGGGCGTAAAAATCTCCAACGAGCCGGGCCTGCGCATTCCCAACATGCTGGACGCCGCCGTCGATGGTTCGTTCAAGGGCATCTATATCCAGGGCGAAGACATTCTTCAGTCCGACCCCGACACCAAGCATGTTTCGGCCGGCCTGGCCGCGATGGAATGCGTCGTGGTGCAGGACCTGTTCCTCAACGAAACCGCCAACTACGCCCATGTCTTCCTGCCGGGCTCGACCTTCCTCGAGAAGGACGGCACCTTCACCAATGCCGAACGCCGCATCAACCGCGTCCGCAAGGTGATGACCCCGCGCAACGGCTATGCCGACTGGGAAGTCACCCAAAACCTGGCGAACGCCATGGGCCTGAACTGGACCTATACGCACCCGTCTGAGGTCATGGACGAGATCGCCGCGACGACGCCAAGCTTCGCCATGGTCTCCTATGAGTATCTGGAAAAGATGGGCTCGGTTCAGTGGCCCTGCAACGAAAAGGCCCCGCTCGGTTCGCCGATCATGCATGTCAACGGCTTCGTGCGCGGCAAGGGCAAGTTCATCCGCACCGAATATGTGGCGACCGACGAAAAGACCGGTCCGCGCTTCCCGCTGCTGCTCACCACCGGCCGCATCCTCTCTCAATACAATGTCGGCGCCCAAACGCGGCGCACCGACAACGTTGTCTGGCACGAGGAAGACCGGCTGGAAATCCACCCGCATGACGCCGAACTGCGCGGCGTGCGCGATGGTGACTGGGTGAAGCTACAAAGCCGCGCCGGCGACACGACGCTGAGAGCGCTGATTACCGACCGGGTCGCCCCCGGCGTCGTCTACACCACCTTCCACCACCCGACGACGCAGGCCAACGTCATCACCACCGACTTCTCCGACTGGGCAACAAACTGTCCGGAGTATAAGGTGACGGCGGTCCAGATCTCGCCATCGAACGGCCCGTCGCAATGGCAGGTGGATTACGACGAACAAGCCCGCCAGTCCCGCCGCATCGCCGGTAAGCTGGAGGCCGCGGAGTAGGGTTGGAATGTTAAGTTTATTGCGCCCCCGCCGCTCTGTCCCGTCGGGACATCTTCCTCGAAAGGGCGGAGATCGGATGAGCTGTGCGCGGCAACCTCCCTCTTCTCCCCAGCGGGGAGAAGGTGCCCGAAGGGCGGATGAGGGGGCGGCTCGGCAATCACGGCTTCCAGCCCTTCCATCTCGCAGTCACAGTGTCTCGCCGTTTGGAAAAGTGGCTTCGCCCCCCTCATCCGGCGCTGCGCGCCACCTTGTCCCCGCTGGGGAGAAGAGGGGGGCTGCCCCATGACCTCGTTCAAGCTCACTCATACCGTCGCCGAAACTGCCCATCGTAGTGGCAAGCTCACGCCCGGCTCCCGCGTCGTCCCCGAGGAAACGCCGATCGCGCTGTCCTATGGCGGCTCCACCCATGCGGTGATGATGGCGACGCCCGGTGATTTCGAGGATTTTGCCGTTGGTTTCAGCCTGACCGAGGGCATCATCACAAATCCCTCCGAGATCGAATCGATCGAAGCCGTTGCGGACGAAAAAGGCATCGACCTGCAGATCATCCTGAAGGACGAGCAGAACGACGCACTGGTCTCCCGCCGCCGCCATATGGCCGGCCCGGTCGGCTGCGGCCTCTGCGGTATCGAATCGATCGAACAGGCTGTCCGCAAGACGCCCTCGGTCTCGACCTCGCCGCTGCGGCTGACCGAGCAACAGATCATCGAAGCTGTCAGCCTTCTTAATGGCCAACAGCCGCTGCATTTCGAAACGCGTGCCGTGCATGGCGCCGGGTTTTATGTGCCAGGCAAGGGGCTGATCGCCGTGCGCGAAGATGTCGGCCGCCACAATGCGCTGGACAAGCTGCTGGGCGCTGCGGCGCAGGCCGGGCATGCTGGAGCAAGCGGCGCCGTCGTCGTTACCAGCCGCGTTTCCGTCGAAATGGTGCAAAAGACCGCCATCATCGGCAGCCCGTTCATCATCGCCATATCGGCGCCGACAGCGCTTGCCATCCGCACGGCGGACGAGGCAGGCATGACGCTGATCGCGCTGGTGCGTGGCGCCGATTTCGAGATTTTCACCCACCCTGACCGCATTCAATCCGGAGCCATCGCCGATGTCGCTTGATAACACCAATGGCAAACTGGTCCGCATGGCCAACCAGATCGCCACCTTCTTCAAGTCGCAGCCCGAAGCCGAGCGCGTTCCGGGCATCGCCACCCATATCAACAAGTTCTGGGAGCCACGCATGCGCAAGGCGTTCTTCGAACTGATCGAACAGGGCGATGCCGGCTTCGACCCGTTGGTGATCGCGGCATCGGCCATCATCAAACGGCCCGGCAGTCCGGCCAAGCCGTCCGAGGCATCCGAACACATCGATCAGACCATGCTGGAGGCAGGCTTCAGCGATTGATCGGGGTCCGATACTGACTTCCACATTGAACGCGACCGATGTTCGCGCTATGCAGCAATACCGAAAAAGATGGGCCGGTTGGTAATCCGGTCCCTGCAATCAGCAGCTTATGACCCCTCTGGGTTTCCACGGTACCGGTTTGATCAGCATTGGTCGGCGAGGTACGTGGTCTTGCGCCGTGTTTCCTCGATGACGAACAAGGAACAGCGACATGGCGCCATCCGCCTCCCCGGACATCCAAATTTCACCGGCCAATACCGTCGAAAACCGTGCGCTCGATCGCGCGGAGGTCGAACTCCTTTCGAAAAGTGGACAACCGCACAAGCTTGTCGCCTGCGTCCTTGAGGAAGCCGACCTGTCGCGCCTGATGCTGGAGGGCTGGGTGTTCGAGGCGTGCAATGTCAAGCAGGCCAATTTCACCGGGGCGAAACTGAGCGCGACGCTTTGGTCAAGCTGCAAGGGCGGCCAGGCCGATTTCACCGGCTGTGACCTCTCCGAAAGCAAGATTGAAGCCTGTGACTTCAACAACAGCAATTTCCGGGGCGCGACGCTGACGGGCGCGGAATTTTCCCGGTCTAAGCTGACGGGAGCCAATCTCTCCGAAACGAAAACCCTCAACCTGACTTTCAATGAGACCCGGCTGGCCGACGCCCGGCTGCCCGGCCTGTCCTTTCGAAAGGCGCGTCTGAACGGCCTCGACTTTCAGATGGCCGACCTGAAGAAATGCGATTTCCGCGATGCGACCTTTCAGGACTGTAGCCTGCGCGATGCAAACCTCGCCGAATGCCGCTTTGAAGGCGCCGATCTGCGCGGCGCAGATTTGGGCGGCATCCGCCTGCTGAACGCCAAGCAATTCAAGGGCGCCACGATCTCCCGCGATCAGGCAGGGCAATTGCTTGCGGAATTGGGGCTGAAGGTTCGGTAGGGACTATCGAAACTTCATATTAAAGCATTCCGATCCAGTCATGCTCCGGATGCACCCTTTCCAGGCTGGCCTTCAGCCAAGCCCGCTCTGGCACAGTCAACTTCGGCAAGGCATTTTCGAAATCGACCTCATCCTTGGCCCGCTGGTATTTGGCCTTGAAAAGAAGAATGGGGGCCGGCGCGAGATACGGAATTCCTTCTGAAGTCGCACGAACGAATTCATGGCGCGACCCAACAATTTGCGGATCGCGTTTACAGACCCATGTCTGCGGCGTTCCCGGCTCGATCATCATGTCCACCCGCCAGCGGCGCTCGGCGCTGTCGAGACACCAGATTTGCGCGATATCGGCTGGCGGCTCTGTATCTTGCGGCAGCGGCGTCACCACCCCGCTTCCGGCGGTGTAAAAATCGAGCCCATGGAGGGTTTGGCGAAAAGTCCCAACATCCGCGCGCAGCACGGTGAATTCGAGATCGTCGTGGTCGCGGGTCTGCTGGCCGTGCCACAGGTCAAGCGCCCAACCGCCGACGACGCACCAGGGTTTCGTCACGCCGGACAGCCGGGCCGCCAGTTCCAGCGGATGCCAGGCGCTCCAGGCATCATGATCCGGAATTTCCTGTGTATTCATCGAAACGCCCTCGTCCATTGCATCCGATTCGGGCATCTACCAGAGTCGAAGCAACGAAGAAACATGACTGACCGGCACCCGCCAAACGGCTGTTCGGCAAAAGAAATTCGAAAGAGCTTTGTACCTGCCCGCCAGCCTTGCTAAGGTCGCCCCGTCAAAAGAGGGAGAGACTTTTGCAGGGAGAGGCAGCGCGAAAGACGTCCGTGCCGGAGCGCGATCCGGAGTTCGGCCCGTGGCTGGCGCAGGCCTCCATCCTGATTGTCGATGACGAGCCGGGCATGCGCAATTTTCTCGTCCGCACGCTTGGCCCCCGTTGCAAGCGGATCGAGGAAGCGGCCGATACCGACGAGGCCTCACGCAAGCTCGACGCCCATCATTTCGACGTCGTCATTCTCGACAATATCATGCCCGGCAAGAACGGCGTCGACTGGCTGGCCGAACAGCGCGCCATCGGCTTCTTCGCCGAGGCGATCCTGATTACCGCCTTTGCCGATCTCGAAACCGCAATTCAGGCGCTGCGCGCCGGCGCCGTCGATTTTGTCCTGAAACCCTTCCGCTCCAACCAGATTCTCAATTCCGTCGCCCGCTGCCTCGACCGGATGCGGCTGCAGCGCGAGAATTTCGTGCTGCGTTACGAACTGACGGCAACGTCCGATCACATCCTGCTGCGCGACCGGCTGATCGGCACATCGCGGGTGATCGGCGATGTTCGTGACACCATCGCGCGGGTGGCTCCCCTGCCGACCTCCGTGCTTTTGACCGGCGAATCCGGCACCGGAAAGGAGGTGGCGGCCCGTTCCCTTCACACCTTGTCCGACCGGGCCGACAAGCCCTTCGTGCCGGTCAATTGCGCTGCCATCCCGGCCGACATGATCGAGACCGAGCTGTTCGGCCATATCAAGGGCGCCTTTACCGGCGCCGAAAATAATCGCGAGGGCCTGTTCACCTATGCGCAGGGCGGCACATTGTTCCTGGACGAGATCGGCGAAATGCCGCTCGCCACGCAGAGCAAGCTGTTGCGCGTCATTGAGGATCGCCGCGTCCGGCCGGTCGGCTCGGAGCGTGAGGTACCGGTCGATCTGCGCTTCATCTTCGCCACCAATGCCGATCTGCAGAAAGAGGTCGAGAAGGGCCGCTTCCGCGCCGATCTGTTCTACCGGATCAACGTGATGCAACTCTACCTGCCGCCGCTGCGCGAGCGCGGCAATGACGTGCAGGAACTGGCCGATCTGTTCATGCTGAAACTGTCACAGCAACTCGGCATGCCGCAGGTGACGATCGACGCGCCCGTGCGTGCCACGCTGGCCCGCTACCCCTGGCCGGGCAATGTGCGCGAGTTGCGCAATCTGATCGAGCGTTCGCTAATTCTCGGAAAATTCCCAGACGATTTTCGAGGCGGCCGCAGCCAGCAGGCCTCCGGCGAAACGCTGGACGACATCGAACGACGGCATATTCTGGCGGTGTTGGAGGAAACCGGCGGCAACCGCGATGAAGCAGCCCGCCGTCTTGGCATTTCGCGCAAGACCATCGACCGCAAATGCGCTGTTTGGAATGGCTGAGGCCTCCCGCCCGCAGGAACGCCCTGCCCGCTCCATCCGATTCCGGCTGCTGGCCATCGCGCTGCTGCCGACGCTGGTCATCCTGCCGCTCCTGCTCGGCATCGCTATTGCCCGCTGGAACGCCAAGTTCGACGCGCTTCTGATCACCAAGGTCAATGGCGACCTGACCATTGCCCATCAATATCTGTCCCGCATTCTCGAAAACACCGGCGAACATATCCAGGCGCTGGCCGTTTCCGCCGCCTTTCGCGACACTGTCGGCTCCAGTCAAACACCGGCCTTGCCCGCATTCCTGGAGCAGAGCCGCCAGACGCTTGGCCTCGATTTCCTGATGCTTGTCGACCCGCAGAGGAAACCGGTCAATCCGGCTGGAGAGCCCCTTGGCGCCTGGCCGGTGGTGATTTCGGCCCTTGGCGGCACATCTTCGACGGCGATCGACATCTTCTCCAATGAACAGCTGGCATCCCTATCGCCGGTACTGGCTGCCCGCGCCCAGATCGAGCTGGTGGAAACCCCCAATGCCGTGCCAACCGGCCGGAAAAGCGAGACGCGCGGCATGGTGGTGCACTCGGCCAGCCCGGTAGCACTGGCGAGCGGAGAAAAAGCGGCCCTTGTCGGCGGCATCCTGCTCAACCAGAATCTTGTCTTCATCGATACGATCAACGACCTCGTCTACCGCGAGGCAAGCCTGCCGGAGGGCAGCAAGGGTACCGCGACGCTGTTTCTCGAGGATGTGCGCATCAGCACCAATGTGCGCCTGTTCGAGGATCGCCGCGCGCTCGGAACCCGCGTCTCGGCTGCCGTACGCGCCGCCGTTCTGGACGAGGGCCGGACCTGGCTCGACAGCGCCTTCGTCGTCAATGATTGGTACATCTCGGCTTACGAACCGATCGTCGACAGTTTCGGCAAGCGCGTCGGCATGCTCTATGTCGGTTTTCTCGAAACGCCCTTCCGGGAGGCGAAGTACGCGACGCTGCTGACCATCGTGCTTGCCTTTCTCGTCGTCACCGCCATCAGCGTGCCGATCTTCCTGCGCTGGGCACGGGCAATCTTCAAGCCGCTGGAGCGCATGAGCGACACGATTACCCGCGTTGAGGGCGGCAATATGGGCGCGCGCACCGAACTAAAGGCAGCCAGCGACGAGATCGGCCGCGTGGCGCTGCATCTCGATGGCCTGCTCGACCAGCTGCAGCAGCGCGACCGGGAACTGCGGCAATGGAACGAGGAACTGAACGATCGTGTGGCTGAACGGACCAGCGAACTGGAGCTTGCTAACCGCCAGATCGAGGCGACGACCAAACAACTGATCATGTCGGAAAAACTCGCAGCCATTGGCGAGATCACCGCCGGCGTCGCCCACGAGATCAACAACCCGATCGCCGTCATCCAGGGCAATCTCGATGTGGTGCGTAGCGTGCTGGGCGCAAAGGCCGAAGAGGCAAAGGTCGAGTTCCGGCTGATCGATGAGCAGATCCACCGCATCAGCCAGATCGTCACCAAGCTCCTGCAATTTGCCAAGCCGGAGGAATATGCGGGTTATGTCGAGCGCCACGCGCCATCGGACGTGATCTCCGATTGCCTGCCACTGGTGCAGCATCTTCTGCACAAGGCGGCAATCAAGCTCGTCCGCGACGACCGGGCAACGCGGCTGGTGCTGATGAACCGCACGGAGCTGCAACAGGTTGCCATCAACCTGATCGTCAATGCCATCCACGCCATGCCGAAGGGCGGATCCCTGACCATCCGCACGCTGGACCAAGATATCGAGGCGCGCCCCGGTGTCGTGATTGACATCACGGATACGGGCGTCGGCATGACGCCGGAGCTAATCGGCAAGATCTTCGATCCCTTCTTCACCACCAAACGGCAGGAGGGAACCGGCCTTGGCCTTTCTATCAGCCAGCGGCTGATCTCCCGACAGGGCGGCCGTATTTCGGTTCAAAGCGCCCCCGGAAAAGGAACCACCTTCTCCATCTGGCTGCCGGAAGCCAGTTGAAACGGACAAAATGTCCATGATCTGCCGGACATTTTGTCCGACAGCGGCGGCTTTCCTCCCATAAACCATTGAAATCATGAATGAGCCGATTTGGCACGCCGATTGCTCCATGTTGGCAAGGACGGCAAAGACGGCACCACGCGTTGAGGAGCGGGTGGTGCAAAGCAAACCTCTGCCCGTCCCTGAAATGGCTTCATTGGGAACCGCCCGCTTGGGCGCACGGAGGACAAAATTCATGACGGCAACAACGGACACCTATGTGGGCGGAGGCTCGGTGGGTCTTCTCGACCGAGAGCGCATCATCGCCAAGCCGGGCTTCAACCGCTGGCTCGTACCGCCGGCAGCGCTTGCCATCCATCTCTGTATCGGCATGGCCTATGGCTTCAGCGTCTTCTGGTTGCCGCTGTCCAAGGCGCTCGGCACGACGCCTGACACCTGCGCCAGCATGAACCTCGCCTCCGCCCTGTTCACCACCAGCTGCAACTGGCGTGTTGCCGATCTCGGCTGGATCTATACGTTGTTCTTCGTGCTGCTCGGCTGTTCGGCCGCCATCTGGGGCGGCTGGCTGGAACGCGTCGGCCCGCGCAAGGCAGGCTTCGTCTCCGCCTGCTGCTGGTGCGGCGGCATTCTTGTCGCAGCACTTGGCGTCTATACCCATCAGCTCTGGCTGATGTGGCTCGGCGCCGGAGTGATCGGTGGCATCGGTCTTGGCCTCGGTTACATCTCGCCGGTTTCCACCCTGATCAAATGGTTCCCCGACCGGCGCGGCATGGCGACCGGCATGGCGATCATGGGCTTTGGCGGCGGCGCCATGATCGGCGCTCCGCTTGCAAACCTGCTGATGACCAACTTCCGCACCGATGTTTCGGCCGGCGTCTGGCAGACGTTCGTCGTCATGGCGGTCATCTATTTCGTCTTCATGATGGGTGGCGCCTTCGGGTATCGCATCCCGCCAGCAGGCTGGCGGCCGGAAGGCTGGACACCGCCAGCCTCCAAAAGCACGATGATCACAACCAAGCATGTGCATCTACGCGACGCCCATAAGACAAAGCAGTTCTGGCTGATCTGGGCGGTCCTCTGCCTGAATGTCTCGGCCGGTATCGGCGTTATCGGCATGGCATCGCCGATGCTGCAGGAAATTTTCGCCGGTTCGCTGATCGGCCTGCCGGATGTCGCCTTTGCCGACCTTGATACGACGCAGAAGGCATCGATTGCCGCGATCGCGGCAGGCTTTACCGGCCTGCTCTCGCTGTTCAACATCGGCGGCCGTTTCTTCTGGGCATCGCTGTCAGACAAGATCGGCCGCAAGAACACCTACTTCTGCTTCTTCATCCTCGGCATCGCGCTCTATGCGCTCGCCCCGACACTGGCCGGTCTCGGCAACAAGGCGCTGTTCGTCCTGGCATTCGGCATCATCCTGTCGATGTATGGCGGCGGCTTCGCCACCATCCCGGCCTATCTCGCCGATATCTTCGGTACGCAGTTCGTCGGCGCCATCCATGGCCGTCTGCTGACGGCGTGGGCAACGGCCGGCATCGTCGGTCCTGTCGTCGTCAACTATATCCGTGAAGCGCAGATTTCTGCCGGCGTCGCCCCCGGACCCGAACTCTACACCGGCACGATGTATATCCTTGCCGGCATGCTTGCTTTGGGCCTGATCGCCAACGCGCTGATCCGGCCGCTGTCGGACAAATGGTTCATGAAGGATGAGGAAGTGGCCACCCTGCAGGCCAAATCGGCTGCCGCAAACGCGGGTCCGACCGGTTCCTTCGGTATTGGCACTGGCGGTCTCGACGGTACAGCCCTGTTCGCCTGGGCCATCGTCGGCATTCCGATGCTCTGGGGCATCTGGGTGACGCTTCGGGCCAGCATGGCGCTGTTCGGGTAAAACGCGCTTGGGTCGCCCCTCATCCGCCCTGTCGGGCACCTTCTCCCCGTGAACGGGGAAAAGGAAGAAGCGGCAACCTCCGTCGTCCCCTCTCCCCACAAGCGGGGAGAGGGCCAGGGTGAGGGGCAATCGCCGCGCACCTCATTGGTTGCATGATCACCGGTTGATCCGCGTCGACAGAATGATCGACGACAGCGTCTTTTCCACCCCGTCGATCTCGCCGATCCGGTCGATCACCAGGTCGAGCTCGCTGATCGATGACGCAGCGACGATGGCGATCAGGTCGAAGCTGCCGCTGACCGAATGCAGCGTGCGCACGTCCTCGATATCGTGCAGATCCTGCGTCACCCGCCCCAGCGCCTTGGCCGCGAGCGTGATCAGCACATGCGCCTTGACCAGCCCCTTTTCAAAATCATCCGACAGCCGCACGCCATAGCCGGCAATGATGCCGTCCCGCTCCAGCCGCTCGAGCTTCGCCTGTACCGTGGTGCGTGAAAGACCGAGTTTTCGCGCCAGAAGCGCCGTCGGCATGCGGGCGTTCTCGCTGAGAATGGCCAGAAGCTGCCGGTCTTTATCCGCTAACGTCATATCGATCATCCGTATCGGCATTATGCCGATTATTGATCGGCATTTTTATCAGATCAGCGCTTCATATCAACCATCGGAAGGCAGATAATTTCCGCACAGACAGACTCATTCGGGGGACTTATTATGAAAAACATCGTTGTCATCGGCGCCGGCAAGATCGGCTCGACCATCGCCCGCCTTCTCGCCCATTCCGGCGATTATCAGGTGACATTGGCCGACCGCAGCGCCGAGCAGCTCGCCCTGATCGAAAAGCACGACGCCATTTCGGTCACGGAAATCGACATCTCCGACAGTGCCGCCATGGTCAAGTTGCTGACCGGCAAGTTCGCCGTTCTCAGCGCTGCCCCGTTCCATCTGACAATTGCGATTGCCGAAGCCGCCTCCAAGGCCGGCGTCCACTATCTCGACCTGACCGAAGACGTCGAATCCACCCGCCAGGTCAAGGAAATTGCCGAAAAGGCCAACACCGCCTTCATTCCGCAGTGCGGCCTCGCACCGGGCTTCATCTCCATCGTTGCCAACGACCTCGCCAGCCGCTTCGACACGCTCGACAGCGTCCGCATGCGCGTCGGCGCCCTGCCGCAGTATCCGTCCAACGCTCTGAACTATAACCTGACCTGGAGCACCGACGGCGTCATCAACGAATATATCGAGCCCTGCGAAGCCATCGTCGAAGGCCAGTTGATCACGGTACCGGCGCTCGAAGAACGCGAAGAATTCTCGCTCGACGGCGTCACCTACGAAGCCTTCAACACGTCGGGCGGCCTCGGCACGCTCTGCGAAACGCTGAAGGGCAAGGTTCGCACGCTCAACTATCGCACCATCCGTTATCCCGGCCATGCCGCGATCATGAAGGCGCTGCTCAACGACCTCGGCCTGCGCCATCGCCGCGAAGTCCTGAAGGACATCTTCGAAAACTCGCTGCCCTCGACCATGCAGGACGTCGTCATCATCTTCGTTACGGTTTCCGGCCGCAAGGAAGGCCGCCTGGTGCAGGAAACCTACGCCAACAAGGTCTACAGCGCCGTCGTCGCCGGCCGCATGATGAGCGCCATCCAGATCACCACGGCAACCAGCATCTGCGCCGTTCTCGATATGCTGGCCAAGGGCGAACTGCCGTCCAAGGGCTTCATCCGCCAGGAAGAAATCGGCCTCGACGCTTTCTTGAAGAGCCGCTTCGGCCATCACTACGAACAGCGCGCCTACGCCGACAAGATGGCTGGCTGATCTGCGGGGATAAAAAGACTTTTAAACCGCAACGCCCGGGATTTTACGATCCCGGGCTTTTTTGCGCCTGTTTTTCAGCGAAAATACACGCCACAGCCCCTCATCCGCCCTTCGGGCACCTTCTCCCCGCATGCGGGGAGAAGGACAGGGGGGTGGCAAGCCTTAGCGTCTTTCGAGTATCTTCATCTGGAAACCGGGCGGTGCGGCATAGTCCTTCTCCCCGCCCGCGGGGAGAAGGTGGCCGATAGGCCGGATGAGGGGCGGCAACCCGATTCTACGTCCGTCCAAATTCGTCATCAAGCCGGATGATATCGTCATCCTCAAGATAGGATCCGGTCTGCACTTCGATCAATTCCAGCGGAATTTTGCCCGGATTGGTCAGCCGGTGAACCACACCTTGCGGGATGTAGACCGACTCGTTTTCGTGCAGCAGCCGTGTCTCGCCATCGATGGTAATCTCCGCCGTGCCGCGTACGACGATCCAGTGCTCGGAGCGGTGATGATGCTTCTGCAGCGAGATCTTGCGGCCGGGCGTCACATGCAGCCGCTTGACCTCGAAACGCTCGCCGCTCAGCACCGATGCCACGGCCCCCCAAGGCCGGTAGGATGTCGGATGGTTCTCCGTCAGCCCCTTCGTCTTTGCCGACCGGGCCAGCTGCTTGACGATCTCGCCGACGTTTTGGCTATCTTCCATGCGTCCGACATAGACGGCATCCTCGCTGGCGATGACGGCGATATCATCCAGCCCCTGCACGGCAAGATGGATGTCCCGCGATAGAACCAGGGAATTGCGCGTGTTCGACACCGTCGCCTTCTGCCCGACGACATTGCCGTCCGCATCCTTGTCGCCGATCGCCCAGACGCTGTCCCAACTGCCGAGATCCGACCAGCTGAAGGAGGACGGCACAACGGCCGCATGCGGCGTATTCTCGAACACCGCGTAGTCGACCGAGATATTCGGCGTCTGTGAAAAGGCGGCCTCGTCCAGGCGATCGAAGTCGAGGTCGCGCTCGGCGCCCTGGATTGCCCGCTGGGCCGCATCGTAGACGGCAGGCGCATAGCGCAGGATTTCCGCCAGAAACTGCCCGACGGGCAGCATGAACATCCCCGAGTTCCACAGGTAGCGGCCGCTTGCCAGCAATTCCTCGGCACGCGCCTGGTCCGGCTTTTCGACAAAGCGGGCAACGGTTTTTGCGCCCGCTCCGATATCGTCGCCCATTTCGATATAGCCGTAGCCGGTCGCCGGTTCCGTCGGCTTGATACCGAAGGTCACCAGCTTGCCGGCCTGTGCCGTCTCCTGCGCAATGCGGATGCAATCGAAATAGTGCGCACCGGCATCGATCTCATGATCGGAGGCCAGCACCTGCATGATCGCGTCATCGCCATGGTCACGCAAGACGACGAACGCAGCCGCCGCAAGCGCCGGGGCGGTGTTGCGGGCGACCGGCTCCAGCAGGATGCTCGACAACGGTGCGTCGAGCGCCCGCGCCTGCTCTGCGACGATGAAGCGGAATTCGGCATTGGTGACGATCACCGCCGGCGTATACCGCGCCTGATCGGAAACCCGCTCCAACGTCTTCTGGAACAGCGATTGGTCGCCGAGAAATTGGAGAAACTGCTTGGGCGCTGCCGAGCGCGACAGCGGCCATAACCGCGTACCCTTACCGCCAGCCATGATGACCGGCACGATCTTCGAAGACATGCGCATCCTCTTGCCTCTTGCCGAACCTGGTGGTTCGAAACGTTCAAAACTGCCTGCGTCTCACACAGCCTAACGCAAAACCGGGGCAAATGAACCCACTAACCGGTTCGAGCCTTTATAAAATCAAAGCGTTAACGCGACAGCGCCAAGCCGCAAGACCCTTCAAGCAAAGGTATCGAGCAAAATTCAGGCAATAAAAAACCCCGCCAGAGCGGGGTTTGGAAATACAGTCATTGATCTTTTCAGAATGCAACGACGATCTCGTTGAGCTGTGTCAGCTCGGCGAGGAAACTTTCGAGGCGCGTCTTGTGCTCGTCGCTGTGCGAATTGGCATCCAGCTCCGACTTCGTCGCGTCGATGCGCTTTTCGATCTGCTTGGCATCCATTTCGCTGACAGGAACAGCGGATTCGGCAAGCAGCGTGCAGCCGGTCGGCAGGATATCGGCGAAACCGCCGAACACGACATAGCGCGTAACCTGGCCGTCAACGGCCTTGACGGTAACAATGCCCGGCTTGATCGTCGTCATGACAGGCGCATGATTGGCCATCACGGTCATTTCGCCTTCCGTTGCCGGAAGAACGACTTCGCTGACGCGCTCGGAAAGCAGCAGGCGCTCCGGGGAGACGAGTTCGAAATTGAAATCAGCCATGATCATTCGCTTCTTTTGGCGCTACCGGCGAGAAACCCCGGCAGAAAATCCCGTTCGACGCGGCCGGACACTTGCCAGCCGCAGCGAGTGACGATCGGGGCGCCAATGAAGCGCCCCGATCGAAAGTCATTAAGCGGCTTCGGCAGCCAGGCGCTTGGCCTTTTCGATCGCTTCTTCCATGGAACCAACCATGTAGAAAGCGGCTTCCGGCAGATGGTCGTACTCGCCGTTGACGAGGCCCTTGAAGCCCTTGATCGTGTCTTCGAGAGCAACCAGCTTGCCCGGCGAACCGGTGAAGACTTCAGCGACGAAGAACGGCTGCGACAGGAAGCGCTCGATCTTACGGGCGCGGGCAACGGCCAGCTTGTCTTCTTCCGACAGTTCGTCCATGCCCAGGATGGCGATGATGTCCTGGAGCGACTTGTAGCGCTGCAGGGTCGTCTGCACCTTACGGGACACTTCGTAGTGCTCTTCGCCGACGATCATCGGGTCGAGCATGCGCGAGGTCGAGTCGAGCGGGTCAACGGCCGGGTAAATACCCTTTTCGGCGATCGAGCGCGACAGAACGGTCGTTGCGTCCAAGTGGGCGAACGAGGTTGCCGGTGCCGGGTCGGTCAAGTCGTCGGCCGGTACGTAAATGGCCTGAACCGAGGTGATCGAACCCTTGGTCGTCGTGGTGATGCGTTCCTGCATCTGGCCCATGTCGGTTGCGAGCGTCGGCTGATAACCAACGGCCGAAGGAATACGGCCGAGAAGAGCCGACACTTCGGAACCTGCCTGGGTGAAGCGGAAGATGTTGTCCACGAAGAACAGAACGTCCTGACCTTCGTCACGGAACTGTTCAGCGATCGTCAGACCGGTCAGAGCGACGCGAGCGCGGGCGCCCGGCGGTTCGTTCATCTGGCCGTAAACGAGGGCTGCCTTGGAGCCTTCGCCACCGCCGTGCTTGTTCACGCCGGATTCGATCATTTCGTGGTAAAGGTCGTTGCCTTCGCGGGTACGTTCACCCACGCCTGCAAACACCGAGTAACCACCGTGTGCCTTGGCGACGTTGTTGATCAGTTCCATGATCAGAACCGTCTTGCCAACGCCGGCGCCGCCGAACAGGCCGATCTTGCCGCCCTTGGCGTAAGGAGCCAAGAGGTCGACGACCTTGATGCCGGTGACGAGGATCTGTGCTTCCGTCGACTGCTCGACGTAGGACGGCGCTTCCTGATGGATCGAGCGCTTGCCCGAAGTGATCAGCGGACCAGCTTCGTCAACCGGCTCGCCGATGACGTTCATGATGCGGCCGAGTGTTTCCAGACCAACCGGAACGGTGATCGGAGCGCCCGTATCTGCAACCGGCTGGCCGCGAACCAGACCTTCGGTCGAGTCCATGGCGATCGTGCGGACCGCGTTTTCGCCGAGATGCTGTGCGACTTCGAGAACAAGGCGGTTGCCGTTGTTGTCGGTTTCCAGCGCGTTCAGGATCTCCGGCAGTTGACCTTCATCGAAGGTCACGTCGACGACGGCGCCGATAACCTGCGTAACGCGGCCGGTTGCGCCGGTTGCCGTCAAGGCGACCTTGGCTGCCGGTGCCTTCTTCGCCACAGCGGCTTTCGCTGCTGCTGCCGGCTTTTCCGCTGCTGCCTTCACTGCCGTCGGCTTCTTAGCCGCTGCTGTTGTACTGGGGGTAGCTGCCTTAGCCATAATCCTTACCCTCTTTCCGTAACCTTAGAGCGCTTCCGCGCCCGAAATGATTTCAATGAGTTCCTTGGTGATCTGAGCCTGGCGCTGACGGTTGTAGGACAACGTCAGCTTGTTGATCATGTCACCGGCATTGCGCGTGGCGTTGTCCATCGCGCTCATTTTGGCACCCATTTCACCCGCAACATTTTCGAGCAAAGCCCGGAAAACCTGCACCGAAATGTTGCGCGGAATAAGATCGTTGAGGATCTCGCCCGCATCTGGCTCGTATTCGTAGATCGCAGCCGCTGCGTCCGTCTGTTCCGCGCCTGCCGGAACGGCAGCCGGGATCAGCTGAAGGGCGGTCGGAACCTGCGAAATGACCGACTTGAACTCCGAATAGAACAGCGTGCAGACATCAAACTCGTTCTTTTCGAACAGGCTGATGATCTTCTTGCCAATCTGGTCGGCGTTTTCAAAGCCAATCTTCTTGACTTCACGCAGGTCGACGCGGTCGATGATCAGCGATGCGAATTCGCGGCGCAGGATATCGAAGCCCTTCTTGCCGACGCAGACGATCTTCACCGTCTTGCCTTCGGCCAAAAGCTTGCGCACGTGGTCACGGGCAAAGCGGGCGATTTGGCTGTTGAAGCCGCCGCAAAGACCACGTTCCGCCGTGCAGACCACAAGCAGATGCGTCTGGTTCTGACCGTTGCCGGTCATCAGGCGAGGTGCACTGTCATCCGAACCGACAGCGGCGGCGATGTTCGAAAGAACAGCGCTCATCCGTTGCGAGTAGGGCCGTGCGGCCTCGGCCGCCTCCTGCGCACGCCGAAGCTTCGCCGCGGCGACCATTTTCATCGCCTTGGTGATCTTCTGCGTCGCCTTGACGGAGGCGATCCTGTTTTTCAGATCCTTTAGTGAAGGCATCCGTTAATCCGTCCTAAATGGTACCCGATCAGGCGAAGGATTTCGCAAACGTGTCGATGGCAGTCTTGAGCTTGCCCTTGACGTCGTCGCTGATTGCCTTGTCCTTGCGGATAGCTTCAAGAATGTCCTTGCCTTCGGAACGCATGTACGACAGCAGACCCTGCTCGAACGCGCCAACCTTGTTGACGGCGATCTTGTCGAGGTAGCCGTTCACGCCGGCGAAGATGACCGCGACCTGTTCTTCCGTCTTCAGCGGCGAGAACTGCGGCTGCTTCAGGAGTTCGGTCAGGCGCGCACCGCGGTTCAACAGGCGCTGTGTTGCAGCGTCGAGGTCGGAACCGAACTGGGCAAACGCTGCCATTTCGCGATACTGGGCGAGTTCACCCTTGATCGAGCCGGCAACCTGCTTCATCGCCTTGATCTGAGCGGCCGAACCCACGCGGGAAACCGACAGACCGACGTTAACGGCCGGGCGGATACCCTGGTAGAACAGGTCCGTTTCAAGGAAGATCTGGCCGTCGGTGATCGAGATCACGTTGGTCGGGATGAACGCCGAAACGTCGTTACCCTGGGTTTCGATGACCGGCAGAGCCGTCAGCGAGCCAGCGCCGTTGGCGTCGGAAAGCTTTGCAGCGCGTTCAAGCAGGCGCGAATGCAGATAGAAAACGTCGCCCGGGTAAGCTTCGCGGCCCGGCGGGCGGCGCAGCAGAAGCGACATCTGGCGGTAGGCAACGGCCTGCTTCGAAAGGTCGTCATAACCGATCAGCGCATGCATGCTGTTGTCGCGGAAATATTCGCCCATGGCCGCACCGGCGAATGGTGCGAGATACTGCATCGGAGCCGGGTCGGATGCAGTAGCAGCAATGATGATCGAGTACTTCAGGGCGCCGCGCTCTTCGAGCACCTTGACGAACTGGGCAACCGTCGAACGCTTCTGGCCGATAGCGACGTAGACGCAATACAGCTTTTCAGCATCCGGGCCATTGTCGTGAATGGCCTTCTGGTTGAGGATCGTGTCGAGAATGATCGCGGTCTTGCCGGTCTGACGGTCACCGATGACCAGCTCGCGCTGGCCGCGGCCGACCGGGATCAGAGCGTCGATGGCCTTGAGGCCTGTCGACATCGGCTCATGAACCGACTTGCGCGGGATGATGCCCGGAGCCTTGACGTCAACGCGCGAGCGCTGCTTGGCATTGATCGGACCCTTGCCGTCGATCGGGTTGCCGAGCGCGTCGACGACGCGGCCGAGCAGCTCCGGACCAACCGGAACGTCGACGATTGCGCCGGTCCGCTTGACAGTGTCGCCTTCCTTGATGCCACGGTCGGCACCGAAGATAACCACACCGACATTGTCGGCTTCAAGGTTCAGTGCCATGCCGCGAATTCCACCCGGGAATTCGACCATCTCACCTGCCTGGACATTGTCCAGACCGTAGACGCGGGCAATACCGTCACCGACGGAAAGCACCTGGCCAACCTCGGAGACTTCTGCCTCCTGGCCAAAGTTTTTGATTTGATCTTTAAGAATTGCGGAAATTTCCGCGGCGCGGATATCCATCAGCCGACCTCTTTCAGTGCAAGCTTAAGGCTAGAAAGCTTTGTGCGAAGGGAAGTGTCAATCTGGCGGGACCCGACCTTGACGATCAGACCACCGAGAATAGAGGGTTCAACCGTGACGTTGAGCGTCACGTCTTTGCCGGTGACGCCCTTGAGCGCCGCCTTCAATTCAGTCTGCTGCGCTGCCGTCAGGGCATGCGCCGAAGTCACGTCAGCAGAAACTTCACCACGATGACGGGCTGCAGTTTCGCGATAGGACTTGACGATGCCAGGCACCGCGAACAGGCGGCGGTTGCGTGCAACCACCTTCAGGAAGTTACCGACCAGACCCGAAATTCCGGCCTTCGCGATGATCGCGGAAATGGCCTTGAACTGGTCGTCGGCAGAAAAGATCGGGCTGACAATAAGGCGCTTCAGATCGGCGCTCTCGTTGACCAACGACTGGAACTTGTCCAGATCCGCCGCTACGCTCTCCACCGAACCCGCTTCCAATGCGAGATCGAAAAGCGAAGACGCGTACCTTTCTGCAACACCGGAAATAAGCTGGGATGTGTCTGCCACGGGCACAAGCTTCTCTTATTTTAATTCAAGGGCGATGTCTGCGGAGAACCGTAAACCCAACACTTTGAATTTGCTGCTATATTTTAAAGGATGCACAGACCGGGCGGCCTGTGCCCCCCACAAGTCGCGGTTCGTCTAGCATAGGATATCTGGACTCGCAACACGCGAACCGCACGAATGCGCATAGTTCGTGCCGGTTTGGCCAAATTTTGACAAAAATGGGGTATGAGCTGACGAGGCTGGTGCCGTAGGCCCTTGCTGGCCGGGCTTAGATGAAACCGAAGACATAGCCCAGAGGTAACGCCGAAAGCGCGATCTGGACGATCAGATACAACCAGTTCACAACCGTATTGCCGCTGTCCGACAGCATCGACAGGACGCGTCCGAACGCCGCAAGCGCAAAGGCAGCACCGAGCGCCAGATAGACCATCGGCTGGGCTAGCAGCAGTGCGGCTATGCCAAGACCAAGATGAAAGCCGCCCATCGTCGAGCGCGCCTCGGCATAACCGCCGCGCCGGCCCTCGCGCAGATCGATCCCCAGCGCCCGAAAAGCGATGCCCGGCGCAAACAGAAAGACCAGCCCGAGCAACGATGTGACCACGGCTGCGCAAAACGCCAGGAATTCTCCTGTTTCGGTCGGAATGTAGAATTCCATTTAGCCCTCTCATGCCTCACGCCGACATTGCGGCGAGAGAGGATTAACGCAATGGAACAGAAAAGGGAATCGGGGAGGAGGGGTAAAACAAGGGAAACAACGTGAGCCTAGATTTCACCCGCATCGTCATTATGATCAATCCGTCTTCTGCGACTCAATAGAAAGAACCCATGACCTATCGTGGACGGAAACTCCCCTATCTTGTTACTTCGGGGAAACCTCTAGAGCCGGTACCGCTTTACGTGTCGCACTTAATGGAAGATCGAGTCGTGCTTTCTGACGGAATATCGGCGAAAGCGAGAGGATACTCAAAAGAAATCACCTTTCAAAACCGAGGCCATGCTTGGGAAAATGAGGATCTCTATCGAAAATTGGCTGAGCTAAATTCTAACGGAATTCCCTTTGAAATAAGGCGAAGAGAGATGATTTCGCCTCACGCCCTTATGTTATGGTGGCAAAACACTGGAAAGCTGGCTGGCAATTTCAGAGAAATTGCATGGAGCGATGCTGGCGAGTGGCACATTGCAACAATTGAGCCTCCCGTAGTTGGTGTACTCGGCTGGAGAGGTCCCGAACCCTACGGGCATTAACCAATTTAATATCTAAGGCCACCGCATTTTGGAGCAAGCTCTATCTGTTTTCCAAAGTGGGATTTTGCTTTTCCCTCACAAAAAACTCTGCGGATCGATATCCAGCTGAACACTCACCGATCCGCGCAGCTTCGGGCCGCTGGCCATCATCGTTTTCACAAAAACCTGCATGTCGCTGTTGCGGCGGCCGTGGACCAGCAGGCGAAACCGGTGGCGGCCGCGGATCAGTGCCAGCGGCGCCTCGGCTGGGCCTAGAATGGTAATGCCGCTGACCTTGGGTGCCGCCTGCCGCAGGCCGCGCGCATGCCCTTCGGCATCGGCGCGGGTATCGGCGGAGACGATGATCGAGGCAAGACGCCCGAACGGCGGCAGAAGCGCCTTTTCCCGCTCGCTGATCTCACGCTCGTAGAAGGCATCCGAATCGCCCGAGACGATCGCCTGCATCACCGGGTGCTGCGGCTGGTAGGTCTGCAGCAGGCCGAGTGATTTCAGGCCGGTCCGCCCCGCCCGGCCCGTCACCTGGCTGAGCAGCTGGAACGTCCGCTCCGCAGCGCGCGGATCACCATTGGCAAGGCCGATATCGGCATCAACAATGCCGACGAAGGTCATCATCGGAAAATTGTGCCCCTTGGCAACCAGCTGCGTGCCGACGACGATATCCGCCTCACCCTTGGCGATAGCTTCGAGCTCCAGCCGCAAGCGCTTGACGCCCATCAGATCGGAGGACAAGACGATGGTTCGCGCATCGGGAAAATGCCGGTCGACCTCTTCGGCGATCCGCTCGACGCCTGGACCGCAGGCGACCAGATGATCGAACGTACCGCATTCCGGGCAGCTCTCCGGCGTCTTTTGCGCATAGCCGCAATGATGGCACTGGATCTGGCCACGAAACCGATGTTCGACCAGCCAGCTGGAACAATCCGGGCATTGGAACCGGTGGCCGCACACACGGCAGAGCGTCAGGGGCGCATAGCCGCGCCGGTTGAGAAACAAAAGCGCCTGTTCGCCGCGCTCCACCGCCTTGCCGATATAGCGCAGCATCACCGGCGACAGGAAGCCGCCGCGCTCCGGCGGATGTTTGCGCATGTCGACAAGGCCGAGATCCGGCAGCGCCGCATCGCCAAACCGCGTCGGCAGGTGGATCGGATTATAGCGGCCAAGGTCGCCATTGACCCGGCTTTCCACCGATGGCGTCGCCGACACCAGCACGATCGGGAATTCGCCGATCCGCGCCCTGACCACCGCCATGTCACGCGCATTATAGAAGACACGGTCTTCCTGCTTGTAGGCTGGGTCGTGCTCCTCATCCACTATAATGAGGCCGAGATTCTCAAATGGCAGGAACAGGGCGGAACGGGCACCGGCCACGACCCGCACGCCACCCTCCGTCACCTGCCGCCAGACTTTTTCACGGGTCCGCGGCGCAAGATCGGAATGCCATTCGGCCGGCTTCGAGCCGAACCGGTCCTGGAAACGCTCGAGGAAACTCGCCGTCAGGGCGATTTCCGGCAAGAGGATCAGCACCTGCTTTCCGGCCTTCAAAGTGGCGGCGATCGCCTCGAAATAGACCTCGGTCTTGCCGGAGCCGGTAATGCCATCGATCAGCGACACGGAAAACCCGCCGGCATCGACGCTTTCGAGCAGATCGAGCGCTGCCTGCTTCTGCGGCCCTTCGAGCCGGTGCTCGACATAATCGGGATCGGGCAAGGCCACCACCGGCGGCGGCGGCATGAACACGGTTTCGAACACGCCCTGCGCCGTCAGCCCGTCAATGACACTGGACGAAGTGCCTGCCGCATGGGCAAGTCCGGAGCGGGTCCAGGTAAATCCGTTATCGGCCGTGGCGATCACCCGCTCACGCGCCGAGGTCATCCGCTCCGGCCGCGCATCTGTCAGCCGCAGGCCTTCGACCATCGGCTCCGGATCAAACGCCGCGGGAGCCCGCAGCGCCATGCGGGCAACCAGCCCGGGCGGCGAAACGGTATAGGTGGCGACCCAGTCGAGAAAGGTCCGCATGTCCCTTGCCAGAGGCGGGCAATCAAAGACCTGTGTAATCGCCTTCAATTTCTTCGGATCGACGCTGCCATCATCGACGCCGTCCCAGACGACGCCCACGACCTGGCGCGGGCCGAGCGGCACCTGGACGATCGATCCGGGCTCGACAGCCATTCCCTCCGGCACCGCATAGGAGTATGGTTTCGGGGCGGGCATCGGCACCAGAACGGGCACGACGCGGCGGGCGAACAGGTCGTCAAACAAATCGGTCGAATCTTCAGTCATCGGCCGTGACCTTGCCTCCGGATTGCGTTAAAGAAAACCCCGAAACAACACAGCAGCCCCCGCATCCCAAGGGAGAATACCTATGAAGTTTTTTGTCGATACAGCCGATGTCAATGAAATCCGGGAGTTGAACGACCTCGGTCTCGTCGACGGCGTCACGACCAACCCTTCGCTGATCCTGAAGTCCGGCCGCAACATCGTCGAAGTGACCAAGGAAATCTGCAGCATCGTTGACGGCCCGGTTTCCGCCGAAGTCGCCGCCACCGAATACGAGCAGATGATGAAGGAAGCGGCTGTCATCTCCAAGATCGCCGACAATATCTGCATCAAGCTGCCCTTGACGCTCGATGGCCTCAAGGCCTGCAAGAACCTGTCGTCGGATGGTCACCTGACCAACGTCACCCTGTGCTTCTCGGCCAACCAGGCCCTGCTCGCCGCTAAGGCTGGCGCCACCTTCGTATCGCCTTTCGTCGGCCGTCTCGACGATATCGCTTTCGACGGCATGGACCTGATCCGCGAAATCCGCCAGATCTTCGACAATTACGGCTACGAGACCGAAATCCTCGCCGCCTCGATCCGCACGGTCAACCACGTCAAGGAAGCCGCCTTGATCGGCGCCGACGTCATCACCGCCCCGCCGGCAACCTTGAAAGCCCTCGTCAAGCACCCGCTGACCGACGCTGGCCTTTCGACCTTCCTGGCCGACTGGGCCAAGACCGGCCAGAAGATCGCCTGATTTTTTTCAGGTATGGAATGAACGAAAGCCCCGCGAGACGATCGCGGGGCTTTTTTTGTTTCAATCATCATCCTCATCGATCACGCCGGTCAGCCGCATGCCCTCGATCCAGGTCGCGCCGTCGTTGCGGATCACCCGTTTTGGGCGCGTGCCGCAGCGTTTCTGGATTTCCGATGCCAAAAGTTCCGAATGGGTAACGATCCAGATCTGGCTGTCGGCTGAGGCTTGGGCGATCATTTCGGCAAGGGCGGGCAGCATATCGGGATGCAGGCTGGTTTCCGGCTCGTTGAGCGCGATGAAGCGCGGCTTGCGATAGGAGAGCAGCGCGCCGGCCAGCGCCAGGAACCGCATCTGGCCGTCCGACAATTCGCGCGGTGAAAACTGGCGTTGCGGAAAATCCGGGAAGACCAGCGAGAATTCGGCAAACTCTTCCGGTTCAGGCACGACCAGCCGGGCGCCGCCAAAGGCATCGGCAATGGCGCGGTCGAGATCGACGGTATCCTGACGGGTATGAAACAGCGTCGCAAAGACGGCCGCGAGGTTGGAGCCGTCCTCGTCCAGCATCGGCGCGGTGACGGCAAGGCAGGGCGAGCGCAGCGGCGAATCGCGGTCCGTGCGGAACCCATGGAAAAAGCGCCAGCCATCGATCGCCCGCCGGAACGTGCCGATCTCCGGGTAATGCCCGGCGTCGCCCAACAGCGCGATGGCGGTTTCCGAGGTCAGCGCCTGTTCCGGGTGTTCCTCCATGCGTCCCGCTGCATTTCTAACGAAGATGCCTGGCCCCGCCCGCTTCATCACCGTCACCGGCCGGCCGGCATCGACCTTCAGCTCCTCCTCCTTCACCTGCGGCTCGAAGATGAACCCGGCCGCGGCTTTCGCCGGGCGCAATCCGGCCTCGACACGGTAGAGGAAACTCAGCGCCTGGACCTCGTCGAGCAGTTCAACCTCAAGCTTGATGCGAACCGGATCGCCGCTGCGGCGCCTGCCGCTCCAGAGCGCCGAAGCCATGCCACCCTCGCGGGCAATCTCATGCGCCAGCCGTCCGCGGACAGCGGCTTGGATCAGCTGCAGGGCGCGATAGAGATTGGATTTGCCAACGCCATTTTCGCCGATGAACAGGTTGACGCCTGCCATATCCATGCGGATGGATTTGAGCGAACGGTAATTGGCGGCGAACATGGAGCGAATCTGCATGACGCAGAATTTACCCGATCGTCTCCATGGACGAAACCGGGTTGCGAAACCGGGCGTCAGCATCGAATGCCAGATCGGCCACGGTGTGCCGTTCCAGCGCCCGGGTCACCTCGATTGGATCGCCATCCAGCGCATCCGGCTGAATGAGATTGCCGACGGTGAAATCGAACAGGTCGCCCTTCTTGTTCAGCAATTCGTGGAACACCGTCATGTCGCGCAGTTCGGTCGACCATTTGGCCAACCAGTAGAACAGCCCGGAATTGCGCGCCGACATATGCACCGGCAGGATGGGCAGATTGTATTTGCGGGCAAACCCGACGGCCGAGGTCTTCCATGGCCGCTCATTGAGCCGCCCGTCCGCCCAATAGGCAATGCGGCCGGACGGAAACAGCACCGTCGCCTTGCCCTCAGAGATTGCCCGGTTGGTAACCTGCAAGGTTTCGCGCGCCTTCAGCTTGCTCTTGTAATCCTCACGCCACTCGACCGGGATGACCATTTCAACAAAGCGCGGATTGACCCGGATGGCATCGCGATTGGCAAAGAACATCATGTCCGGGCGGCGGTTTTTCAAAAGATCGAACACCGCTATGCCATCGGCAATGCCGGTCGGATGGTTACTCACCAACAGGAAACCGCCCTTTTCGGGGATGCGCTCTTCATTGCGCACGCGGATATCCAGCGACAGGGTCCGGCTCAGATATTCGAACGCCTGGAAACCCGGCGCATTGGCAACGGCATCGGCAAACTCGATCGCCTTGCGATAGTTCAGCACCGTATAGAGAAACGGCCGCATCACCGGCCAGAGCGGGTGCTGGACGATGCGCTGGCCGCGTTCGGCAATCAGCGTATCGACGATATGGCCGGGCTGGCCATGCGATACCAGCGCCACCGTCTCCGCAAAATAGGTGAAACCGCCTGCCGAATCCCGTCGCGCCATCGCATTTTCCGCCTCGTCTGCGCTCAGCTATCGCAGTTGAATATGATCCGGGCATGACAAATTCCAAGAGCCGTTAGGAAAAACATAACCGGCGAATGCGCAGAGTCGGTTCATCTCAAATCGCGGAGCATGGCTGTGAACGAACTCCTGATCATAGGTCATCCCGAGCTGATGACGGAGCGCCAGCGCTGGCTTGCGAGCCTTGGCGAGGAGCGGCGGTTGTCGGACAAAACGGTCGAAGCCTATGAGCGCGACACGCGGCAATTCCTGCATTTCCTGACCGGCCACCTCAGCGGCCCTGCCCGGCTGAGCGATATCAGCGCGCTACGTCCCGGCGACCTGCGCGGTTTTCTCGCCGCCCGCCGGCGGGATGGCGCGGGAGCGCGAACGCTTGGACGCGGGCTGGCCGGCCTGCGCTCCTTCCTGCGCTATCTGGAAAAGAAAGGTATGGCCAATGCCGCCGGTGCTTCCGCCGTGCGCTCGCCCAAACAGCCGAAATCCCTGCCGAAACCGCTGACGGCAGTGGATGCGCTGACGGTCGTTACCAATGATGCGCAACTGGCCGAAGAGCCCTGGATTGCCGCCCGCAACGCCGCCGTTCTGACGCTGCTTTACGGCTGCGGCCTGCGTATTTCCGAAGCGCTGGACCTGACGCCAGCCGATTTTGCCGGAACGCCGACAGCACTGCGCATCCATGGCAAGGGCGGCAAGACCCGCATCGTGCCGTTGATTTCAGCGGCGACCGATGCCGTGCGCGCCTATGAAAAACTCTGCCCATATCATCTGGCAGCGGACGGCCCGCTGTTTCGCGGCGCCAAGGGCGGCAAGCTGCAACCGGCGATCATCCAGCGCGAGATGCAGAAGCTGCGCGGCGCACTCGGCCTGCCGGATACGGCAACGCCGCATGCCCTGCGCCACTCCTTCGCCACCCATCTGCTTGCCGGCGGCGGCGACTTGAGGACCATCCAGGAACTGCTCGGCCATGCCAGCCTCTCGACCACGCAGGTCTATACCGGCGTCGATTCGGCCAGACTGTTGGAAATCTACGACCGGGCCCATCCGCGGGCCTGAATTTTGCCGGTTAAGGCGCGTTAACCAGTTTTGTTAAACGGCCCGTGAGGCCGGGGCGATAAGAATCGCCGGATAGAATTTTCGCAGACGGGATCGACAATGTTTCAGCACTGGGCAAAACCGGCACGTAGCCTGGCAGATAGATTGACCAGCGGGTTGGGCGACAACCTGCTTGCGCTGATCGCCACGCTGCACGTCCTGTTTGCCCTCAGCCTCATCGTCACCCTGCTGTCGATCTCGCCTGCGCGCGCGCAGGACGTGTCCTGCGGTGGCAAGAACCTGATCACCGAAATGAAGGTCTCCGATCCGGCCAGTTTTGCCGCTCTGGAAAAGGATGCGGCGGCAATACCGAACGGCAAGGGCACATTCTGGAAGATCGAGAAGGCAGGCGTCACCCCGTCATACCTGCTCGGCACCATGCACGTGACCGATCCGCGCGTGCTGGCCATGCCGGCCGGCGCCAGCCAGGCCTATGACGCGGCAAAGACCGTCATCGTCGAATCCGACGAGATCGTCGACGACCGCAAGGCAGCGGCGGCGATCATGATGCAGCCCGGCTTGACGATGTTTGCCGATGGCAAGACGATCAAGGACTTCCTCAAGCCCGAAGATGTCACGAAGCTGGAAGCGGGGCTGAAGACGCGCGGCATCCCGTTGACGCTGGTCGCCAAGATGAAGCCATGGATGCTTGCCAGCTTCGTCGCTTTGCCTGCCTGCGAAATGAGCCGCAAGGCCGCCGGCGCCGCCTTCCTCGACAAGAAGCTCGCCGAAGACGCCCTGAAACAGGGCAAGACCCTGAAGGGCCTGGAAACCATGGTCGAGCAATTGCAGGCGATGGATGCACTGCCGGTGCAGTTTCATCTGGAAGCACTGATCGAGACGCTGGCGCTTGGCGACACCATTACCGACGTCATGGAAACGACCACCGAACTCTATCTTTCCGGCGATACCGGCCTGATCATGCCGATGATGAAGGCCGTTTCGGAAGAGAAGTCCGCCGGGGATGATGCGGGCTATGCCGATTTCGAACAGCGCATCATCACCGACCGCAACAGGACCATGGCCACCCGCGCCAAGCCGATCCTCGATAACGGCGCTGTCTTTATGGCCGTCGGCGCTTTGCACCTGCCGGGCAACGAAGGCGTAATCGAGCTTCTGCGCAAGGACGGTTTTACCGTCACCGGCATACCGGCCGCCAACTGACCGCCCTCCCGCTTCTCCCCCACGGGGAGAAGTGCCGAACGCAGTGAGGCGATGAGGAGGTGTTTCGGCGTATTCCGCACCTGCGGCCCCCTCATCCGGCCTTTCAGGCCACCTTCTCCCCGCTGGGGAGAAGAGGAAGTGCCTCCAGAAACCCTCGCCAGTACAGCAATTTTAGCTGTGACTCTTGCACGCGCGCCGTCTCTCTGCCTTTTTGCCATCATAACCTGCAGCGGCCTGATTCGCGCCCGCTCCGCTTCGCATTCGATGCAGCTCCCGGAACGCGCTTCCATATGCCGGGGCCGCGCTTACGTCCAAGGAGACAAGATGACAGAGATCAAGAAACCCGTGATTTCGGAAATGAGGCCGAAGATCACTGTCATCGGCGTTGGCGGCGGTGGCGGCAATGCCATCAACAACATGATCACCGAGGGTCTGCAGGGCGCCGAATTCGTTGCCGCCAACACCGATGCGCAGGCGCTGACCATGTCGAAGGCGACACGGCTGATCCAGCTCGGGTCACTGGTGACCGAAGGTCTCGGCGCCGGATCGCTGCCGGAAGTCGGCCGCGCAGCAGCCGAAGAATCGATCGACGAGATCATGGATCATCTCGGCGGCACCCATATGTGTTTCGTCACCGCCGGCATGGGCGGCGGCACGGGCACCGGTGCAGCACCAGTTATCGCACAGGCCGCGCGCAATGCCGGCATCCTCACGGTCGCCGTCGTTACCAAGCCGTTCAGCTTCGAGGGCAAGCGCCGCATGCAGTCGGCCGAGGAAGGCATCGAGCGGCTGCGTGAAGCCGCCGACACCGTCATCGTCATTCCCAACCAGAACCTCTTCCGCATTGCTGACGCCAAGACCACGTTTGCCGACGCTTTTGTCATCGCCGACCGGGTTCTCTATTCCGGCGTCGGCTGCATCACCGATCTGATCGTCAAGGAAGGCCTGATCAACCTCGACTTCGCCGACGTCAAATCGGTGATGAAGGGCATGGGCCGTGCCATGATGGGCACCGGCGAAGCTGCCGGCGACGGCCGCGCTTCCAAGGCTGCCGAAGCGGCGATTGCCAATCCGCTGCTCAGCGAAGTCTCGATGAAGGGCGCCAAGGGCGTGCTGATCTCGATTTCCGGCGGCTCCGACATGACGCTGTTCGAAGTCGATGAGGCTGCTACCCGCATCCGCGAGGAAGTCTATGAGGACGCCGACATCGTCGTCGGCGCGATCTTCGACAAGAGCCTCGACGGTGTCTTCCGCGTTTCGGTCGTCGCCACCGGCCTCGACGGCCAGGCTGCAGGCGCCGATACCGGCGGCATTCCAGCTCAGGCGGCTCAGTTCCGCACATTGCAGTAAGACTTGGATCCGGGGCGGGCGGCAGAAAGCCTCCGCCCCGGAATTCGTGACGGCCGCGAAAACGTCAGCTCATTGCCGTCACGGGACGGACGAGCCGCGCCAGCATCGTCCTGACGATCAGCCGGTGAAACGGCGTGATGACGGCAATATAGATTTTTCCGAACAATATCTTGCGGCTTACCAGCGTCGTCACGCTGACCCTTTGGGCAAGCTCGCCCGCTTGGCGAACATCGACGACAATGCGGAAATCCAGATGGGTATCATCAAAGCCGAGCACCGCCTGCTCGCTTGATTGCGAAATGACGGGAAAAAAGCCGACCATCTCCGCCTTTTCGCCCGGACTGTTACCTGACCCCTTCAGGCCGAACGGGCTGACAATAGCGTTTCGCAGCCACATCAAAGCGCGCACCCAAGCCGGAAAATCACCCAATGCCCGCTTGGCTGCGGAAATGGCCGTGGTCGCCTGGCCGGGTACCAGAAGCTCGTAACAATCCGCCCAGTCGGCGAGCGGCAGGGCTGGGTGCGGCAAGGTAACCGGAACGGAATGCGTGCGGGGGGCCATAGGCGCGTGCTCCTTGAATGCGCCGATTCTAGACCGTGCGCTGGGGAGCCGCAAAGGGGCCGATTGTCACGGCCCCTCGCTGGTTTCTTACATGTGGATCGGCTTGAAGAAGGTCGCGAGCGCTGCTTCCTTGACCGCTTCCGACATGGTCGGGTGGGCATGGCAGGTACGGCCGAGATCTTCCGAGGAACCGCCGAACTCCATCAGCACGGTGATTTCGTGGATCATCTCGCCGGCGCCGAAGCCAACGATATGGCCGCCGAGAACCCGGTCGGTTTCTTTGTCAGCAAGGATCTTAACGAAGCCGTCCGTCTGCAGCATGGCGCGGGCGCGGCCGTTGGCCGTGAACGGGAACTTGCCGACCTTGTAGGCAACGCCTGCAGCCTTCAGCTCTTCCTCGGTCTTGCCGACCGAAGCGACTTCCGGCTGGGTGTAGACGACGCTCGGGATGACGTCATAGTTCACGTGGCCAGCCTGGCCAGCAATGATCTCGGCAACGGCAACGCCTTCGTCTTCAGCCTTGTGAGCCAGCATCGGGCCGCGCACGACGTCACCGATGGCATAGATGCCGGTAACGTTGGTCTGGAAGTGTCCGTCGATCTCGACGCGGCCACGGCTATCCATGACGACGCCGGCTTCCGCCAAGCCCAAACCATCGGTGAACGGCTTGCGGCCGGTGGCGATCAGCACGACATCAGCATCGACGGTCGCGGCATCGCCGCCCTTTACCGGCACGAACGTCACCTTGGCGCCGCGGCCGGATTTTTCAACGCCGGTCACCTTGGCGCCGAGCTTGAAGTCGATGCCCTGCTTGGCGAGCATGCGCTGGAACTGCTTGGAGACTTCGCCGTCCATGCCGCCGAGGATCGTGTCGAGATATTCGACGACGGTGACCTTGGCGCCGAGACGCGACCAGACCGAGCCAAGTTCGAGGCCGATGACACCACCGCCGACAACGACCATGGTGGCCGGAACCTTTTCCAGCGCGATACCGCCGGTGGACGAGATGATGATCTTTTCGTCGATTTCAACGGGAACACCCGGAATGCCCGCAACGTCGGAACCGGTGGCGATGACGATGTTCTTCGTCTCGATGACCTGTTCTTCGCCCTTGTCATTGGTGACAGAGACCTTGCCTTCGCCGACAACCTTGCCGGTGCCCTGGAAGGCATCGATCTTGTTCTTCTTGAACAGGAAGGCGACGCCATCCGTGTTCGACTTTACCGTCGCATCCTTGTGGGCGAGCATCTTGGTCAGGTTGAGCTTGGGGGCTGCAACCTCGACACCGAGCGCGTCGATGGCGTGGCCGGTCTGGTGGAAGACTTCCGACGCATGGAGCAGCGCCTTCGAGGGAATGCAGCCGATGTTGAGGCAGGTGCCGCCATAGGTGGCGCGCTTCTCGATGACGCCGACCTTGAGGCCGAGCTGGGCCGCCTTGATGGCGCAGACATAGCCGCCGGGGCCGGTACCGATAACGATGAGATCATAAGCCATGGAAAAGTCCTTCCTGAGAGCGGCTAGCGTCCGCCGCTGACGTTGAGAATGGCGCCCGTAACATAGGACGACGAAGGGGAGATGAGATAGAGAACGGCGTCGGCGACCTCTTGCGCGGTGCCTGGCCGTTTCATGGGAATGGTCGGCCCAAGATCGCGGGCGCGGTCTGGTAGCCCGCCGGAGGCGTGGATATCCGTATCGATGACGCCGGGGCGCACCGCGTTGACACGGATGCCATCCGAAGCGACTTCGCGCGACAGGCCGATGGTGAACGTATCGATGGCACCCTTGGAGGCGGCATAATCGACATATTGCCCGGCCGAGCCGAGTATGGATGCCATCGAGGAGATATTGACGATGACGCCGCCCTTGCCGCCGTGACGGACGGACATGCGCCGGACCGCCGCCGCGGCACAGAGGATCGAGCCGGAGACATTGACTCGCAGCATGCGTTCCAGCCGCTCTGGCGTGATCTCGTCGATCCGCGCCGGCGGGCCGACGATGCCGGCATTGTTGACCAGTCCGTCGAGACGGCCGAACCTCTTGTCGATCGCCGCAAAAATGGCCGCGATCCCGGCGTCGCTGCCGACATCACCTTCCACTGCGACGGCCGTGCCGCCTTCTGCTTCGATCGCGGCCACGACCGCGTCGGCAGCAGGCCGGTTGGAGGCATAGTTGACGGCAACCGCCCAGCCCTGTTCGGCGGCCGACCGGCAGATGGCCGCACCGATGCCGCGGCTGCCGCCGGTAACCAGCAGAACGGGCCTGTCATTCCGCGTCATTGGCTGCATTCCTTGAAGGTCAGAACGTCCCAGGGCGCGACGGTCGCCTTGCCCCAGATCGATGAATTGCGGATCGCCGGACCGAAATCGGGCAAAAGCACCTGTGAAGCAGCTTCCAGCCCCTCCCCCGGCAGCGAAGCCACCGTGCCGTCGGTAGCGACGGAATAGATCACGCCCTGCCAGACGGTGCAGGCGGCGATATCGTCGCCCGTCACATCGCCTTCCGGGCAATTGTGCATGATCATGCCATTGGCACGCACCGGCTCGTCCGATTGCATGACGATACCGTCGAGCACCAGACCGGTCTTGCCAACCTTGATCTTGAAATGGTTGCTGGTAGCAGCACTCGGCGATCCGACCGGCTCGAACCGCAGTTCATAGGCACCGTCGGCATCGCCATAGATCGCCTGCTCCTGCAGGCACCCGGCCGCACTCGCCGGTGATACCATCAGCAATGCGCTCAAGCTCGATGCGGAAGCGGCAAGACGCATGCTCACGCCGCCTTTTCGGTGGCGAGCTTCAAGCCAAGCGCGATGAACACCAACCCGCTGGCGCGGTCGATCCATTGGCTGGCGCGCGAGAAGGCTGCCCGCATCTTCGGCGTCGTCATGAACATGCTGACACCGACGAACCACAGGATCAGGCAACTCGCCATCACCAAGCCGTAGCCGAACTTGACCATGATCGGCGTATGGGCACTGACCACCGTCGAGAAGATCGACAGGAAGAAGAACACCGGCTTCGGATTGAGCGCGTTGGCGGCAAAGCCGAGACCGAATGCCTTCAGCCCGGACTGACGCTTTTCACCGGCCTGCACACCTTCAGCCTGCGCCGTCATGTCGGTCTTGCCCGCCCGGAGCGACTTGACACCGATATAGAGAAGGTAAGCGACACCGCACCATTTGACGATGTTGAACAGGTAGATCGACTGCGAAATGAGCAGCCCGAGACCGAGGATTGTATAGGTCACATGGAACATCAGCGAGGTGCCGACGCCAAACGACGTGATGATGGCGGAACGGCGGCCGTTGACGATCGACTGGCGCATGACCATGGCAAGGTCTGCACCCGGAGAAACGATAGCGAAGGAAAAGATAGCCATCAGCGAGGCGAGTTCGAACAGATAGGGATGCACGGCACTCTCCGTTTATCGCTGTGGGACGTCAGAAAACCAGCGTCGCGACCATGATGAGGAGCCCGGCAAGCGAACCGAGCCAGATGAGCGAGCGGACATAGGGAATACCCGCCAGATAAAGCGGAATATAGATGATCCGGCAGACAAGCCAAGTCCAGGCACCGGTCAGACCCCAGCCGGCGGGATCACCGGTGATCGCCAATGCCAGCGACAATCCGACGAAGGCCGGATAGGTCTCACGGAAATTGGCCGATGCCCGTGCCGCGCGTCCAGCCAGCTTGCTGGAGGGCTTCTTTTCCTCGTCGCGCGGACCGGCATTCCATGCCGATCCAAGTTCGAGGGTTGCGGAAAATCCCTGCAACGAGACATGAAACACCAGCAGCACCACGCTCCAGGCGAGGAGCGTGACGAACGGCGATACCGCCAGTGCTGCCGGGTCCATACCTGTCGTTCCTTACAGATCGAGAACGAGGCGTTCCGGATCTTCCAGGCTTTCCTTGACGCGCACCAGGAAGGTGACCGCTTCCTTGCCATCGACGATGCGGTGATCGTAAGACAGCGCCAGATACATCATCGGACGGATGACGATCTGCCCACCGACGACGACCGGACGATCCTGGATCTTGTGCATGCCGAGAATACCCGACTGCGGTGCATTGAGGATCGGCGAGGACATCAGCGAGCCGTAGACGCCACCGTTGGTGATCGTGAACGTGCCGCCCTGCATATCGCCCATGGAGAGTGCGCCATCGCGGGCGAGCTTGGCGAGACGGCCGAGATCCTTCTCGACTTCGGCGATCGACATCTCGTCGGCGTCGCGGATGACCGGAACGACGAGGCCCTTATCGGTGCCGACGGCCATGCCAATATGGCAGAAGTTCTTGTAGATGATGTCGGTGCCGTCGATTTCAGCGTTGACCGAAGGAATTTCCTTCAGGGCATGCGTCACCGCCTTGGTGAAGAAGCCCATGAAGCCGAGCTTAACGCCGTGCTTCTTCTCAAAGATGTCCTTGTACTTGGTGCGCAGCGCCATCACTGCCGACATGTCCACCTCATTATAGGTGGTTAGCATCGCTGCCGTGTTCTGCGCATCCTTGAGGCGCTTGGCGATGGTCTGGCGCAGGCGGGTCATCTTGACGCGCTCTTCGCGCGGCGCATCCTCGGCCGACGACGGGCCGCGCGACACGACCTTCACCGGCTCGGAAGCGGCTGGTGCCGAAATGCCCTTGGCAACGGCAGCAATGACATCGCCCTTGAGGACCTGGCCACGCTTGCCGGAGCCATCGACCTGATCGGCCGAGAGGTTGTTTTCAGCCAGCATCTTGGCAGCAGCAGGGGCAGCCGGCATGGCGGAAGCAACCGGCGTGGAAGCCGGTGCAGCAGCAGCGGCAGCCGGGGCTGCGGCGGCCGGTTCGGCCTTCTTTTCGGTAGCGGCCGGAGCAGCAGCGCCTGCAGCGCCAGCTGCAATGTTGCCGAGCAGCGCGCCGAGGCCGACGGTCTCGCCGGCAGCGGCGACGATTTCGGACAGCACGCCTGCAGCCGGCGACGGAACTTCGATCGTCACCTTGTCGGTTTCAAGCTCAAGCAGCGGCTCATCAGCCTTGACGGTATCGCCAACCTTCTTGAACCAGGTACCGATGGTGGCTTCGCTGACGGATTCGCCCAGAGTGGGAACGCGGATTTCTGTGGCCATGATTTTTTGTCGTCCGTTGATCGGGTGTCTGTTTCTGTTGAGGCAAAAGAGGGAGGCCTTTCAGCCTCCCATGTTTCAGCCGCCGAGGGCGTCTTCGAGGAATGCCGCGAGCTGCGCCAGATGCTTCGACATCAGGCCCGTCGCCGGAGAGGCGGCAGCCGGACGGCCGGTGTAACGCACGCGCTGGTACTTCGCATCGATATGGGCAAGCACCCATTCCAGATACGGGTCGATGAACGACCATGCACCCATGTTCTTCGGCTCTTCCTGGCACCAGACCATTTCGGCATGACGGAAGCGCGAGAGTTCGTTGATCAGCGCCTTGGCCGGGAACGGATAAAGCTGTTCGACGCGCAGCAGGTAGACATCGTCGATGCCACGCTTTTCGCGCTCTTCCAGCAGGTCGTAATAGACCTTGCCGGTGCAGAGCACGACGCGGCGAATCTTGGTATCCTTCTGCAGCTTGATCGGACCGTCCTTGATGACCTCGGCATCGTCCCAAAGCAGACGGTGGAACGAGGTCTCGCCCGCCATTTCCGACAGCGAGGAAACGGCCCGCTTGTGGCGCAGCAGCGACTTCGGCGTCATCATGATCAGCGGCTTGCGGAAGTCGCGCTTCACCTGGCGGCGCAGGATGTGGAAGTAGTTTGCCGGCGTCGTGACGTTGGCAACCTGCATGTTGTCTTCTGCGCACATCTGCAGCCAGCGCTCGAGACGAGCCGAGGAATGCTCCGGACCCTGGCCTTCGTAGCCGTGCGGCAGCAGGCAGACGAGGCCGGACATGCGCAGCCACTTGCGTTCTCCTGACGAGATGAACTGGTCGAACACGACCTGCGCACCGTTGGCGAAGTCACCGAACTGGGCTTCCCAGAGGGTCAGCGCGTTCGGACGGGCCAGCGAGTAGCCATATTCGAAGCCGAGTACCGCCTCTTCCGAAAGCATCGAGTTGATGACTTCGTAACGGGCCTGGGCCGGCGACAGATTGGCAAGCGGGATGTAGCGGTCTTCGGTCTCCTGATCGTAGAGAACCGAATGGCGCTGCGAGAACGTGCCGCGTTCGCAATCCTGACCCGACAGGCGGATCTTGGTGCCTTCGACGCAGAGCGTGCCGAATGCAAGCGCTTCCGCCATTGCCCAGTCGATGCCTTCACCGGTCTGGACCATGTTGGCGCGGCCGTCCATGAAACGCTGGATGGTCTTGTGCGCGTTGAAGCCGGCCGGAACTTCCGACAGCTTGCGGCCAACTTCCTTCAGGGCCTTCATCGGCACCGAAGTCTTGCCGCGGCGCTGCTCATCCTGGTTGTCGGCAGCGCGAAGCCCCGACCAGACGCCGTCCAGCCAGTCGGCCTTGTTCGGCTTGTAGGATTGGCCTGCCTCGAACTCCTGCTCGAGATGCGCACGCCAATCGGCCCGCATCTTTTCCAGTTCGCCTTCGGAAATCAGGCCTTCGGCGATCAGACGCTGGCCGTAGATCTGCACGACCGTCTTGTGGGCGCGGATGACCTTGTACATCTTCGGCTGGGTGAACGACGGCTCGTCGCCTTCGTTATGGCCGAAGCGGCGGTAGCAGAACATGTCGATAACGACAGGCTTGTGGTACTTCATGCGGTATTCGGTGGCGATCTTGGCCGCGTAGGTCACCGCTTCCGGATCGTCACCATTGACGTGGAAGATCGGCGCTTCGATCATCTTGGCGACGTCGGACGGATAGGGCGACGAACGCGAGAAGGCCGGATTGGTGGTGAAGCCGATCTGGTTATTGATGATGAAGTGCACGGTACCGGCAACGCGATGACCGCGCAGGCCCGACAGGCCGAGAATTTCGGCCGTGACGCCCTGGCCGGCGAAAGCCGCATCGCCGTGCAGCAACAGCGGCATGACCTGCGCCCGCTCGGACAACGGAATGACGTCGCCTTCGAAGATCTTCGCCATCTGGTCCTGCTTGGCGCGGGCCTTGCCCATGACCACAGGATTGACGATTTCCAGATGCGACGGGTTGGCCGTCAGCGACAGGTGAACCTTGTTGCCGTCGAACTCGCGGTCCGAGGAGGCACCGAGATGGTACTTCACGTCGCCCGAGCCTTCAACGTCGTCAGGCGCGTAAGAGCCGCCCTTGAACTCGTGGAACACGGCGCGATGCGGCTTGCCCATGACGTTGGTCAGGACGTTCAGACGGCCACGATGGGCCATGCCGAGGATGACTTCCTTCAGGCCTTCCTGGCCGCCGCGCTTGATGATCTGCTCCAGCGCCGGGATCAGCGATTCACCACCGTCGAGACCGAAGCGCTTGGTGCCCTTGTACTTGACGTCGATGAACTGCTCGAAGCCTTCCGCCTCGATCAGCTTCTGCAGGATGGCCTTCTTGCCTTCCGGCGTGAAGTCGACGCCCTTGTCCGGACCTTCGATGCGTTCCTGGATCCAGCCTTTGATTTCCGGATCGGAGATGTGCATGAACTCGACACCGAGCGTCGAGCAATAGGTGCGCTCGAGAATGTCAACGATCTCGCGCAGGGTGGCGTATTCAAGACCCAGCACGTTGTCGATAAAGATCGGCCGGTCCATGTCTTCCGGGCCGAAACCGTAGTTCGACGGCGAAAGCTCGTGATAATCCTCGACCGGCGCGGCGATTGCCAGCGGGTCGAGTTTGGCATGCAGATGGCCACGCATACGATAGGCGCGGATCAGCATGATGGCGCGCACGCTGTCGCGGGTCGACTGGTGAACGTCGGCGGGCGCTGCGGCAACGCCGGTCGCGGCAGCCTTGGCTTCGGCCTTCGCCTGTACCTTCTTTTCGATGACCTTTTCGACCGTGCCCCAGTCGCCATCCAGCGCCGAAACCAGATCGCCGCTGGCTTGGATCGGCCAGTGCGGCTTCTTCCAGGAAGCGCCCTTGGCGGCCTTGATCACGTCTTCCGGCTGCTCCTGCAGCGCCTTGAAGAACGACTGCCATTCGCCGGAGACCGACGACGGATCGTTTTCGTAGCGCGCATAGAGCTGGTCGATATAGCCGGCATTCGCTCCGTCGAGGAACGAAGTCAGCTGAAATTGCTCGTTGGCTTCTTGCCGTGCCATGGTGCTCTGCGGACCTGTCCGTCCGCCTCCTGACTTGTTAACTCTGCCGGGTGTTGGCCCCGGTGAACCGCATTTTTCGAAAGCGCCGGATGCGCCTCCGCGTCATCAGATGGTGCGGACCGGGCCAGCCGCAATGGGCGGCCCGGTCACGTTATCGGTTGAAACGTCTCAGCCCTTGAGGACTTCGACAAGCGTCTTGCCGAGGCGTGCCGGGGAGGGCGATACCTTGATACCGGCTGCTTCCATGGCGGAGATCTTGGATTCCGCATCGCCCTTGCCGCCGGAAACGACAGCACCGGCGTGGCCCATGGTACGGCCCTTCGGAGCAGTCCGGCCGGCGATGAAGCCTGCCATCGGCTTCTTGCGGCCCTTCTTGGCTTCGTCGATCAGGAACTGCGCTGCATCTTCTTCAGCCGAACCGCCGATTTCGCCGATCATGATGATCGAGGTCGTGGCCGGATCGGCCAGGAACATCTCGAGCACGTCGATGAACTCGGTACCCTTGACCGGGTCGCCGCCGATGCCGACAGCCGTCGTCTGGCCAAGGCCTTCGTTCGACGTCTGGAACACGGCTTCATAGGTCAACGTGCCGGAACGCGACACGATACCGACCGAACCCTTGCGGAAGATCGAGCCCGGCATGATGCCGATCTTGCATTCTTCCGGGGTCAGGATGCCCGGGCAGTTGGGGCCGAGAAGACGCGACTTGGAACGGTCGAGGCGAGCCTTGACACGGACCATGTCCATGACCGGAATGCCTTCGGTGATGCAGGTGATGAACGGGATTTCGGCTTCGATCGCCTCGATGATCGCGTCTGCGGCACCGGCCGGCGGAACGTAGATCACCGATGCGTCAGCGCCGGTGCGTTCCTTGGCTTCCGCGACGGACGCGAAGATCGGCAGGCTTTCGCCCTTCGAGCCCGTCCAGGTTTCGCCACCCTTCTTCGGGTGGATACCACCGACCATCTGCGTGCCGTAGTAAGCAAGCGCCTGTTCGGTGTGGAACGTGCCGGTCTTGCCGGTCAGGCCCTGAACCAGGACCTTGGTATTCTTGTTGACGAGAATAGACATGAGTTCGGGTCCTTAAAATTAGGCGTTGATCGCAGCGACGATCTTCTTGGCCGCATCGTCCAAGTCGTCTGCCGCCGTGATCGCGAGACCCGATTCGTTCAGGATCTTCTTGCCGAGCTCGACATTGGTGCCTTCGAGGCGCACGACGAGCGGAACCTTGAGGCCGACTTCCTGCACCGCAGCGACAACACCTTCAGCGATGACGTCGCACTTCATGATGCCGCCGAAGATGTTGACGAGGATGCCCTCGACCTTCGGGTCGGCGGTGATGATCTTGAAGGCAGCCGCGACCTTCTCCTTGCCGGCGCCACCGCCGACGTCGCAGAAGTTTGCCGGCTCCTTGCCGTACAGCTTGATGATGTCCATCGTTGCCATGGCAAGGCCTGCGCCGTTGACCATGCAGCCGATGTTGCCGTCGAGAGCGACGTAGGCGAGGTCCCACTTGGAGGCTTCGATTTCCTTGGCGTCTTCTTCGGTCTCGTCGCGCAGCGCCTTGACGTCGTCGTGGCGGAAGATCGCGTTGCCGTCGAAGGACATCTTGGCGTCGAGAACGCGCAGATGGTCATTCTTCATGACGATCAGCGGGTTGACCTCGAGCAGCGCCATGTCCTTCTCGTTGAAGGCCTTGTAGAGGATCGGGAAGAGCGACTTGGCGTCTTCGGCAGCAGCGCCCGAAAGCTCGAGAGCCTTGGAGATTGCAGCAACGTCCGCAGCCGTCACGCCCGTTTCCGGATCGATGGCGATGGTGTGGATCTTTTCCGGCGTGTCATGGGCGACAGCCTCGATGTCCATGCCGCCTTCGGTCGAAACGACGAAGGCAACGCGGCCAACCGAACGGTCGACCAGCAGCGAGAGGTAAAGCTCGCGGGCGATGTCGGCGCCGTCTTCGATGTAGAGGCGGTTGACCTGCTTGCCGGCTTCGCCGGTCTGCGCGGTGACCAGCGTGTTGCCCATCATTTCCTTGGCATGCGCCTTGGCTTCATCGATGGAGAAGGCCAGGCGAACGCCGCCCTTGGCGTCCGGGCCGAGTTCCTTGAACTTGCCCTTGCCGCGGCCGCCAGCATGGATCTGGCTCTTGACGACGTAGAGCGGGCCTGGAAGCGACTTTGCAGCCGCTTCTGCCTCGTCGGCGGAGAAGATGGCGACACCTTCCGCGACCGGAGCGCCAAAGGTCTTCAGCAGAGCCTTGGCCTGATATTCATGAATGTTCATGGGGATATTTCCTGTTTAAGCCGAGCGGCAATTACTTGAGGCTAGGCGCGATGGCGATGCAGGCTTCGCAAAGGCTCGCCACCGAAGCGACGGACTTTTCGAAGGCTTCCTGCTCGGCCTTGTTGAATTCGACTTCGATGATGCGCTCGATGCCGCCGGCACCGATGATCGTCGGAACGCCGACATACATGTCCTTGACGCCGTACTGGCCGGACAGATAGGCAGCAGCCGGAAGCACGCGCTTCTTGTCCTTGAGGAAGGATTCGGCCATTTCGATCGCCGACGCGGCCGGGGCGTAGTAGGCCGAACCGGTCTTCAGGAGACCGACGATTTCGGCGCCGCCATCACGGGTGCGCTGGATGATTTCTTCGAGGCGTTCCTTGGTGACCCAACCCATCTTGACCAGATCGGTCAGCGGAATGCCGCCAACGGTCGAGTAGCGGGCGAGCGGGACCATCGTATCGCCATGGCCGCCGAGAACGAACGCAGTGACGTCCTGGACGGAAACGTTGAATTCCTGGGACAGGAACAGGCGGAAGCGCGAGCTATCGAGTACGCCAGCCATGCCGACGACCATGTTCTTCGGCAGGCCGGAGAACTTCTGCAGCGCCCAGACCATCGCGTCGAGCGGGTTGGTGATGCAGATGACGAAGGCGTTCGGGGCATACTTCTTGATGCCGGCGCCGACCTGTTCCATCACCTTGAGGTTGATGCCGAGCAGGTCGTCGCGGCTCATGCCGGGCTTGCGGGCAACGCCGGCGGTGACGATGCAGACATCGGCGCCTTCGATTGCGGAATAGTCGCTGGCACCGGTCAGGTTGGCGTTGAAGCCTTCGACGGGAGAGGACTGAGCGATATCGAGACCCTTGCCCTGCGGAATGCCGTCAGCGATGTCGAACAGGACGATATCGCCCAGCTCCTTCAGGCCGGCGAGATGCGCCAGCGTGCCACCAATCATTCCAGAACCAATAAGTGCGATCTTGTTGCGCGCCATGAAAGTGCTTCCTTTGCGATCCAAATCTGACAAGGCCTGACGTGGCGCTCTAAGCGCAGACTGTGGCAAACCTTCGGCGCAAGGAATTAAACTTCAAAACCTAAAATATCAACCGATACTTTTGGATGGAACAATTTCAATCGGTTAGATAATAAAATTCTTACGTAAACGTAAGATATTTTGTCGCTGGCACGTCATAAAACAGCAGAAACTGCGTGATAAGTAGCCGCATATTCCTTGCTCTGCAGCTCGATCAGCCGCGATACCGTACGGTCGAATTCAAACCCTTCGGTGCCTTTTTTCGCCGTCAGCAGATCGATCGGCGCCGATACTGCAGAAGCAAACAGCCGGGCACCGTGATCGTAGATCGTGTCGACCAGCATGATGAAGCGCTTGGTCTCGTTGCGGCGCTCCGGCCCAAGATGCGGAATATGCTCGACGAAGATCGTCCGGTAATGCGAGAGGATGACCAGATAATCGGCGGCGGCGAGCGGCTTTTCGCAGAGATCGGCGAAGGAAAACCGCGCGCATTCACCGGCAGCCTTCGGCACGGTGATCTTGCGTCCCTTAAATGCCACCTCGGCGGAGGCAACGGTCAGGCCCGCCGTTGCTAGCTTCCAGGCATTGTCGAGCTCGGTGTCGGCCTCCGGCCCGAGCGGCGACGACCAGACCGGCAGGCCCTCGATCTTCGCCAGCCGGTAATCCGTCGTCGTATCCAGCGGCACGATAGCGGCATGCGCCTTCAACAGGTCGATGAACGGCAGGAACAGACCACGATTAAGACCGTCCTTGTAGAGATTGCCCGGCTCGACATTGGAGGTCGCCACCAATACGCAGCCCTTGGAAAACAGCTCGCCGAACAGCCGCGACAGGATCATCGCATCGGCAATATCGGTGACGGAAAACTCGTCAAAACACAGAAGCCGCGCTTCGGCAAAGATCTCGGCCGCCACCGGCGGCATCGGATCGGCCTGGCGCGTCTCACCGTTCTTCAGCTTCTGCCGGTGCTTGAAGATGCGCTCATGCACATCGGCCATGAATTCGTGGAAATGCGCCCGGCGCTTGCGCTTGATCGGCACCGTCTCGAAGAACAAGTCCATCAGCATGGTCTTGCCACGCCCGACGCCCCCGTAGAGATAAAGCCCCTTGAGCGGCGGATGTTCGTTCTTGCGTGAAGCAAACAGCCATCCAAGCGCATTCGACTTGCGCTCGGCGCGGCTGGCAGCCAGTTCCGAGGAAAGATGATCGAGGCGCTTGGCGATGGCAAGCTGCGCCGGGTCGCGCGAAAGCGCTCCCGCCGCGATCATGGCTTCGAGTTTTCGCGAAATGCTGTCTTCGGGATTTGGCACGCGCTGGACCGCTCTGGTGTCGGAAACGACGGCAAGAAAAAGCCCGGCTCGAGCCGGGCTGATGATTAGCGGCTGAGACTGACCGGCTGGCCGCCATTGGTCGAACCGTCAAAGCGTGCATCGGCCGTCTTGAACAGTCGGGCGAGCGGATTGCCGTTGCGGTCCTTCAAGACGACCTGCTTGCCGGCCACTTCCCAGGAGCCCATCGACGTCAGTTCGCCGGCGCAACCGCGCGTACCGCCGCGCGAGCCGCTGCCGAGATTGGTGAGCGTCAGGAACATGTCGCAGGATGCGCCCGCATTCGAGACACGCCAGTTGCCGACCATCGATTCCTTGGTGACATCAAGCGCATTGGCCGCCGCAGCAGTATCGCCAGCACCCGGCGTCGTAACACCGCCAACCGCCGCCGTGCCGCTGACCGGAGCTGCCGGAAACTGCGAGGTATCGCCGGGCGCCGCAAGCTGGCCGGAAGAGACACTCGGCACAGGCTGCGCCTGCAATGGAGCCGGCGACACGGGGTTTCCACCGAAATCGCTCATGGACGTCCTCTGACATCCAGCCAGCGCCAGCACCAAGGCCAGTCCCGCTACCGTATGTATTGTCCGCATGTTTTAGCTCCCGATCATCTCTGCTATCGCGTTGTCCAGGGGAATATAGGCGGAATTAGCTTAAAACTAACTTTAAATTCAAGATGCGCCTGATTCTTTAGGACCTGTGGCATGATTGAAACGGTTGTGCACACTGCGTGGTAGAGTTGCCGCCACTCCGAGCCCACCCCTCCAAAAGACCTGCTCACACAAAAACGCCGGGCAGAACCCGGCGCTTGGAATTCATCTACAGACGCAATAACGGCCGATTAAACCCGCCGTTCGACCATCATCTTCTTGATCTCGCCAATGGCCTTCGCCGGGTTCAAACCCTTTGGACAGGTCTGGGCGCAGTTCATGATCGTGTGGCAGCGGTAGAGGCGGAAGGGGTCTTCCAGGTTGTCGAGACGCTCGCCCTTGGCCTCGTCGCGGCTGTCGATCAGCCAGCGATAGGCCTGCAGCAGCACGGCCGGGCCGAGATAACGGTCGCCGTTCCACCAGTAGCTGGGGCACGAGGCGGAACAGCAGGCGCAGAGAATGCACTCATAGAGGCCGTCGAGCTTCTGGCGATCCTCGTGGCTCTGCTTCCATTCCTTAGCCGGCGTTGGCGAAACCGTCTTCAGCCAGGGCTCGATCGAGCGGTGCTGGGCGTAGAAGTTGGTGAGATCCGGCACCAGATCCTTGACGACAGGCATATGCGGCAGCGGGTAGACCTTCACGGTCCCCTTCACCTCGTCCATGCCCTTGGTGCAGGCCAGCGTATTGGTGCCGTCGATGTTCATGGCGCAGGAACCGCAGATGCCTTCGCGGCAGGAGCGGCGAAGCGTCAGCGTCGGGTCGATCTTGTTCTTGATGTAGAGCAGCGCATCGAGAACCATCGGGCCGCAATCGTCGACATCGATATAGAACGTGTCGATCGACGGGTTCTTACCGTCGTCCGGGCTCCAGCGGTAGATGCGGAACTCGCGGGTGTTGGTGGCACCGGCCGGCTTCGGCCAGACCTTACCTTCTGTCATCGTCGAGTTCTTGGGGAGAGCGAGTTCAACCATGATTCAATCTCCTCAATACACGCGTGCTTTGGGCTCGATCTTTTTCGGATCGATGCCGTCGGCCAGAAGTTCGGTGTGAACCGGGCGGTAGTCGAGACGGACTTCACCGGCCTCGTTCACCCAGGACAGCGTATGCTTGCGCCAGTTGACGTCGTCGCGACCGGCAAACGGGCCGTCGACAAAATCCTCGCGCGCATGGCTGCCGCGGCTTTCCTTGCGGGCTTCGGCGCCATAAACGGTGACGATGGCGTTGGCCATCAGGTTTTCCAGTTCCAGCGTTTCCACCAGATCGGAATTCCAGATCATCGAACGGTCGGTGACCTTGACGTCGGCCAGTTCCTGCCAGATGGCGCTCATCCGCTTGCAGCCGCTCTCCAGCGATTCCTGGGTGCGGAACACGGCAGCGTCGTCCTGCATGGTCTTCTGCATCTTTTCGCGCAGCACGGCCGTCGGCGTGCCGCCATCGGCAAACCGCAGCTTGTCGAAGCGCGTCATGATCTTTTCGCAGGCTTTTTCGTTGATCGCGGGGATCGGCGCGGCGCGGTCAATGACTTCGCCGGCGCGGATCGCAGCAGCGCGGCCGAAGACCACCAGGTCGATCAGCGAATTGGAGCCGAGACGGTTTGCACCGTGCACCGAGGCGCAACCGGCTTCACCGACAGCCATCAGGCCCGGCAGCACACGCTCCGGATTTTCACCGTCGGCATTCAGCACTTCGCCCCAATAGTTGGTCGGAATGCCGCCCATATTGTAGTGAACGGTCGGCAGAACCGGGATCGGCTCGCGGGTCACGTCGACACCGGCAAAGATCTTGGCGCTCTCGGAAATGCCCGGAAGGCGCTCGTGCAGAACGGCCGGATCGAGATGGTCGAGATGCAGGTAGATATGGTCCTTGTTCTTGCCGACGCCGCGGCCTTCGCGGATTTCCAGTGTCATGCAGCGGGACACCACGTCGCGGGAAGCAAGGTCCTTGGCCGATGGCGCATAGCGCTCCATGAAGCGCTCGCCTTCGGAATTGACGAGATAACCGCCCTCGCCGCGCGCACCTTCGGTGATCAGGCAGCCCGAACCGTAAATGCCGGTCGGGTGGAACTGAACGAATTCCATGTCCTGCAAAGGCAGGCCCGCGCGTGCCACCATGCCGCCGCCGTCGCCGGTGCAGGTATGGGCCGAGGTCGCCGAGAAATAGGAGCGGCCATAACCGCCGGTCGCCAGAACGACCATCTTGGCGGAGAAGCGATGGATTGTGCCGTCGTCGAGGTTCCAGGCGACGACGCCGGTGCAGCGGCTGCCGTCATCCGACATGATCAGGTCGAGCGCGAAATACTCGATGAAGAATTCGGCATTGTTCTTCAGCGACTGGCCATAGAGCGTGTGCAGGATGGCGTGACCGGTACGGTCGGCAACGGCGCAGGTGCGCTGAACCGGCGGGCCTTCACCGTAGTTCTGCATGTGGCCGCCGAACGGCCGCTGATAGATCTTACCTTCGGCATTGCGCGAGAACGGAACGCCATAATGTTCCAGCTCGTAAACGGCCTTCGGCGCTTCCATCGTGAGGTACTGCATGGCATCGACGTCGCCGAGCCAGTCGGAACCCTTGACTGTGTCATAGAGATGCCACTGCCAGCTGTCCGGCGTCATGTTGGTCAACGAGGCGGCAATGCCGCCCTGGGCCGCGACCGTATGTGAGCGCGTTGGAAAGACCTTGGTGATGCAGGCCGTCTTGAAGCCCTGTTCGGCCATGCCGAGCGTGGCGCGCAATCCGGCGCCACCGGCGCCGACGACGATGACGTCATAGGCATGGTCGACATAATCATAGGCGTGGCCGTTGATGAGCGGCGATGAGGTGGGTGCCATTTTGAATTACCCTGCAAACGCGATCTTCAGGATGGCGAAAAGACAGAGCCCGCCAACCGCGATCGCAAAAAACGTATTGAGCATGACGAGGACGACCTTGACGCCTTCGTTGTGGACATAGTCCTCGATGACGACCTGCATGCCGAGCTTCATGTGGATCAGACCGGAGATGACCACCAGCCCCATAACCACGGCCACGAAGGGGTTCGACAGGGCAACGACAACCTCAGCATAAGGCGCCCCTGCATATTTGATCAGGAACAGCACGAAGAAGATGATCAACGGCACGTTGGCAACGGCCGTCAGCCGCTGGCGCCAGAAGTGATCGGTGCCTTCCTTGGCCGAACCGAGGCCGCGAACCTTGCCGAGGGGAGTACGCATATCCATGGAATTCTTGTCCTCTCAGCGAACCGCGTAGCCGACGATCCAGATCAGCGCGGTAACCGCGACCGAACCGATCAGATTGGCAATGGCAAGCTTGGTGGCGAAATGTTTTTCGTAGCCGTAGCCCAGATCCCAGACAAAGTGCCTGAGACCGCCGAACAGATGATGCACCAGCGCCCAGGTATAACCAAACAGAACGAGCTGGCCGATGATCGTGCCGAAAGCCCACATGGCCCAGTCGTAATATTCCGGGCCGCTGGCAGCGGCGATCAGCCACCAGGCAACAAGCACCGTGCCGAAGTACAAGGCGCATCCGGTGATGCGGTGCACAATGGACATGACCATGGTGGGAATAGGCTTATAGATTTGTAGATGCGGCGACAAAGGCCGGCTTTTGGTGACATTCGTCATCTGAACCTCACGGAAGACCCGGAAAGATGCCCAAAAACTGGACTATTTTCATCCGGTATTGCACCTGATTGTGCGCAATTCAGTCAGCCGACGTTTAATCACCATATTGATTAACGACAAGTGTGTTTGCACTGCAAAATCAATTTAATCGATTAGACGAAAATATGGCGGCTTGACGGATGCAATTCGCCCGCCACGTTAACGATAAGACGTGAAAATTCAACGCAATCCGTGACTTTTGCCCGCCTCTACCCCACATTGCCTCTTAAGGATTTATTAAGAATTGTGCGGAGGACTGCACGAAATGCGTCCAATCAGTATGCAGAATGCGACGAAAGTCTTGATCGCGGCGCTTGCCGTGATGCTCTCGTTTGCCAATTTCGCCGAAGCACGTGACCGGAGCGACCGGAACCAGATCCGTCGTCCGCATTTCGAACGGTCGTTCGACCAGCGCCCGCATCGTGGACGGCAGGAAGCCGTTTCCGGCGTAACCGCCGATCGCTACCATTACCGGCACGGCCGGCGGGATCGCGGATATCGCGTCGATCGCCGCTATGACCGCTTCCAGTTCGACAGGCGCCAGGCCAATCGCAGCCATTTCGCGCCGAGATACGGGCGTGACCGCTACGACCCCACTCTTCCGGTGCGGGGATTTCGTGATGAGCGTCGACCCGGCTGGAACCAGTCCTATGGCAATGACGGCTTCCCATCGCAAACCGATGCCGGCACCTATTTCGGTGGCCTGTCTGCCTGGACCGATCCCGGCAACGGCACCTATTTCCGCTCGGAGGGCAACGGCTACGGCTACTTTTCCGGTGATACCGGCATGACCTATCCCGCGGTGCGTCCGAAAATCATCCACGTCACCCCATCGACCGCCGGCCGTGCCTGCTCCTGGGAATCCGGCGTCTGCGTCGTTCGAAGATGACGCCCTCGATCGGGATCGTTGCTGCATGAGCACAGATAAGGTGGAAACCTTCCTGCAGGACGTCAGGGAGCATCGCGCAGACCTGTTTCCGATTGTCGCGCGTTTGCGCGCCATCGTTCTGGCCACTGGTCCATCCATCACCGAAGAGGTGAAATATAGTGGATTGCTGTTCTCCTGCGGCCCGAGCTTCTGCGGCGTTTTCCCCTACAAGGCCCATGTGACGCTGGAATTCAGCCAGGGTGCATTGCTCGCCGATCCCCACGGCTTCCTGTCCGGCGATGGCAAGTTCCGCCGCCATATCAAGCTCGAGATGCTGCAGGATATCGAGACAAAACATATCGCCGAATACGTTGCCCAAGCGCATGCGGCGGCGGAGTGCTGACCATCCGCGCTGCAGCCCGGCGCCACAGCGTTCGCCGCGCAGCAAAAGTCTTCAATCGCGCCCTGCGCTCAGAAACCGCCAGACCGTGGTCTTCTTGACCTCGCTATCCTCCAGCGCCCGGGTCACCGGCACCTGGTAGGTCGCCAGCATCTCCATCCGCTCACGCGGGCAATAGGCGCGGCCGGGATCACCGACGAGGACATCCGCCCCCGCTTCGGCAAGCGCGCTCAGCCACGGAACGATCCGGTCGGCAAACGCTTTGTCATAAAAGACGTCACCGGCCAGATAGACATCCGCATCCCGCTCTGCACCGATCATATCCAACCCCGCCGAGGAAACTTCGACACCATTCAGCGCCGCATTGAGCCGGATCGCCGTTTCGGTCCACGGATCGATATCGACGGCCAGCACCGACGATGCCCCTGCTCTCATTGCCGCGATCGCCACAAGGCCCGAGCCGGAAGCAAAATCGATCACCCGCTTGCCAGCCACCAGCTCGGGATGATCGAGAATATGCCGCGCCAGCCCCTGCCCGCCCGCCCAGGCAAACGCCCAGAACGGCGGCGGCAAGCCGATCTCCTCCAGCTCCTCCTCCGTCTTCAGCCACAGGTCATGCGCTTCGCTGGCAAGATACAGCCGCACCTCCGGCACATGCGGCGGCGCCATGATGTCCGTGTTTTCGCGGATGAAGGTTTCGGGATCGGTTTTCACGAGGGGTCCGTTTGATGATTGGCCAGTAGTTCGACGGCACCTCTTCTCCCCATCGGGGAGAAGGTGGCCCATAGGGCCGGATGAGGGGGCGGTACGCTCAGAACGCGTCGCCCCTCATCGCCTCACTTCGTTCGGCACTTCTCCCCGCTGGGGAGAAGAGGAAGATCACCGCGGCGGGTTATCCAGCCCGCCGAGCCGGCAGATTTCCAGATATTCTTCCTCGGTCACCGGCTGCACCGACAAGCGCATCGACGTCACCAGAGCCATCGTCTCGAATTTCGGATTGGCCTTGATGTCCTTCAGCGAAATCGGGTTCGGCAGATCGCAGACGGCGCGGATATCGACGCAGTCCCAGCGGGCATCGCCCTCAGCAGTCGAATCCGGGTGCGACAGTGCACAGACCTCGGTGATCCCGACAATCTCCAGCCCCTCGTTCGAGTGATAGAAGAAGCCCTTGTCGCCGATCTGCATTGCCCGCATGTTGTTGCGGGCCAGATAGTTGCGCACGCCGGTCCATTCCGTGCCCTTGGCGCCCGCATCCTTCTGCATCGCCCAGGACCATTTGAACGGTTCGGACTTGTAAAGCCAGTACCCCACGCTCAGGCCTCCGGCTTGTTGAAGACCCAGTTCCAGGGCTTGATATCGACATTGGAAAACAGGCCGGCCTTGGCATAGGGATCGGCGCTGGCGATGGCCCGCACGTCCTCGATCGTTTCTGCCTGAAGAACCACCAGGCTGCCATTCGGCTTGCCGGCATCATCAAGGAACGGGCCGGCGAAAGCCAGCGTACCCTTGGCATTGAGGTCGTTTAGAAACTCGACATGTGCGGGACGGGCGTCCATTCGCACCTGCAGGGCATTCGGCTTGTCCGTGCACAGAACCGCAAACAGCATTGTGTTCTCCTTGATTGCCTATTCTTAGGAAGTGTTTATTCCTGCGTGATCGGCCGGGACATCAGCTGTTCCAGCGCCGTCTTCACGTCCATCTTTCCATCAATGATCGCAGCCACCGCTTCGGTGACGGGCATATCGACGCCCAGTTGCCGGGCGACATCGGCAGCGACGGAGGCTGCAAAGGCACCTTCGACCAGCTCATTCGAGTGTCCCTTGGCGCTGCCGCTTTGCCCGAGCGCGATGCCGTAGCGCAGATTGCGCGATTGATGGCTGGTTGCCGTCAACACAAGATCGCCAAGACCGGAAAGGCCGCGCACCGTATCCGCCTCGCCGCCCCGTGCCGCAACGAACCGCGACATCTCGGCCAGTCCGCGCGAAATCAACGCCGCCCGGGCGGAATCGCCAAGCCCTGCCCCTTCGACGATACCGCAGGCAATCGCCAGCACATTCTTCAACGCGCCGCCGAGCTGCACCCCAATACGGTCAGCCGACGGATAAAGGCGGAACGTCGCGCCCGACAAGGCTTCGGCCAAAACCGCGGCCCGCTCGACAGTGCCCGCCGCAATCACCATCGCCGTCGGCAGGCCCTTGGCAATATCGGCAGCAAACCCCGGGCCGGAGAGCACGGCGACATTCTGCAAATGCAGCTCTTCCTCGACGACATCGGTCAACAACCGGCCGCTCGCCCGCTCCATGCCCTTGGCGCAGATCACCACATCGGCGCCCTTGCCGATGAAACCGTGCAGCGACCGCCCAGCCTCGCGCTGCGCCTGCGATGGCATGGCGAAAAGCACGATCCCGGCACCCTCAAGAATGGTTGGATCGTGGGAAACAATGAGCGTTTCCGGCAAATCGATGCCCGGCAGCGCGCTGTCATTGCGGCCGGTCTGTTTGAATTCCTCGACGATGCTTTCACGGCGGGTGAGCAGCGTCACCGGCACCTTGCCGGATGCGGCAGCAACGGCCGCCAGCGCCGTTCCGAAAGCTCCGGAGCCAACGACGACGATACGATCCGTATTCACGACATCCGCCATCACGCCTTTGCTCCCCGCTTGCCAAATCCGATCAGGGCCTTTGCATCCGCATCCAGAGGCCAGCGCGAACGCGGCGCCACATCGAGATCATCGGCCGGCAATCCTGCCGCCATGCGCTCGGCGCCTGCCCAGGCGATCATTGCCGCATTGTCGGTGCACAGTTGCATCGGCGGCGCGATGAAGTGAAAGCCGTTCTTGTCGCACAGCTCCTGCAGCGTCGCCCGGATCGTCTGGTTGGCCGCCACGCCACCGGCCACCACCAGCGCCGGATGCGTCACCGTTCCGGCAAACTGCTCCTTGAAGCGGGCAAGCCCGCGGCCGATGCGATCCTTTAGCGTGCGCGAAATCGCCTTCTGGAAGGAGGCGCAGATATCGGCGATATCCTGTTCGGTCACCGGCTCGATCGACTGCGCCGCCTGACGAACGGCCGTTTTCAGGCCGGAAAATGAAAAATCTAGCCGCGCTTCGCCAACCAGCGGACGCGGAAAGGAAAACCGGTCCGGATTGCCGCTTTTTGCCGCATGCTCGACGGCCGGGCCGCCCGGATAAGGCAGGCCAAGCAGCTTCGCGGTCTTGTCGAACGCCTCGCCCAGCGCATCGTCAATCGTCGTGCCCCAACGCTCATAGACGCCGACGCCCTTCACCAGGATCAGCTGTGTGTGGCCGCCGGAAACCAGCAGCATCAGATAGGGAAAGGCAAGTCCGTCGGTCAGCCGCGCTGTCAGCGCATGGCCTTCCAGATGATTGACGGCATAGAGCGGCTTTCCCGAAGCCCGCGCCATTGCCTTGCCGGTCATCAGGCCGACCAGCAGGCCACCGATCAGGCCCGGACCGCTGGTGGCGGCAATTGCGTCGATATCGGCAAGTGTTACCCCGGCGCGCAAAAGCGCTTCCTCGATCAGCGTATCCAGCGCCTCGACATGGGCACGTGCGGCAATCTCCGGCACGACGCCACCATAGGCACTGTGCTCTTCCAGCTGGCTCAAAACCACGTCGCCCAGAATTTCGCCATGGCCGTTTTCGTCACGCAGGACGACGGAGGCGGCGGTCTCGTCGCAGCTTGTTTCGATACCGAGGATGCGCAGGCGGGCGGACATGGGCAGAATTACTCGAACATTGCGGTCGCAGGGAAAGGCGGATACACGGAACTCCGGTAACAACGGATCGCAGTGGATGCAAACAAAACCTTTCCGGATCGGCACGCGGGGCAGCCCCCTGGCGCTGGCGCAGGCCCATGAAACACGGGACCGGCTGATGGCCGTGCACGGCCTGCCGGCTGAAATGTTCGAGATCGTCGTGCTGTCGACCATGGGCGACCGGATCACCGACCGGTCGCTGTCGGAAATCGGCGGCAAGGGCCTTTTCACCCAAGAACTGGAGGATATGCTCACCTCGGGCGGGCTGGATTTTGCCGTGCACTCCTCCAAGGACATGCCGACCAAACTGCCTACCGGCCTCTATCTCTCCGCCTACCTGCCGCGAGAAGACGCCCGCGACGCATTTGTCGGGCGCACGGCCGCAAAGCTGCTCGACCTGCCGCAAGGAGCCACGATTGGCTCGTCGTCGCTGCGCCGTCAGGCGCTCATCAAGCGCCTGCGCCCGGATATCAACGTCATCACCTATCGCGGACTGGTTGATACCCGGCTAAGAAAATTGGCCGAGGGTCAAGTCGATGCGACGCTGCTTGCCTTTGCCGGCCTGAAGCGGCTGGGCAAGGACGATGTCCCGACCGAGCTTCTCGATCCCGAAACCTTCCCGCCGGCACCGGCACAGGGCGCGATCTGTATCGAGAGCCGCATCGGCGACGACCGCATCAACGGTTTGCTCGAAGCGGTCAACGATCTCAGAACCCACGAAGCCGTCACCTGTGAACGGGCGTTCCTCGCCACACTCGACGGCTCCTGCCGCACGCCGATCGCCGGTTACGCGGTCTCTGATGGCGATACCATCCGCTTTTCCGGCATGGTGCTCACACCCGACGGCAGCGAATATTTCCGCGTGTCGACGGAAGGCAAGGCCGCCGATGCCGAACGGATAGGAGCCAAGGCGGGCGACGATATTCGCCTCGATGCTGGACCGGACTTCTTTTCGAGCTGGGTCTGAACATGCCCGCCCCTCTGCGCATTCTTGTCACCCGGCCGCAGCCTTCAGCAACGGCGACGGCTGCAAGGCTTGAAGCGATGGGGCATGAGGCCGTGCTTCTGCCGGTCATGGAAGCCATCCATCAGCCACTGGCAGCATTGGAGGCGCTTGCCCACACCCACAGCGCCATCGCGGTCACCAGCGCCGAAGTGTTTCGCGCCTTGGCTCCCTACAGGGACCGGCTGACGCCGCATTTCCAGACAACCGTCTATTGCGTCGGGCCTGCAACGGCGCAGGCGGCGCGGAAAATGGGGTTTCAGTCGGTCATTTCCGGCACAGGCACCGGGGTTTCCCTGGCAAGGATCGTCGCAACCGCATCGGCAGACCTTGGCGACGGTCTGGTCTATCTTGCAGGCTGGCCGCGCTCTCCGGCTTTCGAGGCAGGGTTGCAGGCCGCAGGCATCGCCTGCCGCACCGCCGAAACCTACCGGATGTCCGCCATCGCCCACACGCATCAGACCATCGAACGGCTGCTGCATCCGCCCGTCCCAGACATCGCCATCCTCTATTCCTATGAAACCGCGCGGCATTTTTTCGCGCTGCTTTCCGAAGAAACGGCAAAGCGGATTTCCCGCATGCGGCTGATCTGTTTGAGCGAGCATGTCGCGGATGCCGTACCGCCGGGTTTCGGGCCGATCGCCGTTGCCGCGGAGCCTTCCGAAGAAGCCCTTCTCGCCCTGCTCTGACCCGCTGCACCACAGGCAACGGAACACGAATCCGTCTAGCAGCGGTCAAGGAATTGTCGCTTGGGGGCTTTCCCTATCCCCATCGCATGTCTAGGTTTAAGACAGTACGTCAAGTTCATGCGATAACGGAAAGAGATCATCATGGGACCGGAAAACCCTCCGCGCCGCTCGAAGTCCGATCAGGAGCCGTTGACGATCGACCTGGATGCCAATCCGGCTGCCTCGGACGAGGCAAAAAACGACGCGGCCGTGGACGATACCGTGACCGGCGAGGGTACGGATATTCGGGCCGGCGAAGCCGATGAAACGGTCCGCGCAGATATCTCCGACCCGTTGGAGAGTGGCAAGGCGGACGCCACCACGGCGACCGAGCCGGATGAAGAGGATACACGGGCAGAAGCCGCATCAGCAGCCTTTGCTGAGGAACCGGTATCGGCCGCGACAGCAGCAGAAGAACCGGCAAGGCCCATCTACCCTGCACAGCATCGCACTTCCAATTCCGGCGCCCTTGCCGCCGGCATTCTCGGCGGCCTGATCGCGCTTCTCGGCGCCGGCGTCCTGCAATATGCCGGTATCATGCCCTCGCTTGGCCCGGGCGGTGGCAATACCGCCATCGAGCAGAGCCTTGCCAGCGATATCGAAGCCCTGAAGGCGCAGCTCGCTGCAGCCCCGGCACCACAGGCGGCAGCCGATCTTGGCCCGCTCGATGCCCGCATCGCCGAACTGGAGAAGAAGACCGCCGAAGCGGGCAATGGCGCGGCCGCCGATGTCTCCGGCCTCGATGCTCAGATCACCAACCTGACCGGTGAAATCGCCACGCTGAAAGCGGCGTTGGCCGATGCACAGCAGTCAACCGAAGCCGCCAAATCCGAGCTTTCGACCCGCCTTGCCGCAGCCGAAAAGAAGATCGATGAGCCGGCAAGCGATGTGCAACTGGCCCGGGCGATGGCGGTTACAGCTTTGAAGACGGCGATCGATCGTGGCGGACCGTTCCTGGCCGAACTCGACGCGCTGAAAAGCATCGCCGCGACCGATCCGGCCGTCACCGGCCTTGCGGAGGACGCCAAGACCGGTATTTCCCCGCGCGCCGATCTCGTGCGTGATTTCCCAGCCATTGCCGATGCCATGCTGGAGGCAACCCGGCACACCGATCCCAATCAGGGCGTGTTCTCCCGCCTGATGGACAGCGCATCCTCGGCCATCCGTGTCCGCCCCGTCGGCAGTGTCGAGGGCGAAGGCCCGGAAGCCGTCGTCGCCCGCATCGAGGACAAGCTGACCAATGGCGACCTGAAGGGTGCGAGCCTGGAATGGGACACACTGCCGGAACCGGCAAAGGCCGCAGGTGCCGCTTTCAAGACCAAGCTGGACCAGCGCATCCGCGTCGAGGGTCTGATCGACGCCACCGTTGCCGGCGCCATGACGGCCAACCAGGGCTAAGGAAGAGTTCATGATCCGTATTCTGTTCTATGTTCTCGTCGTCCTTGCTCTTGGTGCAGGCTTTGCGTGGCTGGCTGATCGCCCCGGCGAACTGTCGCTAATCTGGCAGGGCCAACGCATCGAGATGAGCCTGATGGTGGCAGCAACGCTGCTTGCCTCGCTGATCGCTGCCATCCTGATCGTCGTCTGGTTCATCCGCGTCGTCTGGCTTTCCCCCCATTCGATCTCCCGCTATTTCCGCGCCCGCAAGCGTGACCGGGGCTATCAGGCTCTGTCCACCGGCCTGATCGCCGCCGGCGCCGGCGATTCGGCACTTGCCCGCAAGATGACCGCTCGCACCCATGGACTGCTCAGCGCCGACCAGGAGCCGCTGATCCATCTGCTCGAAGCGCAGACGGCGCTGATCGAAGGCAAATACGACGACGCCCGCAAGAAGTTCGAGCTGATGGCCGACGATCCGGAAACCCGCGAACTCGGCCTGCGCGGTCTCTATCTCGAAGCCAAGCGGTTGGGCGCCAATGAAGCAGCCCGCCAATATGCCGAACGTGCTGCCGACAAGTCCCCGCACTTGCCTTGGGCAACGCTGGCCGCCCTCGACTACCGCAGCCAGACAGGCCAGTGGGACGAAGCCATCCGCCTGCTCGACCAGAGCCGCACGGCGCATGTCATCGAGCGCAAGGAAGCCGACCGCAAGAAGGCCGTGCTTCTGACCGCCCGCGCCGCTGAAAAGCTTGAGGCCGATCCGAGGGGCGCCCGTGACGACGCACAGGCAGCCCTCAAACTGGCCGAAGACCTCGTGCCGGCCGGGCTGATTGCCGCCAAGGCGCTGTTTCGCGAGGACAACCTGCGCAAGGGTGCCGCCATTCTGGAAAAGCTCTGGAAGCAGGAGCCGCATCCGGACGTTGCCAAGCTTTACGTCCGTGCCCGCAGCGGTGATTCCGCCACCGACCGGCTGAAGCGCGCCAACAAGCTCGAGGCACTGCGCCCCAACAACCCGGTGGCGCTTGCCGCCGTTGCTGAAGCGGCACTCGAAGCCCGCGAACTGCCGCTTGCCCGGTCCAAGGCGGAAGCTGCCGCCCGTATCCAGCCAAGCGAAAGCATCTTTCTGCTGCTCGCCGATATCGAAGAGGCCGATACCAACGATGACGGCCGCATCCGCCACTGGATGAACCAGGCACTGAAAAGCCCGCGCGATCCGGCCTGGACTGCAGATGGCGTTACAGCCCCCGAATGGCTGCCCGTATCACCGGTCAGCGGCCGCCTGGACGCCTTCGAATGGAAGCAGCCGGTCGCCGAGATTGCCGGGGCGATTGAAGAAGGCAGGCCGGATACCGCCGACGCGGCGATCCGCAGCCTGCCGCCCGTTGCCATCGTCCACCATCGCCCGGAACCACAGCCGGAGCGGGCCACCGTTGCGGTCAAGGCGAGCCCGGTGGTCGAAGCTGCGGATAAGGCGCCGGAGACAGTCAAGACCATCGCCGTACCGGCGCCGAGCGAATCCGTGATCGTGCCGCAAACGGTCAGGACCGAACCCAAACCGGCCCCGGTGAAAGCTGCGGAAACCAAGCCAGCGGAGGCTGTCGTCGAGCCCTTCTTCGGCCGCCCGCCGGACGATCCCGGCGTTCGCGACGACAACAGCAAGCCGCTGGAAAAGACGACATTTCGCCTGTTTTGAGAAGTAACCCCGATCTTTGACGGAAAACCATGTTTGAACGTTTTCGAACTTTCCTCGATAGCCTGACCAGCGGCGGACCGGTCACCATCCAGCCCGGTGATCCCCGCATCGCCATTGCCGCGCTCTGCATCCAGGTAATGGAGGCCGACGGCGAGATCCACGAGAAGGAGCGCAAGAAAGTGCGCTCGATGGTCAAGGATCATTATCAGCTGGACGACGCGTCGCTCGACGCCTTGATTGCCGCCGGCGAGACCGCCGAAAGCCAGGCCATCGATTTCTTCCGCTTCACCTCCGACATCAAGCGGCATTTCTCCGAGGAACAGCGGATCGATCTGGTCGGCATGCTGTGGGAAATTGCCTATGCAGATGGCAAGCGCAGCGAGATGGAAGATCACGTGATCTGGCGGGTCGCCGATCTCCTTGGCGTGTCGGGCAGGGACCGGATCATCAAACGGCAGGAGGTTGCCGCCAAACTGGACATCGTGGAGGAGGCCACAGCCCAACAGGAAAAGTGACATGCTTTTCGACGACCGTACCTACTATAAACGCAATACAGGCAAGCCGGTCCTGATCGTCCTGCATCAGGAACGCTCCAGCCCCGGCCGTGTCGGGCATCTGTTGCTGGAAAAGGGGCTGAGCCTCGATATCCGCCGCCCGGTGCTCGGCGATCCCCTGCCCGCGACGCTGGATCAGCATGCCGGTGCCGTCGTTTTCGGCGGGCCGATGAGCGCCAATGACGACGAAGACTATGTCCGCCGCGAGATCGACTGGCTGTCGGTACCTCTCACGGAAAACAAGCCCTTCCTCGGCATCTGTCTTGGCGCGCAGATGCTGGTCCGTCATCTCGGCGGCGTGGTCGGCCCGCATCATGAAGGCCAAACGGAAATCGGCTGGTATCCGCTTGAGGCGACCGAAAAGGGCCGAGCGCTGATGGAGTGGCCGCCGATGGTCTACCAGTTTCACCGCGAGGGCTTTGATCTTCCGGCGGGTGCCGAACTGCTTGCGTCCGGCGCCACCTACCCAAACCAGGCCTTCCGCTATGGCGAAAACGCCTGGGGCATCCAGTTTCACGGCGAACTGACAAGGGTGATGATGCACCGTTGGGTCGTGCATGGGTCGCACCGGTTCGACCTGCCCGGCGCCCAGGTTGGCCGCGCCCATCTGGAAGGCCGGATGGACTATGATGCGCCGTTGCGCGCCTGGATGGACCAGTTTCTCACCCGCATCTTCCAACGGCAGGGTGAGAAGGTCAAAGTCTGAAGCTCCCTCTTCTCCCCAGCGGGGAGAAGTGCCGAGCGCATGCGAGGCGATAAGGGGGTGTTTCAGCGCGTTCTGAGCGCACCGCCCCCTCATCCGGCGCTTCGCGCCACCTTCTCCCCGTCGGGGAGAAGGGAAGACGAGCAACTACCTGGAAAGAGAACGATCCGGCGCATCGAGCGAATCGATCTTACGCAGCTCCGGAAAACCGAGCGCCCAGATGACGGCGACCGCCAGCGTACCAACACCGCCGATGACGACGGCCGGCACCGCGCCGATAAAATGCGCCATCGTTCCGGCGCGGAATTCACCCAGTTCGTTGGACGCCCCGACAAACACCATGTTGACCGCATTGACCCGGCCACGCACGGCATCCGGCGTCCACAGCGCAATCAGTGTTTCGCGCACATAGACCGAGATCATGTCCGCCCCGCCCATCAGCATCAAGGCTGCGATCGATAGCCAGGCGACATGCGACAGGCCGAAAACCACTGTGCCGAGACCGAACAACGCCACACCTGCAAACATCAGCCGGCCGGCATTGTGACGGATCGGGTAGGCGGCCAGGGTCACGGCCACGAGGATGGCGCCGATGCCGGGCGCCGCACGCAACATCCCCAGGCCAAGCGGCCCGAGCACCAGGATTTCACTGGCGAACACCGGCATCAGCGCCACGGCGCCGCCGAGCAGCACGGCAAACAGGTCGAGCGAGATGGCTCCCAAAACGATCTTTTCCGTGCGGATGAACCTGAAACCGGCCAGCACCGAGGTCCAATCGCGCGGTTCGCTGAGGCTATGCTGCGCCGGCTTTGCGATCATGAAGATGAGAATGGAGGCAAGGACAAGAAAAACCAGCGCTACAGAATAGGCAACCAGAGCGCTGAGGCCATAGAGCAGACCGCCGGCCACCGGCCCGAGGATCGCCGCCGTCTGCCAGGACGACGAATTCCAGGCAATGGCGTTCGCCAGGTCCTTGGCCGGAACCAGGTTCGGCGCCAGCGATTGCACGGCCGGCGCCATGAAGGCGCGCTCGATACCGAACACGATCAGGATGGCAAACACCGGCCAGGGCGAAAAAGCATCGGCAATCGTCAACCCCAGCAGGGCCGCCGCGCAAAATGCGCTGATGATCATGCAGATCGAAACGATCATCCGCCGCGAGTGCCTATCAGCCACATGTCCGGTGACGAGGATCAGCAGCAGCGACGGCAGGAACTGAAACAGGCCGATCAGGCCGAGATAGAGCGTGTTCTGCGTCTGCTCGTACATCTGCCATCCCACCGAGACGCTGATGATCTGGATAGCGAAGGACGCGAGGAAGCGGGCAAAGAAGAAACGGGCGTAGGAGACATGCCGGAACGCGGCGAACCGGTCAGCATCCTGATGAACGGACATACGGCAATCTTCCCGGACAACGGCAGTTATCCCGCCGTATTAAACATGTTTGGCCCATCGCGAAAGCTCGGACTTGCCGGTTTAGCCGTCAATGTCTACATGTCTGTCAATAACGAATTGGAGACCGGCATGCTTGCTGTCATTGCGACCCTGAATTTCATCATCAACATTGCGTGGTTCCTGGTCATCGCCTCGGCCATCTTTTCCTGGCTCTACGCCTTCAACGTCATCAACGTGAACAACAATGCCATCAACATGATCGGCCGTTCGCTCTACCAGCTGACGGAACCGCTCTATCGTCCGATCCGCAACGTCCTGCCCAATATGGGCGGCGTCGACCTGTCGCCACTGGTGGTCTTGGTCATCCTCTATTTCCTCTGGTATTTCCTCAACACCACTGTCGCCGCAGCGTTGCTCAGCTAAACGCTGCCGGCCTTCGGGCTCATCGCTTGAATGATCGAAAACAAAAAACCTCCGGATCAGCCTGATCCGGAGGTTTTCTTTTGTAGAATGTCGAAACCTTGCACTCCCTCTTTTCCCCACCGGGGAGAAGGTGGCCCATAGGGCCGAATGAGGGGGCCACACGCCCAGAATTCGCGAAAAGCCCCTACCCCGCTGGGTAGAAAGCATTCACCGCGAACTGTTACTTCTCAGCCTTGGCGCGCTCGACGGCTTCGAGGATCAGCTTCTGTGCAACCGTGGCATCCTTCCAGCCAAAAATCTTCACCCACTTGCCGGGCTCCAGATCCTTGTAGTGCTCGAAGAAGTGCTCGATCTGCTGCAGGGTGATTTCCGGCAGGTCGGTGTAATCCTTCACCTTGTCGTAGCGCTTGGTCAGGTGATAGTTCGGCACGGCGACGATCTTTTCGTCCTTGCCGGAATTGTCTTCCATCATCAGGACACCGATCGGGCGCACGTTGATGACGCAGCCCGGAACCAGCGGACGGGTCGAGGCGATCAGCACGTCGATCGGATCACCGTCTTCCGACAGTGTGTGCGGTACGAAGCCGTAATTGCCCGGATAGGTCATCGGCGTGTAGAGGAAACGGTCGACGACCAGCGTGCCGGCTTCCTTGTCCATTTCATACTTGATCGGATGGCCGCCAACCGGAACCTCGACGATCACGTTGATATCTTCCGGCGGATTCTTGCCAATCGAAATTGCATCAATACGCATGAGTTTTCCCCCAAGGGCCAGTTTTTCGGATGGCAAGTCCGATAAAGGGAAACATGACGCAGCGCAACATTACTTTCGTTTTCGTCCGAAAAATGCGACGTTTCAGCGAATAGTCATGCAGGATGGGACGTCTATCTGCAGGAGGAACTCCAATGAAACAGTTCGCCTATGCCATACCGTTTCTGATGCCATTTTCGATGGCGGCCGGCCCGGCCCACGCCAATGACAGCGCGTATACGGACCTCGATACCGATCGCTGCAAAGCCCTCTGGCTGGAAGATACGGAAAGCGGCGGCGTTTCGCTGCGCTGCAAGGGGTTCAAGGAATATGCCGTCTATTTCAAGGAGAGCGATCTGCGCCAGAGCATCCTCTACGGCCCCGTCAACGATACCTATATCAACGACGTCTTCGAAAGCTTCGAGCCGTTCAACAATGCGACGCGCAAGATCGAATGGCGGCTTGGTGCGGACGGCAAGCCGGTGGCGACGATCGTGCGCTGGTTCCTGGACAACATCGATCCGGTCAACTTCGAACCGTCACCGAAATTGAAAGGCCAGGTTCTCGTCGTCTCGAAAGTGGCGGGTGATGCCGGACAAGGCTGTATCGTCGGCTATGTCGATGCTTTGGCCAATCCCGAGCCGAACGCGCTAGCCCGGAAGATCGCCGACACCAAAACAGAGGCCTTCGTCTGCGGCCGCCACATGGCCGCCTATCACGGCATTCGCGGTCCAACGGCGGCAGAGCCGACACACGTCTTTCCCGACTGAGCCGGCGCATATTGCGCAGACGCAGTCACAGCGAACGCATCAATCCCAGATATAGCCGATCTTCTTCAGGTTCTTTTCGCCGAAATCTTCCATGCCCTCGCAGATGTCGCGGCCGCCTGCCATGCGAAAGAAGCGGTCGGCATGGTGGCTGTCTTCCAGGCACCAGACCACGAGGCCCTGGCAACCGAGCGATTTCAGCAGGTTCTTGGCTTCGCCGAACAGGATGCGGCCAAGCCCGATGCCCTGATATTCAGGCCGCAGGTAGATTTCATAAACCTCGCCTTCCTGCGGTAGCGACCGGGACCGGTTGAGGCCAAGCGTAGCGTAACCCGCAATCACGCCCGCCACTTCGACGACCAGCAGTGTCGAGGGTCCGCGCGTGGCCTTGCGCCACCACGCGTGATCGCGCCGGTGAACCATCTGGGTCAGCGGCTTGTGCGGAATGAGCCCCCCATAGGCCTGCAGCCACGAGACGCGATGCACATCCGAAATGGACATGGCGTCCCTCGGCTCGCCCGGACGCACCTCGATCGATAGTGTTTTCATAACGCGACTCTAGACCCGTGCCGGACAAACAGGAATCCCGTCCAAGCCCTGTCTTTAACTAACTCACAGGCAACTTATGGGGACAAGCATGCAAAGTTAACGCTTTTTTAACTTTTCCGGCAAGCGGCATTCATCGCGGCACACAAGTTTTGGCTTCAAGCCCGGCCTCTAACACCCGGGCAGTTTTCTCTTTTTTGCGAATGACGATGATTCGATCCGGCCTGTAATGGCCCGATTTTGCCCCTTGCGCTGCAAACCGGGATCCAAACGCACAAAAATGCTCACGGCCACAGAATATGGCAGCGCAGCATGGAACCTTTTCATCAGGCGCGCGTTTGAGAACGTCTGGATATGCGCATTCGCACAAATCGGGACTGCCGCGGCCACTTCTTCGGCCCCGGATCTTAACGGCAAGTAGGGCGGTTCGAATTCTGGTCAAGCTCCAGGCGGCGGAAATCCCGAAACACCTATCGACCTATTGTTCAGCGGCACCCCTTGTGCCCGTCATGGAGTAGCCGATGAAAAATCTCTCAGCAGACAGGCGCATGATCAAGATCGCCATGGCGGCACCCTATCTCGAACGGGATGAGGAGCACGCGCTGGCGCTGGCATGGAAGGACCATCACGACCAGGATGCCCGCAACAAGATCGCCATGGCGCATATGCGGCTGGTGATTTCGATGGCGTCCAAGTTCCGCAATTTCGGCCTGCCGATGAGCGACCTGGTCCAGGAAGGGCATATCGGCCTCCTGGAAGCAGCCGCCCGCTTCGAGCCAAGCCGCGAAGTCCGCTTCTCGACGTATGCCAGCTGGTGGATCCGCGCCTCGATGCAGGATTATGTGCTGCGCAACTGGTCGATCGTGCGCGGAGGCACCTCGTCGGCGCAAAAGGCGCTTTTCTTCAATCTGCGCCGCCTGCGCGCCAAGCTTGCCCAGGGTGACCGTCAGCTGACGGCCCGCGCCGTGCATGAGGAAATCGCCGTTGCGCTCGGCGTCAGCATTGCCGACGTCCAGACGATGGATGCGCGGCTCTCCGGCAACGACGCGTCGCTGCAGGCGCCGATCTCTTCATCCGGCGAATCCGACGGTGGCGAGCGCCTCGACCTTCTCGCCTGCGACGCGCCGCTTCCCGACGAGCAGGTGTCCGAGATGATCGACAGCGAGCGCCGCCGGACTTGGCTCAGCCACGCGCTCTGCCAGTTGAACGAGCGCGAAATGAAGATCATCCGCGCCCGCCGCCTTTGCGAAGACAGTGCCACCCTCGAAGAACTCGGCGCCGACCTCGGCATCTCCAAGGAACGCGTCCGCCAGATCGAAACCCGGGCGCTGGAAAAGCTCAAGATCGCGCTTGTGGCCGAGGCCCCGGTGCTGGCCATGCGGCATTGACGAAATGGCAGGCTAAGCACAAGAACCGGATGAAAAACGTCATCCGGTTTTTTTTGCGCCAGGATGAACCGTTTGAGCACGCCGGCGGAGTAATGTTCTGCGACGGCGGTCATGGGCGGTTTACCTTTCAGAGCTAATACTTCAAACACGCGGTATTTGCGCCGATGACGCAAATTGCTCCCAGCTCGCTTTCAGGTGGCCTAATGCACGAGACATTCGATTCCGGCGTCTTCAACCTCGCGCCGATTGCCATGTGGATCGAGGATTTCAGCGAAGTGAAGGCCCTTTTCGACGCGTGGCGCAGGCAAGGCGTCACCGACATCCGGGTATTCCTACGAGACGATACATCGCGCATCGCCGAATGCTCCAGGCTGATCCGCGTGCTGGATGTCAACAGGAAGACGCTTGAGCTGTTCGAGGCCGATGACGTCGATCATCTTCGGGCCGGTGTTGCGCAGATCTTTCGCGACGACATGCTCGAAACTCATATCAACGAATTGGCCGCCCTTTTCGACGGTCAGCAAACGTTCTCCAGCACCACCGTCAACTACACACTCTCCGGCCGCCGTCTCGATATCCAGCTGCGTGGCGCGGTCATGCCGGGTCACGAAGGCTCCCTCGGCATGGTGCTCCTGACGACGGAAGACATCACCACGCGGGAAGATGCGCGCCGGGCGGAAATCGCACAGCGGCTTTATGCAGAAGGCATCTTCGAGTATTCACCCGTGTCGCTGTGGATCGAGGATTTCAGCCGCATCAAGGCTCTGATCGAGGATATCCGCGCACGCGGCATCACCGATTTCCGGACATTCATGGACGTCGATCCGGAATTCGTCACTCAGTGCATGAGCGAAATCCGCGTCATCGACGTCAACCAGGCGACGCTCGATCTGTTCTGCGCTCCGGACCGCATGACGCTGCTTCAGCGGTTGAGCGATATCTTCCGTGGCGATATGGAAAAACCGTTCCGCGAGCAGCTCATCGAGCTTTGGAACGGCAACCTGTTCCATCACCGCGAGATCGTCAACTACGCGCTGGATGGTTCCGAGCGGCATATATTACTGCATTTTTCCGTCTTTCCCGGCCACGAAAACGACTGGTCCCGTGTTCAGGTGGCGCTCGCCGATATTACCGCGCGCAAGAAGGCCGAAGCCTATCTCGAATATCTCGGCAAGCACGATGTCCTGACGAAACTCTACAATCGCGCCTTCTATGCCGACGAGATCAACCGGCTGGAGCGGAAATCGCTGCGCCCGGTTTCAGCGATCATCATTGATCTCAACGGCCTGAAGGAAGCCAACGACCAGCTTGGCCACGACGCTGGCGACGCGTTGTTGCGGCGGTTCGGGGAAATCCTCAACGGCGCGGTCTCGCAGCCCAACCATGCAGCCCGGATTGGCGGCGACGAGTTCGCCGTTCTGATGCCAGGCGCGGACATCAAGGCAGCAGGCGCAATGATGGAGACCATCAACGAGCTCCTGAAGATCAACAACCAGTTCTATTCGAGCGCGCCCCTCACCATGTCCTTCGGCGTCGCGACCAGCGAACAGGGTGAATCCATGGAAGCGCTTGTCCAGCGGGCGGATACCCTGATGTACGAACACAAGAGAGCCTATTACGAAACCAGGAGCACGCTGGGCGTGACCGGCGGACGCATTGCCCGCCGGACATCGTAACGAACAGCGACGCCGCACCAGTTGCGCAATGATTCCAGCCTCGAAAGCGAAAGTTAACGAAGACCCAAACAATCCACCTCAACTTTAAGTGTATATTAATTCAATTTTAATGATCATCGGCCGCTCGCTCACTCTCCCGTTGGCTTCCGCCTCCACAGCGTGCACGTTTCCCTTCCAGCGCAGCAAGGAGAGCCGTTCAGGGCTCGCCTCCACCGGCGCGTGGATGGGGATCGTTCGGAATGATTGCTTTTGTGATGCGGCTGCGCAGCCGCAATCATTTCAATACGAAGAAGAACCGGGCCTTCATCGGCGCTGCACAGCGCCGCATTGATACACGGCAGCGGCTTGGCATCGTCATCGCCGCGTTTGCCGTGATCTTTTTGGTGACGCTGTCGCGCCTTGTCCAATACGGGTTTGCGGACCCCATCGCTCTCGCCTCGATCAACGACAGCGCCACGGCTGTCGTTTCCCGGCCGGATATCGTCGATCGCAACGGACAGCTGCTGGCAACGGATCTTCGGACCATGTCGCTCTATGCCGAACCGCGCAGGATCGTCGATGCCGATGAAGCCGTCGAAAAACTCGCAAAGGTCATCCCCAATCTCGACCGGAGCGATACCCACCGGAAACTGCAGTCCGGCTCCGCGTTTCAATGGCTGAGACGGCAGCTGACGCCGCGCCAGCAATCGGAAATCCTGGCGCTGGGTATACCCGGCATCGGCTTCCGCCCGGAGAACCGCCGCTTCTATCCGGGCGGCGCCACCGCATCGCATATCATCGGCCATGTGAATATCGACAACCAGGGCCTCGCCGGGATGGAGCGCTACATCGACCAGCAGGGGCTTGCCGATCTGCGCGCCGCCGGCCTGACCAGCGATGTGCGGCTGGAACCGGTCAAACTGTCGATCGACCTGCGGGTTCAGCATATCGTCCGCGATGTGGCGGCTCGCGCGATGAAAAACTATCAGGCGGAAGCCGCAGGCGCCGTGGTTCTGGACATGGAGACCGGAGAAATTCTCGCCATGGCTTCGGTGCCCGATTACGACCCCAACCAGCCATCCCGGACACTGCCGGACGGCAGCATCGACAAGGAATACGAAAAAGGCTGGTTCAACCGGATGAGCAACGCTACGTTCGAGATGGGATCGACCTTCAAGAGCTTTACCCTGGCCATGGGTTTCGACGCCGGAAAGATCAACCTCGATTCGGTTGTCGACGCATCCCGCCCGATCCGCATGGGCGGTTTCACCATCAAGGATTTCAAGGGCAAGAACCGTCCCCTTTCGATCGTCGAGGTTTTCCAGTACTCCTCGAATATCGGCACGGCCGCAGTCGCAGACATGGTCGGCATCGAAGGCCATCAGGAATTCCTGACCCGGCTGGGGCTCCTATCCAAAATGGAAACGGAAATGCCGGGCGTGGCGACGCCGACGCAGCCCAGAGCGTGGAAGAAGATCAACTCGGTGACCATCTCGTTCGGCCACGGGGTCGCGACCACGCCGCTGCAAACCGCCGTTGCGGCCGCCTCGCTTATCAATGGCGGGACCCTGATCCCGCCGACATTTCTGCCCCGGACGCTTGAAGAGGCAGTGGCGATCTCCCGCACGGTCGTGACGGAAAAGACGAGCGCCGATATGCGCTATCTTTTCAACTGGAACGGAACGAACGGGTCAGGCCGCCATGCGCAGGTCCCGGGTTTCAATGTTGGTGGCAAGACCGGAACGGCCGACAAGGTGATCAACGGCCGATATGCCAGCACCATCAACTTCAACGCCTTCGTTGCGGGCTTTCCAATGGACAAGCCCAGATACATTGTCCTGTCGATTGTCGATGCGCCGAAGACCGGAGAGAACGGCGGACGCACGGCAGCCTCCACCGCCGCCCCAATGATCAAGGAAATCATCAGCCGCGCCGGCCCGCTGCTCGGCGTCCAGCCGCGTTTCGGGGAAGACGGCTCGATGGCGCTCGCCGACTACTGAGGAAAGCAGATCGGCCCTCCGGCCGCCTGCAGCTACTCCGAAATGATCTTCACCTTGTCGCCAGGCTTTACCGTCGAGGTCACCTGCATGGCGTTGATCAGGCGGAAGAGATCGAGCTTGCGGTCGGTGCCCATCATCCGGGTCGACAGCGTGGCCAGCGTGTCGTTCGCCTTGACGGTCACGACGCGGATGCGCAGCGGCTTCAGGGCGGCGGCTTCCTGCGGCGTCATGCGGCGGAAGGAGGCCCGCAGCACATCGGCCGTCGGCTCCAGGCTCGTTGCGCCCTTCGGCACGGCGGTGAGGAACCGGTAAATCTGCGTGTCGATGCGGATCACGGTGACGTCGAAATCCCAGCGCTCGGCCGATGCGCGCGCTGTCGCCGCTTCAAGCCCGTTGATCGTCACGGCATGGATCGTGTCCGGCTGCAGGCCGGTTACCCAGCCGCTGCCGATATAGTCGGTCAGGCTGCGCTTCTGCGCATCGGCGACACCATCAAAACGGATCGCTGTTTCGTTCGGCCCAGTGGCCAGCACGGCCTCGGCCTTGTTGTCGATCTGAAAACCGGCGGGAACATCGAAGCGGATGCCGAGCTTGCCATGCAGGAACGTCTGGCCGCGGACATAGCCTTCCTGCGGGCTGTCGCCATAGAGCAGGCCATCGATCCCGGCGAGATAATAGTCGCGGCCGCGATCACCGACAGCGCCTTCCGCACCAAAGGCGCGGGCATGGCGGCGGGCGAGATCGACGCGCTGCGGCGCGCTCGGATGGCTCGACAGGAAGTCCAGGCTCTGGTCGCTGTCCGGATCGACCGAGGAGAACCGGCTATAGGCTGCCATCGAATCGAGGAAACGTGCCGCCGCATAGGGATCATATCCGGCTTCGCCGAGCATGCGCACACCGATGACGTCGGCCTGCAATTCCTGATTGCGCGAAAAGGCCGCCAGGCGCAGCTTGCCGCGCGCCAAAGCCTGCTTGCCGGCCAGATCGCTCGATAGCACTTCGGAAACGACGCGGCTGGCAATCACCTCCGCCTCTTCGCGCTGCTGCCGCTCGATACCGTGGTTCGCGGTCACGTGCGCCATCTCGTGGGAGAGCACGGCAGCCACTTCCGAGGCATCGTCGGCGAGCGCCAGAAGCCCGCGCGTCACGTAGAGATAGCCACCCGGCAGCGCAAAGGCGTTGATCGCGGGCGAATTGAGGATGGTGATGCGATAGGACTGGTTCGGGTTTTCCGAAACCGCCGTCAAGGCGCCGGTGATGCGGGCGACCAGCCTTTCGGTCTTTTCGTCCTGGTATTCGCCGCCATAGCTCGCAACGATGCGCGGATGTTCGCGAGCGCCGACCTGGGCGCGCGGATCGTTCTTCTGAACTTCCTCGACGATCTGCGGATTGGAGGACGGCGAGACCTTGGGCTCATAGGTCTGCTCGATCACCGACTGGCAACCGGACAGGAGCAAGGCCCCGAACAACGCCGCGACGGCGCGATAGGACACGCCGAAGCCCGTTCCTGAATCCCGCTTTTGCGTTCCTGCCGTTCTGCTCATTGCCTCAGCTCGTTTCCAGTCTTCCGCCCGCCGCGCAAACAGTCTGTCGATTGCGCGGATGCAAATTCAGTATTCTTTACAGCCGTATAAATAGGTCTGGCGCCAGTTACGGCAATGACCTGCTGTAACCTATTCGCGCCATGCGTGCCTAGCATACACCCATAGAAATAGTTTCCCCGTGATATCCCGGCAACGCACACATGAATGTGAGCCGTGCGAGACACCGCAAGCGCCGTCGCACAGGGTGTCGTTCAAATTGTGGCAAAAGCATCGCAGGCGATGCTCATCGCCCCAGAAACCGGGCAACCGCCGGAAGATCAGTATGCTCGAGAAACTGCGTCACCGGCTCATGCAGGAGAATGCGGCCCTTGTCGAGAAAAAGCACGCGGTCAGCCAGCGTCCGGACGTCATCAGGATGATGGGTGATGATCAGGATCGTGTTGCCTTCTTGCTGGTGCAACTCAAGGAGCAGGCTGGCCATACCGGCCCGCAGGCCTGGATCGAGCGCCGCAAACGGCTCGTCGAGCAGCAGAATCGGTCTGCGGCGCACCAGCGCCCGGGCCAGCGCCACCCGCTGGCGTTCACCACCGGATAGCGTCGGCGGCAGGCGTTTGCCAAACCCTTCCAGCCCGACGCGCAACAGCGCGCTTGCTATTTTCGCCTTTTCCTTGATGCCAAGCCTCAGTGCTGGATCGATGCCGAGACCGATATTGGTGGCGACGTCGAGATGCGCAAACAGGTTGTGCTCCTGAAAGATCACCGAGACCGGCCGTTCGGCAGGATCGCGCCCGGCAACATCTTCCCCGAGAATCTCAACCTGGCCGGTATCCGGCGTTTCGAACCCGGCGATCACATTGAGCAGCGTCGACTTGCCGGAACCGGATGCTCCCGTCACGGCAACGATCTGCCCCTTGCCGACGGCGCAGTCGAAATGCAGCCCGGTTTCGCCGAACTGCACCCGCACGCCCTCAAGGCGAATGGCGATATCCGTTTCAGGCGGTGACATCTTTTCTCCTCTGGTCATCAGCTCCTGCTCGCGGCGTCCCGGCGATCGTCAGCACCAGGCAGACAAGCCCCAGAAACAGGGCCAGCCCCGCCGCATCGGTCGAACGGTAACCCGCCATGCGGCTGTACAGCAGCCAGGGCAACGTCACCATATCCTGTGACCCGAACAGCGCCACGGCGCCGAGATCGCCAAGCGACAGGGCGCAGGCAAAGGACAGTGCCATCAACAACGGCCTGCGCAAACCCGGCCAGTCGATCAGCCGGAAGCGATGCCATCCGCCAAGACCGAGGCTGACGGCAAGTCTTGCGGTGCGCGCGGTATGCGTCGCCATTGCGGGCTCCAGGATGCGGTAGACGAAGGGCAGCGCCATCAGCGTATTGATTAGGATGACCAGCAAAGGCGCAAACCGCGCGACATCACCAAGCGGCCTCAACAATAAAAACCAGCCGGCCCCCAGAACCACTGGCGGCACCAGAAGCACCAGCGACGAACTGGCCGAAATCCCCACGGCCAGCCCGCGCAAAACCGCCAACGGCCGCCTTGGGGCAAGAGCCGCCTGCCGTGCCCGGATCATCACGGTCGCCGAGAGCACGCAGAGCAGGCCGGAGATCAGCGCGATGACGACACTGGTGATCAAGGCCCGCCGCACCATCGGATCCCCGGCAAGCTTGACAAGATCGGCGCGAAGACCGGAGGAGATGACGGAGCCGAGCGGCAGGGCCAGGAACAGAACCGCAAGCGCGATCACCAGCCCGTCGCCCGTGCGGCCAAACCGGCTGCGGCCATCGAACCGACGCACCCTGCGCCCACCGCCATGCCCCTCATCTGCCGCAGGTGTCAGCAGCCGGATCGTAACCAGCAGCGCAGCAGTCACGGAAATCTGCAGCAGCGACAGCGCGATAGCCCGTGGCGGATCGAAATCGAAGCGCAGCGCCTGATAGATAGCAACCTCGATCGTACTCGCCGCCGGCCCACCGCCCAGCGTCAGCACCAACGTAAAACTGGTGGCGCAAAGCATGAAGATCAGCCCGGCAATGCCCGGCAAAAGCCCACGGATTACCGGCCATTCGATAAAGCGGAAAATCGACAGTGGCCGCATGCCGAGATTGGCCCCGGCCAGCCAGTATTCGCCGGGAATGCGCTCCAGCCCGCCCAGCATCAGCCGGGCGGCGAGCGGCATGTTGAAAAAGACATGGGCAACAAGGATGCCGGACAGGCCGTAGATACTGACCGGCTGATCAAGGCCGATGGTCACCAGCGCGGTATTCAAAACGCCCTGCCGCCCCCAGATGCCGATCAGCCCCAGAGCTGCCACCAGCGCCGGCAGCCCCAGCGGCAGCGCCATCAGCCGGATGATCCAGACACGGCCGGGAAAGGCAGCCTGCCGCGCTAAGGCCCGGGCCACCGGAATGGCAAACACAATGGAGAGAACCGTCGAAAGCGAGGCCTGCAGCAGCGTGAAACGAGCGACGCGCCAGACATAGGCATCAAACACCACGCCGTCATTGACCGCGCCCGGCTCGTCAAAAGCCAGAAGAGCCGCCGCCGCCAGGCAGACGAACAGCACAATACCCCCGAGGCACAGCGCCCCGGCGGTCAGTGTCAGACGTCTTTCCATGCGGTTGATCATGATGGCTTCGTATTGCTATCGGGCGTCACCTTTCCCCCTCTTCTCCCCGGCGGGGAGAAGGTGGCCCACAGGGCCGGATGAGGGGGCAAAGCGCTCAGAATGTGCCGAACCGCCCCCTCATCGCCTCGCAGTCGCTCGGCACTTCTCCCCGCGGGGAAGAAGAAGAAATGATCGTCCCGGCACCTCCAGTTCCTGTTCATCGCCGCCAGCCACTCATCAATCCAGACCTCCAGCCACCTGAGAGCTTTGGCCCCTCTCCCCGCACGCGGGGAGAGGGGATGACAGAGCTTGCCGCAAATCCCTTCTCCCCGTCCCAACGGGGAGAAGGTGGCCGACAGGCCGGATGAGGGGCAGCCTTGCCCAAACGGGGTGCTAATTCTTGCTCATCGCAGCCAGCCATTCGTCGATCCAGGCCTTGCGATTGGCGGCCACCTCATCCGATGACATCAGAAATGTCTTTTCCGGCGTCACCAGCTTGCCGAAAGCCTCCGGCAGCGGTTCCTTGGTGGCGGCAACCGGCATCATCCAGTTGGTCGTCGGGATGATCGACTGGAATTCAGGGCCGGTGACGAAGGTGAGAAAATCCTTGGCGAGCGCCGGGTCCTTGGCAGTCTTGGTCATGCCCGCGACTTCGATCTGGATATAGTGGCCCTCGGAGAAGGCCGCCGCCTGATAGCGATCGGTGTTTTCGGCGACCATGTGGTAGGCCGGCGACGTGGTGTACGAGAGCACCATCGGCGCTTCACCCTTGGTGAACAGGCCATAGGCCTCCGACCAGCCCGGCGTCACGGTCAGGACACGACCCTTGAGCTTGGCCCAGGCGGCACCGGCTTCCTCGCCATAGACCGATTTCATCCAGAGCAGCAGGCCGAGGCCCGGCGTCGAGGTGCGCGGATCCTCGATAACGATCTTCTGGTTCGGATCGCCCTCAACCAGTTCCTTCAGGCTCTTCGGCGGCTCCTTCATCGCCTGCGTGTCATAGATCACGGCAAAATGGCCGTAGTCATAGGGAACGAAGGTATCGTCGGTGAAGCCGCCGGGGACCTTGACGGCCGAGGTGTCGATCCCGTGCGGGGCAAAGAAGCCGGTTGCCTTGGCCTCGGACACGAGGTTGGTATCGAGGCCCAGCACAATATCGGCCTTTGAAGAGGTTCCCTCAAGCTTCAGCCGGGTCAGGAGTTCGACACCGTCGGCGACGCTGACATAGGAGACCTTGCAGCCGCAGGTCTTTTCGAAGGCTTCCGCCACCTTGGCGCCGGGACCCCATTCGCTGGTGAAGCTTTCATAGGTATAGATGGTCAACACCTTGTCTTCGGCCGAAGCCGAAAACGCGATCGTCAAAGCAGCAGCTGCCGCGAGAAATGGAATGATTGCCTTGCGCATCCGCGCCTCCTCATAAATCCAAAAATGGGAATAGGGCGCTGGAATGTGCCGTCTAATCCCTCCGCCGGTACAAACCGGATCAGGTTCTTCGGGTTGGCTTTTGAATAGCCTCTCAGCCGAACGTTCCACAAAAGAACGGCCGGCACCCCGTTAGAGCAGGAGGAGGTTTAGACCCGGGCGAAATACTTGGCAAGTGGGGATTATTGCCCTGCTCGATTACCGCAAAGCGGACATAATCCCATGACATGGGGCCTTATTGATTGAGAAATTTAAAATGATACTGGAGATACGCCCGATGACCGAAGCTTGCCGCATCCTTACCCCCGCCGAACAGAAAATCAGCGACATAATGGAACGATCCGAGCAAGCAATGATGGCGGCCATCTACAAAGCTGTCGAGGATGCCACTAGGCAGAGTGCCGAAGAGTTGCGTTCGATTGGCGCGCAGGACGAACCGCCCGCATATGATTACTTTGCGGCCACGGCTCAGCAGCAGCTTTTTTTGTCGCTATGCGGCGCCGACGCTGAAACGCTTGAAGGCGGAAATCCCGAACTCGCCGCCCAGATCATCAACAACTATCAGAACATCTCCGACCACTACTGGCGCAAAAAAGGCTGAAGTGCCGGCCGAAAGACGACGGCCAGCCCCTCCTCACACCGGCTTCTGCGGCAACCTTACCGCCTTCAGGCTGATGGCTGCCGTCAGGGCGATCAGCGATATGCCGCCCGCCGTCAGGAACAAGGGCAGGAAGGCGGCCGTATAGCTCTCAGCCACCAGCTGACGCGTTGCCTCCGGCAATGTCGACAGCACCAGCGGCGTCAGCTTTTCGATATCGGCAATACCCGGAATCGCCGTTGTGCCGCGGGCGAGGCCGGCCGCGATGATCGCGCCATAGATCGAGATGGCAATCGAGGCGCCGCCCATGCGCGACAGGGTGACCGCACCGGTGGCGGCGCCGACATCGCCGCGCGAGGCGATGTTCTGGACGGCAACGATCGGTACCTGCTGGCCAAACCCGATGCCGATGCCATGCAGCGCCATGATCGCGCAGATCACATAAAGCGGCGTGCCGGGCTGGATTTGGGTAAAGATCAGCAGAGCCAGAACCGTCAGGCTGGCGCTGACGATAGCAAACGGCTTGTAGCGGCCCGAGCGCGAAATCAGCCGCCCCGCCGTCAGCGAACCGCAGACGATGCCGCCGGTCAGCATGATGAACAAGAGCCCGGCCAGCGAAGGGCTGAGCCCCGTCGTCGTCTGCAGGTACAGCGCGAAATAGTTGACCATGCCGATGCCGACGGCGCCGCTCGCCAGCGAAATCACCAGCATCAGGCTGAATGTCGGGTTGCGAAACAGTGTCAGGGGAACGATCGGCTCCGGCGCGCGGCGTTCGACAAACACCCAGGCCGTCGCGCAGACCACGCCGAGCGCAACGATCGCCAGGCTGCCAACCGACAGCAGCGAGCCGAACAGTTCGGCACCGTCGCCCAGAAGCACGACGCAGGTTACCGAAGCCGCCAGCAGCAGCGCCCCGGCATAGTCGATGGTCGGACGGCGTGTCGGACGGCGGTAGGGCAGGAAGACGAACAGGCCGATCAGCACCGCGATGCCGATCGGGATATTGATCAGGAAGATCGAGCGCCAGCCGAAATGGTCGCTCATCGCGCCGCCAAGCACCGGACCGACGGCACCGGAGGCCATCAGGACGAGGCTGGAATAGCTCTGGTAGCGCGCCCGCTCGCGCGGCTCGAACAGGTCGGCATTGATGGAAAAGATCGACACCATGATGCCACCGCCACCCAGGCCCTGCAGCACGCGGGCGGCAATCAGCGTGTTCATCGAGACGGCCAGCCCGCAGGCGATGGACCCCAGCGTGAAGATCGTCACGGCGAAGATCATCACATATTTGCGCCCAAACAGATCGCCGAGCTTGCCGTAAAGCGGCATGACGGCGCAGGTCGCCAGCAGATAGGCCGAGCCGATCCAGCCGAAACGCTCCATCTGGCCAAACTCGCCAACAATGGTCGGCAGCGCCGTGGCGACGATCTGGTTGTCCAGCGTCGCCATGAACAAAGCCGTCATCAGGAAGAAGAAAAGGGTGAGCCGCAGCACTGGGCTCGAAACGAGCGGCGCCGGCGTGATGTGCATGTCCATGGGAGCGTTCCGGTTGGGTTTGGCGATTTATGTGCTGTTAGCATATATTTGTCAACAGCACATTTATGCCGAGAACATATCCGTGCTTTATGGATCGCGCTTGTTTTGCTAGGATCAGCCATGGATCACGCACCTTTACCCTTGGAATGCACGTCTGAGGCCGGCGAGCCGGAGGCCAGCCGCGCTTTGATCAGCCGCTCGATGGGCCGCTGGCGGACGATGGTTGGCCGCCGCGTGCTGGCGCGCCTGGCGATCAGCAATGTCGCGCCCAGCCTTGAAATCACCCATCTCGACGTCCTTGATGCCGTCAGGCGGGCCGGGCCGGAGGGAGAAGTCACGGTCGGCACCATCGCCGGGATGATGCGCATCGACCCGTCCCGCGCCAGTCGCATCGTCGGCGAGATGGTGACGCGCGGCGCGCTCCGGCGCGAAGCCTCGCAGGCCGATGCCCGCCGCATCATCGTCGTGATGACCGATCTCGGCCAGCAGCTGATGGCGGAGATCCAGGCGGTCAAGCGCAACGTCATCGACAGCGTGCTGGCCGACTGGCCGGAAGAAGACGTCGCCAGCTTCTCCATCCTCTTCGACCGCTTCGTCACCTCGTTCGAACAGGTCTGCACCACCCACGGCAAGGATGCGGATTAGCGGCGATCTCACTTCTCCCGGCAGACACCCTCTTCTCCCCAGCGGGGAGAAGTGCCGAGCGTAAGCGAGGCGATGAGGGGGCGGCTCGGCAAAGTCTGAGCGTGTGGCCCCCTCATCCGGCCCTCCGGGCCACCTTCTCCCCGCCGGGGAGAAGAGAACACCAAATCCACGCCTGCCCCTTCCCCTTGCGCCCCTGTTTACGCTATGGCCTTGCGTCATGAGCAAACAGGCTTTTGTCATCTTGATGGGCGGTCCCTTAACGCCGACGGACAGGCTTTCAGCGCAGCTTGCCGGCGCCCGCGTCATTGCGGCCGATGGCGGCATGCGCCATGCCAGTCCGCTGGGGCTAAAGCCGGAACTCTGGGTCGGCGATTTCGATTCCACGCCGCAAGCCCTGATCGCCGAATGGCCGGATGTTCGCCGCGAGCCCTATCCCGCCGCCAAGGCCGAGACCGACGGCGAAATTGCCGTTGCCACCGCCCTTGAGCGCGGCGCAAAAAGGCTCATTCTCGCCGGTGCGCTCGGCGGCGAGCGCAGCGACCATGCCTTCATGCATCTGCTTTATGCCGCAAAGCTTGCCGAAGACGGCATCGAGATGCTGCTGACGTCCGGCGAGGAGGAAGCCTATCCGCTGCTGCCCGGCAGCTTCGAGATCGCCCTGCCGAAGGGCAGCCTGTTTTCCATCCTCGGGCTGGATACGCTGACCGGTCTTTCCATCGAAGGCGCCCGTTATCCGCTCACCAATTTTCATCTGCCGTTCGGCTCCTCGCGCACCGTTTCCAATGTCGCCGAAGGCACCGTCCGCTTCACCCTTTCCTCCGGCCGGGCGCTCATCCTTGCCCGCCCGCATGACCTTTCGGGAGCCTGACCATGGCGCCACCCATTCTGAAACTCGATGATATCGTGCTCTCCTTCGGCGGCACGCCGCTGTTGAACGGCGCCAATCTGCAGGTGGAGCCCGGCGACCGCATCTGCCTTGTCGGCCGCAACGGCTCGGGCAAATCGACCCTGATGAAGATCGCCGCAGGCCTGGCCGAGCCGCAGTCGGGCGAAACCTTCCGTCATCCTTCCGTCACTGTCCGCTACCTGCATCAGGCGCCGGATTTCGACGGTTTCGACAGTGTTCGCGCCTATGCCGAAGCAGGCCTCGGCCCGAGCGATGACCCGTACCGCGTCGCCTACCTGCTCGAACATCTGGGCCTCACCGGCGATGAGGACCCGGCGCAGCTGTCCGGCGGCGAATCCCGCCGTGCAGCCCTTGCCCGCGTCATGGCCCCCGAGCCTGATATCCTGCTGCTCGACGAGCCGACCAACCATCTCGACCTGCCGACCATCGAATGGCTGGAAGGCGAGCTGATCAAGAGCCGCTCGGCCCTCGTGGTCATCTCGCACGACAGGCGCTTCCTCGAAAAGGTCTCCAACGCCACCGTCTGGCTCGATCGCGGCCAGTCGCGCCGCCTCAGCCAGGGCTTTGCCTTTTTCGAGGCCTGGCGTGACAAGGTGCTGGAAGAGGAAGAACTCGAACAGCACAAGCTCGGCAAGGAAATCGAGCGCGAGGAACACTGGCTGCGTTATGGCGTGACGGCAAGGCGCAAGCGCAACATGCGCCGCCTCGGCGCGCTGCAGGATCTGCGCGCCAAGCATCGCGGCCATAATGGCCCGCAAGGCTCGGTGCAGGCCACCGTTTCCGATGCCCGCGAATCCGGCAAGCTGGTGATCGAGGCCGATCAGATCACAAAAACCTATGGCGAGCGCACCATCGTCGCCCCCTTCTCGATCCGCGTCCATCGCAGCGATTGCATCGGCCTCGTCGGCCCGAATGGTGCGGGCAAGACGACGCTTCTGAAGATGCTGACCGGCCAGATCAAGCCCGACAGCGGCTGGGTCAAGCTCGGCACAAACCTCGAGATCGCCACGCTCGACCAGCGCCGCGAGGACCTGAACCTCGAGGACACGCTGGCCCATTACCTCACCGACGGCCGCGGCGACAATCTGCTTGTTAACGGCGAGCAGCGCCATGTCACCGGCTATATGAAGGAATTCCTGTTCCAGCCCGAACAGGCGCGCACCCCGATCAAGAATCTCTCCGGCGGCGAACGCGCCCGGCTGATGCTGGCCCGCATCCTGTCGCGCCCGACCAACCTGTTGATCCTCGACGAACCGACCAACGATCTCGATATCGAAACGCTCGACCTGCTGCAGGAAATCGTCGCAGGCTTTTCCGGCACCGTCATCCTCGTTTCCCACGACCGCGATTTCCTCGACCGCACCGTCACCTCGACCATCGCGCCGGCCAATCCGGACGCGCCTGATGGCCGCTGGATCGAATATGCCGGCGGCTATTCCGACATGATGGCGCAGCGCAAAGGTGCCGCCGACGAAAAGAAGCGCACGGAAAAAGCCGAAAAAGCCAAATCCACCAGCGACAACGGCTCGTCCTCCGCCCCCAAGACCGGCAAGGGCAAACTCTCCTTCAAACAGAAATTCGCCCTGGAAAACCTGCCGAAGGAAATGGAAAAAGCCGAAGCCCAGATCGCCAAATACGAAAAGGAAATGGCCGACCCGAATTTGTTTTCCAAGAACCCCACCCGGTTTTCGACGCTGGCTTCAGAGCTTGAAAAGCTGCGGGCCTCGATCACCAAGATGGAAGAGGAATGGCTGGAGCTGGAGATGTTAAGGGAGGAGATTGAGGGGTGAGGGGACGAAAGATGGTCCCCTCCTGGCCACTTCGCGTTTGTAGCGCTGCTCCAAACGAACTCGATACGCGATCGCGCTAGATATGCAAACTTGGTTCAGCTAATGGTAGTATTAAGTCTTAGCAACTCCAAAACAGGCAGCTCAGTTCGTCATGACAAAACAACTTACTCGCTCTGCAGTCCGCATCTATGGTGCATTGACAGCGCTGGGGAGCGACAGTGGAAGTTTGTTGGAAGGGATACTGCCCTTTTTTGATCCAATCTTACGTCAATATAATGGAAGCAAACTTGATCCCGATGTCATCGCGTCATCTGTTCGGGAAACTTACAAGTGGAACTTCAACTCTGATCTCGTTGAGGCATTTGTTCCCTATTTGGAACGTCAAGGTTGGATTACTGCTGACATCGCTGGAACTAGGGATACCAGCTACACGATCCAAATGGCGGATCAAGGTAACTCCGACGAGTCAACGCAAACGGTTGAAGCTGAGTTACGCCGAATTGCCATTCAATTTAAGACCTTCTCAGAGAACCTTTCACCGCTCACAGCCATTCCAAGAGAAGTAGAGGAGTTTGAGGATATCCTCGTTGAATGGCTCCTCTACGTAGAAGCGTTTAGCGAAAAGAGTATCGAGTTCAAATCCGGCCTTAAATCGGATGCGACAGGAAAGATTCGACAGTTTGTTGATGTTCCCAATACAACCTCCCTTCGCGATGAGGAGAAATTCCTATGTGCCCGCTTCGTAAAACATGCCATTGAGGAAGACAAAGGTAGCGCAGAGGTATTGTCGCGTATCGCGGCAATCGGACTGCTGACCGAAGTAGTTCAGGATTTTGTAAAACCAGTAACTTCCGTAGATAAAACCGATCTTATCGTCTATCTTGACGCACCGGTAGCAATGGAGCTTCTCGGTGTTTCTGGCAAGTCCGCGCGTGAAAATACTGCCCCTATTATCGCAGAACTCATTCGGATCGGCGCTTCAGTTCGGATTTTTGGGCAGAGTATCGAGGAAATAAAAAACAGCTTACAGGCGGTCTTAAAAAACCCGCGACCTACAGGCCCAACCGCGCAAGCAATGCTAAGGCGTGAAGTCTTAAGGGAGTATGTAATTGAAGTCTCTCGGAACCCATCTTCATTGCTGGAAAAACAAGGCGTTAAATCCGCCTACAGAACGATGGACCAAACGCCATCCGAGCACCAATACTTTACAAAAGAGCATTGGCAGGACTTATACAGTGAGTTGAGTTTCGCCGAAAATCCGCGCGCGCGACAGCACGACGCTGACGTCACTGCTTTCGTCGTAAGACAACGGCGAGGCAGAACGAACAGCGACATCTTCAAGTCCCAAGCGGTTGCGCTGACCAGAAATGGCCTCCTCGCACAGATCGTTCGTCGGATATCTGCCCAAATGACCTCGTCTAATGACGAAACGGTGCCACCAGTGGTTCATCGCAGGGTACTGGCAACGGCGATGTGGCTTCGCACTGGCATGGGTGCTGGCGATCTTAATATTCCAAAGCGGATGCTACTTGCGAGTTGCGAACATGTACTAGCGATTCGCCCGGGTGTAGTTGAGGCAGTAAAGCGCCTTACCGATGCATTGGGGGACGAGGACCAGACCCGTCAACTCGATTTGCTGATCTCACAAGACCGCAGCGCACAAGCGCTTATGGACAAGACACTTGGTGTGACCAATGTCGTCACTAAAGAGAATCTTCCTCTCCTTTGGCAAGAGATGCTGCACCCGCATTTGGAAGAGGAACGCCTGAAAGGACGCGAATCTCTGAAAAAAGTGGAAGCGGAAGGAAAGAAGCGTTTGGAACAAGCCAACAAACAGATTGCAGGCATCCAAGAAGAAAAAGACCGGCAGGCGACCTCTTTAAGTGCAGAATTAGCCGCTAAGCAGCTGGAAGACCGTGAAGCTGTGGATGCTTTGTGTGCCGACATACAGCGCGCGCTTGATCGCAAGAGAAAAATGAGAATTGGCATGGGGCTCGGGATCGGTTTGGTATCATGTATACCAATTATGCTGGAATCCACCCCAATCGTACGTACGGCTCCGTGCTCGTTGGCTGGCTATTTGGATACCTAACCGCAACGGGCGGAAAGATGTTTGGTATCACGACGACAAAAGATCAGGCGCTTTCTGCACTTCAGTCGATGGCCGAACGCAGGAAGCTTGTGAGCAAGCTTGGTCGATTTGACGTTGATTGGGCGGGTAGCGCTTTTGTAATTAGTAATCGCGTTGAAACGCTGCCCGACATACATTCGGATTTATTTACATTAAAATAGCCTAAGTTAGCTTCCAGTAATCTTCTACTGCGTAATAAAAGGTTTACTTCGGGAACAAAGCCACCAAATCGATCCAAAAAAATCATCCCCGCAAATCCCCGCCCTGAAAACCCGTGTCATACTTCTTGCCGTCCCATCACGGATACACCGGTTTGCGTTGCCGGCGAGGTGGGGCCGGTGCCCGGATGGTTTGGCGAAACGCGCGCGAAATCCCCGGGGCTGCGTGAAAGGTGGTTCTCCTCCGGTTCGTGAATGAACCGGGCGTGCCGGGTGGTCACACCGTCCTTGGACGGTCCAGGGCCAAACCCCGCCGGATTGGAAGGCCTGGCGGATAAG
>UCNE01000010.1 GCA_900473685.1 Hyphomicrobiales bacterium
TAGGGTGAGGGGCAACGGTACGGAGGCATTGGGCGATTTTTCGCAATGCGGCGCCGGCCCTCAAAAGGCGTAAGCCAGTATTGGAAATGCGTTTCTGTCATCGGTTTTCTAGGCTAGGGTCGGGTCGCAAACCCGGAGACCCTCATGAGCATTTTTCGTGCCCGTCCGCCTGCCAAGCCAACCGTTCTTCTCGATGATAACGTGGTCAGGATTACCCGCTGGGATTTCGAGCCGGGGGCCGATACCGGGCATCATGTGCATGGCATGGGTTATGTAGTCATCCCGATGACGGATTGCCGGTTTCTTCTCGAAGAGCCCGGCGGCGAGCGGCGGGTGGATATTGCCAAGGGGCAGGCCTACCGGCGCGAGGCCGGCGTCGAGCACAATGTCGTCAATGCCGGAAAGGATTTCATGTCGTTCATCGAAGTCGAGTACAAGTGAAGAGACGGCGCATGGACGGTCCCGATTTCGATCTCGATTTCAAGCCCGCGCATGGCGAGGCGGTAACGGTGGCGCACGGCGTGCAGCGCATCACCGTCAACAATCCCGGCCCCTTCACCTTCCATGGCACCAACAGCTATATCGTTGGCGGCAGGTCTGTCGCGGTGATCGATCCCGGACCGGAAGACGAGGCGCATTTTCAGGCGCTGATGGCGGCGCTGAAAGGCCGCGAGGTCACCCATATTGCGGTCAGCCACACGCATCGCGACCACTCGCCGCTTGCCCGACGGCTGAAGGCTGAGACCGGCGCGCTGATCGTTGCCGAGGGGCCGCACCGGGCGGCACGGCTGCTGCATGCCGGCGAGATCAATCCGTTTGCGGAAAGCTCGGACATGGATTTTTCGCCCGACATCGCGCTTGCCGATGGCGACCGGATCGAGGGCGACGGCTGGGCGCTGACCACGCTTCTGACGCCTGGACATACCGCCAACCACGCGGCATTTGCGCTTGGCAGTCCGGACGAGACCGGCATCGTCTTTTCGGCCGATCATGTCATGGCTTGGGCAACCTCGATCGTCGCGCCACCGGATGGATCGATGACCGATTACATGGCCTCGCTGGAAAAACTGCTTGGCCGTGACGACCGGCTCTACCTGCCCGGCCATGGCGGCCCGGTCAACGCGCCTGCCGCATTCCTGCGTGGCCTGCGCGCCCACCGGCGAATGCGCGAGCGCGCCGTGCTGGAGCGGGTGCGGGCCGGTGACACGTTTATCCCCGACATGGTGAAGGTGATCTATGCGACCACCGATCCGCGCTTGCATGGCGCCGCCGCACTTTCGGTGTTTGCCCATCTCGAGGACCTGATCGAGCGCGGCCAGGTCGAGACCGATGGACCGCCCTCGCTCACCGGCGCCTTTCGGATTGCCCCCGGCGGTGCGAGCTGATGCAACAGCCGCAAGCCTACAGCTATCGCGACGATCCGGCCGTTGCGGATTTTGCCGATGATCATCCGATCATCGTCTTCGACGGCGCGTGCATCTTCTGCTCCGGCTGGGTGAATTTCGTGCTGCGCCACGACAAGCAGGGCCGCTACCGCTTCATCACGGCACAATCGCCACTCGGCGAGGCGCTCTACCGTCACTATGGCCTCTACAGCCGTGACTATGAGACCAACATCCTGATCGAGGATGGCAGCGCCTATCTGAAATCGGAGGGATCGTTGCGCATGGCCGCCGGGCTCGGCTTTCCCTGGACGCTCGCCGGTGCCTTGCGGATGATACCCAGGGGATTGCGCGATCCACTCTACGAACTGGTGGCGCGCAACCGCTACCGGATCGCCGGCCGCCGCAACGCCTGCTTCGTGCCGGCGCCGGAACATCGCGCCCGGTTCCTTGCATAGGCTGGCAGCATCTTCCATTTTCATGTCGAGATCACCAGTCCGCTGACCGGCCTGATCGTTCGCTATACCGGCTGGCTTCGTCCGGAGACCGGGTGAACCGTTCGGCGCTGCCGTCGCCAAGAAATGGCTTGCGGCCGATGTCGTATTGCAGGGTCAGGAGCAGAATGACGTCCGTCCAGAGTTTGAGGATCGCGCCCATCGCATCGTCCTTCCAAAACTATCGATGCGCCAAGGATGCGCCCCTTGCCCATGGCTGACAAACGAGCTTATTGTCGCCTTCGGATGACTTGAGGTTATGCAATGAAACGCGGACGTTTACCCTTGACCGCCCTGCGCAGTTTTGAAGCGGCTGGAAGGCTGGAGAGCTTTACACAGGCCGCAGAAGAACTGTTCGTCTCGCAAGCCGCGATCAGCAGGCAGGTGCGCGAGCTGGAGACGCTTTTGGGCACGGCGCTGTTTACGCGGCATCACCGGAAGGTGCGTCTGAGTGCCGAGGGGGCGCGGCTGCTCGAAACATTGGCCACCGCCTTCGACACGATCGACGCCCGGCTGGAGGAAGTAAGGGCCACCAAGCCCGCAACGTTGTTGACTGTCAATGCCGAGCCCTGCTTCGCCGGTTGCTGGCTGGTGCCGCATCTGGCGGATTTTCGCGCATTGCATCCTCAGATCGACGTGTCTGTCGAATCCGAGGCTAGGCTTGTCGAGTTTCGCAGCGATACGGCGGAACTTACCATCCGCTACAGCACGACGGTCAGCGCGTGGCCGCGTGCGCAGGCCCGCCATCTCTGCGATATCACCATGGTTCCGGCGGTGTCGCCGGAGATTGCCAGAGAAGGAACTGTCTTCAAAGTACCCGCTGACCTTCTGGCATATACGCTGCTGCATGAGGAAACTCGCGATGTCTGGGCGCGCTGGTTTTCTGCTGCCGGACTGGCGCCGGGAGCAGAGGTGATGCGCGGGCCAATTTTTGCCGATGGATCGCTGACGCTGCAGGCGGCGCTTCGTGGCCATGGAGTGGCGCTTGTCGATACAGCCCTGACGCGCGACGATCTCGATGCCGGCCGCATTGTCCAGCCGTTCGACATCTCGATTCCGCATGGCGCCTACTTCCTGGTGGCGCGCGACTTCAGTCAACTGTCCCCGGAGGCATCGGCTTTAGCGACCTGGATCACCAGCTGTTTCGCCGCAGCGCCCGGCTGACGGCCTGGATCAATCCCCGGCAATCCCCAAAAGTTCGGCATCGAGCGCATGCAGGAACTGGTCGGCGAAAGCGGCACCGAGGCCGAGATCATGGCCGCCGTAGCGCGAGGCGACGCGCATGTCGACGAAGGTGGTTTCGGCCTCTTCGCGCAGCCTGATCAGCACGTCGAAACGCAGGCCGACGATCAGCGTGCGCCATTCGCCCTGCAGCAGGATATCGGAGGAGCGGCGGCCGGGCGGCAGCTCACCGGTGACGGCTTCCGGCCGCGACAGCGGGATCGGCACATCATCGGGATCGCTATCGGCCGGGGCGGCATCGGCCGGTTTGACGGCCATGTCCTCGAGATCGGCCTCGGCATTTTCGACGCCTTCCTGCGCAACGATGGTTATGCCGGTCTGTTCCGCAACGGTCTTTACCCCCTGAAAGACGCGGTCGAGCGCACCGTCGTAGCGGCGGCCGGTCAGCGCCGGATAGGCGAGAACCTGCGCTTCGCGGTCCGCCGCCGTCACCTCGGCCGGGCGTTTGAGCCATCCCTGCTGTGCATCCGGGGGCTTGATCCAGGGCGGCGGCGTCACCGTGTCGGTGCTGACATCGTAGATCGCCGGCTTGGAGAAATATTCGCCCAGCGCAAAGCCGGCAGCACCGATCGGAACGGCCGCGTATAGCAGGGCCACGAACGAGGCAATACCGCCGACGGCTGCGACCTGCCAGAACCGGACGAAACCGGCAATCGCCAGCAGCACCGCAAGAACGGCAAGGCCCGCCGACAAGGCAATCAGTGCGGCGAAATGCGGCGTGACGAGCGGGCCGAAGCGATGCGCCAGCAAGGCCCCGATAAAGAGACCGAAAGCAAAGCGGGCGATCCGGCGCGCCCAGCGGGCGGCAACGGATGTGGGGCGCTCATACTTGATCATCATCTGGCAGAATCAATCCCTTGGCCGGACACGGCAACCGTCCCTCCTGTTTAGAGCATGATGACGAAAGGTGTGAAGAGGTTTTCGCCCGAACGGCGGTGGAGACGCGGAAACAGGCCGGGCAATGGCGCTCAAACATCGGCAACTTCTAACATGCCGCAAATTCGCCATTCTCCTTGATCATGTCTTAAAGATGGGGATCAGCCGTGTTTTCCCGGTTCATGCGGCGTTGGACCGGTTTGCACACACATCGGAATTTCCAGGTGCGCAGGAAGACCCGTCTTCCGGCGGCTTGAAAGGAGAGTGAGCATGCTATCATCCGAAATGAACACGCTGGCATCGGTTACGCAAACCGCGATGCCGGTATCCGACACCAGCCTGACCATGGAACTGCTCGAACTCGAACTGTCGCTGGATGGCTTTACCACCGGTCCGGAAGGTTTTGCCGCCCATGTCCGCGCCGCCGCTGCCGCCATCGATGGCGCGCTGCTGTTCGAGCTGCCCGCCTCCGGTCTGGTCGCCGATTGCGATCGCATCGCGGTGTTGCGCATTCCGAAAGACGGCAGCGCCGTCATGGCAACGATCTTTGCCTGCCTGGAGGCCGGCGGCAACACGATCCGCCTCGAGGAGCCGGACGAGACGACGGCGGACCTGAAGAATTTCGCCGAAGCCTTTGTGGATGTATTGCAACGCATCTGATAGACAGATGAAAATCTGCAATCGATTCAAGGTCTCAGCATGTCTATCCGGAAGATCCTGTCGCTTGTCGCCCTTGGCGCAATCCTTGGCGGTTGCACCACATTGACGCCGCAAGAACGCCGCGCCGCCGATGAAAAAACCTGCCTGTCCTACGGCTTCCGCCGCGGCACCGACGCGCTTGCCACCTGCCTGCAACGCATTGATCTCGACCGCCGCGCTGAATCGCGGTCGCTCAGATACAACAATGACCCGATGATGTGGGGCTGGAATAGGCCCGTCATCGTCCGGTGATGGCGTAGCGCCTTCACTTTCCGCAAGGAAATTTCCGATTCGGCGCGAAATGGCGCTGGCTTTTGCTTTGGCAACGGCAATTGCCGCCTATGATGGCGCGTCAACGATCGGGAGATTTCTCATGAAAGCCGTGCTGAAAGTAATCTGCGCCCTCTTCCTCTTCGCCGCCGCGCCGGCACTGGCCGCTGAACGGTGGCAGCAACTGCCTGCCCCCGCCCCGATGCCGAAGGCGGATAAAACCGGCACGGCGCCGGTCAACGGCATCGACATGTACTACGCCGTCTACGGCTCCGGCCCGCCGGTGCTGCTCATCCACGGCGGCCTCGGCTATGCCGACGTCTGGGGCGCACAGGTTGCCGATCTTTCCAAGGATCATACCGTCATCGTTGCTGAAAGCCGTGGGCATGGACGCTCGACGCGCAATGCCGATCCCTATAGCTACGATCTGATGTCGTCGGATTATCTGGCGCTGCTTGATTACCTGAAGATCGAGAAGACGGCGATTGTCGGCTGGAGCGATGGCGGCATTATCGGCCTCGATATCGCCATCCATCACCCGGAGCGTCTGACCAAACTGTTTGCTCAGGCTGCCAATTCCAAGATCGATGGCGTCATCCCGACCGTGATGGAAAACAAGACCTTCGCCACCTACATCGAAAAGGCAGGCGAGGTTTACAAGAAGATTTCGCCGACACCGGCCGAATATGACGCCTTCGTCACCCAGATCAGCAACATGTGGGCAAGCCAGCCCAACTGGAGCGACGACGACCTGAAGAAGATCACGACGCCGACCGCCATCGTTCTCGGCGACCACGACGAGGCGATCAGCCGGGAGCATACGGATTACCTGGCAAAAACCATCCCCGGCGCCGAACTGATCATCCTCAAGGACGCCAGCCATTTCGCCATGCTGCAGGACCCGGAAGGGTACAACAAGGCGGTGCGGGATTTCATCGACCGGTAGGAAACGAACTGTCCGGCGAGTTACCGCTTGCCGGACAGTTTAAAACCGCCGCGCTCAGCCCTTGCCGTTGATCGCTGCCTGGGCGGCAGCCAATCGTGCGATCGGCACGCGGAAGGGCGAGCAGGAGACATAGTCGAGGCCTGTTTCCTCGCAGAAGCGGATTGAGGCGGGGTCGCCGCCGTGTTCGCCGCAGATGCCGAGCTTCAGGCCGTTCTTGGTGCGGCGGCCGCGCTCGGCGGCGATCTGGATGAGTTCGCCGACGCCATCGAAATCGAGCGAGACGAACGGGTCCTTCTCGACGATACCCTTCTGGATATAGGTATTGAGGAACTGGGCCGCATCGTCGCGCGAGATGCCGAAGGTGGTCTGCGTCAGGTCGTTGGTGCCGAAGGAAAAGAAGTCGGCGCTTTCGGCGATGACATGGGCGCGAAGGGCTGCGCGCGGCAACTCGATCATCGTGCCGACGAGATAGTCGATCTCGATACCGGATTCACCAATGACTTCTTTTGCCACCGCATCGATGCAGGCCTTGACGTAATCCAGCTCGGATTTCAGGCCGACCAGCGGCACCATGATTTCGGGAACGACGGGCGCGCCGGTCTCGCGGGCGGCCTCGACAGCCGCTTCGAAGATGGCTCTTGCCTGCATCTCGGCAATCTCCGGATAGGAAATCGCCAGCCGGCAGCCGCGATGACCGAGCATCGGATTGAACTCGTGCAGCGCATCGACGCGCTCGCGCAACTCGTTGGACTTCATACCGAGAACCGCCGAGACGTCGTCGATCTCTTCGTCGGTCTTCGGCAGGAACTCGTGCAAGGGCGGATCGAGCAGGCGGATCGTGACCGGCAGGCCGTGCATGATCGAAAACAGCTCGGCAAAATCGGAGCGCTGCATCGGCAACAGTTTGGCGAGCGACATGCGCCGCCCCGCTTCATCGGCGGCGAGGATCATTTCGCGCATGACATTGATGCGCTCCCCCTCAAAGAACATATGCTCGGTGCGGCACAGACCGATCCCTTCGGCGCCGAAGGAGCGGGCAGCGCGGGCATCGGCCGGGGTTTCGGCATTGGTCCGCACCGTCATGCGGCGGCTGGCATCGGCCCAGGCCATGATCTTGCCGAAGTCACCCGAAAGTTCCGGCTGCAGCATCGGGATTTCGCCCTTCAGCACCTGGCCGGACGAGCCGTCGATGGTGATCACCTCGCCCTTCACCAGCGTCATGCCGGCAGCGATCAACAGTTCGTTACGGGCATCGACACGCAGGTTGCCCGCGCCGGAGACGCAAGGGATGCCCATGCCGCGGGCAACCACCGCCGCATGGCTGGTCATGCCACCACGACAGGTCAGGATGCCTTCGGCCGCATGCATGCCGTGAATGTCTTCCGGGCTGGTTTCGACGCGGACCAGAATGACCTTGCGGCCTTCCTTGTTGGCCAGCACCGCCTCTTCCGAGGTGAAGACGATTTCGCCGGTCGCAGCCCCTGGCGAAGCCGGAAGACCGGAGCCGATGATATCGCGGCGGGCACGCGGATCGATGGTCGGGTGCAGCAGTTGATCGAGGGAAGACGGGTCGATGCGAGCGACGGCCTGGTCCTGCGTGATCGTGCGGGCTTCAGCCATATCGACGGCGATCCGGAGCGCTGCCTTGGCCGTGCGTTTGCCGGAGCGGGTTTGCAGCATCCAGAGCTTGCCGCGCTCGATGGTGAATTCGAGATCCTGCATGTCGCGGTAATGGCCTTCCAGCCGGTCACAGATCGCCCGGAATTCCTCGAACGCGTCCGGCATCAGCTTTTCCAGCGATGGCTTGTCGGAGCCCGACGCGATGCGGGCGGCTTCGGTGATGTTCTGCGGCGTGCGGATACCGGCAACCACATCCTCGCCCTGCGCATTGACGAGGAATTCGCCGTAAAGTTCGTTCTCGCCGGTCGAGGGATTGCGGGTGAAGGCAACGCCGGTTGCGGATGTATTGCCGAGATTGCCGAACACCATGGCCTGCACGTTGACGGCGGTACCCCAGGCGGCGGGGATGTTGTGCAGATGGCGGTAGGTGATGGCGCGCGGGTTCATCCAGCTGGAAAAGACGGCGCCGATCGCGCCCCAGAGCTGGACTTCTGGATCCTGCGGAAAAGCTTCGCCGAGTTCCTCCTCGATCACCCGCTTGTAATGCGCGATGATGTGTTGCCATTCGACGGCGGAAATCTCGGTATCCTGTTCGTGGCCGAGACGGCCCTTCTCGTCTTCGAGAATTTCCTCGAACACTTCATGATCCAGCCCCATGACCACATCGGCATACATCTGGATGAAACGGCGATAGCTGTCCCAGGCAAACCGGGCGTCACCGGCATCGTGGCCTAGCGCCTGCACGGTTACGTCATTCAGGCCGAGATTGAGCACGGTATCCATCATGCCCGGCATCGAGGCGCGGGCGCCGGAACGGACCGACAGCAGCAGAGGCCGCTCGATATCGCCGAACACGCGACCGGTGGTCGCCTGCATTTTCTCAAGACCGGCCGAGACCTGCACCTTCAATTCGTCGGGAATGCTGCGGCCATCGGCATAATATTTGCCGCAGGCCTCGGTGATGATCGTCAGGCCAGGTGGCACCGGCAGGCCGAGATTACACATCTCCGCCAGGTTGGCCCCCTTGCCGCCCAGAAGATCACGATCGCCCGCACTTCCTTCGGCTTCTCCCCCGCCGAAGGTATAAACCCACTTTGTCATGCCATTTCTCCACCCATACGGCTCCCACCGGAGGTTACAGTATCCTTTCCGGCTTTAAAATGCACCGGCGGCGGAATTATGCTGCATTGCAGCAAAAACGGAAGAAAACTGTCACAAAAGTGGAAAGACGGTTCAGGCGGTGGTGCGACTGCGGCGCCACGTGCTCTTGCCGGAGGCTTTTGCCTGATAAAGGGCGCTATCGGCGGCGCTCATCAATTCGTCGGGATCAAAGCCGTTTTCAGGCGCAACGGCAATGCCAATGCTGACGCTGATACCGATCTGGCTGTTGGCAATGCCGAAGGGTTTTCCCAGAGCTAGGATGCAGCGGTCGGCGATATCGGCGACATCAGCGGCGGAGGCATGCTGGAGAATGGCGAATTCATCGCCCCCCAGCCGGGCAACCAGATCGCCATTGCGCAGCACGGCTTTCAGCCGCTCGGCGACCAGTTTCAGCAGCAAATCGCCGGCCGCGTGGCCAAAGGTATCGTTGACCGGCTTGAAGCCGTCGAGATCAAGGTAATGCACCGCCAGCTCCTGCCCGTCCCGCGCCGCCCTTTCCAGTGCGGTTTCGAGTTTCTGGCGAAACTGCATGCGGTTCGGCAGGCCGGTCAGCGGATCGTGATGGGCAAGATGGGTGGCATGCGCCTCGGCGCGGATGCGGTCGCTGACATCGGCAATCGTCAAAAGCAGCCGCCGCGACGGCCCCTCGTTGATGATGCGCACATAGATCAGCACATGGTGTTCGGTGCCATCTTCCGCCTTCTGATGCCAGACCGTGCGCGCCTCGCAATCGCCCTCAAGCCCGCGCAGCGTGGCGCCAAGCCGCTCGCCCTCGCCGGCGGCATGAAAATCGGTGACGCGCTTTTGCCGCATCGCCTCGGCTGAAAAACCATAGAGCGTCACGGCTGCGTTATTGACCGCAAGAATATCGAGGCTGACGGCATCGCAAACCATCATCGGCATCGGGTTGGCATCGAACAGCAGCCGGAACGATTCCTCGCGGCGCTTGAGGTCGGTGATGTCGATGCGCATGCCGATGGCGCCGCCATCCGGCGTGCGGCGGTCGTCATGGCGCAGCCAGCGGCCATCGCGCAGCATCTGCTCTTCCTGGGAAACTTGCAGCCTGTGCTTCTTCATCCGCTCCTCGATCCAGTTTTCCGGATCGGCAACCATTTCAGGCATCTCGCCACTGGCAAGGCTGATCTCCAGAATTTCCCGGAATGGAATGCCAGGGCGCAAATACCCGGCGATTTCCGGATAGAGCGCCGCATATTTCTCGTTCCAGAGAATGTAGCGATCCTGGGCATCGAAGACGCAAGCCGCCTGCGGCAGCATGTCGATGAAGAAGCCGAGGCGCCGGTGCGCTGCCCTCGCTTCAAGCAAAGCCTCATCGTTTTGCCGCTCGAGTTCGAGCCGCATCTTTTCCATCGACTGTTCGTCGATGAGATCGCGGATGACGATACCGGCCATGTCACCGCCGAACCGCACGACCGAGAGTTCGACAGGAATGACGCTGCCATCGCCGCGCAGAAGCAGTGTTTCGCGGCGAAAAGATTTTGCAGAAGCGTTGGAAACGGCATGCCATTCCGGCAAAAGGCGCGACACCGGCGTTCGCGCAAGAGCAGCGCCTGCACCGGACATCGCCCTTACCGCCTCATTGGCAAAGACGATAACGCCGCCCGCATTGACGCACAGCGACGCCACGGGAACGGCTCCCAGCAGCATCAGTGCATCTGCGCCCGTGAAATCCGTCAAGACTCATCCCCTCCGGCGACCCGGCGTCCCCTTGGACAAGGCTACCGGCGAAAAGTGTGCGCTTAGATATGAAAGATTTTCTTACCGGAACTCTCAAACCGCTTCGCGCAGCTGTTCCGCCGTCTGCAGGTCGACGGAGACCAGTTGGGAGACGCCCTGTTCGGCCATGGTGACGCCGAACAGGCGGCTCATGCGGGCCATGGTGATCGGATTATGGGTGATGATGACGAAGCGGGTCTCGGTCGAGGCGGCCATTTCGTCCATCAGGTTGCAGTAGCGCTCGACATTGTGGTCGTCGAGCGGCGCATCGACTTCGTCGAGCACGCAGATCGGCGCCGGGTTGGTGAGGAACACCGCAAAGATCAGCGCCATCGCCGTCAGCGCCTGCTCGCCACCTGACAATAGCGTCATCGTCTGCGGCTTCTTGCCGGGCGGGCGGGCGAGGATTTCAAGGCCGGCATCAAGCGGATCGTCGCTCTCGATCAGCTGCAGCTCGGCCGTGCCGCCGCCGAACAGGTGGGTGAACAGCCGCTGGAACTGGACGTTGACCACGTCGAATGCAGCCAGCAGCCGTTCACGGCCTTCGCGATTGAGGTTCTGGATCGCCGAGCGCAGCTTGCGGATCGCGTCGATGACGTCCTCACGTTCCTTCAGCATGGCATCGAGCTTGTCGGACAGTTCCTTCTGCTCTTCTTCGGCGCGCAAGTTGACGGCGCCAAGACGCTCACGCTCGATCTTCAGGCGGTCGAGCTCGCGCTCGATCTGGCGGACATCCGGCAGATCGGCATCGGCGGCAAGGCCGGTCAGCCGCATCACCTCGTGCGGGGCGCAATTCAGCACTTCGCGGATGCGCGCTTCGCCTTCGAGCCGCTTTTCGCGCGCGGATACCAGCCGCTCTTCGGCACGGCCCCGTTTTTCGCGGGTTTCCGCAAGTTCCGACAAGGCGGTGACGGCGATGCGATCGGCATCGCGCTGGCGTGTTTCGGCAACCGCCAGCACGTCTGCCGCCTGACGCCGCGCCTCTTCGGCCTTCGACAGTTCGTTCATCAGCGCCCGGCGCTTCTCGTCGAATTCGTCGGGGGCCTCGAGCAGTTCCTCGACCTCCTCGCGTGCCTCGCTTTCGCGCTCGCGCAGGGTCTCGATATGCTCTTGCGCGCTGGCCGCGCGCGTGTTCCAGGTCTGCCGCTCGGCAGCGATCGCACGGATGCGGCGTTCGCGGGCTTCGTTTTCGCGGGCAAGGCCATCATTGATGGCGCGCGCCTCGGCGACCAGTGCCCGGTCGGTCGCGACCATGGTCATCTGGCTGTTGAGCTTCTGTTCCAGCCCGGCAACGTCGGGGGCATCCTCCAGCGCCTCGCGAGCAGCTTCCATCTGTTCGCCGATCTCCTCGACCTGCAGGGAAAGCTGGCTCGAGGTTTCGGCCAGAACCGCGCGGCGGCGGACGAGATCGCCGGATGCGCGCTCGGCAGCCGCCAGCGCATCGCGGGCTTCGGCAAGCTTCCGCACCACCATGCGCTGGGTCTCGCGCGACAGGCGCAGGCGCTCGTCCTCGGCGCGGATACGGGCCGCAGCAGTGGCAAGCTCGGCTTCGCGCGCGGCCAGCTGATCGCGGGCATCGGTGAGCTCGCCTTCAAGTTCTGCAAGGCGGTTTTTCTGCGCCAGCCGCAAAGCTGCAGCACTCGGCGCATCGGCGCCGGTGACATGGCCGTCCCAACGCCAGACAGCGCCGTCACGGGTTACCAGCCTCTGGCCCGCCTTCAACAGTGGCTGCAGACGCGCCGCCGTCGTGTCGTCGGCAACGATACCAATCTGGCGCAGGCCGCGATCCAGCGCTTTTGGCGCCCGCACATGCTGCGTCAGCGGCGTGGCGTCATCGGGCAATTGCGGATCGCCGGACGCATCGCCCGGTATACGCCAATGGGCGGGCGCACTCGGGTCGAGCGGCGATTCCAGATCTTCGCCAAGTGCTGCACCCAATGCCGTCTCGAAACCACGATCGACCTTCACGTCGTCGACCACAGGCGGGGCAGCGCCCTGAACGGCGGAGGCTTCCAGCATGCGCCGGATGGTGCGAGCCTCGGTCTCGATACCGTTTGCCCGCGAGCGGGCGGCATCGACGGGCGGGCGGGCGGCGACTTCGGCCTGCCGGGCAGCAGCCAACGCCTCCTCGATATCGGCCACGGCATTTTCCGCCTGCTCAAGCGCGGATTCGGCGGCTTCGACTTCCTCCTGCTTTTCCGCAGGGTCAGGCAGCGTCGAAATCTGCCGGTCGAGCTCGTCGAGATCGCGGTTCTGGTCGGACAGCTGGCGGGCAAGACGCGCCTGCCGTTCGCTGAGATCCCGAATGGTTTTTTCAAGCTGGTTGCGCGATGCCTGCGCTTCGGCCTTTTCGGCAGTCAACAAACCAAGCTGCCGTTCGCTTTCTGACAGTTTCTCGCTTGTATCGGCCAGCCGCTCGCGGGCTTCCTCGGCACGCTCGCCTGCCTCGGCGAGCATATCGGCAAGCTCGCTCTCTTCCTCGTCCAGCCGCGCCAGAATACCGGCATTGTCGGCGACCATCCGCTCCTCGCGAACAATATCCTCGCGCAACTGCGACAGGCGCCGCTGCAGTTCATCGCGGCGGCGCAGGATCCGGCCAGCGTCTTCCTCAAGCTGCGATTTGGCGATCTGCAGCCGCTGCAGGGCAGCGGCCGCCCGGGCTTCCGCCTCGCGCAGTTCCGGCAGTTTCAGGCTGGCGATCGCCTGTGCCTTTGCCGCTTCCATCTGGGCTTGCGCCTTTTCGGCCACCAGCGATGTCGCCTGGTTCAGATGGCTGTCGGCCTCGCCCTCGGCTTCCTTGGCCTGCACCCAGCGGATATGCAGAAGCATCGCCTCATGGCGGCGGATATCGGCCGACAGCATCTTGAAGCGATTGGCCTGACGCGACTGGCGTTTTAAACTTTCGATCTGGCTTTCGAGCTGCGAGGTGACGTCCTCCAGCCGTTCGAGATTGGTCTCGGCGCCTCTCAGCCGCAACTCGGCCTCGTGGCGGCGCGAATGCAGCCCGGAAATGCCGGCCGCCTCTTCAAGCAGCTGACGCCGTGCCTGCGGCTTTGCGGCAATCAGCTCGCCGATCCGGCCCTGGCCGACCATCGACGGCGAACGCGCGCCGGTCGAGGCATCGGCAAACAGAAGCTGCACATCCTTGGCGCGGGCTTCCTTGCCGTTGATGCGGTAGACCGAGCCATTTTCCCGCTCGATCCGCCGCGTCACCTGGATTTCGTCGCTGTCGTTGAAGGCAGCAGGTGCTGTGCGATCCGAATTGTCGAGGTAAAGCCCGACCTCGGCGGTGTTGCGGGCGGGACGATTGCCGGAGCCTGAAAAGATCACGTCGTCCATGCCCGACGCGCGCATGTTCTTGTAGGAATTTTCCCCCATCACCCAGCGCAGCGCCTCGACCAGGTTCGACTTGCCGCAGCCGTTCGGCCCGACCACGCCGGTCAGACCGCGCTCGATGACGAATTCGGAGGGTTCGACGAAGGACTTGAAGCCGAGAAGACGGAGTTTTGTGAATTTCATGCGATTTGCCCCCTCTTCTCCCCAGCGGGGAGAAGGTGGCCCGAAGGGCCGGACGAGGGGGTGGTTCCGCGCCCGGGGTTCCCCCTCATCGCCTCGCTATGCTCGGCACTTCTCCCCGCAGGGGAGAAGAAAAAAAGAAAAACGGGCGCACGAATGCGCCCGCTGGTCGTTTGGTCAAAACGCTGGGGATCAGAGCATCGAGTCGATAAGGGCCGACATGGTGTCAACCGACATTTCTCCGGAATACTTCTTGCCATTGACGAAGAAGGTCGGGGTGGCCTTGACGCCAAATTCCTTGTCGCCCTTCTGCATCGTTGCCTGCACATCATCCAGAAGTTTCTGGTTCGTCAAGCAGGCCTCGAAGCTCTCCTGTGTAAAACCGGCGAGTTTCGACATCTGCAGCAGCGCATCGCGGCCGTTGGGTGCCGCGGCCCATTGTTCCTGCTGCTTGAACAGCATCGAAATCATCGGGAAATACTGGCCTTCCGGGGCGCAGCGCGCCAGCATGAAGGCGGCAGCCGCGCGCGGATCGAACGGGAATTCGCGCAGGACGAAACGAACCTGGCCGCTATCGACATACTTGGCCTTGATAGCATCATAAGTTTCGTTGTGGAAACGGGCGCAATGCGGGCAGGTCATCGACATGTATTCGACGATCGTCACCTTGGCGTCGGCCTTGCCGACCGACATTTCCGGCAGCGGGCCAGGCGCCATCAGCTTGGCGATATCGACTTCGCCTTCCGACTGCGGAACCTCGACCTTGGCTGCGGGGGCAGCGGCCTGCGCCACCTGCGTCTGGCCGGCCCCAGCCGTTGCCGGCGTTGCGGCAGACGACGTGGTGGAGGCTGTCGTGATGGCATCCACCGGCTTTGCCTGTGTGCTGGCAGCGGCCATCATCGAGCCACCATCGGCGGGCTTGACTTCAGTCTTGGCGACCGTGCCGGTGGTTTCCGCCGCTGGCGTGCTGGCAGCCGCATCCTTCTTCTCGTCGCTGCAGGCGGCGAGCGTCACAGCGATGGCGGCCACGGCGACGCCGCTCAGGAGGCGCTTGAATGGGCTCAGTTCAGAAAGGGACATGGTTTCACCTGTGTAAGGGGATAAACGAAATCGGTCGAAAATTCGATAACTTGCCTTGTTCGAAGCGACAAGGGGCTGTCGCTCACCAACGTTCAAACAATTGTGACCGGCTGGTGGTGCGTGTCATTTTTTTCGCGGTGCGAGCACTGCGGTGCCGAGCCGCGTCAGTGCCGCCTTCAGCGCCTCACTCTCGATGCCATCGACCAGTGTTTCCAGATGCTTCGCCCGCGCGCCGGTCAAGGGCCTCGGCTTGCGGTAGGGTTTTGGCGGTGGAGATACCGGCTTCTGGACGATGCGCATCTGGCTGATCGCCGGAAAACCGAAGAAGCCGTTGATCCGCTGGATCAATTCGCCCTGCGCATGAGTGAGAAACAGGGCGCGCGCGCCTTCGCAGGCGATCGTCAGGACGCCCGGCTGATAGCCGCCCTCGCCCGTCACTTCCGACGCGCGGCGCGGCCAGGCAATCTTTTCCGGCCGGGTACAATCAGCGAAATCCTCGCCGGCGATCTCATCCCAGGAACCGAGCAACAGCGTGTTGATCCCGGCGCGCTTGGCAAGCACCGGATCGATCATGCCATTGGCGATCTCGCTGATCTGACGGCCGCCCTTGCGGGTATAAGGTTGTTTCAACAGATATCTTTCGAGTTGCGAATCCGCCTTGAAGGATGGCGAACACTCCGCCAAGTATAGGCCCCAACCAACTTTCCGGCAAATGATGCAGCAGACACTGAAACCGGCCGATGCGGCCAAACGGCTTCTCTCCTGGTACGACCGCCATCACCGTGACCTGCCGTGGCGCGTCTCGCCGCCGATGGCGCGCGATGGCGTGGCCGCCGATCCCTATCATGTCTGGCTGTCGGAAGTGATGCTGCAACAGACCACCGTGCAGGCGGTCAAACCGTATTTCCAAAAGTTCCTGGCGCTCTGGCCGAAGGTCACCGATCTCGCATCGGCCGATACCGAAGACGTGATGAAGGCCTGGGCCGGTCTCGGCTACTATGCCCGCGCGAGAAACCTGAAGAAATGCGCCGAGGCCGTGGCCCGCGAACACCTTGGGGTCTTTCCCGACACAGAAGCGGGCTTGAAGGCGCTGCCGGGTATCGGCGACTATACGGCCGCAGCCGTCTCCGCCATCGCCTTCAACCGGCAAAGCGCCGTGCTCGACGGCAATGTCGAGCGGGTGATTTCACGTCTGCACGCGATCGAGACGCCGCTTCCGGCGGCCAAGCCGCAGATGCGGGCGCTGGTGGCGGACATGACGCCGGCGGACCGGCCGGGCGATTTCGCGCAAGGGATGATGGACCTTGGCGCGACGATCTGCACGCCGAAGCGGCCCGCCTGCGCGCTCTGTCCGCTGAACGGCAACTGTCTGGCCCTGAAAACGGCGGATCCCGAAACCTTTCCGCGGAAGGCGCCGAAGAAGGAAAAGCCGCTGCGCGTAGGCGCCGCCTTCGTCGCCAGCCGCACCGACGGTTCTGTCTATCTGCAGAAACGGGGCGAGACCGGCCTGCTCGGCGGCATGACGGAAGTGCCGGGCACGCCGTGGACGTCGCGGGTCGATGGCGATAACAGCATTTCCGCCCAGCCCTTTGCCGCACCGTGGGAAGCCTGCGGAACAATCTCTCACGTTTTCACGCATTTTGAGTTGCGCTTGTCGGTGTATCGGGCCAATGTCGCCAACGAGAACAAAACGGGAAACGGCTGGTGGGAGCCACTGGCCTCGCTTGAGGCCCAGGCCCTGCCGACCGTCATGAAAAAAGCAATCGCACAGGCTATACCGCACGCTTTCAAAGGCGGCCCGAATAGCCGGGGAAACTGAGGAATACCCGATGAGCAGCGTCGAAATCCGTCACATCGTCTTCGATATCGGCAAGGTGCTGATCCATTACGATCCGCACATCCCGTTCTCGCGAATCATTCCCGACGACGCCGAGCGCAAATGGTTCTTCGCCAATGTCTGCACCCATGACTGGAACATCGAGCAGGATCGCGGCCGCGACTGGCGCGATGCGGAGGACCTGTTGATTGCCGAACATCCTGACCACGCGGAGAGCATCCGGGCCTTCCGCAAATACTGGCACGAGATGGTGCCGCATGCCTATGTCGAATGCGTCTCGATCATGGAAAGCCTGATCGCCAAGGGCTATGACGTCACCATGCTGACCAATTTTGCCTCCGACACATTCAAGGAGGCACAAAAGCTGTTTCCGTTTCTCACCCTGCCGCGCGGCGTCACTGTTTCCGGCGATATACGGTTGATCAAACCGGATGTGGCGATCTATCAAACGCATACGAACACGTTCGGGCTCGATCCGTCGGCAACCCTGTTCATCGACGACAGCATGCCCAATGTCGAAGGCGCGCGCGCGGCCGGCTGGCATGCCATCCATTTCACCGATCCGCAGACATTGCAGTCCGACCTTCTCGCCTATGGGCTGACGGTATGACCATCATTGCCTTTGACCCAGCAGCCGCCACCGAACGTTTCCATGCGGCAATCGGTGCGCTTGATTTTGCCGGCATCGAAGATTTCTTCGCGGTTGACGCAACCTATTCGTCGGGCAAGGTCGGCGGACTGACAGGGCGCGCTGACATCATGGCGGCGTTCCGGCGATATTTTACCGAATATCCCGATCAGGTAGCCGAGGACAGCCTGGTCGAACCCGTCTCCCCGCTGGCGGCCCGCGCCGTCTGGCGCCTCACGGCCACAAGTACGGCAACCGGAAAGCCTCTTGTCCGCCATGGAGAAGAAACCATCACCTTCAATGACCAGGGCAAGATCGTCAGCGTCGAGGTCACCGACTTCTGACCATAAAAGCCTTTTTGAAACCACCAAAACGCCGCAATTGGTTCAGCTATCATTCACCTTCCCGGCGGCATGATCAGCCTCGAAATTCATATTCGCAACGCACCGGAAAGGCCGTATTTCCATGGCAAGAAAAATTATTGATGGCACCAATGGCAGCAATTACATTGTTCAGAGCGATTACAGCGGACGTCCGGTCGATATTTACGGCTATGGCGGCAATGACACCATCTATCTGAACGTGACCAGCAGCTATGGCGGCGACAACTATGTCAGCGCCGGCTCGGGCAACGACAAGGTCGTCAACTATTTCGAAGGCGGCAACGATATCTTCCTCGGTGACGGCAACGACGTCTACATCGCCGACATCCGCGCAGGTGACAGCAACGACTATGACGTCGTTTCCGGCGGCAACGGCAATGACCGCTTCGAAGTCGATACGGTAGCCAGCAAATATTACGGCGATGCCGGCAATGACACCTTCCTGTCGTGGGGATCCGACAATTATTTCAATGGTGGCAGTGGCACCGACACGATCAGCTACCAGTTGCAGGACAACTATAATTCGCAGCGCGGCAAGGGCGTCGATATCAATCTCGGCAAGCAGTGGGCTTCCACAATGAGCGGCCACAAGGAAACCCTGGTCAGCATCGAAAATGCCATCGGCACCAACCGGGGCCACGACGATATTACCGGCAGCGAAGGCCGCAACATCCTGCAGGGCCTTGGCGGCAATGACAGACTTTATGGCCTCGGCGGCAACGACGACCTGTATGGCGGCGCCGGCAACGACGATCTCTATGGTGGCAACGGCGACGACGACCTGGTTGGCGGTGCGGGCGATGACGATCTCGTGGGTGGTGCTGGCGCCGATTACCTGCTTGGCGGGTCGGGCTTCGACTTCCTCATCGGCGGTGCCGGCGCTGATATCTTCGACTTCGACTTTGTCAGTGATTCAGCCATCGGCAGCAGACGCGATGTCATCAGTGATTTCCGCGCCTCGGAAAATGATGTCGTCGACCTGCGGTCGATCGATGCCAATGAGCGCGTCGGTGGCAACCAGAGCTTCAGCTTCATCGGCGGTTCGGCATTCCATGGCAAGGCGGGCGAGCTGCAGTTCAAAAACGGCATCGTTTCCGGCGATACCGATGGCGACGGCGTTGCAGACTTCCAGATCAAGATGAACGGCGTCACCAAGATGTATGCCGACGATTTCTTCCTTTAAGCCGGGAAAACTCCAGTTAGCGAAGAGGAGTTCCGCCCTGGCGGGGCTCCTTTTTTCATGCTCCCTGGGGTACACAAACACAAACGCCCAGGATCATCGCTGATCCTGGGCGTTTAAGTCTTCGTCCGGGACTGAAGGTACGAAACCGGACGAAAACTATCTCTGAACCGGGCGGTCTTCACCGCGCCGTCAAGCAATCTGCGGGCTGGCCCGCGCGCCGCGTATGGTTGATCATACGGTCGTCCTGCTTGGTGGTGAGACTATCGGGCGGATGGTTAAATTGTTCTAAAGGGCTTCGGCAGACACGCTGATTTCAGAGCCGCATTCTCTGGATTTTTTTGCGGCAACAGGCACGCTCGGCAAACACGCACGCCGGCGCGTACCTCGAAATCGTCCTGCCGTTTGAAACTCGTCTTTTCAGAAATTCGTCCTGTTCTCAAACAGGAAAGGCAATGCACATGAGCGAGAACAGTGACATTTGGGAAAGCCCCAAGGACAGCCACCCGGCGGCAAACGTGAACTCCGAATGTGCTGCACGCTGGGTCATTCACTGCATCTGCTGCGAGGAACCGGTCGAGCCCTGGCAGACCAGTGGCTACGAATTCGGCTACTGCGCCCACTGCTTCGATGTCCTGATGGACCCGGGTGAGAAATCCTGAGCGTGCGGCATTCCCAGCAGCAAGGCACATAGGTTTTTACATGCAAAAACGCCGCGCACCTGTCGAGGAGCACGGCGTTGTTCGTTCACCGGTAAGGTGGCAGATCAGTTGATCTTGGCCATATCGCTGCGAATGACGGCCCTGAGATCGTCGATCGGGCGCAGCGACGTGCCGTCGTCATAGTGCCAGAAGGTCCAGCCATTGCAGGCGTCGAGGTTCTGCACCTTGGCGCCGAGGCGATGGATTGAGCCGGCATCGCCACCGCTGGCGATCGTGCCGTCGGCGCGCACGATGGCGCTGTGGCGGCGCTTGGCATCGGTCAGCACCGTGCCCGGCTTGATCATGCCACTTTCGATCAGCGTGTTGAACGCGACCCGCGGTTCGGCCTTCTTGCCGGTCATCACCGACAGGGTTGCCTTGCCGAGCGGCTCGACGGCAGCGATCCGTTCGGCGGCAGCATCGATATAGCTCTGCTCGCGCTCGATGCCGACGAAATGGCGGCCGAGGCGTTTGGCGACGGCACCGGTGGTGCCGGAACCGAAGAACGGATCGAGCACCACGTCGCCCGGCTTGGTCGATGCCATCAGGATGCGGGCAAGCAGCGCTTCCGGCTTCTGGGTCGGATGCACCTTCTTCCCGTCGTCGCCCTTCAGGCGCTCGCCGCCCGAGCAGATCGGGAACAGCCAGTCGGAGCGCATCTGCACGTCGTCGTTCGAGGCCTTCAGGGCGTCGTAGTTGAACGTATAGCCCTTGCCCTTGGCGCTGGGGCTTGCCCAGATCAGCGTCTCATGGGCGTTCTGGAACCGGCGGCCCTTGAAATTCGGCATCGGGTTGGTCTTGCGCCAGATGATGTCGTTGAGGATCCAGAAATTCAGATCCTGCAGCGTCGCACCAACGCGAAAAATGTTGTGGTAGGAACCGATGACCCAGAGCGTTCCGGTCGGCTTCAAGACGCGGCGGCAGGCGAGCAACCAGGCACGGGTAAAGGCGTCATAGGCCTCGAACGACACAAACTGGTCCCACTCGTCATCGACAGCATCGACCAGCGACTGGTCTGGCCGGTGCAGCGAACCGCCGAGCTGGAGGTTATATGGCGGGTCAGCGAAGACGACGTCGACGGAATTGTCGGGAAGCGCTTCGAGCGCTGCAACGCAATCGCCCTTGATGATGGAATCGAGCCAGCCGGCAGGGCTGACGCCGCGGGAGATTTCGGCCAACGAAACAACTGATGACATGGACACTCGCACCTACGCTTACTCGGACTGATTGCCCTTATGGTTACCGAACTTGGTTACCAAATGCTGAAGGGCGAGCAAAATTTGCGAAATGATACAGGAGGATGGAAACTCCGGTGCCGATGCGGTATCCTGTTTTCATGGACAGAAGCCACGCCATAGCGAGACTAAGGGAGCAGGCCGAAACCGTTCGCGGCATGGGTGCCACAGCGCTTTTTATGTTCGGCTCGACGGCGCGAAACACTGCATCGGCTGCCAGCGATCTCGACCTGTTCATCGACTACGATCAGGCCAGCCGATTTAACGCCTTTGATCTGATCGGCATTAAACTTTTCCTGGAAACGCAGTTGTCCATCCCCGTCGACATCACAACACGTGACGGGCTGCATCCGGTGCTGAAATCAGGGATCGAACAATCCGCCGTAAAGGTTTTTTGATGGCGCGGGAGTTTCGTCACGCACTTGGCGACATGCTTGAGGCGATCGCCGGCATCGAACGATCGACTGCTGGTAAAACGTTCGAGGACTATCGAGCCGACTAGCTTCTGAAGCATGCTGTGCAGCGCGCTATCGAAATCATATCGGAGGCGAGCCGCGCTCTCCCCGAAGACGTTAAGGCAATCCGGCCGGAAGTTCCCTGGCCGCAGGTTCGCACCATCGGCAACGTTCTTCGACATGAATATCACGGATTGTCGGACAGGATTATCTGGGGCGTCGTAATCGACGAACTACCTGCTCTGAAAATGGCGATCCTCGTATTGAATGAAAAATTCGGATCGCCGTGATATCCCCCATCGGCACCGCTCCAGAAAAGGGCAATGTGGTTGCCCTCTTCTCGTAATTTCCGACTTGCATGCCTACCGCTCCTTCGGCACCGCGTGAAATACCCGGCTATCGGCCGGTGCTTCGTCGCGCTCGGTCATGCCGTAGTCGCGGATGACGCTGGCGATGCGCAGGCGGTAGTCTGCGAACGTGCCGTTGCGTCCGGCGTGCTGGGCGGCGCGATGTTCGGGGCCGTTGCGCCAGGTGGTGATCGCCGCCTCGTCGCGCCAGAACGACAGCGACAGGATCTTGCCCGGCATCTTCAGGCTCTCGAACCGCTCGATCGACAGAAATCCGTCGATCTCATTGAGCCTTGTGTGCAGTTGCGCGGCCAGATCGAGATAGGCGCTGCGCCGGTCGTCGGCCGGCGTCACCTCGAAGATCACGGCGATCAAAACGAAACGGCCTTGGCATGCGGCACCGAGACATTCTTCAGGAAAATCCGGTCCTCCTTGAGAATGAACCGCTCCTTGCGGGCGAACTGATAGTTTTCGATGCCGAGCGGATCGGCGGCAAGCCGGGCGCGGTAAGCCTCGTAGGCGGCAAGGCTCTCGATATGATAGGCGGCATAGGCCGTGGTGGCCAAGCCCTCGTGAGGGGCGAAATAGCCGATCAGGTCGGCACCGTTGCGCGGGATCGCCTGTCCCCAATTGCAGGCATAGGTGGCGAATTCCTCGCGCTTGAATGGATCGATTTCGTAGCGGATGAAACAGGTGATCATGGGTCTCTCCTTCGTTGCGGATGACCCTTTGTGCCAGTTTGCAGCGCTCCAATGCTTCGATGACGATCGAAGTGTCGGGTCTTGCCGAGGTCCCGAACCGGGGTTACCATCCCGGCATGAAGGAAGGTCCAGATATTGCTCTCATCGGCTCGCTGATCGGCGATCCCGCCCGCGCCAACATGCTGACCGCCCTGACCGGCGGCAAGGCGCTGACGGCGACGGAGCTTGCCGGGACCGCGGGGATCACCCTGCAGACCGCCAGCTCGCACCTGTCCAAGCTCGAGGCCGGCGGCCTGATCGCCCAGCGCAAGCAGGGACGCCACCGTTATTTCACGCTGGCCGACGACGATGTCGGGCTGATGATCGAGGGCTTGATGGGCTTTGCCGCCTATCGGGGCTTCACCCGCCATCGCACCGGCCCCAAGGACCCGGCCCTGCGCAAGGCCCGTGTCTGCTACAATCACCTGGCGGGCGATTATGGCGTGCGCATGCTGGATAGCCTCATTGCCGAAGAGGTGATCTCCGGCGTTGGCGACACGCTGCATCTGACGGCATCAGGTGCGGACAAGATGACGGCGCTCGGCATCGACCTTGCCGCCCTGACACGATCGCGCCGGCCGGTGTGCCGGACGTGCCTTGACTGGAGCGAGCGCCGTTCGCATCTCGCCGGTTCGCTTGGACAGGCCTTGCTGACGCTGTTTTTCGACAAGGGTTGGGCCAGGCGTGAGCCCGACAGCCGCGCCGTCCGCTTTACCGGCACCGGTGAGATGGAATTTGCAAAACTCTTTCCCCTACCCGCCCAGCCATCGATCACGCGGCATCACCAACAAGCCGTCGACGCCTGAGCCGGAAGCGCCCGTATTGGGCATGGGATTTTATCGCAGGACTGCTATAGGTCAGGTCAAACCTTTCCCTGATTGCGGCCCATGACATCCCCAGCACGCTTCCGCGAACACATCGCTCTCTATGCCTGCCTCACCTCGCTGACCTCCATCAGCATTGATGCGTTGTTGCCGGGTCTGCGTCAGATCGGGGCGGATGTCGGCGCAGCACCGCCGCTTTCCACCCAGCATGTCATCTCGCTTTTCATCCTTGGCATGGCGTTTGGCGAATTGCTGCTGGGACCGCTGTCCGATGCGATCGGGCGCAAGAAAGCTCTGGTTCTCGGCCTTTGCGTCTATGCGCTTGGAACGGTGATCGCCATGCTGGCCGGATCGCTCGAAATGGTGGTGCTTGGCCGGATCATTCAGGGGATCGGCGTCTCCGGTCCGAAGATCGCTACCCGGGCGATGATTCGCGACCAGTTCGAGGGCGATGCCATGGCCCGCGTCATGTCGTTGATGTTCACGCTGTTCATCCTCGTGCCGATGCTGGCGCCCGCCTTGGCGCAGGGCATCATTGCCGTTGGCGGCTGGCGCAGCGTCTTTGCGGTTTATCTCGGGGTGGCAGGCCTGCTTGGTCTCTGGCTGGTGATGCGGCAGCCGGAAACCTTGCCGCCCGAAAGGCGCATTCCCTTTCGCCCGAGGTTTCTCGTGTTGAACGCACGGCGCATCCTGTCGAACCGGCGGGTGACGCTGCTGATCGTCGCAACCGGGCTCGTGTTCGGCGCGCAACTCGTCTATCTCAGCACCGCTGCCGACCTGTTCTTTGATGCCTACGGCATCGCCGAAACGTTTCCGTTCTATTTTTCAGCCCTGGCCACTGGGATCGGACTGGCCTCATTCCTCAATGCCAGGCTCGTCCAACGCTTTGGTTCGGACACCATGGCACGCTGCGGCTTCGCCGGGCTGACGGCGGCAGGCCTTGCGATGCTGGCCGCATCCGGATTGTGGGGCGGACGGCCGCCCCTGCCCGTCTTGATGGTTCTCGCCTTTTCGGCGTTCTTTGCGATCGGCGTGCTGTTCGGCAATCTCAACGCCATGGCCATGCGTGCGCTTGGACAGGTTGCAGGCCTCGGCGCCTCCCTGATCGCCTCCGGATCGAGCCTGATTGCCACCCTATTCGCCATCACAATCGGCGCCTTTTATGATGGGTCCACGTTCGCTCTGTCAGCCGGCTTCCTCATCGCAGGCGCCAGTGCGATGACGCTGGCTGAGCTTGCAGCACGCGCAGATGCCTCGCCGGTGGAGGCCATTCGTTAGAACTCTGGCAGGCTGGTCGCCGCGCAATATCGCAGCGCGCAAGATCGCGCAGTGTCCTTACCGGACGGCATCGACGAGCACGCCGCTAAAACCGGAATCGGCGATACCGGTGCAGAGCGGCGACCATTCGCATCGCTGACAGGCTTGCCGGATCGAGCCATCACCAAACGCCGCGCGCATCCGCTGAAGAAAATCCGCGTCCGGCACGATCTGTGCGCCCGGATTGGCAGCCACACCGAGAAAAGCCTCGACGGCGGCGCTGGCCCTGATGTCCCGATCCGTCACGCTGTCGTTCAGACAGTGCATGCCCGGCTCGTCCAGCATCGGCGCACAGACATCGTCCGGCCCTTCCACCACCAGAATATCCTCGCCCGCGGCAAGGCGGGCGGCAATACGGATGTAATTTTCGGTGAAGGCAGCCGTGTATCCCTTGCCGACGAAGGTCAGCATGCAGAGCAGATGATGCGGGCGCAGGCGGACGGTCATGGGAGCCTTGGCGGGATAAAAGTCAGGTTTTACCCGGCAATACCAGCAGCGGCAACCGATGGCTAATAACCTTCACGCCTCGCGTTCCGCTGCGCCACCTGTAATTCGTGACGCAGCGGATGCCCCGGATGGCCAGATCCCGTCAGGCGGCGATGGCGGCGACCTTGTCCAATTCACTGACAGCGTCATCCGGCAACACCAGTTCCGCTGCGGCAAGGTTTTCGCGAAGATGGCCGACGGACGAAGTGCCGGGGATGAGCAGGATATTCGGCGCGCGGCGCAGCAGCCAGGCCAGCGCCACTTGCATGGGGGTGGCGTTCAGGCGTGTTGCAACATCCGACAGCGTCGACGACTGCAGCGGGCTGAAGCCGCCAAGCGGGAAGAACGGCACATAGGCGATACCGTCGCGGGCAAGATCGTCGATCAAAACATCATCGTCCCGATGGGCCAGATTATACTGGTTCTGGACACAGGCGATCTTGGCGATGCCACGCCCTTCGGCGATCTGCGTGGCGGTGGCGTTGCTCAGCCCGATGTGACGGATCAAGCCTTGACGCTGGAGATCCGCCAGCACTGTCAATGGAGCTTCCAACGACCCTTCCGCGGGACCATAGACGCTGAACATCAGGCGAAGATTGACGACCTCGATGACATCCAGGCCCAGATTGCGAAGATTGTCATGCACGGCCTTTGTCAGTTCCTCACGCGAGAAGGCCGGGATCCACGATTTATCCTCACCACGCCGGGCGCCGACCTTGGTGACGATGACCAGATCGTCGCGGTACGGGTGCAGCGCTTCGCGGATAAGCTGGTTGGTGACATGCGGCCCGTAGAAATCGCTGGTGTCGATATGGTCGACCCCGCTTTCAACAGCCGTGCGCAGCACGGCGAGCGCCGCATCGTGATCCTTCGGCGGACCGAAAACACCGGGGCCTGCGAGCTGCATGGCACCGTAGCCGAGCCGTTTGACGCTGCGGTCACCGAGGGTGAATGTACCGGACTGATCGATAATTGACATGATCTCATTCCTTTCAAGAGCCGATACCAAGATAGGCGTTGTCGCCACGCATGAAAACGAGCCATAATCTGCACAGCGTGTGCGGAATGGCGAACAATGAAGACTGATCTGGGTGATCTGAATGCGTTTGTCGCGGTGGCGCGCGCCGGTGGTTTTCGCGAGGGTGCACGAACCAGCGGCAGCAGCGCCTCCTTTCTCAGCGAAGCGGTGCGCCGTCTGGAAGCTCAACTGGGCGTCAGATTGCTGAACCGGACGACACGAAGCGTGGTTCCGACCGAAGCCGGCAAGGGCTTGCTGGAACGGCTGGGGCCGGCATTGACCGAAGTGGAAGCAGCACTTGACGTGGTCAACGGCTTTCGCGACCGGCCGGCAGGTACCCTTCGCCTCAACGTTCCCGTCAGCGCAGCACGGCTGGTGCTGCCGGCGATCATACCGCCGTTCCTGGCTGCCTATCCGGATATAAGACTGGAGATTGTCACCGACGACAGTTTTGTCGATGTGCTCGCGGCAGGCTGCGACGCCGGCATCCGCTATGACGAACGGCTGGAGCAGGACATGATCGCGGTGCCGGTCGGCCCGCGTGTCCAGCGTTTTGCCACCGCGGCCTCCCCCGCCTATCTCGACCGCCGGGGTAGGCCCCTTCATCCACGCGACCTGCTTGGCCATGCCTGCCTGATCGGCCGCTTTGCAAGCGGCAGGACGACGGCACCTTGGGAGTTCGAGCGTGATGGCGAGGTGGTGCGGGTCGATCCCGTGGGGCCGCTGATCGTCAGCATCGGCGGATCGATCGATCTCGCCGTCGATGCCGCAATTGCCGGAACAGGGATCATTTCCCTGTTTGAGGACTGGCTGCGACCGCATCTGGAGACGGGCGTGCTCGAGCCCGTTCTTGAACCCTGGTGGCAATCCTTTCCGGGGCCATTCCTCTACTATCCCGGACGGCGCCTGGTGCCCGCCCCGCTCCGGGCTTTCATCGACTTCGTCAAGATGTTGGCGAACCAGACCTGACGCTGCCTGTGAAAAGCGCACACGTCATTTGACGTGCGAACTTCGATCATTCCGCTTCGCGTGCATGGCAGCTTCCTGCTTGGCGCGGTTGAGCTTTCGGCCGGCATCGTGTACACGGCCAGCATCTCCCCGAAGGACACTCCCGACATGACCAGCATTGATCTCATCATCTTCGACTGCGACGGCGTTCTCGTCGATTCGGAAATCATCGCCAGCGAGGTCGAAGCCGAGCTTCTGACGGAATCGGGCTATCCGATCAGCACCGAAGAAATGGCCGAGCGCTTTGCCGGCATGACCTGGCACAACACGCTGCTGGCCATCGAGAAGGAAGCCGACATCCCGTTTTCGGCCTCGATGCTGACCAAGGTCGAAGCCATCCTCGACAAGCGCCTGGCGGAAGACCTCAACATCATCGAGGGTGTCAAGCCGATGCTGGCGCAGCTGACGCTGCCGCATTGCATCTGCTCGAACTCGACATCGGCGCGGCTCGCCTCGATGCTGGCCAAGGTCGGCATCAAGGATCATTTCGGCAAGCATATCTATTCGGCCCGCGATCTCGGCGAAGACAAGGTCAAGCCGAAGCCGGACATCTTCCTGCACGGCGCAAAGCAGCTCGGCGTCGATCCCTCCCGCGTGCTGGTGATCGAGGATTCCGTCCACGGCATCCATGGCGCGATTGCCGCCGGCATGCGCGTCGTCGGCTTCACCGGGGCATCGCACAGCTATCCCTCGCATGCCGACAAGCTGACCGAAGCCGGTGCCGAAACGGTGATTTCGCGCATGAGTGCACTGCCGGGCGTCATTGCAGCGCTGTCGCAATGGTCGGAAACGCTGACGGCTTGATCAACACCTAAACAAAAAAAGCCGGCGCGATTTTCTCGCGCCGGCTTTTTTTGTTTCGAAGCAGAAACTGCTTACTTCTTCTTTTTCTTGCCTGCGGCCGGACCTTCGTCGAAGCCAATATAGATCTTGGCGAAATCGCCGGCGCCGCCGGGCAGAGCGACGTTGGCCTTGGTGAAGATGAACTGGGCCGAGCCATTCTGGACATCGACCGGATACTGCGTCAGTTCCGAATAGAGCGTGTTCTTGCCGTCGGTCGCAGCGACCCGGATCGGCAGGTTGACGGTGCCTGCGCCACCGGCAGGCCCCGCAACGACGCGGCCCTGGACCACGACGGTCATTACCAGCTGGCTCTCGTTCTGGACGCACTGACGGGTCGTGTCGGCGAGCGATGCCTGGTAGACGATCTTGGTCGGATCATCCTTGGCGCCCTTGGCATAGGTGCGGTAGGTGGCGGTTCCATCAAGCAGATAAACCTGCGGGCAAGCACCCTGGATGACGGCGGGCGTCGGCGCTGCGGCGCTACCGCCGGCGTCGATGGCTCCGCCTGTGTCCGTTTTGTTGCAGCCTGCGATGACCACGAGAAGTGAAATACCGAGAAGACGGCTGGAGATTTTACCAAACACCTGACTTGACCCTCTGCCTTGCACAATTTGATGTTGCGGAGCGTGACTGACCGGAAAATAAGGTATTTTTCGGTTTTCCGCCCCTGCAACTTGAGCCTTTCAAGACCCTTGGCGATGGTCTATAGCAGCGACGCATTGAAAAATCGATTGGAGTCTGAAGCCGGAACGCCAATTTTTCGGGACACGCTGAATTGGCCGCCTACAGAGGAAAGTCCGATATTTCCGTCAGCTTTGCCAAGGGTTGACGCAAAAAGAACCGCGAACGTCATGCGGTTCGAATAGGGTGCCGCTCAATTCCCGCCGCAACATCTGCGGCAGCAAACAGACGACGAAGGATGGTCACGGTGAAGTATATCTCGACGCGGGGCGAAGCCCCTTCGCTGGGTTTTTGCGATGCGCTTCTGGCCGGCCTCGGCCGTGACGGCGGCCTGTATGTTCCCGCAGAATGGCCAAGCTTCACCAAGAAGGAAATCCGCGCCATGCGCGGCAAATCCTATCAGGACATCGCCTTCACGGTCCTGAAGCCCTTTATCGACGGTGAAATTCCGGACGACAAGTTCCGTTCGATGATCGATGAGGCCTATGCGACCTTCCGCCATCCGGCCATCGCCCCCCTCGTCCAGACCGGTCCGAACGCCTTCATCATGGAACTGTTCCATGGCTCGACGCTCGCCTTCAAGGACGTGGCGATGCAGCTTCTCGGGCGGCTGATGGACTATGTGCTGACCACACGCAACGAGCGCGCCACCATCGTCGGCGCAACGTCGGGCGATACCGGCGGCGCAGCGATCGATGCCTTTGCCGGACGCGACCGCACCGACATTTTCATCCTCTTCCCGCATGGCAAGGTCTCACCGGTACAGCAGCGCCAGATGACGACGTCGACGGCAAGCAATGTTCACGCCCTGGCGATCAACGGCAATTTTGACGACTGCCAGAGCCTGGTGAAGGAAATGTTCAACGACGTCGCCTTCCGCGACAGCGTGGCGCTGTCCGGCGTCAATTCGATCAACTGGGCCCGCATCATGGCCCAGATCGTCTATTATTTCACCACGGCGCTGGCGCTCGGCGGTCCCGACCGGATGGTCTCCTTCACGGTCCCGACCGGCAATTTCGGCGATATCTTTGCCGGTTACGTCGCCCGCCAGATGGGCCTGCCGATCGACAAGCTGGTGGTTGCAACCAACGAAAACGACATTCTCGCCCGCACACTGGACACCGGCCGCTACGAGATGCGCGATGTCAAGGCGACCACCTCGCCGTCGATGGATATCCAGATTTCCTCCAATTTCGAACGGCTGCTGTTCGAAGCCTATGGCCGCGATGCTTCCAAGGTGCGCGGCGCCATGGCCAATCTCAAGCAGTCCGGCTCGTTCGAAATCGAGGAGGATGCGCTCAAAGCCATCCGCAAGGTGTTCCGCGCCGGGCGCGCCACCGAGAAGGACGTGGCCAAGACCATTGCCAAGACGCTGGAAGCCACCGGCTACCTGCTCGACCCGCATACGGCGATCGGCGTTTTCGTTGCCAACAAGCACGAAACCGCGAGCGTGCCGATGGTGACGCTTGCCACCGCGCACCCGGCAAAATTCCCCGCCGCAGTAAAATCCGCCAGTGGTATTGACCCGGCGCTTCCAACGTGGCTTGCTAATCTGATGGTCAGGGAGGAGCGTTTCGACGTTCTCGACGCCGAGCTAAAAGCTGTTGAAACCTTTATCAACGAGCGGGCCCGCATCCGGAAATAAGGACGCAGAAAGACGTATGATGAAAGTTGAGTGCACCCGGCTGCAATCCGGGTTGACGGTCGTCACCGAGAACATGCCGCATCTTGAAAGCGTCGCACTCGGGGTCTGGATCAAATCCGGTTCACGCGATGAAACCACGGACGAGCACGGAATTGCCCATCTGCTGGAACATATGGCGTTCAAGGGCACCGCGCGGCGATCGGCCCGCGACATTGCCGAACAGATCGAAAATGTCGGCGGCGAAGTCAACGCCGCGACATCTACGGAAACCACCTCCTACTACGCCCGCATCCTTCAGGATGATGTCCCGCTCGCTGTCGACATTCTCGCCGACATCCTGACGGAATCCTCCTTCGACGAGGACGAGCTGCAGCGTGAAAAGCAGGTCATCCTGCAGGAAATCGGCGCCGCCAACGACACGCCTGACGATGTCGTTTTCGACAGCTTCGCCTCAACCGCCTTTGCCAACCAGACGATCGGACGCCCGATCCTCGGCACGCCGGAGACTGTTTTATCCTTCACGCCTGAACAGATCCGCACCTATCTCGACCGCAACTACACCACCGACCGCATGTTCGTCGTCGGTGCCGGTGCGATCGATCATGATAGCTTTGTGCGACAGGTTGAAGACCGCTTCTCGAGCCTGCCGCAAAAGCCGGTTTCTCCCCCGGTCGCCGAGACTGCCCATTACACCGGCGGCGACGTGCGCGAGAGCCGTGACCTGATGGACGCTCAGGTGCTGCTCGGTTTCGAGGGCAAGGCCTATCACGCCCGCGATTTCTACTGTTCGCAGATCCTTGCCAATATCCTTGGCGGCGGCATGTCGTCCCGGCTGTTCCAGGAAGTGCGCGAGCATCGCGGTCTGTGCTACTCGGTCTATGCCTTCCATTGGGGCTTTTCCGACACCGGCATCTTCGGCGTTCACGCGGCAACCGGCGGTGAAAACCTGCCGGAACTGATGCCTGTCATCATCGATGAGCTGCGCAAGTCGTCGATGAACATCGAACAGCAGGAAATCGACCGCGCCCGCGCCCAGATCCGCGCCCAGCTGCTGATGGGTCAGGAAAGCCCGGCCGCCCGCGCCGGTCAGATTGCCCGCCAGATGATGCTCTACGGCCGCCCGATCCCCAACGAAGAACTGATGGAACGCCTGTCCGGCATCACCATCGAACGCCTGACGGATCTTGCCGGCCGGCTGTTCTTCGATACCGTGCCGACGCTTTCGGCGATCGGCCCGGTGGAAAAGCTGGCACCGATGGATGATATCCTCGGAGCACTGTCCAACAAGGCTGTCCGGGCTCGGGCTGCCAACGGCTAACATTTTTCTGATGAGCGACCTCCGGGCGTTCGCCGAGCGCCCGGCACTCTCGCATATGGTCTCAACCCGTCCGCTGTGGAGGCTTTTATGACACGATCGGTTTTTCGGTTTCTGTCACGGCAGCCGGACCCGATCGAGATTGGCAACGCGGCGCATATGCTGCGCCTGCCGAAGGCGGCCGATTACCGCCAATGGTATCAGCTGCGCAGCGAAAGCCGCGCCTTTCTCGAACCCTGGGAGCCGACCTGGCGGGCCGACGAGATGACCGAAAGCGCCTTTCGCACCCGCGTCATCCGCAACGAACAGGAATTCTCCTCCGGCCAGGCCGTGCCGCTGTTCATCATTTCACGCGATAGCGACCAGCTGATCGGCGGCCTGACCATCGGCTATATCCGCCGGGGTGCTGCCCAATGCTGCATGATCGGCTACTGGATGGGCGAGCGTTTTGCCGGCCATGGGCATATGGCACAGGCCGTCAGGCTGGCTATTCCCTATATCTTTTCGAGCCTTCAGTTGCACCGTATTGAAGCAGCCTGTATTCCCGAGAACCACAGAAGCATCCGGCTCCTTGAAAAGGCCGGGTTTCAGCGCGAAGGCTACTTGCGGGAATACCTGAAAATCAACGGGCAATGGCGGGATCACCTGATGTTCTCCCTCCTCTCGCAGGACAGCATGCAACATAAGAATTCGAGTGATTGATGTTTTTGAACCGCCTGCCACTTCACCCGTCAGCACGAAAGCTTCTGGCACTTGTCTGCGCCATGATGGCCGCGTTCTGCCTGATCGGTAGCGGCGCAGCTTTTGCCACCGAGCCGGTCAAGATTTCGCGCGAGGACACGGCACTCGACCTGACGGCGACGACGGAAATCTATACCGGCCGCGGTGAGGCCTTCCAGGTCTCGACAGCGCCCGGCACCGACGGCATCGTCCGGCGTATCGAAGTCCGCTCCAGCGCCGAAAACCATCAGGGCGACTGGGCGGTGTTTGCGCTTGCCAACGTTTCGGAAGAACAGCTGGAGCGCGTCATCGTCGCCCCGCATTTCCGGCTGGTGAATTCAAAATTGTTCTGGCCGGACCTCGGCTCGCAGCGCATCCTGTCGATCACGCCGTCCGAAGGTTTTGCGCTCGACCGTCAACCAAGCGACGAAGCGGACGTCTTCCGCATCACGCTCAACCCCGGCTCGGTCATCACCTTCGTTGCCGAACTGGCAGGTCCCGACCTGCCGCAGATCTATCTCTGGCAGCCCGATGCCTACAAGGACACGGTTAACGCTTTCACACTCTATCGCGGCATCGTGCTTGGTATTGCCGGCCTGCTCGCCGTGTTCCTGACCATCCTGTTCGTCGTCAAGGGAACCTCGATGCTGCCGGCAACGGCGGCGCTTGCCTGGGCGGTGCTTGCCTATATCTGCGTCGATTTCGGCTTCCTGTCGAAGCTGATCTCGATCACCGCAGGCGACGAGCGCATATGGCGCGCGGGCAGCGAGGTGTTTCTTGCCGCAGGTCTTGTGGTCTTCCTGTTCACCTATCTCAATCTCAACCGCTGGCACCAGCACTTGAGTTACGCCACGCTCGCCTGGATCCTCGGCCTTGGCCTTTTGTTCGGCGTTGCCATCTACGATCCGGCCATCGCCTCCGGCATCGCCCGCCTCTCCTTCGCGCTGACCGGAACGGCCGGCATCGTGCTGATCGCCTATCTGGGCTTCAACCGTTACGACCGCGCCATCCTTTTGGTGCCTGCCTGGCTTTTGATCCTCGTCTGGCTGTTCGGCGCGTGGCTGACGGTCACCGGCCAGCTTGCCAATGACATTGTCCAGCCCGCACTTGGCGGTGGCCTTGTTCTGATCGTGCTTCTGATCGGCTTTACGGTGATGCAGCACGCCTTTGCCGGCGGCGCCTATAGCCAGGGGCTGTTTTCCGATCTGGAGCGCCAGTCGCTGGCGCTGACCGGCTCCGGCGATACCGTCTGGGACTGGGACGTGGCGCGCGACCGCGTCGTCACCATCCCCGACATCTCCGCCCAGCTCGGCCTGTCGCCCGGCACCATGCACGGCGCTGCCCGAAACTGGCTGCCGCGCCTGCACCCGGACGATCGCGACCGGTTCCGGGCGACGCTGGACGTGCTTCTGGAACACCGCAAGGGGCGGCTGAACCACGAATTCCGCGTTCGCGCCGAAGACGGCCATTACCACTGGCTGTCGATCCGCGCCCGGCCGGTGCTCGGCGCCAATGGCGAGATCATCCGCTGCGTCGGGACTATCGTCGATATCACCGAGCAGAAGAATTCGGTCGACCGGCTGCTGCACAACGCGCTCAACGACAACCTGACCGGATTGCCGAACCGGCAGATTTTCCTCGACCGGCTGCAATCGCTTTTGTCGCTGGCACCGGGTTCGAGTGCTGTGCGCCCCACCGTCATCACCATCGACATCGACCGCTACAAGCAGGTCAACGACATGCTGGGCATTGCTGCCGGTGACAATATCCTGATCGCGCTGACGCGGCGCCTGCGCCGTCTGGTCAAGCCGCAGGACACGCTGGCGCGTCTCGGCAGCGATGAGTTCGGCCTGATCCTGATGTCGGAGCGCGATACGGCCAAGGTTGCCGATTTCGCCGATGCAGTTTCGAAAGCAATCATGGTGCCGCTCAATTTCGGCAATCGCGAGATCAACCTGACGGCCTCGATCGGCCTTGTCTCCTGGGTCGACCAGCAGGAAAATGCCGTTGGCCTGCTCGACGATGCCGAGCTGGCGATGTTCCGTGCCAAGAAGGCCGGCGGCAACCGTGTCGAACCGTTCCGCCCTGCCTTCCGCGCTTCCGGCACCGACCGCCTGCAGCTTGAAACCGACCTGAAGCGCGCCATCGAGCGCAAGGAATTGAGCCTCGTCTACCAGCCGATCGTGCGCCTGGTGGATGCAGAAATCGCCGGTTTCGAGGCGCTGATGCGCTGGGAGCACCCCAAGCGCGGCAATATTTCGCCGTCCGAATTCATCCCGGTGGCCGAGAGCTGCGATCTGATCAACGAGCTGGGCATGTTTGCCTTTGAGCGGGCGACAAGTGATCTGACCGAGTGGCAGATCCAGACCGGCGAACTGCCGATCTTCGTTTCCGTCAACCTGTCGAGCGCGCAGCTGCTCAACAACGACCTCTATGACGATATTCGTGCGGTGTTGAACAAGAACCATTGCGATCCGCACAAGGTGAAGGTTGAACTGACCGAATCCGTCGTGATGGAAAACCCGGAACAGGCGCGCCTTGTGCTGGAGAAACTGAAGGAGGCGGGCCTGAAGCTGGCGCTCGACGACTTCGGCACCGGCCATTCGTCGCTGGCCTATCTCACCCGCTTCCCGTTCGACACGATCAAGATAGACAAGTCGCTGGTCCGCGACCCCAGCGACAAGCGCTCGATCCTCCTGCGCTCCGTCATCACCATGGCCCGCGAACTCGAGATGCAGGTGGTCGCCGAAGGCATCGAATCCGAGGAAGATGCCGTCCAGCTCTCGCAGATGGGTTGCGATTTCGGCCAAAGCTTCCTGTTCGGCCCGCCGATCGGCTCGGATTCAATCCAGCGATTGCTCAAGGAACGGTTCCCGTTGATGAAGCGGGCGTAACGTACCCGTAAATTTCCCGGATCGGGCCGCTCGTTCGATAGGCCGCCGCCGCCGGCCCAGGACGGGGAAAAACCGAACGCCCGCGGGGACTTGACTGTGGGCGCCTGCGACACGCCGGGATGCTACATCCCAATGTTACCGTTACGTACTTCCCAGACCCTGTCATTCCAATAGTCTGTTGCCGCGGGCAAGCTCAGGCGAGCTTTCTCAACCTCGAACACTGTTCACGTTCAAAGCGGAACACATGCCGCTCTTGGCAATGGAGGCTCAGGCAATGAGTTTAACCGGAAAACTGACAGCACTCGCACTGACGCTGCTTAGCACGTCGGCGCTGGCGCAGGAGGCGACGAAAACGCCGGCCGACGCCGGAAAGCCGAATATCCTCGTGATCTTCGGCGATGACATCGGACAGACGAACCTGTCCACCTACAGCTTCGGCCTGATGGGCTACACCACGCCCAACATCGACCGGATCGCCAACGAGGGCATGAAGTTCACGGACTACTATGCGGAGCAGAGTTGCACCGCTGGCCGCTCCACCTTCCTGACCGGCCAGGCAACACTGCGCACCGGCCTTTCCAAGGTCGGCCTGCCTGGTGCCGATGTCGGCCTGCAGGCGTCTGACTTGACGATCGCATCTGCTCTCAAGGACCAGGGTTACGCAACCGGCCAGTTCGGCAAGAACCATCTTGGCGACCGCGATGAATTCCTGCCGACGGCACACGGCTTCGACGAATTCTTCGGCAATCTCTATCACCTGAATGCCGAGGAAGAGCCGGAAAACTTCAACTATCCGCAGGACCCCGAATTCCGCAAGAAGTTCGGCCCCCGTGGCGTCATCAAGTCAACGGCCGACGGCAAGATCGAGGATACCGGCCCGCTGACGAAAAAGCGCATGGAGACCGTGGATGACGAGACATCGGCCGCCGCGATCGACTTCATCGACCGTCAGGTAAAGGCCAAGAAGCCGTTCTTCACCTGGATGAACACCACCCGCATGCACTTTCGCACCCATGTCCGTGCGGAAAATCGCAGCAAACCGGGCCTGACTGCCCTGACCGAATATGCCGACGGCATGATCGAGACCGACAAGCTCATCGGCACGATCCTCAAAAAGATTGATGACCTCGGCATTTCCGATAACACCATCGTCATCTACACGACGGATAACGGCCCGCACCAGAATTCCTGGCCGGATGCCGGTACGACGGCGTTCCGCAGTGAAAAGAACACCAACTGGGAAGGTGCTTTCCGCGTTCCGGCGCTGATCCGCTGGCCCGGCCACATCAAGCCCAACTCGGTTGCCACCGGCATGTTCTCGGGCCTTGACTGGCTCCCAACCCTTCTGGCCGCAGCTGGTGATACCGACATCAAGGATCGCGTTCTGAAAGGCGCAACGGTTGCCGGAAAGCAGTACAAGAACCATCTCGATGGCTATAACCAGCTCGATTATCTGACCGGCAAAACCGATCAGAGCGCGCGCAAGGAGTTCTTCTATTTCAACGACGATGGCGACATGGTGGCCATGCGTTATGAAAACTGGAAAATCGTCTTTTCCGAACAGCGCGCGACCGGAACACTGCGGATTTGGGCGGAGCCCTTCACACAGCTTCGTGTTCCCAAGATCTTCGATCTCCGCTCCGACCCCTATGAACGCGCCGACATAACCTCGAACGTCTACTATGATTGGGTGCTCGATCGCGCCTATCTGCTGGTCCCGGCCCAGGCATTGGCTGGTCAGTTCCTGGGTACGTTCAAGGACTATCCGCCAGCCCAACGTGCAGCAAGCTTCTCGATCGACCAAATCCAGGAAACGATGAAAAAGTCATTCGATTCCATGGCTGCACAATAACGGCCTTTAAGACTGCTTGCCGGCTCGCCATCTGAGCCGGCAATGCTCAACAGCAGAAAACACACCCGGACTTCAGGGGCATATGAAAGGCACAACGCCTCTCATATGCCCCTCATTCGTTTTCGCTATCGTCCGCCTCCGGCGCAACGCAGCCGAAAGGCTCGCCTCAAAAGACGGCCGCGTAACCGGCGCCAGTCCGCTGGATCAGCCGGTTGATGAAATCGAGTTTCTGCACCACAGGCGGCGATAGCACGAATGGGTAGCTGTCGGGCTGGCCCATGCTGCGCTGAAGGCTGTTGAGGGCGACGCTGAGCGGCACCCAGGCGTCGACGAGCGTTTGTGCATCGACTGCGCGGTAAGGATCGAAATCCACCTCTGCGGCCATGTCCTCGTGGCGGCGCGGTTCGGTCGAAAGGCCGAACGAGCGGGCGGTTTCCAGCGTATCGACGATGTGGAAGAAATGCGCCCAGCATTCGGCGAAATCCTCGGCCGGGTGGGCGCTGGCATAGGTGCTGATGAACCTGAGCTGCCAATCGAGTGGCGGCCCCCGCTCGTAATTGCGTTTCAGCGCCTCGGCATAATCGGCCCGTTCATCGCCGAACAACGCCCGCGCCTCAGCAAGCGTCTGATCGTCGCGGACAAGCTGCGCCCAGTAGAAATGGCCGATCTCATGGCGGAAATGGCCGAGCAGCGTTCTATAAGGCTCGTTCATCGAGACCCGCACGCTCTCGCGTGTCGCATCATTGGCCTCGGCCGCCCGCAGGCTGATCAGGCCATCCTCGTGGCCAGTCATGGCCGGGACGATGTTGCCGTTGGCATCGACCTCATCGGCAAGGAAATCGAACACCAGCCCGCCCTGCGGATCCGCATCGCGGCCAGGGCGCGGCAGGTTCCAGCGCAGCAGCGAATAGAACAGATGACGCTGGGCCTGGCCTATTCTCTGCCACCGCGCCAGACCTTCAGGATTGTCCGTCACCGGGACGATGCGGTTGTAACGGCAGGCCTGGCAATAGATGTGGCCATCATTGGTGGAGATCAGCCAGTTGCAGATATCGTCAGCCGCGTTGGCGCAGAAGCGGACATCGGCCACGGGCCGGGAGGAAGCCTGCCAAAGGTTATCGCCCGCCGGCGTCACAGCCTGCATCGACATGGCTTCCGGCAGGAAACCGAGTTGCGATCCGCAGTTGATGCAGATGCGATTGTCGAAATGAACGGGATTACCGCAATTGCCGCATTCGTACAGACGCATCGCCCACCCATCATCCCGATCCGGCCACGGCATATGCCGTGACAATTCAGCCATACCAACCACAGAGAAATGCCCGCCGGCGCGAAGCACAGCGGGCATCGGCGCTGAAATCTCCTATCCAGTTGAACCCGTCAGGACAGTCGATTCGCGCACTTTGGAGCCACCGCAACTCGTCTTGAGCTTAACGGCGGCAAACCGGATTACATGCGATCAACCACACCCTTGACGGCATCCTTGGCCTTGCCAGTGGCAGTCTGAACCTTGCCCTTGACTTCCTGACCCTTGCCCTCGGCCTGCAGCCGGTCATTTCCGGTTGCCTTGCCGGCGGCCTGCTTGACCTTGCCTGCGGCCTGATTGGCGGCGCCGGAAATCTTGTCGGAAGTGCTACCCATGATCAGTCTCCTTGAGAGGTTGAGGACATGGGCGAACCGCCCTGCCCTTGCGACTGGAAAACGGCAAGCGGGTTAATTTGTTCCGGGCAAACAGCAGAAAAAGGGGAAATAGATCTGGCTATGCGTGACCGGCATCCGCCGACAGCATGGCCGGAGCGACGCCCATCAGCTCCAGCGCCCGGTCGTATTTGTCGCCAAGCTCGCGGTCGAAGATCAGCTCTTCGCTGGCCGGGCAATTCAGCCAGCCATTGTTGGCAATCTCGTTTTCGAGCTGGCCAGCGCCCCAGCCGGCATAGCCGAGCATCATCATCGCCTTTTCAGGCCCCTCGCCGCGCGAAATGGCCCGGACGATGTCGAGCGTCGCGGTCAGGCAGATATCGTCATTGACGGGAATGCTGGATTCGCTGAGATAATCGTCCGAATGCAGCACGAAGCCGCGCCCGGTTTCAACCGGGCCGCCGGTCTGGATCTGGAAATCGCGGGTGACGCCAGGCAGCCGGATCGCCTGATCCTGATCGATGATGCGCAAATGCAGAAGCACATCCGGGAACGTCAGTTGCTGCGGCCGGTTGAGCACGAAACCCATGGCGCCATCGCTGGAATGGGCGCAGACGAAGATGACCGTGCGGGCAAAATTGCTGTCGAACATGCCAGGCATGGCAATCAGGAACTGACCATCCAACACGCCGCGTTCGCGCTTTTTCTGAAACGTTGTCATCATGGTCTTAGCCTATCAATTCGGGTTCAAATGAAAAGCGTTGCCACCCTGATCTTTTGTTTTGCTGATTTCCTGCCAGCCCCTTGCGGTCGCGTACCATCAAGAGAAAATGATCGCGAGGTGAAGGCCGGCATCTTTCAAGCCTGCCCCAAAACCGGTAAGCCTCAGCACTATGAAACATCATCGCCTCCTAGAGAATGTGCCTCATTTGGCTGCGCTGGCAAGCCTTACGGCATATTTTTTTATCGCCCCGGCCGCCAATGCGGCGCAGACGCAATGGGTGCAGTCGCAGGGTGGCGAGGTTCGCATCGTTGCCGACAGGCCGGAACCGAACGGTACCATCCCGGCCATTCTCGAGATCAAGCTGAAGCCCGGCTGGAAGACCTATTGGATCGAGCCTGGCGCCAGCGGCATCCCGCCGCAGATCAGCGTCGATCCCAAAGACGGCATCAGCTTTTCCGGATTGCGCCTGCCGGCGCCAAAGGCCTTTCACGACGGCGTTGCGAGCTATACCGGCTATGACCGATCAGTGGCGTTTCCGCTGTCGCTGAAGCGTGAAAAGGCTGGCGATCTCGACCTGAAGGTCTCGGTTTTCCTCGGCATCTGCAAGGATATCTGTATCCCGGTTCAGGCCGATCTGCATCTGTCCTTGCCGGAGAAACTGGCGGAAAATCCGCTCGACCGGGCGCGGATCGACGACGCTGTCGCGGCGCTGCCAATGCCGCCGTCCGATACGTTCAAGGTAACCGCCGCATCCTTCGATGCCGCTGGAAAACGCCTGCATCTGGCGCTGGTAACACCCGGCGCAACGGAACCGGCCGAGCTTTTCCTCTCAGGCCCTCCCGGCTACAGTTTTGGCAAGCCGGAAAATCTCACCACGGAAAACGGCAAGGTCACAGCCGAGATTCCCGTGCGCGTGCCCGCAAAAGGCGGGCTTTTGAAGAGCGGTTCGGTCACTCTGGTGGCGCGGGCCGGCGAGAAGAGCATTCAAACCCCGCTTGCCTTTGACTGAACCGAATCTATATTCCCTTGCGACCCTATGGAGCCATCATGCTCCAGCCTTCCCGAACGATTATTAGGAGTTCAGACCGTGACCATTTCCGTCGGAGACAAGCTGCCTGCCGCCACATTCAAGGAAAAGACCGCCGACGGCCCGGTCGAAATCACCACCGACCAGCTGTTTGCCGGCAAGAAGGTCGTGTTGTTTGCCGTTCCCGGCGCGTTTACGCCAACCTGCTCGCTCAATCACCTGCCGGGGTACCTGGAAAACCGCGATGCGATCCTTGCGCGCGGCGTCGACGACATCGCCGTCATTGCGGTCAACGACCTGCATGTGATGGGCGCCTGGGCAACCCAATCGGGCGGCATGGGCAAGATCCACTTCCTGTCCGACTGGAACGCCGCCTTCACCAAGGCGCTGGGCATGGATATCGACCTCTCCGCCGGCACGCTCGGCCTGCGCTCGAAGCGCTACTCGATGCTGGTGGAAGACGGCGTGGTGAAGACGCTGAATGTCGAGGAAAGCCCCGGCCAGGCAACGGTTTCCGCTGCCGCCGCAATGCTCGAGCAGATCTGAGGCAGGCAAGCGCTGTCCGGCTGGTCAATTGTCCGGTCGGGCGCGCATTTCCTGCGTCAGCCATCGTTCCAGCGCCAAGGCATCCGGCCTCCCGGCCAGATGCGGCGCAATCCACAATACCAGCCGGCGTGGACCCGGCTTGAAACCGAAGGGCGCCACGAGCTGCCCCGAGGCAAGCTGGTCCAGCACCAGCATCTGCGGTACGGCCGCAACGCCAAGCCCGCAGGCTGCGGCATGAATCAGCAGATAGAAATGGTCGAAGCTTGATCTTGGCTCCAGCGCCAGACCGGTTTGCCCGGTGACCACCTGCCAGTCCTGCCAGGCCTGCGGCCGGGTACGGGTGGACAAAAGCATGGCCGCCTCCAGATCCTTCGGTTGCGAAAGCTGCACCTGCGCCAGATATTCCGGCGAGCAGACCGGCCCGATCGCCTCGCCGCCCAACTCCCGGATCACCGCATCCTCGGGCGGCTCGATGACGCTGGAGCGGATCGCCAGCCCGATCTTGTCGCGCATGAAATCGATCCGGTCATAGTTCATGTTGAACTGCAATTCGATCTGCGGATGCCGCTCATGGAACTGACCGATGCGTGGAATGATCCAGCCCATCATGATCGAGGACGAGCAGGATAGCGTCAGCGGCCCGGGCCGGACACGCTCGACACTTGCCTGGATCAGGGTGAAAGCACTCGACAGGCCCTCGGCCAGACGTATCCCCTCCGGGGTCGGCTCCGTCGAGCGCGCCTTCCTGTTGACCAGCAGGACACCTAACGTTTCTTCCAAAGCCTTGATATGCCGGCTTACGGCACCATGGGTGACGAACAGTTCGTCGGCCGCAAGCGTCATCGACCGATGCCGGGCGGTGGCCTCAAAGGCCTTGAGGGCGTTCAGGGAAGGCAGCATGTTCATGACGGTCTCCGCACAAGGTGTGATTTTTTCTCACATCTTGGCGAGATTAAATCGATTGCCGCAGACCTATACATTCCTTTAGGACTCGCGGCAATTTGAAGGCGCATGCGTATCGGAGACGGATAATGGGAGGGAAAATGGAGTTTCCACTCTGTCATCGGCGCTGAAAAATGCTGTTGCCGGAGAATCCTTGCAACCAAGGGAGGAGCTTCCATGCATTCCAACACCCCAGAAATATCACAGGTCGAACGATCGGCCATCGCCAAGGTGTCGATACGGCTAGTGCCGTTCATCGCCTTGATGTTCTTCATCAATTTCCTCGACCGCACGGCAATTTCGTTTGCCGGTCCCAACGGCATGACATCGGATCTGGCGCTGACGGCCGCCCAGTTCGGCTTTGCCGCCGGCGTCTTCTTCGTCGGCTATATCATCCTCGAAATCCCCAGTAACCTTGCGCTTCACAAGTACGGCGCCCGGCGCTGGCTTTCCCGCATCATGGTCACCTGGGGCATCGTCGCGCTTCTCTTCACCTGGGTCAGCAGCTCGACCGAGCTTTATGTCCTGCGCTTCCTGCTCGGCGTTGCCGAAGCGGGCTTCTTCCCCGGCGCGATCCTATTCCTCAGCATGTGGGTGCCAGCCCGCCATCGCAACAAGATCCTGGCGCTGTTCTATCTCGCGCAACCACTGACCACCGTGATCGGCGCGCCGATCGCCGCCCTGCTCATCCAGGCGCATGGCGCATTCGGCCTGGAAGGCTGGCGGATCATGTTCTTCGGCGTCGCGGTTCCCGCCATCGTCATCGGCATCATCGCCTGGTTCTATCTTGCCGACCGGCCGGATGATGCCAAGTGGCTGACGCAGGAGGAAAAGGACTGGCTGAACAAGGAACTCGCCAGCGAGGACAAGGCCAAAACAGCAGCGCATGGCCGTATGACGGGGCTTGCCTTCACCGATGGACGCGTCTGGCTGCTTTCGGTGATCTATTTCGGCCTGATCTACGGCCTCTATGCACTGGCCTTCTTCCTGCCGACGATCATCGCCGGTTTCGAGGCGAAATTCGGCACCAAGTTCGACGTGTTCGACAAGGGCCTGATCACCGCCATCCCGTACCTGCCCGCAGCCGTCGCACTGTATTTCTGGAGCCGCGATGCGTCCAAGCGCGGCGTCAAGGCGTGGCATATCGGCGTGCCTGCGCTGACCGGGGCCATCAGCATCCCGCTCGCGCTCTACATGGGATCGCCGGAAGCGACCATTCTGGTCATCACCATCACGGCCTGCTCGATCTTCGCAGCGCTGCCGAACTTCTGGGCCTTGCCCTCGCGCTTCCTGACCGGCCCGGCCGCCGCCGCCGGTATCGCGCTCATCAACACGATCGGCAATATCGCGGGCTTTGCGGCACCCTATATTACCGGCCTGGTCAAGGATTCGACCGGCGTCTACGAATTGCCGATGTTCATCGTCGGCGGACTGCTGCTGCTATCGGCGATCCTTGCCTTTTCGCTCAGCGGTCGCGTTCCGGAACCGGTCGCTGCGGGTGCTGCCGCGCGGTAAACACCAGCCCGTCTCACCAAAGCCCGCATGCCGCATAAGAATTGCCCCTGAAAGCTCGACATCGAGCCTCAGGGCCAGTTCGCGGGGGATGCGGGCTTTTTCCGTTCAAGCCTATTGCACCTGCTTTTCAACCAGCCTTGCAAGCTGCCCGATGACCGTGCCCCAGCCATCGAAAAAGCCCGCTTCCTCGTGCATGGTGCGGTCGGCATTGCTCTTGTGCATCACGTGGGCTGCGTAGTCAGTACCCTGCGGATGATCCCGCAAAGTGATGATCGCCGTCATGAATGGCTGCTCGGCCGGACGCCATCCGCCGGTCAGGGCATTGGTGAAGACGATCTTTTCGCCATCCTCGACGGCGAGAAAACAAGCGCTCAGATGTGGCTCGAACGCGCCGCCGTTCTCGCTCATCTGCGTGGTAAATGCCCCGCCAGGGCGCAACTCCATCGCGACGACCTTGCACCTGGCAGGCTCCGGGATCCACCATTGCTCGAAGCGGGCGGGGTCGGTCCAGGCGCTCCAGATAAGCGATCGCGGCGCCTTGATGATGCGGGAAATGGTCAGGTCGAGTTCGGGGTTGAGTGATACGGTCATGGTCAATCTCCTTCTGCCTGTGCCTTGGTGACGAATTGCTCGAGCCTGTCGGTGCGGCCTTCCCAGAGCGAACGCTGCTGCGACAGCCAGGCCTCCACAGCCTGGAAACGCTGCTTTTCGATGACACAGGTCCTGACCCGGCCCTGCTTGCGGGTCTGGATCAGGCCGCTGCCTTCGAGAAAATGGATATGCTTCATGAACGAAGGCAGCGCCATGTCGAACGGCTCCGCAAGGTCGCTGATGCTGGCCGGCCCCTTGCCGAGTCGCGCCAGCACCGCGCGGCGGGTGGGGTCTGCCAAGGCCTGGAAAATACCGTCGAGTTGTTCCGAATAGTGATCCATAAGGCTAAGTATCATGCCGAATTACTTAGCGCAACAGCTAAGTAATCGAACGCTGCAGGGTTGAAACCGAAACAGACTGGCTTTCAGCCGCGAATCCTGCAAGCGTCGTTATCGTTGCAAGCCAGGTGGAGGCGTCATGAAACAGAGCATCGCCCTGATCGCCCTCGTCGTTGCCGACTATGACGAGGCAATCGACTTCTACGTCAACAAACTCGGCTTCGTTCTCGTCGAGGACAGCTATCAACCGGAACAGGATAAGCGCTGGGTGGTCGTCCGCCCGCCCGGCGATGGCGGCACGTCGCTGCTTCTGGCACGGGCTTCCTCAGAGCATCAGGAAACATTCATCGGCAACCAGGCCAGTGGCCGGGTCTTCCTGTTCCTGCAGACCGATGATTTCTGGCGGGATCATGCGAAGATGACCGCAGCCGGCATCCGCTTCACCCGTGAGCCGAAAGAAGCCCCCTACGGCATCGTCGCCGTGTTCGAGGACCTCTATGGAAACCTGTGGGATTTAGTGCAGTTCACTGACGGGCGCTAAAGATCACCGCTTCTTGAACGGCTCCATGCCCTTGCGGGCGAGTTCGTCGGCGCGTTCGTTTTCCGGGTGACCGGCATGGCCCTTGACCCAGTGCCACGTGACCTTGTGGCTCTTATTGGCAACATCAAGCGCCTGCCAGAGTTCGCCGTTCTTCACCGGTTTCTTGTCGGCGGTCTTCCAGCCATTCTTCTTCCAGCCGTGGATCCACTTCGAGATGCCGTCCATGACATATTTGCTGTCGGTGTAGAGATCGACCTCGCATGGGGTTTTCAAGCTGGTCAGCGCGGTGATCGCGGCCAGCAGCTCCATGCGGTTGTTGGTGGTTTCGGCTTCGCCGCCGCACAGGTCCTTCTCGGTTTCGCCATAGCGCAGCACAGCGCCCCAGCCGCCCGGCCCCGGATTTCCCGAGCAGGCTCCATCGGTGAAGATATCGACATGTTTCATGCAGGCAGTGTCTCGTTCGTCAGGCCGTATTCGGCAGCAGTTGCGATGGATCGGTGGAATTGCAGTTTCTTCAGATATTCGAGCGGATCTTTCTTGACCACCAGAGCGCCCGCCGGCGTCATCAGCCAATCGTAGAGCCGGGTCAGGAAGAAGCGCAGAGCTGAGCCGCGGGCAAGCAGCGGCAGGGCTTCGATCTCGCCCGATGTCAGCGGCCGCACGCTCTGATAGCCTGCCAGCAACGCCATGCCCTTGGTGATGTTGAAGGCGCCGTCCTTTTCGAAGCACCAGGCGTTCAGGCAGACGGAAACGTCATAGGCGAGCAGGTCGTTGCAGGCGAAGTAGAAGTCGATCAGGCCGGACAGCTCGTCGCCGAGGAAGAAGACATTGTCGGGGAAGAGATCGGCATGGATGACCCCTTCCGGCAGGTCCTTCGGCCAATGGGCCTCGAGGAAATCGAGCTCGGCGGCAATCTCGGTCTGCAAGCCCGGCTGCACCTCGTCGGCGCGATCGCGCGAATTGTTCCACAGCGGCCGCCAGCCGCCAACGGAAAGCGCATTGGGACGGCGGATCTCAAACCCCTCGCCTGCCACGTGCATGGCGGCCAAGGCTTTGCCGACCTCGCGGCAATGATTGGCATCGGGCTTGCGCAGCCACATGCCTTCAATAAACGAAATGACGGCAGCCGGACGGCCGGACAGATGACCGAGCAGCTTGCCATCGGCGCGCGGCAGCGGCAGCGGGCAGGAAAGCCCCTTGTCGGCGAGATGGTGCATCAGGCCAAGGAAGAACGGCAGGTCGTTCTGGTCCACCCGCTTTTCATAAAGCGTCAGGATGTAGGAGCCCTTGGTGGTGTGCAGCAGGAAATTGGTGTTTTCGACGCCTTCGGCAATGCCCTTGTAGGATGTCAGCGTGCCGACGTCATATTGCTTCAGGAAGCCGTTGAGATCGTCTTCGGTAATGTCGGTGTAAACTGCCAAGGTGTGATCTCTGAGCTAGAATTGGGAAAGGGTTTGCCGGTCCATGGATCCTCGGGTCAAGCCCGAGGATGACGAAGAGAGTATGTGGCGGTCACAACGAGCGGCTCAGAAACTGACGGGAACCGAGGCTGTCATCCTCGGGCTTGACCCGAGGATCCATGCCGCCTGCCCTCATCACCTACTCCCCGTTCACAAATGCCATGTCCTGCACCGTCAGCGGCACGTGGCGAAGCTCGCGGTTGACGAGGAAGTTTTCGGTTTCCTCGACCGTGTCGGCAAGCTCCACTGCTGCCTTGTATCGTGCGCGAAAAGCCTCGATGATCTCGTTGACGATCACTTCCGGCGCCGACGCACCCGCCGACAGGCCGACTGTAGAGATATCGGCAAAATCATCCCAGTCGATTTCCGACGCGCGCTGGACCAGCACCGATTTTTTTGCACCGGCCCGCAGCGCTACTTCGACCAGACGCTTGGAGTTCGACGAATTGGGAGCGCCGACGATGATGAAATGATCACAGCCCGGAGCCGCCTGCTTCACGGCTTCCTGACGGTTCGTCGTCGCGTAGCAGATCGAATCGGCGGCAGGTGCCGTCAAATTCGGGAAGCGCTCGTGCAGCCGCTTGATGACACCGGCGGTATCATCGACCGACAGCGTCGTCTGGGTGACGAAGCCGAGGTTTTCCGTGTCCGGCGGCATGTAGGTTTCGGCGTCCTCGACCGTCTCGACCAGCGACACCGCGCCTTCGGGCAGTTGGCCCATCGTACCGATCACTTCCGGATGTCCGGCATGGCCGATCAGCACGACATGACGGCCGAGCTTCTGGTGACGCATGGCCTGCTTGTGAACCTTGGAGACCAGCGGGCATGTGGCGTCGAGGTAGAACAGGTTACGCTCGGTGGCATCGGCAGGCACGGATTTCGGCACGCCGTGGGCCGAAAAGACCACCGGCTGCTTGCGATGCTCCGGCGGGATTTCGTCAAGCTCTTCAACGAAGATCGCGCCCTTGGCTTCAAGGCCTTCAACAACGTAGCGATTGTGAACGATCTCGTGACGGACATAGACCGGCGCGCCGTATTCCTTCAGCGCCAGAACGACGATCTGGATCGCCCGGTCGACACCGGCGCAGAAGCCGCGCGGGCCGCAGAGGCGCAGGGTGATCGGGGTCTTTGCTGGAAGGGAAGCCGCCATTTATCAGAATGCCAGTAGAGTAAACACAAGTGCGAGAATTGCCGGGCCGCCCTGCACCAAAAGGATGCGCGGCTTGACCGACCATGCGCCATATATAGCGGCAACGATCACGCACACAAGGAAGAACAGCTTCAACTGGAACGCAAATTCCGGCGGAGAGGCGATGAGCGACCAGACAAGTCCAGCGGCGAGGAAGCCATTGTAGAGCCCCTGATTGGCCGCCAGAACCTTGGTCGCCTCAGCCTGTTCCGCCGTCATCCGAAAGACTTTGCGTCCCTGCGGGCCGGTCCAGAGAAACATTTCGAGCACCAGAAAACCGGCATGCAAGAGAGCCGTCAGAGCGATCAGGATGTTTGCGAGAATGGCCATACGATTTCCTTCAGCAGCGATGGTGGCCGAGCTTATGTCTTCCGCTTGAAGATGAAAATCCCGCTGATGACGACCAGTGCTGCTGCCAGCCCGTACCAGGTCATTGCATATTGCAAATGGCTGTTGGGCAGGTCGAACTGGGTCACGCCGCCGATCGGCATGCCACCCTCGTGCGGTGTTGCGTCCGCGTCGATGAAGAAAGGTACGACCTTGGCCGGGTCGAGGCCGACGCTCGAGGCCATGACATCGAGGTCCTTCCAGTAGAAGATGTTCTTGGCGATGTCATTGTCCGGCACGGCCCAGGATGGCTTTGCCAGGAGCTTGGCGCGGGACAGCCCGGTGACGGTCTGTTCGCCGGTCAGCTGGCCCAGCTTGCGCATTTCCGGCTCTTTCGCCTCGAAGGTGACAAAGCCGCGATTGACGAGGACGATCTGGGCGTCGGCCAGTTGCAGCGGTGTATAGACGTAATAACCGGTGCGGCCCCCGTAGGTGGCGAAGAAATGCCGTTCCTTATTGTTGAGGTAGGTGCCGGTGACGCGCACGGTGCGGTAGTCGACATCCTCCCCGGCCTTGGCCAGAGCCTCGATTGCAGCGAGATCGGCGGGCGGCGCAGCACGCCGTTCGGCAATCGATGCCAGAAGCCCCTCTTTCCAAGCCAGCCGTTCCATCTGCCATGTGCCGAGGCCTAAAAGGATCACCAGCGCGACAAGAACCAGCACGATGCCAGCGACGCGGCCGATCAGCCCGCCTCGTTTTTTGTCCAACACGGTATCAGCCACGATCGATTTCGCCCTGGCGCGCATTGTTGCGGAATTGCACATTGATCAGCACGCCCTTGAGCATACGCATGAGAACCAGGCTGAAGACGATGGCGAGCGGTATCCACAACAGGAAATGCACCCAGAGCGGTGGATTGATATTGACCTCCATCCAGAGCGCGGCCCCGACCACGATGAAGCCGACGATCAGGATGACAAAGACCACCGGACCATCGCCCGCATCGGCAAAGCCGTAGTCGAGGCCGCAATTGGCGCAGGACGGCTTCATCGTCAAAAATCCGTCGAACAGCTTACCCTCACCGCATCGCGGACAAAGCCCCTTGAGCCCTGCCTTGACCGGCTCGACCGGCGGGAAATGTGCGCTGTCTTCGTGCATGTCGTCCTGATCCTTCTTGCGCTGCTCCTCCATAACCCATTCGCACCGGCAACGATATATCGGCCCCCGCGACGTTTAGGCTCAACAGCGCGCTTTCACACAGGCAAAGAAAAAGGCGGGCGCACCTGCACCCGCCTTCACAATTTTTCAGTTCAGAAATCGATCACATGTGAGCGATCGGGGCACCCCAGCCACCCCAGATGTAGATCGAGAAGAACAGGAACAGCCAGACCACGTCAACGAAGTGCCAGTACCAGGCGGCAGCTTCGAAGCCGAAATGCTGCTTGGGGGTGAAGTCGCCCTTCAGCGCGCGGATTAGGCAGATCGCCAGGAAGATCGTGCCGACCAGGACGTGGAAGCCGTGGAAACCGGTCGCCATGAAGAACGTCGCGCCGTAGATCGAATCCTTGAAGGCGAACGGTGCGTGGACATATTCGTAGGCCTGAACGCCCGAGAACAGGATGCCGAGCAGAACAGTGAGCGTCAGGCCGCTGATCAGGCCCTTGCGATCGCCGTGCAGCAGCGCGTGGTGTGCCCAGGTGACCGTTGTGCCGGAAAGCAGCAGGATAACCGTGTTGTAGAGCGGCAGGTGCCAGGGGTCGAGGACTTCGATGCCCTTCGGCGGCCATACACCGCCGGTAAAGACCGAACGCGTTGCCTGGATGGCTTCGCCCGGGAACAGGCTGGCATCGAAATAGGCCCAGAACCACGCCACGAAGAACATCACTTCAGACGCGATGAACATGATCATGCCGTAGCGCAGGTGCAGCGACACGACACGGGTGTGGTGGCCCTCATGCGCTTCCTTGATCGTGTCCGACCACCAGCCGTACATCGTGTAGAGAACGACGGAGAGACCGATGAAGAAGAACCACGGATGCGCCCAGTCGAGACCGAACAGGTGCAGCGTGCCACCCGACAGGTATCGCATGTAGCCGACGCCGCCGAAGGCCATGACAAAGGCGCCGATCGAAGCGATCAGCGGCCACGGGCTCGGATCAATAATGTGGTAGTCGTGGTTTTTCTGGTGCGCATCGGCCATGTGGACTATCCCCGATAAGTCTTTCTCATGTCGTCATTTCCGGCTTAGCCGAAAACTGTGATCTGTCAAAGTTTGTTGTCAGTTTCGGCAGGCTTTACCGTCAGCGCCGCAACCGGCTTTGACGGTTCGCGGGCGTAGAACGTGTAGGACAAGGTCAGTGTGTTGATCCCCTTGGTCTCAACCGCCTTGACGATTTCCGGATCGACGAAGAACACCACCGGCATCTTCAAATCTTCGCCGGGCTGCAGCGTCGTCTCGGTGAAGCAGAAGCACTCGACCTTGTTGAAATAGGCCCCGGCCGCCATTGGCGTCACGTTGAAGACCGCCTGACCGGTCGTCGCCTTTTTCGCCATGTTGGTTGCTTCGAACTCGATCTGCACCGTTTCGCCGATCTTCAGTTCGATCTCGCGCTGCACCGGCTTGAAGCTCCAGGGCAGGTCGGAGGCGATATTGGCATCGAACGTCACCTTGATCTTCTTGTCGAGGATGACGTCGGAGGCCTGCTCGACCCGCTTGGTCGTGCCGTTATAGCCGGTTACCCGGCAGAACATGTCGTAGAGCGGCACGGCAGCATAGGCCATGCCGGTCATGCCGACGACGAAGGCGACACAGGTCGCGACGATGACGCCGTTTGCCCGTTCCTTCTTCTGCTCTGTCGTTTTGATCGGTGCCATGATCGCTCCTTACTGGACCATGCCGTTGCTGAACTTGATCAGCGTCACGATATAGAAAATGGCAACGAGACCGAAGAGAACAACGCCAAGCGCGATATTGCGGCCGCGGCGCGACTTCTTCTGGGCGTCCGTGAGTGTCACGAGTTCCATCAGGCAACCTTTCCGGCAGTGAGCCACAACGTGGCAATCAGATGATCGACCATCAGCGCGGAGAAGATCGCGAAGAGATAGAGGATCGAGAACGCAAACAGTTTCTTGGCCGGGATCATCTTCTCGTCGCCCTCCGGCATGCGATGCACGCCGATAGAATACCAGATGAAGCCGAGGCCGAGCGCTGCGGCAAAAGCGCCGTAATAATAGCTCGAGAAACCGAGCACCGTCGGCACGACACCGATGATTGCGGTCAGAACGGCATAGATGACGATCTGCGTCTTGGTGGTCGCCTCGCCCGAGACATTCGGCAGCATCGGCACACCGACGGCGCCGTAATCGCGCATCTTGAACAGCGCCAGCGCCCAGAAATGAGCCGGTGTCCACAGGAAGGTGATGAGGAAGAGGACGATGCTCTCGATGGCAATCCCGTTGGTGACGCAGGCCCAGCCGATCATCGGCGGGAAAGCGCCGGCGGCTCCGCCGATGACGATGTTCTGCGGCGTCGAGCGCTTCAGCCACATCGTGTAGATCACCACGTAGAAGAAAATCGTGAAGGCAAGCAGGCCGGCCGACAACCAGTTGACGACGATGCCGAGGATGCAGACCGAGAAAGCCGACAGCGTCAATCCGAACGACAGCGCTTCCTGCGCTGTGATCTTGCCGGCCGGGATCGGCCGCTTTGCCGTGCGGGTCATGACCGCGTCGATATCCGCGTCGTACCACATGTTGAGGGCACCGGAAGCTCCAGCACCCACGGCGATACAGAGGATCGCTATGAAACCGATGAAAGGATTGATGTGCCCGGGTGCCATCACCATGCCGGCGAGGCCCGTAAACACCACCAGCGACATGACGCGCGGCTTCAGCAGCTCGAAATAATCGCGCGCAGAGGCTTCAGAGAGGCGAACGCCGCCTTCCGTGCCGCTTGCTTCGTGATTGTCGATAACCCGCATGTCCAGTCCTTGGAATTGTCCGGCGCGTTGATGGCGCCGTGTTGCCGGGTATACCCGGCGTTGAGAGAAGCCGCCTTTGCGGGCGGCTTCGGCCCGGCGTTGAACGAAGCCGCCGTTTCCGGCGGCTTCGGATCGATTGCGGCGTTTACTTGATGCGCGGCAGCTGTTCCCACTGGTGGAATGGCGGCGGCGATGTCAGCTGCCACTCGAGGGTGTTTGCACCCTCGCCCCATGGGTTGTTGCCGGCAACGCGCTTCCTGGAGAAGGCTTCGAAAACGCCGAACAGGAAGATCAGGACAGCGAAGGCCGAGATGTACGAACCGTAGGACGATACAGCGTTCCAGCCGGCATAGGCATCCGGATAGTCGATGTAGCGGCGCGGCATGCCAGCGAGGCCAAGGAAATGCTGCGGGAAGAACACCAGGTTCACGCCGATGAACATGACCCAGAAGTGCAGCTTGCCGATGAATTCCGAATACATGTAGCCGGTCATCTTCGGGAACCAGTAGTACCAGCCGGCGAAGATCGCGAACACGGCGCCCAGCGACAGAACGTAGTGGAAGTGGGCAACCACGTAGTAGGTGTCATGCAGCGAGCGGTCGAGACCAGCATTGGCGAGCTGAACGCCCGTAACGCCACCGACGGTGAACAGGAAGATGAAGCCGATCGCCCAGACCATCGGCGTGGTGAAGCGGATCGAACCGCCCCACATCGTCGCGATCCAGGAGAAGATCTTCACGCCGGTCGGAACCGCGATGACCATCGTCGCGAAGACGAAGTAACGCTGCGTGTCGAGCGACATGCCGACCGTGTACATGTGGTGCGCCCAGACGATGAAGCCGACGGCGCCGATGGCGACCATGGCGTAGGCCATGCCGAGGTAACCGAAGATCGGCTTGCGCGAGAAGGTCGAGACGATGTGGCTGACGATGCCGAAACCGGGCAGGATCAGGATGTACACTTCCGGGTGACCGAAGAACCAGAACAAGTGCTGGAACAGGATCGGGTCGCCGCCGCCTTCAGGCGCGAAGAACGACGTGCCGAAGTTGCGGTCGGTCAGCAGCATGGTGATGCCGCCTGCCAGAACCGGCAGCGACAGAAGCAGCAGGAAGGCAGTGATCAGGACGGACCAGGCAAACAGCGGCATCTTGTGCAGCGTCATGCCCGGAGCGCGCATGTTGAGGATCGTGGTGATGAAGTTGATCGCACCGAGGATCGACGAAGCGCCGGCAATGTGCAGGCCAAGGATCACGAGATCCATGGATGGCCCAGGCGTTCCAGCCGTCGACAGAGGCGGATAGACCGTCCACCCCCCTCCGGATCCGTAACCACCGGCCGGGCCTTCGACGAACATCGACAGAAGCACGAGCAGGAAGGCCGGAATGATCAGCCAGAACGAGATGTTGTTCATGCGCGGGAACGCCATGTCCGGCGCACCGATCATGATCGGAACCATCCAGTTGGCAAAGCCGCCGATCAGCGCCGGCATGACCATGAAGAAGATCATGATCAGCGCATGGGCCGTCGTGAAGACGTTGAACATCTGCTTGCTGCCATCGATGGCAGCATCGCCTTCGAAACCGTAGACCATGGATGCCAGACCGTGGAAGATCTGGATGCCCGGCTCCTGCAGCTCGGCGCGCATGAACACCGACAGCGTGCCGCCAACGATGCCCGCGAAAATCGCGAAGATCAGGTACAGCGTGCCGATGTCCTTGTGGTTGGTCGAGAGGAACCAGCGCTGAAAGAAGGTCAGCGGCTTGTGTGCGTGGTCATGGTCGTGCCCGTGATCGTGGGCATGGTCATGAAGGTGATCGTGTTGCGCGGTTGTTCCGGCCATTGGGTCGAGCTCCCCTTCGAAATTACTGTGCGGCGTTTTCAGCGACGTCTACGGTCTTAGCCGCGCCGTCGATGGAAGCCATGAGTGCCTTGTTCGCCTCACCAACATTGGTGGCGGCGGCAGCAAGCCAAGTGTTGTACTTGTCTTCGCTGACCACACGGATGGCGATCGGCATATAGGCGTGATCCTTGCCGCAGAGCTCGGAACACTGGCCGTAGTAGAGACCTTCGCGCTCAGCCTTGAACCATGTTTCGTTGAGACGGCCAGGAACAGCGTCGATCTTCACGCCGAAGGCCGGCATGGCGAAGGCGTGGATAACGTCGGCAGCGGTGACGAGAACGCGGACGGTCTTGCCGACCGGAACGACGACTTCGTTGTCGACGGCGAGAAGACGCGGATATTCGTGCTTGTCTTCCTTGCCGAGCGAAGCGCGGTCTTCTTCCTTCATCATCAGGCTGTCGAAGGAGAGAGGGCTTTCGCCGACTTCATATTCGTAGGACCAGTACCACTGGTTACCGGTTGCCTTCAGCGTGATGTCCGGATTTTCCGGCGGCGTCAGCTGCGCGGTCAGGAGCTGGAAGGACGGGATCGCCAGGAACAGCAGAACCACCACCGGGCCAAGCGTCCAGACGATTTCAATCGCCGTGTTATGGCTGGTCTTGGACGGAACCGGGTTCTTGCTTTCGCGGAAGCGGTAGACAATCCAGATCAACAGCGCCAGGACGAAAAGCGTGATCGGAATGATGAACCAGAGCGTGTAATGCTCGAACCATGTAATTTCTTCCATGATTCCGGTCGCTGCGGTCTGAAAGTTGGTCTGCCATGCGACCGGCTTGTCAGCCAAAGCATTCGAAGCGAAGAGCAGACAGGCAATCGATGCCAGAACTGCAAAAGCCTTGTTTTTCACTATAGTGTCTCCCTGGGCGCTTGATCAGGATCAAACCGTAACGCAGAATCCTTAGCCATACTGAAGCGCTTCAAACCACAGTTTGATGAACGCCGCAACATCTGTCCATTCAAGCCCGTGCGGCATTTTGCGCAAATGACGCTTTTCACACAAACTGTTAAGGCCCCGCGGGCCTTGGAGATGCCGGTAACAACAAAAGCACGCGCCACGGCATCCGGCATTTCACACCAGCCTCCCCGCCCCTATACCATAGATAAGAGACGACCGGCACTCCGCCGGTGGTGCTTACACCGGTGTTTTGAGGCCGATTTACCGTTTTAGCCCGGTTTGGAAGCCCCATTTCCGCCACACCGGGCTGGAATGTACCGCGCGGGGCTTTTCATTTGCGGCTACGCGCTTCAAGAATAGCCAGACTGATTCTTAAGTTTGAGGTTTTCATGGGCCTGTCCCTCCTTTCCCGGCTGCCGATCGCGGCGTTCGGACTAGCTGCCGCCCTTCTTTCCCATACGGCGGCGGCCCAGCAACCCGGAGCACAACAGCCAGGCACACCCGGCACGGTGAAGTCGAACCACGGCGCGTGGTCGATCGTCTGCGACCAGCCGGCAGGAGCAACTGCCGAACAGTGCGCGCTGATGCAGAACGTCATTGCCGAAGACCGGCCCGAAGTCGGCCTCTCGGTCGTCGTCTTGAAGACGGCGGACCGCAAGGCGAAGATCCTGCGCGTTCTGGCCCCGCTCGGCGTTCTGCTGCCGAACGGCCTGGGTCTCAATGTCGACGGCAAGGATATCGGCCGCGCCTATTTCGTCCGCTGCTTCTCCGACGGCTGCTATGCCGAAGTGGTTCTGGAAGACGAACTCCTGAAAACCTTCCGGTCCGGAGCACAGGCGACCTTCATCGTCTTCCAGTCCCCCGAAGAAGGCATCGGCATTCCCGTCGACCTGAAGGGCTTTGGCGAAGGCTACGACGCGCTGCCGTAAGCGGTTTTCCTTCCTCTTCTCCCCAACGGGGAGAAGTGCCGAACGTAAGTGAGGCGATGAGGGGGCCAAGAGCACGGACTGTCTGTGTGGCTCCCCCTCATCCGGCGCGACGCGCCACCTTCTCCCCGCCGGGGAGAAGAAAAGCCGCAGACCTTTGCACACATTGGCAAACCGATGCTTCCTGGGGGAAGCGTCTTGACATCTGCGCTTGCCCCTCACCGCACCTGTCCCTACATAAAGCACCATATCCCTTCGTATTTGGAGCCCTCGCCCATGAACACCGATCTCATCAAACTGTTCGACAGCGACGAGGCTGCCATTCGGGAAGTTCTGGCGCAGACCTTGTCGGGTGCTGATGATGGCGAACTGTTTATCGAACATAGCCAGTCGGAATCGCTATCCTTCGACAATGGCCGCCTGAAGGGCGGCAGCTTCAATACCGACCAGGGATTTGGCCTGCGGGCGGTGGCTGGCGAAGCGGTCGGTTACGCCCATGCGGGCGATCTTTCACTCTCTGCCCTCAAGCGGGCGGCCGATGCGGTCGGCGCGGTCACGCGCGGTTATTCCGGCACTTATGCCGCAGCCCCACAGCGCACCAACAAGAAACTCTATGGCGACGAGAACCCGATCGGCGAACCGAGCTTCGAGGCCAAGGTCGCGCTGCTGCAGGAAATCGACGCCTATCTGCGCGCCAAGGATCCGAAGGTCCGGCAGGTCACCGCCTCGATCGCCGCCAGCTGGCAGGTGGTCGATATCCTGCGCGCCGATGGCGAGCGCATGCACGATATCCGGCCGATGACGCGCCTCAACATTTCCGTCGTTGTCGGCGACGGCGACCGGCAGGAGGCAGGTTCCTACGGCGTCGGCGGCCGCCGCGGTTTTGGCGATTTCATCGCTGTCGATAACTGGCAGCGCGGCGCCGACGAAGCTTTGCGGCAGGCTTTGGTCAACCTTGAGGCTATCGATGCGCCGGCCGGCACCATGGATGTGGTGCTTTCCTCGGGATGGCCGGGCGTGATGCTGCATGAGGCGGTTGGACACGGCCTGGAAGGCGACTTCAATCGCAAGAAGACATCGGCCTTCGCCGGCCTGATGGGCCAACAGGTTGCGGCCAAGGGCGTAACCGTCGTCGATGACGGCACGATCGAAAGCCGCCGCGGCTCGCTCACCATCGATGATGAAGGCACGCCGTCCGGCTACAACGTGCTGATCGATGACGGCAACTTGGTCGGTTATATGCAGGACCGCCAGAATGCCCGGCTGATGGGCATGAAGGCGACCGGCAACGGACGGCGCGAATCCTACGCGCATGTGCCGATGCCGCGCATGACCAACACCTATATGCTCGGCGGCGACAAGAGCCCGGAAGAAATCATCGCTTCGGTCAAGAAGGGTATCTATGCCGTCTCCTTCGGTGGCGGCCAGGTGGATATCACCTCTGGTAAATTCGTGTTCGGTTGCACCGAGGCCTATCTGATCAACAACGGCAAGATCGGTGCGCCGGTGAAGGGCGCGATGCTGATCGGCAATGGCCCGGACGCCATGCAGCGCATCACCATGATCGGCAACGACATGAAGCTCGATACCGGCATGGGCAATTGCGGCAAGGGCGGCCAGTGGGTGCCTGTCGGTGTCGGCCAGCCGCATCTGCGCATGAACGACATGACCGTCGGCGGCACGCAGGCCTGATCGTCCAAGAGCGGCCCGGCGACTTTTTATCGCCGGGCCGCTCTTCCTGCTTCAGCCGCGCGACGGCAACAGCATGCAGTCATAAGAGCGCTGTTTCAGCCAGTTGCAGGCAGCGGCAGCATCCTCCCGGCTGACAAAGCCGACGAACCGGGCACGGTAGACCTTGCCTGCGCCATTGCCGACAGCCTCGGTATACGGCGAGGCTGATTGCAGCGTTTGGCCTGCGACGGCCCTCGCCTGCGCCAGCAGGGCACGCGCTGCCTCTTGAGACGGCGCTGCTGAAATCTGGATCTGCCAGGCGCCTGCCGAAAGAACATCCGCGGTATTTTCAAGCTCATTCATCGCGGCGGGGCGCTCGGCTGGAATTGCCGAATGCGACGACGTGCTGGCGATCAGTGCGGCGACCGCATCGCTGCTGCGGCGTTCCGGCGCAGCAAAGGGCAGTGGCACATCGGACGCGCCAAGGGCGGCGACCTCAACAGGACCGCTGGTCTTTGCGGCAGCCACCAGCGCACGGCTGCCCGATTGCGAAGCCTTGCCGATATGGCGATCGAGCAAGGCAGCCATCTTGTCGTCGCGGCTTCGCGCAGTGCGGCCGCCGAGCACGACGCCGATTACCCGCCGGTTTCCGTCCCGGACGGCGCTCACGAGATTGAAGCCCGAGGCATTGGTGTAACCGGTCTTGATCCCGTCCATGCCGTCATAGCGGTACATCAGGTTGTTATGACCGCGGACCTTGCGGCCACGGAAGACGAAGCTCTCAGTGGCAAACAGCCTGTACTCCTTGGGGAAGTCGCGCATCAGCGCGATCGCGAGCGTCGACATGTCGCGCGCCGTTGTCACCTGGGCGCGTGCCGGCAGGCCGGACGCGTTGATGAAGACGGTCCGACTCATACCGAGCTGGCGCGCCTTCTTCGTCATCATCTGAGCGAATTTGGCTTCCGTTCCACCGAGCTTCTCTGCCATCGCGGCTGCCGCATCATTGCCCGAGCGCACGATCATCCCGAGGACAGCCTCGCGTACCGTCAGCTTCATCCCCGCCTTGAGCCCCAGCCGCATCGGTGGTTTGGCCGCCGCCGTCTTCGACACCTTGATTTGGCTGCCCCATTTGATCGTGCCGCGGTGAAGCGCCTCGAAGGTGAGGTAGAGCGACATCATTTTGGTCAGCGAGGCTGGATGGTTGAGCGTGTCGGGATTTTCCGCCGACAGCACCTTGCCCGTGCGGGCATCGAGAATGATCGAGGCGCTGCCTGCAAAGGCCACGGCCGGCCCGAAGGCAAAAGTAAACATTGCCAAAAGCAGGCATCGGAAAGTTGTCATACCGGTCCCCATTCGCTGGCACCCTTGAGCGGGCGCGCATTTGCGTCATTTTGCGACAGAGCCGTGTCTTTGCTGCAACTTTGCGGCGGAATGCGTTTATAGGCAGTGACTTTTGCTGTGGTGGTAAACGAAGTTTTAACGCTGCGGCGGTTCGGGGCGCAGAGAGTGGAGGTCAACGATCCGCAGAGTGCCGATCGGCTATTTTCTTCAAGGACAGCGCCGGCAATGCCAAGGTCGCGGCAGAGCAAGTGGTCGAAGCGGCGTGTTGACTGCCCCCATGCCCTCACTGGAACAGGCATCGGGGCCGTCATTCAGGCGGTGTTAACGGCATCGCAGTTACTGTCGCGTGCGATTTTGCGCGGGGGATACTCTTGAAAAGCATGCTGCAACAGGCGGTGAAACGCGCGGCCATTATCGGTGGTTTGACCGTTGCCGGGCTGTTGCAGGCTGGTGGACTGATGCGGCAGGCGCGTGGTCGCGGCGCGATCTTCACCCTGCATCATGTCCGTCCGAAACGGCACCGCGCGTTCGATCCGAATGCGCATCTGGAGATCACCCCGGAATTCCTGGACACGGCGATTATACGGCTGAAGCGCGACGGCTACCGGTTCATCGCCCTCGACGCCCTGCCCGCGCATCTTGCGTCAGACGACCGCCAGCCGGTTGCGATCTTTACACTGGATGACGGTTACCGGAACAATCTCGATCACGCCGCACCGGTGTTCTCGCGGCACGATATTCCGTTCACCGTCTATGTGGCCGGCGGTTTTGTCGATCGTACCCATACGCTCTGGTGGGAAACGCTCGCCGATCTGCTGGAGCGTCATTCCAGCCTGACCTTCGATTTCGGACATGGCGATGAAACTGTCGCACTCGGCAGCCTGCAACAGAAGCAGACCGCCTTCGATCGCTTCGCCGCCCTGCTTCATTCGATCGACGAAGCCACGGCAATCGAGCGGCTGAACCAGACCGCGCAGACACTCGGCATCGATGCCTTGGGCATCACCGCCGCCTTGACGCTGGACGATGCCGGTCTCAAAACACTGATCGAAAACCCGCTCGCCAGCCTTGGTGCGCACACGATCAGCCATCGTTCGGTCACGCGCCTGAGCGACGAGATGGCCAGCACGGAAATGGACCTTTCGGCCCGCAGGGTGGAGGAGATTACCGGGTACCGGCCGACATCGCTTGCCTATCCCTATGGCTTTGCCACCGCCGTCTCGGCGCGTGATCACCGGCTTGCCGGGGGGCTCGGTTTCAGCACGGCCGTGACCACGCAACCGGGAACGCTATCCGATACCGCGAACATGGTGGCCCTGCCCCGCATCTCGCTGAACGGTCATTTTCAGAGGGCAGGCTATGTCAGCGCACTGGCCTCCGGCATCGCCTTCAAGCTGATGGGCGCGCGTTAACGCGCCCTTCAGTCACGGGTACATTCGGACCTTGCTCCAATCGCCTTCAGCCTGATCGCGGCGGAACTCGATCCGGTCATGCAGGCGGAAAGCGCCGTCCTTCCAGAATTCGATCGAGGTCGGCTTGATGCGGAAGCCCGACCAGTGATCGGGACGCGGAATCTCGCCTATGGCGTATTTCAGCGTGTATTCGGCAACCGCCTTTTCCAGCGCGAACCGGCTTTCCAGCGGCCGCGACTGTTTTGACGCCCAGGCGCCGATGCGGCTGCCGCGGGCGCGGGTCTTGTAATATTCGTCAGCCTCCTGATTGCTGACGATCTCCACCGGACCGCGCACCCGAACCTGGCGGCGCAAGGTTTTCCAGTGAAAACACATTGCGGCCTTCATGCTGCCGAGAATTTCCTGGCCCTTGTGGCTTTCGAAATTGGTGTAGAAGACGAAGCCGCGCTCGTCGAAATCCTTCAACAGAACCATGCGCACATCCGGCAGGCCATCAGCATCCACAGTCGCCAGTGCCAAGGCGTTGGGATCGTTGATTTCTGCGGCCTGCGCCTCTTTCAGCCACGTGCCAAAAAGGGAAAAGGGCTCATTCTCTTGCGTGAAGTCACCAGTTGTTAACCCAGTCTCACTCATATTGCCATCCAATGCCGTAATGCGTGGCGCGAACGCAGTTTCCGCCCGCCGAACGAAAAATGTCAGAGCTTGCACGTTGCGTCTTAGGACCTTGAAGCCGCTCTTTCCAGTCTGACAGGTATGCCGTTGCAAGACATAGCAAAGTGGATCAAGGACACAAAGGGTTTATCCCGGCTGAGCGGCATTGCCGCAGTGTGCCTGACCGCGACCATTCTTTCGGGATGCCTCGGCGGTCTCGATTTTTCCGGAACACCCGAGGTCGACCGGACCGTCTCGACAAATTCCGTGCCCTCCGTCCGGAGTGACGAAGACAATTCCGACGCCCTCACCGTCAAAAACGCTGTGTCATCAGCCGATGTGACGCGGATTGCCGGAAACCCCATTCCCTGGGCGAATTCAAGTTCGGGCAGCGCCGGTGTGATCAGCAGCATCTCCGAGGAACAGGTGAATGGCACCACCTGCCGCCGGTTCACCACCACCCGCCATTCCTATCAGGGCATCGCGAAATTCGACGGCAATACCTGCCTGCTCGGCAATGGCGAATGGTATCTCACCAGCTTCGGTCCCCGCAGCTGATATCGGGATTGGCACGCTTCGCTACCGCGTATTAACCACGCCGCAACAAAGACGCGGTGCGAAGCCACGAACACAACCGGCGCACGCCCACAGCTAACCGTAATTTAAGCAGCAGCTTCTCATCATCACCGGCATAGGGAGAAGACCGCCGGGACGCGGCTCCCCGATTGTTTCAACAGGCTGAAACGAACCGCGAAATGCGGCACCTCAGTCTTCAAGGGCGGTGACAGGCATGCGTGATCCCTATTCAGTGCTCGGCGTCAGACGCAATGCCGGACCGGAGGAGATCAAGGCCGCCTGGCGGTCCGTGGCGAAAGCCGTGCATCCAGATCAGAACAAGGACGATCCGCTGGCCACCCAGCGTTTTGCCGAGGCCGGCCGCGCCTACGAGGTGCTGAAGGACCCGAAGCTGCGCAACCGCTACGACCATGCCCGCCGCGAGGCTGAACTGCGCCGCATGGAAGAAATGAAGCGCAAGGCGCGCGGACCGGAAGAGGAAACCATCGACCCGGAAACCGCCGAAGAGATGATTTCGCGCATTTTCGAGACAAAGGACCGCGCAAGGGCTCAGAACCAGCGGCCGCAGGAAAAAAAGCCCGCACCCCCACAGGCAAAGGCCGAACCGGCACCCGAACCCAGGCCGGAGCCGAGGGCAGAAACTGCGCCAGAAACCGATACCAGACCGGAACAGAAAATCGAACCGGCCGACAAGACGCCCATGTTCGGTGGCTTTCCGCGCGCCGCGGCACCCGCGGCAGACCTTGTCTCGGCCATCGTCCGGCGCATTCGCGGGGCGGCCGGCAAACCCGCACCGGAAAAAGTGCCCGACATCTTCTGCGACGTCACGGTCTCGATCGAGGATATCTTCCGCCGTGAAAAGGCAACGGCAACGCTGCCCGACGGCCAGACATTGAAGGTAACCCTGCCCGCCGGCACCACGGACGGCAGCATCATCCGCCTCAAGGAAATGGGCTACCGGCTGAACGGCATGCTGCGCGGTGATGTCGTCGTTACGGTGCGCGTTCTCCAAGACGGCCGTTTCCGCACCGACGGTGCCGACCTGCGCACCACCCTGCCCGTCAACATCCAGGATGCGATCCTCGGATGCGACATGACAGTCGAGACGCTCACCGGCCGGGTGAGCGTTACCATTCCGCCCTGGTCCGGATCCGACCAGGTACTCCGGCTCGACGGCCACGGCCTGCCGACGGCCGAGGGCAAACGCGGCGATCTTCTGGTCGAGCTGCGGCTGATGCTGTGGGAAAAACCCGACGAGAAGGTCACCGACCTGATGCGCAGCCTGCGCAACGGCTTGTTCCTGTAAAGGTTTTGCGACAAAGCCCGTGGACGGCCAAGGGCGCTTTGGCCGCTGACCCATTATTACGGGGACTAACAGTTCCTGATCTCACCCGCGCTTGAACCACCGGGACGGCTATGTCATAGCCAAGGCTCGAAAAATTCAGAGCCGACGCGACCGCAAGGGGCGCGAAGGTTCCGGCAGGTTCAACATATGCGGGTTTCCAGTCGGCCAATGCCTGACTGACGAAAGCATAGGCTTTATTGGGGGCATAACATCATGTCGCAAACATCCGGTCTGATGAAGGGCAAACGCGGCCTTATCATGGGTGTCGCAAACAACCGGTCGATCGCATGGGGTATTGCCAAGGCAATTCACGCGCAGGGCGGCGAACTGGCATTCACCTATCAAGGCGACGCCCTGAAGAAGCGGGTCGAACCGCTGGCCGAAGAACTCGGTGCCGTCATGGCCGGCCATTGCGATGTCAGTGACGAATCCACCATCGACGCCGTTTTCGAAAACCTGGAAAAAACCTGGGGCAAGATCGACTTCCTCGTTCATGCCATCGGCTTTTCCGACAAGGACGAACTGACCGGCCGCTACGTCGATACGTCGGCTGCCAACTTTGCACTGACGATGAACATCTCGGTCTACTCCTTCACCGCTGTCGCACGGCGCGCGGAAAAGCTGATGACCGATGGCGGCTCGATGCTGACCATGACCTATTACGGCGCCGAGAAGGTGATGCCGAACTACAACGTCATGGGCGTTGCCAAGGCCGCGCTCGAAGCCAGCGTCAAGTACTTGGCCGTCGATCTCGGTCCGAAGAACATTCGCGTCAACGCGATCTCGGCCGGCCCGATCAAGACGCTTGCTGCGTCCGGCATCGGCGACTTCCGCTATATCCTCAAGTGGAACGAATACAACGCGCCGCTGCGCCGCACCGTCACCATCGAGGAAGTCGGCGATGTCGGCCTCTACATGCTGTCGGACCTGTCGCGCTCGGTCACCGGCGAGATCCACCATGCCGACAGCGGCTATCATGTCATCGGCATGAAGGCTGTCGATGCGCCGGATATCGCCGTCGTCAAGGACTGATACGCCTCCGAAAGAATTCCGGGGCTCCCGCGTGACGGGCGCCCCGGCTCCTGCCTTGGGGCCGAGCCCCCTGCCCCGGAGTTTCTCCGTGACCATCTACATGATCCGCCACGGCCAGACCGACTGGAATGCGCAAATCCGCATGCAGGGCCAGAAGGATATTCCGCTCAACGATACCGGCCGGCGGCAGGCAAGCGGCAATGGCCGCGCACTTCTCGCCATCCTCGGAAGCGATGCGGAAAAATTCGATTTCGTCGCAAGCCCGCTTCACCGTACCCGCGAGACCATGGAACTGATCCGCGAAGCCATGGGGCTTGCCCGCTCCGGCTATCGCATGGACGACCGCCTGAAGGAAGTTTCCTTCGGTGATTGGGAAGGCTACACGATGGCCGAACTCGAGCAGGAAATGCCCGAGCGGGTGGCCGAACGCGAATTGTCGAAATGGGACTTCATCCCGCCGGGGGCGGATGCAGAGAGCTACGAAATTCTCTCCTGGCGCGCCGGCGCCTGGCTTTCAAGCGTTTCCAAACCAACCGTCTGCGTCAGCCATGGTGGCGTCATCCGCACGCTGTTCAAGCTATGCGGCGCCATGGATGCGGAGGAAGCAGCGCTCGGCGCCATTCCGCAGGATCGAATCTTGAAGATTGAGAACGGCACAATCGGCTGGCTCTAGGCTGCCATTTACCGAAGGTGGGAAAAGCGGCGGATGTTCAATCAGTCCGCCCCCCGAATGACGCGGCACCGTGCCAGTGCCGCGACTGCAGTGTTACTGCACGATTTCCAGATCATTGATGACGCGCTTGCCATCGACCTCGGTGTAGAAAACCAGAACCTTGACGCCCTGCTTCAGGCCATCAAAGTTGAATTCTTCGGGAGCCTGGTAGTTCTTGCCGTCGTCCAGCGACAGGCTCAGCTTGTCGGTATCGACGCCGGTGATCACGGCTTCGACATCGGCACTTTCGGCGAACGCGGCAAGCGGCGAAAAGAAACCGGCTGCGGCCATCAACGTAGCAACGATGAAACGCATCTGTCTTGCCCTCTTCAGTGATTCATTCAATTTTATTGTGCCCACTGTTTGACCTCCGATTGTGGCAAAAATCGCCCGTTGCCGTGTCATTTAAAATTTTACCGGATTTGGAGCCCACATGGTTAACCAAATCCTCCTCGACGGTCTCCCTCTCCGCCGAAGCGCGGATTCCTTAGCAGGAACAGCCTCTAAAGCCAATCTTAAGACTCCATCTCTACCGTGCGGCCGGGGAATATGGGGTGCATGGCCGTTGACTAAAAGCGCTACAATCCGTCATCGCGCCTGGGCGCTCGCCAGGCTGGCGAAACCGTCGCTTTTTCCGGCCGTCATCGCCGTCGCCGTCGTCTTTACCGGCGGCTATTTCTTCGAGCGGCAGAACCGCGAAAATTTCCACAACGAGCTGAAGAGCAACGTTCAAAACGAGCTCAACCTCATCTCCCTGCGCCTGCAAAGCGAGATCAACAACAACATCACGGCGCTGCGCGGCTTTGCCAACAATGTCTCCGTCGATCCGACCATAACCCAACCGCTTTTCGACCAGCTGGCCACCAAGCTGCTCATTCAGAACCCCCAGATGGTGCGCGTCAGCGCTGCACCCGACGCCGTCATCCGCATGACATTTCCGCTCGAGGGCAACGAGCGGATGATCGGCACCGACTTCAAGAAATTCGGCTCCTCACGGGTGGCCATGGATCGCGCCGCATCGAAAGCCAAGCCAATTCTGGCCGGACCGGTCAGGCTTCCAAGCGGCCGGACCGGCTTCAACCTGTTTTCCCCTGTGTTCACCCGGACCGGCGATAGCCTGGCCTTCTGGGGCTTCATGGAGGCGATCATCGATGAGCAGGATGTTTACAGCAAGGCGGGTCTTCTCGATGCAGGCAAGCCCCACGACGAAGCCGACAGCGGCCACCGGCACGCCAGCATCCAGCTGGCAATCCGCGATGTCTCGGTGAAAACCAGTGCTCAGGACGCCTTCTTCGGCGACACCGATCTGTTCGAAAAATCCCCTGTTCTCCACCAGTTGCAACTGCCTGGCGGCACCTGGGAACTGGCGGCGATCCCGGCAGACGGCTGGGCGCAGGAACCCGCCAACAGCACATGGCTCGAAACCGCGATCATCATCGCTGCCGCGATCATCATCATTCCGATTTTCCTGACCGGCGGGTTCGTCAACGAACGTCAGCGCAATATCGCCAAGCTTCGCGCACGCGAGCGGGAACTATTGACCGTTTCGCACCGACTCAACCTGGCGCTCGAATCGTCCAAGATCGGCATCTGGGAAATTGACCTCGATACCCAGGAACGGTCATGGGACGAGCGGATGTACCACCTGCACGGCTTGCTGCCGGGCAACGGAGCCCCGAGCTATGGGGAATGGCGCAGCACGGTGCATCAGGGCGACATTGCCGCCGCATCGCTGACATTGTTCAGGGCGCTGGACGAGAATCTGGAATACCGTTCGCAATATCGCATCGTCATGCCCGACGACAGCGTCCGCCACGTTCGCAATGCCGGATCGACCCACGCGGGCGCCGACGGCAAGGCCAAGATCACCGGCATCAGCTGGGACGTCACCGACGACGTCATGATGACGGAGCAATTGCGAACGGCCAAGTTTGTTGCCGACCAGAAGAACGCAGAGCTGGAAGAGGCTCTTACCGGTCTGTCCGAACGCGAACAGCAGCTGGAGGCGATGACCAGACGGCTCGACCTCGCGCTTGATTCCTACCAGTGCGGCCTCTGGGAGGCCGACCTCGCCGCTGGCGTCACCTATTGGGACGAACGCATGCATCAGCTCTACGGGCTGACCTATGTCGATGGGGTGACGTCCCACGAGACCTGGATCAACACCATCCATCCGGATGATCGCGAAGAAACTCTTGCAAGCGTTGGCCGCACCATGTCGAGTGGCGTGCCCTATGTTCAGGCCTCCCGTGTCGTGCTGACGGACGGAACGATCCGGCATATCCGCTCGGTCGGCAAGATCCACGAGGCGCCGGGCGGCAGCCGGAAACTGATCGGCATTGCCTTTGATATCAGCGACGACGTGCTGTTGACGGAACAGCTGCGCACGGCAAAGGCGATGGCCGAGGCCAAGAACGGCGAGTTGGCCGATGCCAAAGACCGCATAGAACACAATGCGCTGCACGACCCGCTGACGGGCCTTGGCAATCGCCGCATGCTCGACATGGAGCTTGAGGCGCTATCGAACGCCCGCAAGGACGGTCTGCAGAACATCGCCATCCTGCATATCGACCTTGATCGCTTCAAGCAGATCAACGATACGCTCGGCCATGCCGCCGGCGACGCGATGCTGGTGCACGCATCGAAAATCCTGCGCGCAAACGTGCGGGCCGGCGACATGGTCGCGCGCATCGGCGGCGACGAATTCGTGGTGCTGGTCGCCAATCCGCCGGGCAAGGCTTTCCTTTCCGGCCTTTCCGAACGCATCATCGTCCAGATGCGCCAACCCGTCGATTACAACGGCTTTCCTTGCCGCTTCGGGGTCAGCATCGGCATTGCCTGTGCCGGCGACATGGCGATCGACGAACGCCAGCTGCTGGTCAATGCCGATATCGCGCTCTACCGGGCCAAGGAAAGCGGCCGCAACCGGCACGAATTCTTCACCGAGGCGCTGCAGGCCGAGATCATCACGACCAAGCGCATCGCCGATGAAATTCTCGAAGGCATCGAGCAGAACCAGTTCGTTGCCTGGTACCAGCCGCAGTTCGACGCGGGCACGCTGCGCCTCTCCGGCGTCGAGGCGCTGGTGCGCTGGAACCATCCGCGCGACGGCATTCTGACACCAGACAAGTTCCTGCATATCGCCGAGGAGCTGAACGTCGTCGCAACGATCGACCGTATCGTGCTCGACCGGTCGCTGATCGACGCGATGCGCTGGGCGGCGCTGGGCATCGACGTTCCGAAAATCTCCGTCAACGTCTCCGCCAAGCGTCTCAGCGACGACCTGCTGCTGAACTCGCTGCAGGGGCTGTCGTTCAAGCCGGGCCAGCTGTCATTCGAGCTGGTGGAATCGATTTTCCTCGACGAAAGCGACGATATCGTCACTGCCAATATCGAGGGCATCAAGAAGCTCGGTATCGATATCGAAATCGACGATTTCGGCACCGGCCATACTTCGATCGTCAGCCTGTTGAAGATCAAGCCGAAGCGGCTGAAGATCGACCGTCAGCTCGTCGCGCCTATCCTCAGTTCCCGCAATGAACAGGCGCTGATCCGCTCGATCATCGAAATCGGCCGCTCGCTCGGCATCGAAACGGTGGCCGAAGGCGTGGAAACCATGGCGCATGCGGAAATGCTCGGCCTGCTCGGCTGCGACCTGCTGCAGGGCTATGCCTTCGCCAGACCGCTGAGTTTTGACAAGTTCGTAGCTTTCGCCAACAAGGAAGCCTTGCAACTGGCGTCCTGATTGGCGTTTGCCGCGAGACAGACTGTTCACGCGGCAATCGTCATATTTCGCCAGAAAGGTTTTCCCTTTCCGGCGTTTTCCACTATGAGTGCGCTACTGAATGGCGCAGCGGCTCGTCCGGATGCGCCTGGCCTCGTATCCGGTTGCCTGATCCATGTCGCACAATACTTTCGGTCATCTTTTCCGCGTTACCACCTGGGGCGAAAGCCACGGTCCGGCGCTCGGTTGCGTCATCGACGGCTGCCCTCCCGGCATCCGTTTCACCCTGCCCGAGCTGCAGGCCTGGCTCGACAAGCGCAAGCCCGGCCAGTCGCGCTTCGTCACCCAGCGCCGCGAGGACGATCTGGTGAAGATCCTCTCCGGCGTCATGCTGGATGCCGATGGCGAGACGATGATCACCACCGGCACGCCGGTATCGATGATGATCGAAAACACCGACCAGCGTTCCAAGGATTACTCTGAAATTTCCAAGAGCTACCGGCCGGGGCACGCCGACTATACCTATGACGTCAAATACGGCATCCGCGACTATCGCGGCGGCGGCCGTTCGTCGGCGCGCGAAACCGCAGCCCGTGTCGCAGCCGGCGGCCTTGCCCGCAAGGTCGTGCCCGGACTTCTGGTGCGCGGCGCGCTGGTGCAGATCGGCAAGCAAAAGATCAACCGCGACAACTGGGATTGGAACGAAGTCGGCAACAACCCGTTCTTCGCGCCCGATCCGGCCATCGTGCCGGTCTGGGAAGAATATCTCGACAGCATCCGCAAGTCAGGTTCTTCCGTCGGCGCCGTCGTCGAGGTGATCGCCGAGGGTGTACCGGCCGGCATCGGCGCACCGATCTATGCCAAGCTCGATCAGGATATCGCCTCCAACCTGATGTCGATCAACGCCGTCAAGGGCGTGGAGATAGGCAACGGCTTTGGCGCTGCCGAAATCACCGGCGAGGAAAATGCCGACGAGATGCGCATGGGCAATGACGGTAAGCCGATCTTCCTGTCGAACCATGCCGGCGGCATCTTGGGCGGCATCTCGACCGGCCAGCCGGTGATCGCGCGCTTCGCCATCAAGCCGACCTCCTCGATCCTGACCGAGCGTCAGTCGATCGATTCGGACGGCAACAATGTCGATATCCGCACCAAGGGCCGCCATGATCCCTGCGTCGGCATCCGCGCCGTGCCGATCGGCGAAGCGATGCTTGCCTGCACCATTGCCGATCACTACCTGCGTGACCGTGGCCAGACCGGCCGGTTGAAGTAAATTCAAGGAAGAACCCCATGCCCTTTGACCAGAAGCGCGTTGCCGATGCCATCCGGGCCTTCGAGGCCGGCGAAATCGTTGTCGTCACCGATGACGACGGCCGCGAGAACGAAGGCGATCTGATCGTCGCAGCCGTGCATTGCACGCCGGAAAAGATGGCCTTCATCGTGCGCCACACATCCGGCATCGTCTGCACGCCGATGCCGAAGGAAGAGGCCAAGCGTCTCAACCTCAACGCCATGGTGGCGGAAAACGATTCGGCCCACACAACGGCCTTTACCGTCACCGTCGATTTCAAGCACGGTACGACGACGGGCATTTCGGCCGAAGACCGGACATTAACGGTCCGCAACCTTGCCAACCCGAATGTCGGTGCAGCCGACTTCACCCGCCCCGGCCACATCTTCCCGCTGGTTTCGCGCGAAGGCGGCGTGTTGATGCGGTCCGGCCATACGGAAGCTGCCGTCGATCTCTGCCGTCTGGCCAGCCTGCCGCCGATCGGCGTCATCTGCGAACTGGTCAATGATGACGGCACGGTCACCCGTGGCCCGCAGGTCACCGAGTTTGCCGAGAAACACGGCCTGAAGCAGGTCTCGGTCGCCGATCTCATCGCCTACCGCCAGCGCAAGGAAACCTTGATCAATCTTGAGGCGACCTTCGATGTCGACACCGCCTATGGCAAGGCCAAGGCGCATGCCTATTCCCTGCCCTGGGACCCGATGCAGCATCTCGCGGTCGTTTTCGGCGATATCCGCGATGGCATCGATATTCCGGTGCGCCTGCATCTGGAAAACGTCGCCGCCGACGTCTTTGGCAAGGCGTGCCAGCTCGATCCGATCATGAAGCGCATGTCTGAACAGGGCCGCGGCGTCATCGTTTACCTGCGCGAAGGCTCAGTCGGCGTCGGCGTCTCCACGACAGCGCGCACTGGTAAGCACGAGCGCGAGGAGCACAGCGAGGCGCAAGCCCGCGAAAGCGAATGGCTGGAAATCGGCCTCGGCGCGCAGATCCTCAAAGACCTCGGGATCACCTCGATCCGCCTGCTCTCCTCACGCGAACGCCACTATGTCGGTCTTGAAGGTTTCGGCATCGAGATCGCGGCGACCGAGATTATCTGAGCGTCAGGCGCCCATCTGAATATTTAAAGGCCACCGCTGCTCATGCAGCTGGTGGCCTTTTGCGTTTTACCGATAGAATACGCGGCATTGACTTTGGGTATAAGACCACCGGCAAAACCGGGCATGTTTGCCTCAGCGATGGATGGATATTCGAAAATGACGGTTCTGCAGACGATGCGGCTGACGCTCAGTCCGTGCACCCCAAGGGACCGCGCCGATTTCATCGACCTTGAGCGCGACCCGGAGGTCATGCGTTTTCTGAACGGCGGACACGCTGTCAATCGTGAGACGACGAGTCCGGATGCGACATTCCTCATGCCGACAGGGACGGAGCCCGACATCTGGACGGCGCGCCGCACTGCAAACGGTGCGTTCGTCGGGTGGTTCTGTCTCTGGCCGGAAGGTGAGAGGCTGGCCGAACTCGGCTATCGCCTGCGCCGGATGGATTGGGGTCAGGGGCTCGCCTCGGAAGGGGCGCTGGCCCTCGTCAATTGGGGCTTTGAAAGCGGTCAATACGACAAGATCGTGGCGACGACGATGGCGGTCAACCTCGGATCGCGCCGTGTCATGGAAAAGATCGGCCTGAGCTACGCACGCACAGTCATGTACGACGGCCCGGACCCTATCGCGGGCAGCGAGCATGGCGAGGTCTGGTACGAGCTGACATGCTCGGAATGGAGCGGTGGCTAACCATCCCACCCCTCCAGAAACAATACCCGCTCGACGCCGGCAAATTTCGCCACGCGTGCCAGTTCCGCCTCCAGCCGCTCCATGCGTCCCGCGGAGGCCCGCACGCCCTTTTCCCACCAGAGCCGCTTGACGGCGAGCGTCCCTGCCTTGCGCTCCGCCTTCATGTCGATGCGGCCGACGATGCGGTCGCCTTCGAGCAGCGGGAAGACGTAATAGCCGTATTCGCGCTTCGGTTCGGGAACGAAAACCTCGATGCGATAATAGAAGCCGAACAGGCGCTCGGTGCGGTTGCGGTTGCGGATCAGCGGGTCAAAGGGGCTGAGCACGCGGATGCGGGCGGGCGCATCTGCGAGGTCACCGAGATTGTCGGGGAATCCGGTGAAGGCATAGGAAAGGCGCGGCTTGTCGCCATCGGCAGGCTCGATCATCACTTCGGTCAGTTCGTCGCGATGCTGCATAACCCAGGCCTTTGCCTCGTCTGGCGAGACCAGATCGAAGAAGGCGGCGATTTCGCCGTGGGTGGCAAAGCCCAGCCGGTCGAGCGCTGCGCGGCAGGCCCAGTCGAGGAAGGCCTCATGGCTGACCTCCGGCTCATAGTGGTGGCCGGGAATGACGCGCTCGGTGAGATCGTAGATCTTCTGAAAATTCTGACGGCCGGCGATGGCGAGCTTGCCGGTATGCCAGTAGTATTCGAGCGCCGTCTTGTTGGGATGCCAGTTCCACCAGCCGCCCGATTTGTGGTCGGCGACCTTCAGGTCGCGCGACATTGCAGCGCCACCTTCGGCAATGCGCTGGTAGGTTTCTTCAAACGTGCTGTCATACCCCTCGCCATGCCATTTCAGCCAGCGCTCGCGCATGACCGGCTCGCGGCGGGCAAAGCGATGCTTCCAGTAGCGAAAGAATTCCGTCGGCAGGATCGACGCATCGTGCGTCCAGTGCTCGAACAGCGCCCCGTCCTTTTCCAGAAGCTCGGTCAGGTGCTCGCGCCTATAGGTCTGGTTGCGTGAAAACAGAATCTGGTGATGGGCGCGCTCGACGGTCGAGATGCTGTCGACCTGGACGAAGCCGATCTCGTGAATGAGATCGAGCAGCCCCTGTTTGCCAAGCGCCCGGTTCGGGGCTGCGGCCAGGCCTTGCTTGTTGAGAAAGATGCGCCGGGCATCGCGGTTGGAAACGGGAATCGCCATGCAACAATCTAGGCAAATGTTCACACTTTGTTCAAGCCCAAACCGAAGCCTATTTCCATCCGCCAAGAAATCGTCCTATAGAGCCTCGACATTCGAACGCGGGGGACGCGGATTGGACATACGCTTCACCAGTGTGTCCGTCAGTTTTGGCGGGCGCACGGTTCTTCAGCCGCTGACGCTGTCGCTGACCGAACGGCGCATCGGCATTATCGGGCTGAACGGCTCGGGCAAGACCACGTTTGCGCGGCTGATCAACGGCTTGGTCAAGCCGGCCAGCGGCACCGTGACCGTCAACGGTCTCGATACCGTCAAGGATACAAGCGCAGCGCTGGCTGAGGCTGGTTTCATCTTCCAGAACCCGCAGCATCAGATCATCATGCCGATCGTGCACGAGGATATCGCTTTCGGCCTGAAGAACCGCGGATTGAAGGCAGACGAGATCGAGCGGCGCACAGCGGCCGTGCTCGCACGCTTCGGCATCGCGCATCTGGCCAAAAGGCGCGTGCACGAGCTTTCGGGCGGTGAAACGCAGCTGGTGGCCATCGCCAGCGTGCTGGTCACCGGCCCCGGCATCCTCATCCTCGACGAGCCGACCAATCAGCTGGACCTGAAGAACCGGCGTCTGGTGGAAAACACCATTGCCGGGCTTGACGAGCATACGATCGTCATCAGCCACGACCTGCCGCTGATCGCGAAATTCGACCGCGTGCTTGTGTTCCATGAAAGCAGGCTCATCGCCGATGGCCCAGCAGAAGACAGCATCCGCGCCTATCATGCGGTGGCCGGATGCTGAACGGGCTGAATATCGAGGGCACGACGCTGCTGCACCGGATGACGGTGCGGATGAAGCTCGCCATCCTGCTCGTCTGCGGGCTTGCGCTTTATGCCGTGTCCTCGTTCTTCGTCCTTGTCCCAGCCTTCATCATTGCTGCCGTCATCTACTTCACCACCGGCCTCGCCTTCCGCGAGGCCGTGTCGCGGCTGAAGCCCATCCTCTTCACCATCCTGATCCTGTTGATCGCCACCGCCTATCTCACGTCGATACATACGGCGGCCGAAAGCTTTTTCCGGCTGATGGCGATCGTGCTGTTTGCCGGTGCGGTGACGGCGACGACGGCGACCGGCGCCTTTATCGACGAAATCACCCGGCTGTTGCAGCCGCTCGACCGGCTCGGCCTGGTGCGGGCCGCCGATGTCGGGCTCGCCTTCGGGCTGGTGCTGCGCTTCGTTCCGGATATTTTTAACCACTACCAGTCGATCCGCGAAGCACACCGGGCGCGCGGGCTGAAGGTCCGGCCGTTGACGATCCTTGCGCCGTTGATCATCCTGACGCTGAAGGACGCCGACACGATCGCCATGGCGATTGACGCCCGCGGCTTCCGGCGGCCACGCGAAAGGCTTCGTTGATGGAGAACGCATTCTTCCGTCTCTGTCCCGTTTAGGCTCCGGCCGCACGCATGCACAAACACTGATGACAAAGGACCTGCCATGACCACCAGAGACCTCGTTCTCATTGCCCTGTTCACCGCCATCATCGTCGTTCTCGGCCTCATTCCGCCGGTGACGCTGGGCGCGGTCCCGATTACTGCCCAGTCAATGGGTGTCATGCTCGCCGGCTGCATCATCGGCGCCAAGCGCGGCGCACTAGCCTACGTGTTGGTTATCCTGATGGTGGCGATCGGCCTACCGGTTCTGTCCGGCGGCCGCGGCGGCCTTGCGATCCTTGCCGGCCCAACCGGCGGCTATATCATCGGCTGGGTTGTGGGTGCCTATGTGACCGGTATCCTTGCCGAACGTCTAGTCAGTGAACGCCAGACTGGTGGGCGCCAGATAGCGGGATTTCTACTGGCATCAGTTATCGGGGGTATCGGTATCGTTCATCTGTTCGGCGTCGCATGGCTCGCTTTCCATACAAAAAGCAACCTTGGCGTGGCGTTCATGGTGGGATCGGCACCTTTCATTCCATTCGATCTCCTGAAAGCCTGCATAGCAACGCTCGCCGCCCGCGCGGTTCTTGCCGGTTATCCGCTGCTGCACGCGCGCGCCTGAGCGCCGTGGCGGATCATCTTGCAGCCCTGGTGGCAGAATATGGCAATCCGGAGGATGTGATCCGGCTTGCCAGACTGCCGCGCCCGGACCTTGAACCGGGCATGGTGGAAATCGCCGTCGAACGTGCGGCGATCAATCCTTCCGATCTGATCCCCGTGACCGGCGCCTATAGCAATCGCACCGTTCTGCCCTTTGTGCCGGGCTTCGAGGGCGTCGGCACCGTCAGCCGCGTCGGCGCCGGTGTCACCGGCCTGAAATCCGGCGACCGCGTGCTGCCGCTCGGGGCAAGCGGCCTGTGGCAAAGCTATCTCCAACGCCCGGCAGAGTGGTGTTTTGCTGTTCCGGATGACCTTTCGGCCGACCAGGCCACAACCGCCTATATCAATCCGATGACCACGTTGCGGCTGATCGCGGAATTGAAGGCTCATTTTGGTGGTTCTTCCGGGCTTACAGGCCGCCGGATCGCTGTCACCGCGGCCGGGTCTGCGATCGGCCGGATGTTGCTCTCGACGTTTTCGGCCGAAGGCGCCGACGTCACGGCAATCGTGCGCAACAAAACAACGCTGGCTCGCCTGCTCGTCCTGCCGAGCCTTCAAACTTGTCTGGCCCGGGAAAACTCTAGCGGCAGCGATAGAGTTTTCGATGCGGTGGTCGATGCCGTCGGTGGTGATCCCGGCGGAAGCCTTTTGCGGCAAAACCTGGCGCCCGGCGGCGTGTTTCTGCAATACGGTGCGCTGAGCGGCGCACCGATTGCCCAGGCGGCGATTTCGGCGCGGCCGGATGTCCGCTTTGCCTTTCTCTGGCTGCGCACCTTCATTCACTCGGCTGGAAGACAGGCAATTTCCAATGCGCTTGCCCAGTGTCTTGACGGAATCCGTGACGGCTCGATGGTGAGCCACATCGCCGCGACCTACCCGCTGTCGCGGCTTGACGAGGCACTTGCCCACCAGAACGCCCCGGACCGCTACGGCAAGATCCTTCTTGACCCGCGCTGTTGAAAACACCGCGAACGCCCTACCTAAAGCATGGACCTCGAACCCCTGAAGCCATAGGTTCCCGCCATGACCACGATCCTGTTCGAAAACCCGATCTTTCTGGAACACAAGGTTCCGGAAGGCCATCCGGAACGGCCCGACCGGCTGAAGGCGCTCAATCTGGCGCTGGAGCATGAGCGGTTTTCGCCGCTGTCGCGGCTTGAGGCGCCGCAGGGCAACGAGGATCTGGTGCTGCTTGCCCATCCGGAACAGCATCTGCGCACCGTCATGTCCGCGATCCCCGAGGAAGGCATCAATGCCGTAGAGGCCGACACCTATGCCAGCCCCGCCAGCCTGCAGGCTGCGCTCACCGGTATCGGTGGCGCGGTCGCGGCCGTCGACGCGGTATTCTCCGGCAAGGCCGACAATGTTTTCGTCGCCTCGCGCCCGCCCGGCCACCATGCCGAGAAGAACAAGGCGATGGGCTTCTGTTTCTTCAACAACATCGCCATCGCCGCCCGCCATGCCCAGCAGAGACACGGTGTTGAACGCGTCGCGATCGTCGACTGGGACGTGCATCACGGCAACGGCACGCAGGACATCTTCTGGGATGATCCCTCGGTGCTATTCTGTTCGACGCACCAGATGCCGCTTTATCCCGGCAGCGGCGCCAAGACCGAGACGGGGGCCGGCAATATCGTCAACGCACCGCTGTCCCCCGACACCGGCAGCGAGCATTTTCGCGAGGCGTTCAAGTCTCGCGTCCTGACGGCGCTGGATGATTTCCGGCCGGATTTCATCCTGATCTCCGCCGGGTTCGATGCCCATCACCGCGATCCCTTGGCGCAGATCAATCTCACCGCCGAGGATTTCGACTGGGCGACCGGGCGGCTGCTCGACGTCGCCGGAAAAACCGCAAACAACCGCATCGTCAGCCTGCTCGAAGGCGGCTACGATCTCCAGGGGCTGGCCGAATCGGCCGCGACCCATATCTACCGCCTGATGAGAGGATGACCATGACCACCGCTGCACAAACCGACGTATCCACCCTCTCCTTCGAAAAGGCCGTCGAAGAACTCGAAGCCATCGTCTCGGCACTGGAGCGCGGCGATGTGGCGCTCGACAAGTCGATCGAGATTTATGAGCGCGGAGAAGCGCTGAAGAAACATTGTGAAGCGCTGCTCGGTGCCGCCGAAAACCGCATCGAAAAGATCAGACTGGACCGGGCCGGAAAACCGCAGGGCGTCGAGCCGCTCGACGGGGAGTGAGCGGCTCCCAAGCTATAGGGCGATGGTCGTTCTGATTTCATCATAGCCTGCATGCAGGCCTTTGGCGTCATGTTCGATCAGGCCGGCTTTCGACAAAATCTCCACATCCTCGTGAACACGCCGATAGTCCCGGCCCAGGCTGCGCGCCAGTGCGGCAATGCTGGCCTGTGGATGGCGGCGCAGATGACGCAGCAGCTCAAGACGTTTTGTCGTCATTGTCTGTGACAACGCATCCCAATTCACAAAGGTCAGGTGATCTTCCGAAACGGCCTCGCCCTTTTCCGCGCGATGCCATGCGTCCGCGACCCTCTTCTGAAGGTCATCAAAAGAGCCGCCAATATGAAGCTGTACGTCCTTGCTCATATCCGTTCTCCTCTTACTTTTTCGACATCCAGCCGGAAATCGGCCAGTAGCTGTTCAATGGAAACAAACGCATAACCCTCTTCGCGGTCATCATAGTGGCGATGATCGCCCTTGCCGCGCTCGTTGTCATATCCAACAATTCTCTCGCCTGGGCGGCCGTAAAACAGAGAATATTTGAGAAAGTGCGACGCTGGCGGAACGGATACCGGCACGTGCCAAACCTTGATCTCAAGGATCGCACCATCCCGAAAAATCAGCCGATCACGGATGATCAATGTCGCTTTCATTCTTCAAAATATGTCATGTGACGCCATATGGCGTCAAGCGCCATAAATACGTGAGAGGACACTGGTAGTTTTCCTGCTGCGGGCCTACCTTAGGGTCAATATGAACCGACGAGGACCAGCCCATGAGCTTCTTTCCCGGACCAGACCCCGAAGCCGGCGATGCGCCTGCGTGTGATGCGATCGAACATCTCATCATTCCGCGCACCAGCGATATCGGCAATCTGCAGGTACGCCGGGCGCTGCCGACGGCAAAGCGGCGGCTGGTCGGGCCGTTCATCTTCTTTGACCGGATGGGGCCGGCACTTCTCAAGGCTGGCCAGGCACTCGACGTGCGGCCGCATCCGCATATCGGGCTTTCGACCGTCACCTACCTGTTCGACGGCGAGATCAAGCATCGCGACAGCCTGGGAACCGAAATGGTCATCTCGCCGGGCGACCTCAACCTGATGACGGCGGGGCGCGGTATCGTGCATTCGGAGCGCTCGCCGGAAAACCTGCGCGGCAAACCGCAATCGATCTCCGGCCTGCAGACCTGGCTTGCCCTGCCCGACCAATACGAGGAAATCGATCCGATCTTTGCCCATACGGAAAAGCGCGACCTGCCCGCTTTCAACATGGATGGCTTGCAGGGCCGCGTCGTCATCGGCCAGTTCGAAGGCATGAAGTCGCCGGTTTCGGTGTTTTCCGATACGATCTATGTCGACCTGCGGATCGAACCCGGCAAGAGCGCGCCCTTTGCCGCTGAATGGGAAGAGCGGGCCCTCTATATCCTCGAGGGTGAAGCGATCATTGCCGGTGATCATTTTGCCGACAATCAACTGCTGGTTTTGCGGGCAGGCGATGCGATTACCATCACGGCCGGTCAGGCGGGCTGTCATATCATGCTGTTCGGGGGTGCCGCCCTTGGCTCTGCCCGGCATATCTGGTGGAATTTCGTTTCCTCGTCCAAGGAGCGGATCGAACAGGCCAAGGAGGAATGGCGAACGGGCCGTTTTGACATCGTCCCGGGCGATGAAGAAGAGTTTATCCCTTTGCCGGAGCGGTAATTTTCGATAAACTCCCTGTTTGCGCCGCAAGAAAACCGGTTTTTGCAATCCATAACGAAACTGTTTAAAGACGCGGTTCCCTGCGGACACCCACACTTGAAATCGCGGCTTCCAAAGACGCGGGAACGAAGGCCTCCAGAGTGACACAACTGCCAGTCAACCCCATGCCGGCGACCCCTCTTCTCGATCAGGTGACCTATCCCGAGGATCTGAAGAAGATTGACGACAAGGATCTGCCACAACTGGCAGCCGAGCTGCGCACCGAGATGATCGATGCGGTATCGCGCACCGGTGGCCATCTGGGGGCCGGGCTTGGCGTGGTGGAGTTGACGATCGCCATCCACAAGGTCTTCAACACTCCGCATGACCGGTTGATCTTCGATGTCGGCCATCAATGTTATCCGCACAAGATTCTGACCGGCCGCCGCGGCCGCATCCGCACCCTGCGCCAGGAAGACGGCCTGTCCGGCTTTACCCGCCGCGCCGAGAGCGAATACGATCCCTTTGGTGCTGCTCATTCCTCGACATCGATCTCCGCCGGTCTCGGCATGGCGGTGGCGGCCGATCTCTCCGGCGAGCATCGCAATGTCATTTCCGTTATCGGCGACGGCGCCATGTCGGCCGGCATGGCCTATGAGGCGCTGAACAATGCCGGTGCGCTCGATGCGCGGCTGATCGTCATTCTCAACGACAACGATATGTCGATTGCGCCGCCAACCGGCGCCATGAGCGCCTATCTGGCGCGCCTTGCCTCCGGCCGCACCTATATGGGCTTCCGCGATCTCGGCAAGAAGCTGACGGCCTATCTCGGCAAGTCTGTCGACCGGGCAATCACCCGCGCCGTCGAGCATGCGCGCGGCTATGTCACTGGCGGCACGCTGTTCGAGGAAATGGGTTTTTACCATATCGGCCCGATCGACGGCCATTCCTTCGAGCATCTGCTGCCGATCCTGCGCAATGTGCGCGACAATTCGAAAGGCCCGGTGCTGATCCATGTGGTGACGCAGAAGGGCAAAGGCTATCCGCCGGCGGAAGCTGCCGCCGACAAATATCACGGCGTCAATACGTTCGACGTCATCACCGGCGCACAGGCGAAAGCCAAGCCGAATGCACCGGCCTACACCTCCGTTTTTGCCGAGGCTTTGACGCAGGAAGCAGGCTATGACGACAAGGTCGTTGCCGTCACCGCCGCCATGCCGTCCGGCACCGGCCTCGACAAGTTTGCGCTCGCCTATCCTTCCCGCTGTTTCGATGTCGGCATTGCCGAGCAGCATGCGGTGACGTTTGCCGCCGGTCTCGCGTCGGAAGGTTTTAAGCCGTTCTGCGCGCTCTATTCGACCTTCCTGCAGCGCGGCTATGACCAGGTTGTGCATGACGTGGCGATCCAGGGCCTGCCGGTGCGTTTCCCGATCGACCGCGCTGGGTTTGTCGGTGCCGATGGCCCGACCCATGCCGGTTCATTCGACACGACCTATCTTGCCACCCTGCCCGGTTTCGTCGTCATGGCGGCGGCCGACGAGGCGGAACTCAAGCATATGGTGCGCACTGCGGCGGCCTATGACCAAGGCCCGATTTCGTTCCGTTATCCGCGCGGCGAAGGTGTGGGCGTCGAGATGCCGGAGCGCGGCCAGATTCTTGAAATCGGCAAGGGGCGGGTGATGAAGCAGGGCTCGAAGGTGGCGCTGCTCTCGTTCGGCACGCGTCTCGCCGATTGCCTGCTTGCCGCAGAAGACCTCGATGCCGCCGGGCTTTCGACGACGGTCGTCGATGCCCGCTTTGCCAAGCCGCTCGATCACGACCTGATCCGCCAGCTGGCCAAACATCACGAGGTACTGATTACCATCGAGGAAGGCGCCGTCGGCGGCTTCGGCAGCCATGTGCTGCAGTTCCTCGCCCATGAAGGCCTGCTCGACAACGGCCTGAAAATCCGGCCGCTGGTTCTTCCGGATGTGTGGATGGAACAGGCCAAGCCCGAGGCGATGTATGCCAGATCGGGCCTCGACCGCGCCGGCATCGTTTCGACCGTGTTCAAGACACTCGGCCAGAAACAGCAGATCGGCTCCAGCGTCGCTGGCTGATTGCTGGGCATTGGCCCACACGACCGGCTTTACCGATATAACGATACCAGCCCTGTGCGACCTCCGCAGGGCTGGTATTTTTTTTGCTCAGAACAAAGGGCTGCACCGGTCAGATATTGGCACCGCCATCGATGGTGATGCTTGAGCCGGTGATGAAACGGCTCTCCTCCCCGGCCAGAAATGCCACCAGCGAGGCAATGTCCTGTGCCTTGCCGAAACGCGGGATGGCCATCAGGGCAAGTTGCGGTTCGGCGTGATCGCCGTTGGCGGGGTTCATGTCTGTGTCGGTCGAGCCAGGCTGAACAATGTTGACGGTGATTTCCCGCGGCCCGAGATCGCGGGCCAATGCCTTGGTCAGCCCGACCAAGGCGAACTTGCTGGTGGAATAGATACTAAGGCCGGAGAATGGCACCTGTTCGCCGAGATTGCTGCCGATGAAGATGATGCGGCCGCCGTTGCCCATCAGTGCCGCAGCAGCCTTTGAGGCGACGAAGCTGGCGCGGACGTGGATCGCCATCACCCGGTCAAACTCCTCAAGCGTGGCGGTATCGATGGTATCGACCGAGAAGACGCCGGCGCTGTTGACCAGGATGTCGAGGCTGCCGAGCTTCGCGTGCGCTTCAACCACTGCCGCTTCGACGGCACCTGCATCAAGATTGTCCGCCTTGATGGCAACGGCATTGCGGCCGAGTTTCAAGATGGTCTCGACAACCTCCTCGGCCTTGTCCGGGGCGTTGGCATAGGTGATGGCGACATCGGCTCCGTCCTTGGCAAGTGCCAGGGCAATGGCCGCACCGATACCCCGGCTGCCGCCGGTGATGAAAGCAACTTTGTTCTTCAAGCGGGACACGGTATTTCCTTTTTTTGTAACGATCGATACATATATGTAGTCAGCATTGTCTCCGATCGTCAATTGGTTTATGTATCGAACGATACAAAAAGGAATTTCAATGTCTCCAAGAGGCCGCCCCCGCACCTTCGACAGCACCGCCGCACTGCGGCGGGCCATGCTGGTTTTCTGGGAAAAAGGCTATGAAGCGACATCGATGGCCGATCTGACGGCAGCGATGCAGATCGGCGCGCCGAGCCTTTATGCGGCCTACGGCAATAAGGCGGACCTGTTCGCGGCCGCTGTCGATACCTACAAGGCCGAGATTGGCCTGGAAATATGGGGCGCCCTGTCGCGAGCCGCGACGGCACGGCAGGCTTTTGCCGATTTCTTAAGGGAGACGGCGGCAGCGTATGCGAAACCCGATCAGCCGCGCGGCTGCATGATTGCACTTGGCGTCCTGAATGGCGCCGGCGAAGCCACCTCCATCTGCGAGATGCTGCGGCATAGCCGGCTGGAAAATGCCAGCCTGCTGCGCCAAAGGCTGGAGCAAGGCGTACGCGACGGCGAGATTGCGCCCACGGCAGACACCCAGAAAATCGCCGAATTTTACGCGACGGTCCAGCATGGCATGTCGATCACCGCACGCGATGGCGCAAGCTTTTCCTCCCTGCAGAATACCGCCGACGCCGCGATGGCCGCCTGGGATGCGCTGATATCGCCGCGATAGAATTGCAAGCACGGGCTTGCCCTGCAGACGGTATGTACCCGCGGCAGCCCGGCCTCAAGCAGCGCGGCGCAGACCGTAGGATCCAACCATGTCACGGGCCGTCTTTCTGACCTCGAGCCTCCAGCCCAGTGCCAGTTGTAACGCACAGCCTGCGGCGAGCAGCAGCAGTTGAAGGACAATGGGCATGTCCGGATTGAGCGTCATCAACACCACGGCAGTGAACGACAAAAGGATCCCGGCCGAAAAGACCGGCAGGCTATGGCGTCCAGTAAAGCAGAGCAATCGCAAGGCCGGGTGATCGGCGGCGGCTTTCACGGCGGGTATGTTCCAGGCAAGATAGAGGATAGCCAGAACATTAACGATCCGCAGCGGGCCGCCATTGGTCTTGGAGACGAGTTGGTGATGCAAATCGCCGAAGGGCGAATCCAGCACCCCGAGATGGATCGCCAGATTAAGCGGAATGGCGGCGACGGCAAAAAGCGCGGCAACGGCAAAGACAGCCCTGTTGTAAGGCAAGACGGACTGGCCACGCTTCATGCGCAGGCCGAGATATAACCCGATCACGAAAATGAATTGCCACGACAGCGGATCGAAGTACCAGGCATGACCTTCCAGGGCTTCGTTCGGGAAGTTGATGTGCCCAAGACCGGCACCGAACCAGACCAGGCACGAGAGGGCCATCAATGCGCTCTTGGACCAGTCGTGCAACAGGAAGGCAAAGGGGGCGAACAGCAACAGCACGACGTACATTGGCAGGATGTCGAGATTGCCGGGCATGTAGCTGAGGGTCAGGGCCTGAAAACCCTGGTAGAGCGGATCCTGCCAGAAATCCGTCATCTCCGTCGCCAGCGCCGCCTGACCGAACGTGCCGATAACGATGGCGCAGACGATTGCCATGATCGCGAAAAGGAGGAGGTGCACCAGGTAAAGGCGCCAGGCCCGCTTCCACGGCCGCTCGAGCTGCAGGCCGGCATCCGGGCGATAATAGGCGAGCGCACAGGACATGCCGGCCAGAAGCACGAACATTTCGGATGCGTCGCAAAAGCCGCGCGACTGCTGGAATGTCAGCGAAAACGTGAACTGGGCGTGACCGATGAAGATCAGCAGAAGCGACAGCCCACGCAGAAGGTCTATTCTGTTCTCCCGCTGGCCGCGCATTCTGCTCCCCAAGATTGCCATCGCCGCATCAGGCGCAATCAGGCCTCTTCTGTAGGGCAAAATCGTTACTCTCCAACCCGATGCGGCTGATACAATTTTAGCGATCCGTCATTTTAAATTCGCACACCAGCTTTCACTCGCTTCCGGGCTGCCGGTAATGTCAGGCATGGGAAAGGCGGCGATACCGGAAACCGGCTTGCCGGCGGTGCCATCGCTGAGCCCGAAGCGGCATCGGACCGAAAATGGCCCGGCCGAAACGACGAACCCCGGCCTTGAGCCGGGGTTCTCTGGATGGGTTTCCTTATGCCGGTCCTAGGCAGCGCGGCTCAGACCGTAGGACGCCGCCGCTGGCGCTCTCCTGCCGCTGTCGAGCTGGAACTGGGCGATCAGTTCGCGCAGGCGGCTGGCCTCGTTTGCCAATGTTGCGCTGGCCGCGTTGGTTTCCTCGACCATGGCAGCGTTCTGCTGGGTCACCTGGTCCATCTGGTTGACCGCGGTGTTGACCTCGGCCAGTCCGACCGACTGTTCGCGGGCGGAGGTGGCGATCGCGTCCATATGCTGGTTGATGGTCACGACATGGGTCTCGATGGTCTTCAAGGCGTCGCCGGTTTCACGCACCAGCTTGACGCCGCCTTCGACCTCGACGCTGGAATTGCGGATCAGTTCCTTGATCTCCTTGGCAGCCCGTGCCGAGCGCTGCGCCAGTTCACGCACTTCCTGGGCAACGACGGCAAAGCCCTTGCCAGCATCACCGGCGCGGGCAGCCTCGACGCCGGCATTCAACGCCAGCAGATTGGTCTGGAAGGCGATTTCATCGATGACGCCGATAATGCTGGAAATCTGGTTTGCCGATTCCTCGATCCGGCGCATCGCCTCGACCGCGTTGGCAACGACGGCACCGGACTGGGCAGCACTGGCATTGGCCTGCACCGCGACAGTGCGTGCCTCGTCGGCGCGTTTGGAGGAGTTGGAGACGTTGACGGTGATCTCATCGAGCGCCGCTGCGGTCTGTTCGAGCGACGCTGCCTGCTGTTCGGTCCGGCGGGACAGGTCATCCGAGCTCTGGCTGATCTCGCGTGTACCATCATCGATCGAACCGGCCGACTGGGTTACGGCAGCGAGCGTGTTACCCAGCTGCTTGACCGCAGCGTTCAGGTCGTGACGCAGGGCTTCGAAATCCGGGGCAAAGGCATCGTTGAGCTGGAAGGACAAATCGCCGGCGGCCAGACGGCGCAGGCCAGCGGCGAGGCCTGACGTTGCCTGTTGCAGGCGCGCCTGAGCTGCGGCCTCCGCTTCCTCCGTCAGGCGAATACGGTCGGCCTCGGAACGAACCCGGGCTTCCCGCGCCTCGGCTTCAAGGCGGCGATTGGAGATGGCGGCCTGGCGGAAGATTTCGACGGCAGCGGCCATTTCCCCGATTTCGTCCTTGCGGCCGGTGAACGGAATGGCTGTGGCGGTATCGCCACCGGCAAGGCCGGTCATGGCGCGGGTGGTGGCAACAACCGGCTTGGAAATGCCGCGCCCAACCAGATAGACGGTCAGCGCAAGCAGCAGGATTGCGACGATCACGGCAGCAATTCCGAGATTCTGTACCCAAGCGATCATCCGCGTATTTTCGGCTTCTGCAGACTTGTGCAGTTCGGCAAAGTCCTGCGTCAAGCCTGCCAGTATCGGTTCGATCTCCGAAAATGCCCTGGAAACACTCTGCCGTGCATCGCTTTCAACCGTTGCTGTCACGGCATAGGCGTCGAATGCTGCCTGATAGACCTCCAGCGCCTTCATGATGGATTCATAAGCCTCCTTCGACCCGAAACGGTCCGGCTTGAACGCCGCAAACGCTTTGGCTTCGGCTGCATGGCTCGCGACATATTTGGCGTCGCGGCGCATGATGAAATCCTTCTCATGCCGTCGCATCGTCAGCATGCTGGCCTTCAACTCGTTGTCCTGGATATCGTTGAGCAGCTGCTCGATGGAATGCACGGCCGCGCGCATTTCCCCCTCCCGTCCCTTCGACGGATCGAGACCCAGCTCGGTGTTGGCTTCAACCAGCGCATTGAATTCCGTGAGATAGAGATTGAGCCCGACGGAAATCGCCTGCAGTTTCTGCTGCACCTCAGGATTGGTCACCGTGTTTTTCAACACGTCCAGCTGCTCGCGGGTTTCGACGGAGAATTCCTCATGATGCCGGACGGCTTCATCGCTCTTTTGCAGCAGGAAGTCCTTTTCAGCCCCGCGCTCTTCCACCATCTTGTTTTGGAGTACCAGCAGCGCCTTGTCCGATGCCTCAATCGCACGCTCCTTTTTCTGGAAGGATTGCTCGATTGCCTTTTCAACAATGAAAATGGCGACGATCGACAAAATGCCGGCGACGGCGATCGGGACGAGCAGACCAATCTTGTGGGACAGCCTAAGGTGCATGGAGACTCCATATCGCCCGGCCAGGATGGCCGATGCGCAAACAGTATGAGGACATTGGGGTAACTGCCGGATCCCACGACATGGGATGGCCCTTGGAACGTGCCGCCGAAGCGAACTCTTCGAGCACATTCACCGGTGCTGCATGCCCGGTATCACACATCTGGAAACGGTGATGTCAGTCATTTCGGATTAGGGCTTCCGGCTTAAATATCGGTAAAAAGCTCCTGCAATTTTACTGATGAATACCGGGTGGCGGAACCTGGCGCGCTGTCCGGAACGGTTTGCAGCCCGGTGAAGCAGCCTCTTTCGGCACTATTTGAACACGGCTTGCCGCATGGCCCTTGCCATCCCGGCCCCGACGCGCCATGAGAACCCATGTCAAACGAACCAAAAACCTCCGTCCGCCTCGACCAGCTGCTTTTGAACCTGGGGCTTGTCGCCAGCCGTTCGCGTGCGCGCGATGCGATCCAGCGCGGCACCGTCACCGTCAATGGCCGCGTCGTCACCAAGGCGAGCTCGACCTTTCCCGAGGATGTGACGATCGCCATCGACGATCCGGTCCAGCCTTATGTCTCGCGCGCGGCGCTGAAGCTGAAGGCTGGCCTCGAGCATTTCAAACTTTCGCCCGAAGGGCTGGACTGTCTGGATATCGGCGCCTCGACCGGCGGCTTTACCGAAGTCCTGTTGCACGCGGGGGCCGAGCACGTCATCTCCATCGATGTCGGCCATGGCCAGTTTCATCCGCGCTTGGATGCCGATCCGCGTGTTACCAATATCGAGGGCCTGAATGCCCGCGTGCTCGACGAGGATCATCTCGAAGACCGCGCGATTTCCTTCATCGTATCCGATGTGTCGTTCATCTCGCTGAAGCTGGCATTGCCGCCAGCACTCGATCTCGCCGAGCCCGGCGCCCATTGCATCTTGCTCGTCAAGCCGCAGTTCGAAGCCGGCCGCGAAGCGATCAGCAAGGCGGGTCTTCTCAAGGACCCTTCCAGCGCGCCTGCAGTCGCTGCCGAACTGGAACGCTGGCTTGTCGAAGACATGGGCTGGACGAGCCTCGGCATGATCCCCTCGCCAATCTCGGGCGGTGACGGCAACGAGGAATATCTGTTGGCCGGTCACAAGCCGCTGGACGCGGACGAAGACGCATGAGCACGGAAACGCTGACCATCGAGAAGATCGGCCAATCGGGCGACGGCATTACCCGTGGTCCGTTCGGCCCGGTCTATGTGCCGTTCACCCTGCCCGGCGAAACCGTGGCCCTGGCCGTCAACAAGGACAAGGGCACGGTCATGTCGATGACCGACGTCTCGCCCGAGCGGGTCGAGCCGAAATGCCGGCATTTCGGACCGGACGGCGAAAATGGCACCTGCGGCGGCTGCAGCCTGCAGCATGCCAGCGACAGCCTCTATCAGAGCTTCAAGCGGCAGCTGGTTGTCGATGCGTTGAAATCAAAGGCGTTGCAGGCCGAGGTCGGCCCGCTGGTGCTTGCCCATCCCGGCGAGCGGCGGCGCACGGTATTCACCGCCCGGCGCACCGAAAAAGAACTGCTGCTCGGCTATAACCAGCCCGAGACCCATCACATCGTCGCGATCTCGGAATGTCCCATCGCAAGCCCCGGCATCGTGTCGCGGCTTGCCATCATCCGGACGATTGCCAACGCCATGGCCGTCAATGCCGAGCCGTTCCGCATCACCGTGCTGGAAACGCTTTCCGGCCTTGATCTGGCCTTCGACGGTATCAAGGCGATGGACGACCGGCAGCGGCGGATGGCGGTCGAGACCGTTCTGGGGCTGAAAAGCATTGCCCGCCTCAGCCTCAACGGTGAGATCCTGGTCGAACCGGTCAAACCCGTGATCGATTTCGGGGGTGTTTCCGTCTCCCCGCCGCCCGGCAGCTTCACCCAGGCAACCAAGCCCGCCGAAGAGGCGATGGCGGAGCTGGTGATGGCGCATCTCGGCAAGTCAAAACGCGTCATTGACCTCTTTGCAGGCTCCGGCACCTTCTCGCTGCGCATCGCCCGCAAGGCGCGTGTGCATGCCGTCGAGAGCGAAGACAAGCCGCTGAAGGCGTTGGATTTTGCCGCTCGCAACACGCAAGGCCTGAAGCCCGTCACCGTCGAGAAACGCGATCTCTTCCGCCGACCGATGATGGCTTCGGAACTGAAAGTCTATGACGCCATCGTCTTTGATCCGCCGCGCGCCGGCGCCGAAGTCCAGACCAAGGAAATGGCCCGTTCCGGTGCGAAAAAGATCGTCGCCGTGTCCTGCAATCCGGTGACGCTGGTACGCGACCTGCGCATCCTCGTCGATGCCGGCTACCGGATCACTTCGGTGACGCCGATCGACCAGTTCCTATGGTCGTCGCATGTGGAAGTCGTGGCGACGCTGGAAAAATAAGTTCGCTTCGCGCTGCACGGATACCTTTCAAGCAAACGGCCCGGCTTCAATGAAGCCGGGCCGTTCTCAATTGGCCGATCTGTTGCGCCTGTCAGGCAGCGCGGCGGGTGTAATTTGCCGGCCGTGCAGCCGGAGCCGACGACTGCGTGTCACCGATGTTGAACTGGGCGAGCAGATCGTTGAGCGCTGCTGCTTCCGAGGCAAGGCCGTGGCTGGCTGCTGTCTGTTCCTCGACCATGGCGGCATTCTGCTGGGTGCCCTGGTCCATGGTGTTGACCGCCGTGTTGATCTCCTGCAGCCCGGTCGATTGTTCGCGGGTGGAGGTGACGATGGCGCTGATATGCGTGTTGATTTCCTGAACCTCGGAGACAATGGCCTCCAGCGACTGGCCGGTCTCGCCAACCAGCGTCACACCGGCACGGACCTGATCGCCCGACGCGGTGATCAGCGCCTTGATTTCCTTGGCCGCATTGGCCGAGCGCTGGGCAAGCTCGCGCACTTCCTGGGCAACGACGGCAAACCCCTTGCCGGCGTCGCCGGCACGGGCGGCCTCGACGCCAGCATTCAGCGCCAACAGGTTGGTCTGGAAGGCGATATCGTCGATGACGCCGATGATGTTGGAAATCTCGCCGGAGGACTTTTCGATGCCCTGCATGGCATTGACGGCATTGCGGACCACTTCACCGGACTTTTCGGCACCGGCACGGGTGCGGGCAACCAGCTGGCCAACCTCTTCGGCGCGGCGGGCGCTGTCCTTGACCGTCGTGGTGATCTGCTCGAGAGCTGCGGCTGTCTCTTCCACGGAAGCTGCCTGCTGCTCGGTGCGGCGGGCAAGGTCGTCGGCGGCAGTGCGGATTTCCATGGCACCGGCATCGATGGCGCGGGCATTGGCGCCAACGGCCTGCAGCGTCTGATGCAGCTTGGTCACCGAATTGTTGAAGTCGGCGCGCAGGCGGTCCAGATGCATGACGAACGGAACCGAGATGCGATAGCCGAGATCGCCATCGGCAAGACGGCCAAGACCGGTTGCCAAGGCTTCAACAGCGTGCTGGATATCGGCGGTTTCCCTGGCCTTCAAAGCTTCGCGCTCGCGGCGCTCCTGCTCGGACAGCGACCGTCCGCTCTCGGCTTCGCCTTCGAGGCGGGCCCGCTCGATGGCATTGGCGCGGAACACGGCGACGGCGGCGGCCATCGAGCCAATCTGGTCGCGGCGTTCCTGACCGGGGATTTCGGCTTTCAGATCACCGGCAGCCAGGCGTTCCATGGCACCGGTCATATCGGTGACCGGACGGATGACGAGACGGCTGAGCAGGGTGGCGAGGAAGGCGATCATCACGCCGACCGCCAGAAGCGTGGCAATGGTGGCGGCAATCCGGAACTGGCCAATGGCGGAATAGGCGGCGTCGGCGTCGACGACGAAACCGACATACCATTCAACCGTTGGCAGACCGGCGACCGGCACGAAGCTGACGAGCTTCGGCTTGCCGTCCAGTTCGGTCTGCATGATCGTCGAAGCGATCGAAGGCGTCTCTGACGGGAAGGCATCCACGAGCGTCTTGGTGACCAGCTTGGCATCCGGATGAACGAGGATCTGGCCGGACTTGTTGACGAGGAAGGCAAAGCCTTCGCCACCCACATCGATGTCCTTGACCATCGAGACCAGCGTCTTCAGCGAGAAATCGCTGCCGGCAACGCCAATCAGCTTGCCGTCCTTCTTGACCGGCGCAGCAGCGCTGATGATCAGGTCACCGCTCGATGCATCGATATAGGGATCAGTCAGCACACTGCCACCAGCCTTGACCGCATCCTGATACCATGGGCGCTTGCGCGGATCGTAGCCTTCCGGCATCGGGTTGATCGGCCACGTGGTGAATTTTCCGGTTTCGTCGCCGACATAGGTGCTGATGAACTCCTTGACGAGCACATCGTTGTTAAGCGTGGCTTCGAGCGTCGCCTGATCGGCGGCCGCTCCTGCAGCATCGGCCACCATCGCCGTGAGCGTGACGCGGCCATTCAGCCAGTTGGCAACACTCTGGGAGGCCTGCTTGCCGGAGGAGGAAATGTTCTCCTCGACGGCGCGCGTTGTCGTGTCATGCTGGAGGCTGTCGATATAGACGGAAAAGCCGGCAAAGGCGGCGACAACGACGAGGGACGCGGCGACGAGAATGCGCGTCATCAGGTTCGATTTTTGGGACAAGTCAGGTTTCCCTATTGCGGCCCGGCTTGCGCCGGTGCGGAGGCTCGATCTGGTCCGCATGCGGAAGCGCGGCCAGCGCCTGAACGCAGGTCAGTTCCAGATGCGAAAATGGGATGACATGCCACAGCGGGCGAAGACGGCGCGCATCATGCGGCCCGTCAGGAACCGGGCATTCCGGCCTGCGATGTCCGGAACCATACCGGCACGTACTTAAGGCACAGTTAAAATTTCATGACTCGAAAAGTGAGGTTTTTAAGGACTTTCCGGCGGCCCGCCTCCGGTTCCGAGGCAGAAGCGCCTACTGTTTCTTCAATCCCCAGGCGGTCGCCAGATGCATCGACGACGAAATCCCAGCATCGAGCATATAGGGGCCGGGCGTATCCGCCCTGACCCGTGATGCTGGCCTCGGCTTCAGTGGTGTCCCGTGGCCCATGCCGTCAATCAGGTAGAGTTCGACGGCAACCTTGCCGGAGGCATCCTTCCAGACGCGGTGAAGGTGGTCATCGACTTCGTTTTGCGCATAGGCGCCGCTGTCAAGGCCATGCACATCCAGCCATTGCTGCACGAGCGCATCCGCATTGTTGAGGGATACCGTATGATCCTTGGTGCCATGCCAGATCGATACGGTGGGAAAATTACCTGTCACCGGCGATGCGGCCCGCACGAGATCTCCCCATTCCTGCCCTGTCCGTTCCGGCGCGGATTTCATCGCAGCCAGCGCCCGGTGCACGTCACGCGCTGCGCCATAGGGCAACCCGGCAATGACGCCGCCGCCGCAAAACACATCGGGATAGGTTGCCAACATCGCGGCCGCCATCGCGCCGCCTGCCGACAGGCCGGTGACGAACACGCGCTTGCGGTCGATGCCGTGTGCCGACGTCATCTTCGCGACCATCTGGCGGATCGACATGACCTCGCCGCGGTCCCGCGTGACATTGCTGGGGCGGAACCAATTGAAACAGAGATTGGCGTTGTTGGATCGCTTCTGCTCGGCATAGACGACGGCGAAGCCGCGCTCGCGTGCCAGCGTCGACCAGCCGCTACCCTTGTCATAGGCTTCGGCAGTCTGCTGGCAGCCATGCAGCACAACGACGAGGGGCGACTTTTTTGGCAGGTCCGGCGGCGCATAGCGGAACATGCGCAGATGGCCGGGATTGCTGCCGAAAGCCTTGACCTCTTCCAACCGGGTGGTTGAGCGCGGCTTTGCAGGTGGCTGTACTGATGGCAACTTTATAGAAGCTGGGGAAGCGAGCGCCTTGCGCGTCACCTTGACGGCCTTGGCAATGGTCTTTTCCCAACGCCGATGCTGCTTGAACATATCGGACAGGGAAAACATGAAACGAGACCGCATGGACGAATCCTTGATTGCCGGCATGCCTCCGATGCCGAAATTCCTCCACGCAACAGGTCTCAATATGGAGCACACCCCGCGGTCCGGCAAGGTTGTGAGGGATTATTCCTACGGTCGGATTCCGGCGCGGAGTACCCCCCTCTGTCACTTCGTGACATCTCCCCCACAAGGGGGGAGATCATTCTTTTCCCAAAAGGCCTAAAGCCTGCGGCTAATCTCCCCCCTTGTGGGGGAGATGTCGGCGTCGCCGACAGAGGGGGATGCGGAAAGCACTAAACTTAATTTTGCCGCCTGATCAACGCCGCATGAAGGCCTCGAAGGCGGCGCGGGCTTCGGCGCTTTTCAACTGCGCGGCAAAGTGCTTTGCCTCTTCGTCGATCCGCGCCAAAACGTCGGAGCGGTCGCCACGGATGAGGTCGCGGGCGATGCGCAGGGCTTCCGGTGGCTTTTTCGCCAGGCTTGCGGCCAGCGCCAGCACCTCCTCCTCGATGGCATCGGCACCGGCGATCTTCCAGATCAGCCCGGCCTCCTGCGCCTCTGCGGCGGTGAAGGGTTCACCGGCGGCGAGAAGCGCAAAGGCGCGCTGATGACCGGCGATGCGCGGCACGATCAGGCTGGAGGCTGCCTCCGGCACCAGGGCCAGATCGACAAAAGGTGTCTTGAAGGTCGAGCGCGCAGAGGCGATCGTCAGATCACAATGGAGATGAATGGTCGTGCCGATGCCGATCGCCAGGCCATCGACGCCGGAAACAACGGGTTTCGCCGCGCTCGCCAGCGCCTTCAGGAACTCGATGACTTCCTGCCCCATCGATCCGCCCATGGCAAAGGCCATGAAATCGGCCATGTCGTTTCCGGCCGAAAAGCAGCCTTCGGTGCCGAGAAAGGCCGTGACGCGGATGGCCTCGTCGGTTCCAGCGACCGTGAGCGCATTGGCCATCTTGGCGTACATCGCCCGCGTGATGGCGTTTTTCTTGGCCGGCCTGTTGAAGCGGATGACCTGAACGCCCGGATAGGCCTCGGGCCGCTCGATCAGCACATCATCGGTCATGGTCTTCTCCTTTGATCAAGCCAGTGTTCAATTAGGCAAGAGCGATACGGGCGCTGGCGAGGCTTGCGGCACCGTTGAGAATGCCGTTTTTCAGCGCACCCGTTTCGGACAGAAGGTTTTCTGCGGCAAACCGGCAGAGCGCGATGCGGACATCGCGGCCACCGTCGTCTGCCTCTGCCAATCCGCCCTTGGCGAGATAGACACCGGTCAACGTCAGACCGAACAGCCGCTGATAGGCGGTGGCGCCGGAAAGCGCTTCTGCGGACTTGCCTTCGGCAAGGCGCGTCAAAAGCCATTCCGTCGTCTCTTCCAGATCGGCGATCGCATCATCGAGACGGCTGCCGGTTTCGCCGAAATCGGCAAGATTGGATGACCCCACCTCTTGCGCCACCGCCTTCAACTCGGCGATGAAGCCGCGCACATGGCCGCCTTCCGACAGGGGCAGCTTGCGGGTGACGAGATCGATCGCCTGAATGCCGTTGGTGCCTTCATAGATCGGCGCGATCCGGGCGTCACGCAGGTAGCGCGCAGCACCGGTCTCCTCGATGAAGCCCATGCCGCCATGCACCTGGATGCCCATGGAGGCGGCATCGACGCCGACATCGGTGCCGAAGGACTTGGCGATCGGGGTCAGGAGGCTGGAGCGTTCCTGCCAGTGACGGGCGTCTGCCCCTTCCGACACATGCGCCCGGTCGACCGCATGGGCGCAGGTCAGAGCGATGGCGCGGGCGCCCTGCGTCAGCGCCTTCATGGTCAAAAGCGTGCGGGCGATATCCGGATGCTCGATGATCGGGCTCATGCCAGTGCCCTTCCAGCCGGGCGCCTTGCCCTGCGTCCGCTCGCGGGCATAGTTGAGCGCATGCTGGGTGGCGGCATCGGCCATCGCCACGCCCTGGATACCAACGGCAAGGCGGGCATTGTTCATCATCGTGAACATGCAGTTAAGGCCCTTGTTCTCTTCGCCAATGAGATAACCAATAGCGCCCTTTTCATCGCCGAAGCGGCCGTCGCCATAGACCATGGTGCAGGTCGGCGAGGCATGAATACCGAGCTTGTGCTCCAGCGAATGGCAGAACAGATCGTTGCGGGCGCCGAGCGAACCATCCGCGTTGACGAGAAACTTCGGCACGAGGAACAACGAGATGCCGCGCGTCCCTTCGGGAGCCCCGGCAATCCGCGCCAGAACCAGGTGAACGATGTTATCCGTGACCTCATGGTCGCCCCAGGTGATGAAGATCTTCTGGCCGAAAATCCGGTAGGTGCCATCATCCCGGCGCTCGGCACGGGTCTTGAGCACGCCGAGGTCGGAACCGGCATGCGGCTCGGTCAGATTCATCGTGCCGGTCCATTCACCGGAAATCATCTTGGCAAGGAAGGTCGATTTCAGTGCCGATGACCCATGTTTTTCGAGTGCATCGACGGCACCCATGGTCAGCATCGGCGCCAGCGCAAAGGCCATCGAACCGGCGTTCCAGAATTCCATGGCGGCAATATGCAGCATATGCGGCAGCGCCTGGCCGCCGAATTCTTCCGGGGCCGTCAGGCTGTTCCAGCCGCCGGCCGCCCAGTTGCGATAGAGATCGGTCCAGCCGTCCGGCACCTGCACCTTGCCATCGACAAGCTTCGAGCCCTGCCTGTCGCCGATATCGGCCAGCGGTGCCACCTCCTCGGTGGCAAAGCGGCCGGCCTCGCCGACGATCGCATCGACAAGATCCTCATCGAGATCACCGAAAATGCCTGCGGCCAGATCCTCGCCAAGCCCGGCCACGTGCTTCAGCGTGAACAGAATTTCCTCAACCGGTGCCTTGTACATCGCCGTCTCCTCCTGCAGTCACCTGACAACATTGCCGGGCATCCGTCCAGCAATGGCGTGTTTGTTGACCGCGAAATTATTGATTTTTACGTAAACGTCAATATTCGATCTGGCCTGCGCCCTCCGGCTTGCGCGCCAGCCTGTAACAAAACTGTCATGAAACCCGCATACAGCGAAGTCTGGCCCTTTGCCGGAACAATGCAGCATGAATCTGATCTCGTCCGAAATACCGGGGCTCGTCTGGGCCTACCGCTTCTTGCCTGGCGACAGCCGCTGCGTGCGGATCGCCGCCGATTCGTCCATCGACGCTCTGATGGAAGGCGATGGCTGGGTGTGGCTTCATCTGGCGCTGAGCGATGCGCGCACCCCCGGCCTGATCGAACGCATCACCACCCTGCCCGCAAACGCGCTTTCAACACTGACCAGCCATGACACGCAGGCGGCGGTGACGATATCCGACGATATCGTCTATGGCACACTGGTCGATTTCGAACGCACCTTCGATGCCGAGACCAAAACCATCGGCTGGCTGCATTTCGCCGTCACCGAAAAGATCATCATCACCACACGGCTGCATCCGCTGCGCAGTATCGACCGGGTCAAGGCCGCCGTCGAGAAAAACGCCCGCTGCGCCCGGCCGATCGATCTGTTCGAGATGATGGTGGTCGAATTCCAACGCACGCTGATCAGCCTGGTGCTGGAACTGACCGAGGACCTCAACGTCATCGAGGACGATGTCTATGGCGAGGCGGGACATAATCACCAGCCGCGGCTGGCGCCACTCAGGCGGACCGCGGTTCGTCTGCACCGGCATTTGCGCACCTTGCTGGCGCTGCTGCGGCGCGCCGCAACATCGGAGGAAGACGAAGTGCCGGATGGCTTTATCGATGTGGCCGAACGCCTGTCGGACAGGCTGGAAGCCGTCGACCGCGATGTCTTTGCTCTACAGGAACGCGCTCGTCTTCTGCATGAAGAGATCGATAGCAAGCTCTCCTCGGAGACAAACCGCCATCTCTACATCCTGTCGCTGATGACGGCCTTCCTGCTGCCGCCGACACTCGTCACCGGTTTTTTCGGCATGAACACCAGCGGCCTGCCTTTTGCGGAGGGCATTCATGGCACCCTGCTTGCGGGCTTCCTCATCATGTTTTCCATGGGCGTAGCCTGGACCATCCTGAAGCGGATCGGCATCCTCTGACAAAAAAGGCCGGAGACGAGGTCTCCGGCCAAGAGGTTGTGCTGATCAGTCGGTCCCATCAATAGGGCGAATTGCACTGCCTGCGCGGACCGTTGTTCGGCTGATAGGTATTGTCGTAGGCGCGGTAGCTGCGATAGCGGTTGGCGCACCATTCGACATGGCTTCCGCCATAACGTACCGGAGGCTGGGCAATGGCGCCGCCGATGATAGCGCCGGCGGCAAAGGCACCGAGCGGGAACCAGAAGCCATTATATTCGCGGTATCCCGGGCGATAATAATTATAGCCGCGATGACCGTTGTAATAGGAATTGCCGCCACGGCGGTAATAGCCGTGCCTGTTGTTATTGTAGTGGCGCCTGTTGTTGTAGCGCGGCCGGTTGTTGTAATGGCGGTCGCCATGGCGATTATATTGCACGGTTTCCACGTCGGCGCGGTCAGCCTTGACCGGTACAGGCATCTGGGTGAACGCCTGCGAAGGTGCAAATGACGTCGCCAGCAGCACGGCGGACAGTGCCAGCGATGCTATCCTCAGTTTGAAAACCCCCATCTGGGCTCCTCCATTCAATGGCTATCGGACAATATTGTCTTGGCGGTAGAACGCTTTGCGGCCGTTTTTGTTCCACGGCATCGCAACTAAGCATGTTCGAACGATACGCGCCAGACGTGTTAATGCTCGGTTAACCAACTTTGCGCACCTTCTTCTGATGGAAAAGCGCCGGAACGCAGGCTTGGGCAAGTTTTTCCGCCTCGCCGCAATTTTCGGCGCCGGGCTGATTTGCGGCGGCACCCTGCCCCTTGATGCAACATCGGCCCGCGATCTGCTGCCGTGGAAATCACCGGATAACGCGCTGGTCATCGATGCCTACGAGCTGAACATCATCGACTGGGACGCGATGCTGAAGGACAAGCGCATCGCCGGTTTCATCTCCAAGGCATCCGACGGGCTGCCGGAAAGCTTTGCCTGTACCGGCGATCACGCCGGCGATACCGTGGCACACTGCAAGACGATGTGGCGCAAATACGCCGTCAGCCGCGAACTCTACCAGACGCGACGTCTCATTGCCCGGGCGAGCGGTCTCCTGTGGGGCGCCTATCACCTTGCCCGTCCCGGCAACCCGGTCGACCAGGCCAATCACTTCCTCGATTATGCCCAGCCGCGTGATGACGAGCTGATGGTGATCGACATCGAGGGCATCGACCCCGAGAAATACATGACGCTGGAAGATGCGGCGGTGTTTGTCGGCCATATCAAGACCCGCACCGGCCGCTACCCGACGCTTTACACCAATCACGTCACCGCCAGCTACATCGCCGCCAATCGTGACCGCTTCCCGGTCCTGTCGCGCCTGCCGCTCTGGTATGCCCGCTACAAGCCGGGCATCCGCAACGTCTTTCCGATGGGAAACTGGGACAGCTATGCGCTCTGGCAATTCTCGGCAGCGGTCAATTGCGGCAAGCGGCGCTGCCCCTACCGTGTCGCCGGCACGCTGACCGATATCGATGTCAATGTCGCCGGGATGAATGCAAAGGCATTGAAGGCCGTGTGGGCCAAGGGCGAACTGCTACCGGAAAAGCCCTTTGAAAGACCGCTACTGATCGCCTCGGGCAAGGCGCAACCGTTTTCAGGGGCAGGCGCCGGCATAGGCGTGGGCATCGACATGACCGTCACCGGATCGATCGCCAAAATGTCGATCCCTCTGGGCCTTCGCTAGAAATCGCCATTGCGATGTCACCGCGAATTTACCATAAGGGCGGAAATGCCGTGTCCTGGGGGTCATCCTGTTTACCCTTTTTGCCGTATGAGCGTGAGATCAAGGCAATGACACTGCACATGATGGGCAGATGACCAAAAAGATCGTAATCAGCAGCAACCGCTCCACGCCGGTATCGGTATTGGAAACCGACAGCGTGTTCGTCCTGAACAAAGGGATCACGCTGAGCACTGCCGCGACCGCCATCCTGGCCACCGGTGCGGCAACGGCGCGCGATTTCTATATCAACGGCACGGTTGTCTCGAAGTCTGGTTACGCTTTCCAATTCGGCACGACCGCAGTGGCCGACAGCAAGAGCGAATTCGTCGTCAGCAAATCCGGAAAAGTCTCAGGCAAAGACTACGGCCTGAAGATCGACAGCGGTAGCCTGGAACTGGTCAATGACGGCACGATCGACGCGCGCCTGACCGCGATCAGCGCGGTCGGGAAGGCAACCCATCTCGTCAATACCGGCCTGATCGAATCCTCGGCCGGGATAGGCATTGCCGTCTCCGGCAGCAACGCCGTCGTTACCAACCACGGCACCACGCATACGGCATCGCATGCCGTGCACTTGAGCGGCGTGTCGGCGCTTTTGACCAACAATGGCGAACTGCGCTCCGACAAGGCCTCGGCGATCGTTTCCAGCGGCAAGGCTGCGATACTGACCAATCACGGTACCGCCGCCGCCTATGGAACAACCATCGTCTCCTCCGGTGCCAATGCGACGATCACCAATGACGGGGCGCTCATCTCGGCCAAGGCGGGTGCCATCCTGGCATCGGGCAGCGTGGCAATCATCACCAATAGCGGCACGATCACGGCGATCAAGAACGCCATCACGCTCACCGGCGATGATGGCAAGATCACCAATAACGGCCTGATCAAGGCTTCCGGCTACGCGATTGCCGTATCCGCCGACGATACGATCATCACCAACAACAAGACGATCACGGCATCAGGCGGCATCAAGGTGGCCGGGACAGGCGAGACCGTCACCAATTACGGCACCATCACCGGCACGCTTGCATCGCTGGCGACGATCGATTTTTCAGGCGCGAGCAAGGCCACCCTGCACAATGGCGGCCTGATCAAATCGGCCGGAACCGCACTCCTGGGCGGTAACGGTACTGATACCCTCCTCAACAGGGGCACGATCACCGGCGCGATCAAGCTTGGAAATGGCAACGACTATTTCGACGGCACGGGCGGCAAGGTCAACGGTACGATCTATGGCGGCACCGGCGACGACGTCTATGTGATCAGTGATGCGACGATCAAGCTTTCTGAGGCTGCAGGCGGCGGCACGGACCTCGTCAAGACGACGGTGTCCTTCACGCTCGGCAACTATTTCGAAAACCTGACGCTGAACGGCACGGCGGCAATCAACGGCACCGGCAATGCGCTGGCCAACCGGTTGCACGGCAACAGCGGCAACAACATCATCGACGGCAAGGCCGGCAACGATATCATCTGGGGTCATGGCGGTGCCGATATCCTGACCGGTGGCGCAGGTGCCGACCAGTTCGTGTTTGCCACCAAGGACGGCAAGGAGACGATAACGGACTTTGCCGCCACGGGTTCAAGCCACGATATTCTCGATCTCGCCGGACTTGCAAGCATCACCGACTACAAGGATCTGGTCCAGCACCATATGAAACAGGCCGGCAACGACGTCCTCATCGACGGGCTGAACGGTGACAGCATCCTGCTGAAGAACGTGAAGATGGCGGCACTGGATGCCGGTGATTTTCTGTTCTGACCGGTGATGGCGGCGCGCCGCTCCGGCTTATGCAACACCTATAAATTGCCGGCTTGGGTTTTTATCTTTACTTTTAAGAGCATTTCCAGCTGGAATGCCGCGCAGCGAACGTTCAGCCTGCTGTCAGCCGGCGAGCGCAAGAGAGGAAAATTGTCGCCATTCCCTGCCTTGATTGCCGGAGCATGCCTTGAATTTTCGTTCCATAAAACGGCCCACGATGGGAAGCATCCCGCTTAGCCTTCTGGTCGCCACCTACATCCTGTGCCTCCTGAACCTCACGTTCTGGAATGAAGCATTCTATGTGTTCGGTGGCTTTCACCTGAGCTTTTACACGTTTGTCGCGGCGATCACCCTGCTGGTCTTTGCTGGCATGATCATGTTCTCGGTCAAATACCTGATCAAGCCGTTTCTGGTCTTCCTGCTCATCGCCGGGGCGATGTCCTCCTACTACACGGATTTCTTCGGTGTGGTGATCGACAAGGACATGATCCGCAACGCCGTGGTGACGACACCGCAGGAAGCAGGTCCCCTGATTACTGCCGCGTTTATCCGGCACATCCTCCTCTACGGCATCCTACCCTCGGTGCTGGTCTGCCTCACCCGGATCAGGCACCGGCCGTTCATCAGCAAGTTCTTTGTCAATCTGGCGGTCATTTCGCTGTGCCTGTCGCTGTGCATCGGGCTGATCGTCTCGAACTATTCAGGGATATCGTCCAATATCCGCGAGCATCGCGACATGATGGCCAAGCTGACGCCGTTTGCGGCCATCACCTCGGCCATCGGGCTCGGGGTCAGCGCTTATCGCGATATCGGCATCGTGCGGGCTCCACTCGGCACGGACGCCAAGCTCGGCCCGATGTACGCGCAAGCGAAAAAACCCGTAGTCACCATCGTCGTCGCCGGCGAAACCGCCCGCGCCATGAATTTTTCCCTCAATGGCTACGACAGGGAGACCAATCCGGAACTGAAAGCGCTGGGCGTCACGAACTTTACCCAGACGACCAGCTGCGGCACCGCGACCGCCGTCTCCTTGCCCTGCATGTTTTCGGTCTATGGCAGACAAAACTATTCCGACCGCAAGGCCCGCTCCACCGACACGCTGATGGACGTTCTGCGCCGCGCCGGCATTGACGGTTACTGGTGGGACAACAATACCGGCAGCAAGGGCATCGCCGACCTCATCAGCTTTGCCAGCCTGACCAAGCAGAAGAACAGCCCGCTCTGCAAGGACGACGGATGCCTGGACGATATTTTCCTCGGCAAACTCGATGAAAAACTTGCCGGCATCACCAAGAATACCGTCATCGTGCTGCATCAGCTCGGCAGCCATGGCCCGGCCTACTACCAGCGCTATCCGGAAGAATTCCGCCGTTTCAAGCCCGATTGCCGCACACCGCAGCTTTCCGATTGTTCACGCGAGGAGATCGTCAACGCCTATGACAACTCGATCCTCTACACGGACCATAACCTCTCCGAAGTGATCAAGCTTCTGAAGAAGCATCAGGACACCGTCGATGGCGCGATGATCTACATGTCGGATCATGGCGAGTCGCTCGGCGAAAACGGATTGTTCCTGCACGGCGCACCCTACATGATCGCACCTGTCGAGCAGACCCGCGTTCCCTTCATCGCCTGGTTCTCCGACCCGTATGCGCAATTGACGGGGCTGGACCGCAGCTGCCTTCAGACCAAGGCCGACGCGCCGACCTCGCACGACAACCTGTTCCACACCGTGCTGGGGATGATGAACGTCGTCACCAAGGTCTACAATCCGGCGCTCGACACGTTTGCCGCCTGCCGCCCGGCAGGTACGGAAAACCCGGCCACGCCGGAATCCTAGAGCGGCGCGTGCGGCGATCCGGGATGGCCCGCTGTCATGCAGGGCCGAGGTCGGTACGCGCGCGTTCCGGCCGAGGTATCTGCGGAATGTGCATCGGATGGGAGCGCTTGATATCCAGGGCCGGTGGCATGGACAGCTCCGCCTCCAAAAGCGCCATCTCGATGAGGAACACAAGCATCTTCCTGTCGCTGCGTTCGGCGCTCATCTTCGAGGCCTGGAGAAGCTCATAGGTCAGATCTTTGGTTCGCATAAGTCACGTCCCGTATCGATTGCCCTTCGACACTAGGCCGCGCAACTTACGCGAAGCTTGTTACCCGTGAACACCCCATGATAGCGGTCATCTTCTGCCGGGCGGGGCTGTCAATCGCCCGGCACTTGCGCAACGCTACGCCTCTATCTGAACGTCGCCGATCGGGCGCGAACAGCAGGCGAGGATGTAGCCCTCGTCGATTTCGTCATCGAGGATGCCGCCATTGTGGTTCATCTCGACTTCTCCCGAAATCTTCATCACCCGGCAGGTGCCGCACAGCCCGCCCTCGCAGGCAGCCCCGATGCGCACGCCTGCGGCGCGCGCCGTCTGCAGAATGGTCTGGCCGGGCTGGCACTTGGCGTCCTTGCCCGCCATCGTAAACGTGATGGTGGAGACAGCGGAAGCATCCGCCTCGCCTGCCCCGGCACGAATGGCAAGCTCGGCCGGATCTGGTGCACTGGCCGGCTGAAAGCTCTCCTCGTGATAGCGGTTCATGTCGAAGCCGACGCTTTCCAGCATCGATTTGACGCCACGCATGAACGGCTCGGGACCACAGCAGAACACGGTGCGCTCGCGGAAATCCGGTGCCAGCAGTGCCAGCTTCGACGTCTCGATGCGGCCGCGCAGCCCGTGCCAGCTGTGGCGCGGCGCATGGGTCTCGACGATGAAGCCGAGATTGAGGTTCGGCATGTTGCGGGAGATGTTTTCCAGCTCGTCACGGAACAAGAGATCATCCGGCTGGCGGGCGCAGGACAGGAAGGACACATCGCTCTGCGGCGCGCAATCGGCCATCCAGCGGGTCATCGACATCATCGGCGTGATGCCGGAACCGGCGGAGATGAACAGATATTTTTCACCCGGATGACGCACGAAGGAAAAATCGCCGAGCGGGCCGAATGCCTTCAGCTTCATGCCTGGCTTGAGGTTGTCGAACATCCAGCGCGTACCGATGCTGGAAGCCTGGGCCTTGACGGTCACCGCAACGGAAAACGGCCGCGACGGCGTCGATGACAGGGTGTAGGTGCGCATCACCGGATCGTCTGCCGTCACCGGCAGCTCGAGCGTAACGAACTGGCCCGGCAGATAGCGGAACCAGCTGTCCTTGTCGGCCTTGAAACCGAACGTCATCACGTCCGGCCCCTCCGCGGTAACGGAAATGCACTCCAGCAATTGCTGGCGGTCGTTGAACGGCTGCAGCTCGTCGAAGTGCCGGAAGGAGGAAGCAATGGTCATGTCAGGCAACCCGAACCAGAGATGGCGATGCCGTACGGCCCTGCAGCCGGTCCTGCATGAAGTTGGTGTACCATTCGACGAACTGCATCACGCCGCCTTCATGTTCGGGCGAATAGGGGCCGGGCTGATAGGCGGGCGAGCGGATGCCGAAGGCGTTTTCCTCGACGATCTGGCGGTCCTGGTCGTTGGTTTCCGTCCAGACATGGGTCAGTTCTTCAAGATTGTAATCGACGCCTTCGACGGCATCCTTGTGCACCAGCCACTTGGTGGTGACCTGGGTCAGTTCTGGACCGAGCGGCAGGACGCGGAAGGTGATGGCGTGATCGGCCAGCACATGGTTCCAGGTGCTCGGGTAATGGAACAGCAGCAGCGTGCCGATATCGCTCTGGCTGACATCGTCCGAGAGCTGGCGCTTGACGGCGCGCCTGCCCGACATGGTGTAGCTTTCCGCACCCTCGATCAGCGGCATGCGGGCAACGCGGAACTGGCCGCTCTGATCGATCTTGAACTCGCTCGGCAGGCCAGTCGCCTCGCAATGCGCCCAATGCGCGGCAATGACCGGATCGTCCTTAGCGCCTTGGACGCCGGTTGCGGTCGGCGCTTCCGGATAGGTGCGGCAAAGTTCCGGGTGGTTTGCCGCGCAATGATAGCATTCGCGGTTGTTTTCCCAGACGAGCTTCCAGTTGCCTTTCTCGATGATCGTGCTTTCAAACGCGACCTTGGTGTCCTTCAGATTGTGCGGCGTCAGATAGGACGAGACCATGTCGCGCATCGGCTGGAAGTCCATCGCCTCGTCGGCGAGGCAGATGAAGATGTAACCGCCGATGGTTTCGCAATGGATCGGTTTCAGGCCATGCTGGTTCTTGTCGAAATCCTCGCCCATCTGACGGGCAAACAAGAGCTTGCCGTCCAGCTCGTAGGTCCACTGGTGATAGGGACAGACAAGCTTGGCCGAAGACCCCTTGGCGCCGGCGCAGACGCGCGAGCCGCGATGGCGGCAGGAATTGTGCAGCGCCCGGACCGTGCCGGTGCGATCACGCACAATGACGACCGGATATTCGCCGACCTGGGCCGTGAAATAATTGCCCGACTTCGGGATTTCACAATCATGGCCGATGAACAGCCAGTCCTTGTACCAGATCTGCTCCATATCGAGCTTGTACAGGTCGGGATCGGTATAGAAGGCCTGCTCCAGGCTGTGTGTATCGCGCCGGGCCTGCAATTTACGGAGGACTTCACTGCGGAGATCCATGGTCATTTCCTTGTGCTCGCCAACTTTTTCGGTGGCAGCAGGCAGGAAAGGAACCACCGCCGCGCCGGGAAAGCGCGTGGTTATCGTGGTTCTCCTTCCGGCTGCCCGCCGCAACCCAGACATCAATTTCATCACAAGGCTGGTTTCCGGGCTCTGGAGCTGTCCCTACGGACTGTCCCGGCGCCTTCCCGGATTTCTCCAGTGGCCTTTTGCCGAGGTTTCGCTCCACCACCGTTGCGGGGGCAGCGCCGGATTTCGACCGGCTTCCCAATTCTCCGCCTTTACCTATAAAGGCGGCACCTTGAGTGTCTTCATCTAATCCTCAGTCCTCGAAAAACAGCCGCCAGTTAACGACATCGGATTCCAGAAAGACGACACGGCGAATATTGCATAGCGCCGCCGGCAGTCTGGTTATTTTATAAGCAGAAACAATGCGATCGGCTGATTTTCAAGCAAAAGTCCGGTTTTCAGCACGTCGCTTCGGCAAACGGCACGGATGCGGCCTCTTTGCGACATTTCGCGGCAACAATGCCGCCAGCGCCATCGCACAAGGTCGAGGCAAAAGGTTTAAGCCCAGAAAGACTGCATTAACCATAACGCAGTAGCATTAGCTGATAAGCGATTCCGTCCCGGTGTGTTTTGTCCACACACCCCGCATTCTGGTACAGGCCGATGTCAAACTTGAGATATTTCGATGCCGCTGTGGTCAAGAAGCCGGCACCATCGCCGAAGGCCGCGATCTATACCGAGTTCCTGCGCACAGGACGGATCAACCGGAACCAGCAGCAGTGGAGCGCGGCCGAGAAGCGCTATCTGACCCATCAGGAAGTCGCTGCCCGCACGGGCAAGAAGCTGGAAGCGGCCGGCTCCGTCACGCATGATCGGATCAACAGCTTCCATCGCTCGATCCGTTTTCCAAAGCTGCTCTTTCACCGGACGCTCGCCGATAGCCCGCACCTCGGCTATTGTCATGTCACCGCCGCGCGGACGAAATTTGCCAAGTTCGAAGACGTCCGCTGGTCGTTCTATATTGCCAATTTCTTCTCCGATATCGGCGACGACCAGCATTTCTTCGAGAAGATCAAGCTCGGCTACTCGCGGATGTATTTCGCCGTCGCCACGGAGATGGACGCCGAGGCAGGTAAGCTGACCGTCAACCGTGCGGTGCATGACAACGGGCTGCTGTTTCGCACCCGCGACCCCAAGGAAGCGCTGAAGAACGTGCTCCTGCTCGGCGCCCGTAACGAAGCGCTTCGCAAGATCATCGGCAGCTTCTGATCACTGCTTGTAGATCAGCCAGTCCCGCCCGGGCTGCTGTTCGTGTTCGGCCCCGTGCACGACCGTCTGGTCGCCACCCTTGCCCTGCGCCCTGGCAAGCGCTTTTTCCGCCGTACCGACAAGATCGAAGGCATTGCCGGCGTCATCCGACATGCATATGCCGACCGAAAGCGTCACGCAGCCGAGATCACGCCCGGTTTTCGGGTGTTTGAAATGCGTGCTGCGCAAGGCCGAACGCAGCAGCGCCACGAGCCGCACCACTTCCCGCTCCTCGCCCGCGCCGACCAGAAACCCGAACCGGGTGCCGTCGAAACGGGCGACCAGTTCGCTTGCGGGAAACGCCTGCTGGATGATGCCGCCGATATGGCGGGCGAGCGGCTCGGCCAGGGCGGCGGCCTGCTCTCCCGACAGGCGGCGGCTGGTATCGGGTTCGGCAATGGCAATGCCGCAGGCAAGCGGCATGTCGGGATCGGCATAGACCTTGGCCAGAGCCTTGTTGAAGGCCCGGCGATTGGCGAGCCCGGTGACCGCATCGGAAAATTTCCGCGCCTCGAAGTCGGCAAGGTCTTTCTGCACTCCGGCAATCACGGTGGATTGCGCGGTAACGCTCTGTTCCATTTCGGCATTGTGCGACACCTGCCGCTCGGTGGCCCGCTTCAGAGCCTGAATGGAGTTCTGCAGCGCCGTCTGGCTTTCGCCGCCGGAAACCACCAGCGCCTTGGTTGCCTCGCTGATCAGCCGCCCGTAATCATCGAGCTGGTCCTTTTCACGCGACAACAGGTTCATGAAGTTGCTCATCTCGTCGCGCACGATCGTCGTCGATCGCGCCAGCACGCTTGCCTCGTGATGATGCGGCAGATATTTGCGGCCAAGCTCGTCGAGCGCCGATTGCGACTTGTATTTGCCGAGCGCAATGAAGTCGCGCACCAGATCCGGATTGGCGCCACCATAGGCTTCGTAAACCAGCTCGTAATTCCGGGGAATGGCATCGATGCCCATCTGATGCATGGCGGTGGCGATGCGCAGGGCAAGGTCGGTCGGCATGGATTTCTTGTTGGCCATAAGGGCTCCGGCTGAGTGCAGGATCAGAGAGCTAGCATGCGCAACTTTCTCCGCCGCTAACCGGACCTGTCGCATTTTAAGAAAGCTTAATTTCGCCTGTTGCGAAGCGGTACAGTTGGCACCTGCTTTCAAATGCGCTTGGCAATGTCCAGCTTCCCCCTGTAAAGGAAACGCCGGAGCGCCCGCCGGGTTTTCGAGGCGGCGCATTGACGTTTGGAAGCTTGATGGCGCTGATCATAGACACACGGACCGAGCCGGAGCATGCCCTGGCGATGGCCTGCGAAACGCTCGGCGAAGGTTTGCCGGTGGCGATCCCGACCGAGACGGTCTACGGCCTGGCGGCCGACGCCACCAATCCCGATGCGATCAGCCGCATCTATGAAATGAAGGGCCGCCCCCGCTTCAATCCGCTGATCTGCCATGTCGCCGATTTTGCCATGGCGGAAGCGCATGTGACCTTCGATCCCCTGTCGCGAAAGTTGGCCGAAGCCTTCTGGCCGGGACCGCTGACATTGATCCTGCCGCTAAAGCCGGACAGTGACGTGCACCCGCTTGCCTCGGCCGGTCTCGACACGCTCGGCATCCGCATGCCGGAAGGGTTTTCTCGCCAGGTGATCGCCCGTTTCGGCAGGCCGCTGGCAGCACCGAGCGCCAATACCTCAGGCAAGATCAGCCCGACCAGCGCAGCCCATGTCGAAGCCGATCTTGGCGGCAAGCTGGCGCTTATCCTTGACGCTGGCCCAGCCGAAATCGGGCTGGAATCAACCATTATCAAGGTCGATGGCGGAGAAATCCGGCTGTTGCGTCCAGGCGGTCTGGATGTCGCCGATATCGAGGCGCTGACCGGCAAAACGGTATTGCGGCCGGAAACGGCGGGCGCTGCGATCGAAGCGCCGGGCATGCTGGCGTCGCATTATGCGCCGGGTGCTGCGGTGCGGCTGAATGCGACGGATGTCAGGGCCGGCGAGGCGCTGATCCGCTTCGGCGGCAAACCCTTGGTCGGCGAGGAAAACGCGGTTGTTATTCTCGATCTCAGCCCATCCGCCAATCTACGCGAAGCGGCTGCCAATCTGTTTGCCTTCATGAAACAGGCCGATGCGTCCGGCGCCAAAACCATTGCCTTTGGTGCAATCCCCAACGAGGGTCTTGGCGAGGCAATCCTCGACCGGATCGAACGCGCTGCGGCCCCACGGGAATGACCCTATGACCAACACCCTGCCCTCCACCGACCTGATCGCCCGTTTTACCGCCATCGTCGGCGCCGCCAATGCGCTGACGGATCAGGCTGACATTGCGCCTTATCTCGTCGAATCCCGCGGCCTCTACAAGGGCAATGCGCCGCTGGTGCTGCGGCCTGGCAGCGTCGAAGAGGTCTCGCAGATCCTCAAGCTTGCCAGCGAAACCGGCGTCGCGATCGTGCCGCAAGGCGGCAATACCGGCCATGTGGCGGGCCAGATCCCGCGCACCGGCGCTGCCGATATCGTCCTGTCGTTGCAGCGGCTGAACCGCATTCGCGATATCGATCCCGTCGGCAATGTCATCGTTGCCGATGCCGGCTGCATTCTGGCCGATATCCAGAAGGCGGCGGAAGCGCATGACCGGCTGTTCCCGCTGTCTCTCGGCTCGGAAGGCTCCTGCCGGGTCGGCGGCAATCTCTCCACCAATGCCGGCGGCACCGCTGTGCTTGCCTACGGCAATATGCGGCAACTCTGCCTCGGCCTCGAAGTAGTTTTGCCGACCGGCGAGATCTGGGACGGTTTGCGGCGGCTGAAGAAGGACAATACCGGCTACGACCTGCGCGATCTGTTCATCGGTGCCGAAGGCACACTCGGGATCATCACCGGCGCGGTACTGAAGCTGTTTCCGCAACCGCGCGGCCATCAGGTCGCCTTTGCCGGTTTGAAAAGCGTTGGCGATGCGCTGGCCTTGTTCGACAAGGCCTCGAGCCTCTGCGGTCCGGCACTGACCGGTTTTGAACTGATGCCGCGCCTCGGCGTCGAATTCACCGCAAAGCATATTCCCGGCGTCCGCGATCCGATGGAAACGGTTCATGCGTGGTACGCGCTGATCGATATCTCGACCTCGGATTCGGCTGAAAGCGCCGAGCGGATGATGCAGTCACTGCTCGAAGCGGAAATTTCCAGCGGCCTCATCGAGAATGCCGTGGTGGCGGCCAGCGAAGCCCAGCGCAAGAGCCTCTGGCATATGCGCGAAAGCATGTCGCCGGCGCAGAAGCCGGAGGGCGGGTCGATCAAGCACGACGTATCGGTCCCGGTCTCCAGCATTCCGGCCTTCATGGCGGAGGCCGATGCGGCAGTGATGAAAGCCATTCCGGGCGCCCGTATCTGCTCGTTCGGCCACATGGGCGACGGCAATATCCACTACAACATCTCGCAGCCGGTCGGTGCCGACAAGGATCAGTTCATCGGCCGCTGGCGCGAGATGAACGCCATCGTTCACGGCATCGTCCTGAAATACAACGGTTCGATCTCGGCCGAGCACGGCATCGGCCAGCTGAAGCGTGATGAACTGGCAGAAGTTCGCTCGCCGATCGAGATCGACCTGATGCAGCGGATCAAGCATGCTTTCGACCCCGCCGGGATCATGAACCCCGGCAAGGTTCTCAAAGCCTGAGACCTGGGCCTAGAAGCCGCCGAGGCGCAGCTGTGACAGGCTGAACAGCGTGTCGGCACTGATGCCGCCACCGCCGCCCGACAGGATAATCTGCGCGCCGGAGACATCGACATTGTTCTCGACATCATAGAGAGCGGTGAAGCGCATAAGCAGCTTTTCCAGTTTCTCCGGATCCTGCAGATCCTTCACCTCGAGCACGCGATTGATATAGGCGTATTGGATGTCGACATTGGCGCTCGACATGGCTTCCGGGATGCTGAATGCCGTCCGGACGACCTGCATCAGCGCGCTGTCGGCCAGGAGATCGTAGGCGGTGTTGACGCCTGTTGCCTGGCGGCGGAAATAGAGTGCCAGGCGAACGCCTGCATTGTCCTCGCCCTTTTGTTGCTCAAGGGTCTGGTTGAGGTAAAGGTCCTCGGTTTCCAGCAGACCGCGTTTGGTCTGGATGCCAATATCCGGCCGTGCCACATTACCGTTCTTGTCAAAACTGTATGAAGAGACGAGCTCCTTGTAGACCGTCGTATTCGGCTCCTTGTTGATGAAACTGTTCGGGTCGCTGAAATCGGATTCGAACATCTTGCGGACATAGTCCGTCGTCACCGTTTCAGGATCGATCCCGGCGGACGCAAGGGCAAAGTCGACCAGGCGCCGGTTGGACAGGAAACTGTCGAGCGATTTGACCTTTGTGATTTCGGTGCTGTAATATTTCGCTTCCGCGGTCGCCTTGGTCTTTTCATCCTCCGTGGCGAAACGGCTCTTTTCGATGACATAGGATTTGGCGGTGTTAAGGATCTCGGATTCGGCCTGTGCCAGCATCGGAATGCCGGCCGATCCGTCCGCATTGAAATTGAACGCCTTTGCCAGCTGAACATAACGGTCATCCTTGAGCGTGTAGACATAGCTCTTCGGATCGTTGAGATCGCTGGTCAGCACCTTCTTGATCTTGCGCGCCGTATCGCCCTCGTTTTCGAGGCCGACCGCAGTGAGCGCCAGTTTCATGATCTTGTTGTCGGAGATCAGATCGTCGACATTGGAGACGACCTTCATCAGGCTCTTGAAGGAATTGATCAGGGTCTGGTCGGCAGCGTCGTCGGCGTCGTTGTAACGCACCATGTAATAATCGGACGTCAGCTTGGTCTGCGCCGCTGTCTGGGGCGTATCGCCGGCCGCCAGCGTACCATCCGTCTTGAAATTGAAAGCCGCTCTCAACTCCTTATAGTTGGCGTTGTACTCGCCTCCCTTGGTGTTGACGAAACTCGTCGGGTCGTTCGGATCGCTGGTCAGGATGCTTTCGAGCGTCGACACCGTCGCGCTGGACGGCAGGCCAAAGGCAGTGAGGATGTAGGAATAGAGCCGGCTGTCGCCCTTGATCTGCGCAACCGTGGTAATGGTTCCGATCGTGCTTTCATAATGGGACTTGTGAAGCATCGCGACCGCTGTCGTCGCGCGCGGCGCCTTGTAGGCGTAAACCTCCATGGTCGCCTTGCGGCTGTCTGCGGCCTGCGCCGTTCCACCTGAAGGCACCGAGCCATCCGCCGCGAAATCGTACATCAAGGCCAGATCCTTGAAGACGGCGAGCCGCGCAACCGTAGCCGTACTCTCCGACTGTTTCGCCTTCAAGTCGTTGGAATAGAAGTTTACGCCTTTCATGGTCGCAAGCGTTGCCTGGCGCTGGTCGATCTGCGCCTGGAACGCGGCCCGCTCCGCCTCGGTGAGACCGGGCTGCGCCATCTGCGTCTTCAGGCCGGCGATTTCGGCCGCGACGCCCGCATAGGCGTCGATATCGGCCGTCATTTGCGGGAACGCGTTGTTGATCGTGGTAATATTGTTCTGCAGGGTGGTTTTTTCCGCCTGCAGCGTCACCTTGTCTTCATCCGACGTCTCGGGCAGAGCCAACAGAGCATCGATCGCGGTTATGCGTGTCTGCGACAGGCCCCGGCTCGTCAGAGCCGAAAGCGCCTGAGTGGATGAAGTCCTGGTTGCCTCCGCGGCCGCCAAGCTGGGTGCAAAATTGGTATTGTAGTAGCTGTTCGGATCGTCGAGGTCGCTGACCAGCGCGCCGCGCACCTGTTCATAGTTGAAATATTTCTCGTCGATGCCGAACACCCGGAACGCATAGGATCGTAACCTGTCGTTCTGCAGGAACTGATCCACGTTGGTGATCGTGTCCATCATTGTGCCGTAGTAGCGCGTCTCCTCGGCCATCTTTGAATCGATGTTCGAGACGGACTGGTTATACAGACCGATCAGTGCGTCTTCCTGTGCATCACTTTGGATCACCTCGGTCGATTGGGAAAAGCTGAACGCCCGCGCAAAATTCTGATAGCGCTCGTCCGTCAGCATATTGGCGTAGCTTTTCTCGTCGCTGAGGTCGCTCTCCAGCACCTTTCGCATGAAGGCCTTGGCATAAGTCATATCTTCAAGACCATGCGCCTTCATGGCATAGGAATAGAGCCGGTAGTCTCCGAGGAACTCGTCGATCGAGGTGACGTTGCCGATATTCGCCTTGTAATACTCGGTTTCACGGGCGACCAGCGTCTGTTGCGACGTGCGCTGGAGGCTCGTCTTCATATCGCGTACGAGGAGATTGTAGTCGATATATGTGGAAACCATTGCCGCTCTGCCGATCGCCTGAAATTGCCCGGCGCTAGAGTGCCCGGAGGGACGCAATGCCGCGCAGTGCGGCCATAATCCGCACCACAATCGCTGGTCTGCCTTGTGCGTGGCTTTTCCTCAACCCGGCAGCTTGAGAACGAACAGCCGGCAAAATACCGCCGACTTTATTCAGATTTGAGAAACCCTACTGCGTTGGCCTTTGCTAACCATCAGGAAATGCAAAGTTTTTTAACTGCGATTTTTAAGTGGTCTCAAACTCGCCCCACCTATCCTTGGCTTACAGAGGACGAAAAGTCCCGACGAGAAGACCGGGAACCGGCTCTCAAGGAAAACAAGGGCGATTGAAATGCTGAAGACACTTTCACAACCGGCTTGGGTTGAAACGACACTGCGAATGGACCCGAAACGCTTTCCCCAGCAGGCAAGCTACACCTTGCACGGACAGTCCAGCAATGTCACCATAAGCCTGGATGAGCGTGGAGCGGTGCTGCGCAAGGTGTTGCCGTCCAGCGGCTTGCCACTGTCGATCGCCCTGCCGGCTCGCGCCTTCAAAGGTGTTGCCGCCCGCGCCATAGACCACGGAGACGGAGAAGTGACCGTGACCCTAGAATTGCATCATGACGACCCGGATCTCTGCATCCCGCTGCTGGTCGCCCACGATCTGGCCGACATTGCTGCCGATTGGCGCACATGGTCGGAAGCCTACCGGATCCCTATGCTGATGGTTGAAGCCGACGGCGTCGCCCGCCCGCTGGAAGATCATCTCGGCGAAGTCCGCACCCGCGATATCAAGCCGCGCCGCCGCCACTCACTCTTTAACGACCGCCGCCCGCGCTTCCTGATGCGCCGCGCCACCGGTAGCCTGGGTGTCAACATGAAGATCGACGGCCGCGAGATCATCGCCCGCAACTGATTTTCGACACAATCTCCACGCCTTCCTCCAGTGCAAAAGACCGGCTGTCCCTGCGGCCGGTCTTTTGTTTGTTTTTTCAAAGCCTTACCGAGCCTTTGGAAAACCTTGGAAACGCCTTTTTGATGCCACAGGCAGACAGCACATTGCCGGCACGAGAAGGAGACCAATCATGCGTACATTCATCCTTGCGGCGATTGCCGCCTTTTCCGCCCGTTTTGCCAGAATGAAGAAGAACCGCGACAAGGAATTGAGCTGGGCCTGACCCGTCGATAGCCTGCCCCGCGCTGCAAAAGTGCGGCCCAGTGTCGGTTTATTGCGACGGTTTACTGCGGTTGACCTCTGCCCTCCGGCCATCCGGAGGGCTTTTTTATGCCAACCGGACCAGCAGCGCCGCGCACAAGCCGGCAAACAGAATCAGGCCAACGATATTGTTGAACTTGAACAAAGCCAGGCACTGGGCGGCATCGTGGATATCGAGCACGAGAATCTGGTAAAACAGCAGAACGGCTGCGATCAGCAGGCCGGCATAGGCCAGCAGCCCGGCACCTGCCAGCGCGAACGAAAAAAGCAAGAGCACGATCGTCAGCCCATAGAGGCCGAACAGCCACGGGCGCGGACGCTCGCCGAACCGCCGTGCGGTCGAGCGCACGCCGATCAACGCGTCATCCTCCCTGTCCTGATAGGCGTAGATCGTGTCGTAACCGATCGTCCAGGCGATGGCTGCGGCATACAGCACAATCGATGCCGGTCCGACCGTGCCGAACTCCGCCGACCAGCCCATGATCGCCCCCCAGGAAAAGGCAAGACCGAGAAAGAACTGCGGCCAGTCGGTAAACCGCTTGGCAAAGGGATAGACGGCGACGAAGATCAGCGAGAAGACGCCGAGGAAAATGGAAAAGCCGTTGAACTGCAACAGCACGATCAGACCGGCGAGTGCCTGCAGCACCATGAAGATCTTGGCCTGCAGCCGTGTCACACGGCCGGACGGCAATGGCCGCGAGCGGGTGCGCGCCACTTCCATGTCGATGTCGTGGTCGACAATATCGTTATAGGTGCAGCCGGCGCCGCGCATGGCAACAGCGCCGATGAAAAACAGAATCAGGTGCAGGACGAAGCGGCCGGGCGAGAAGGTACCGAGCACCGCCGCCGCATTGGCCGCCAGCGCTGCCGACCAGAAGCACGGCCACATCAGCAATTGCCAGCCGATCGGCCTGTCCCAGCGGGCAAGCTGCGCATAGGGCCAGAGCGGCCTTGGCAGCACGCGATAAACCCAGTTGTTGGACGGCGCATCGTGGACGCGCCCGGAATCGGCAGGACGAGTGTTCATGCCGATTGTTTGCAGCGCAAGCGGTCCGCGGTCAAGCCGACAGACCGCCGCATGGCAGGCGGACGGCTATTCCAGCGTAAAATCGAAACGGTAGGTGGCGGACATACCGACCATGAACTGATTGCGGCTGCCGCCTTCGTTGACGATGCTCGAATCCGCCGCCGGCCCCATCAGCCGCTTGTATTCGGCAAAAGCGCTGGTTTCGAGTTTTTCGGTAGCCTGCCAGGTGATGGCGGCGCCCGCTCCAATCGAATTCAGGCCACCGGATGGCGTGTATTTCGAATAGCCGGACTTGGCCGCTTCCGATGAACTGACGCCGTAATAGGCATCGAAATAATCGCTGGTGGCCGCCGACAGACGCGGGCCGGCCGAGACGCGGACATTATCGCTGACATCGACGAACCCATCGGCCGCAACATCTGCGACCAGACCGTGATGGCTGCGGATACCCTGGCGCAATTCGGCGCGGATGCGCAGCCAGTCGGTTGGATAGACCTCGGCAAAGCCGCCGAGTTCACCGCCGAAGCGAACCGGATCGAGCCCCTTGAGATCGGAGGAGGTATCCTCGTCGCGATCAAAGATCAGCTTGCCGACGACACCGGCGCGAAACGCGCCCTTGTCGACGAAGGCGAAGGCCGGGTTATCATTGCGGGACGAAAACCGCACCGTGCTGCCGGCCCGGCCGAGCGAAATCAGCGGCGCTGCCTGAAACAGCCGGTCGGATGAGCCGTCATATTTCGGGCCGATGAAGCCGGTGGCGCCAACTTTCAGGTACCAGTCCCCGGACCAGAAATGCTGACGCTCCTGCGCCTGGGCGGAAACGGAAGCAGCGAGAAAAAGCCCGGCGGAAAGGGCAAACAAGGATCGGTTGAACACGTCGGAACTCCAGACACAAAAACGGTTCGTTCCGGGCCTTATAGGCGCCGCTTCGCTACCATCTCGTTAACCAGGAGATTTCAGGCTTTGTTTTCCATGCGGGACAGTCATTTCAAGGTGACGGCTATATTTTACAACGACTTAGATAAGCTCACGCTGCGCACTCGCCGGACGCGTCCGGTGTTTGATTGCAGATGACGGCGGGCGGGAAACGTATTTTCACTCAGAATGCAGCAGGCCGGACGTCACGCCATCCGTGACTTCAGATAGGTACTGGGTGAACTTCCCAGCATGCGCCGGAACATGGTGGTAAAGGCGGCGATGTTTTCATAACCGGCATCGAGTGCGACATTGGTCACCGGGTCGCCCTCGGCCAGGCGCGGCAGCGAGGCGAAGATGCAGGCCTGCTGACGCCAGGTGACGAAGCTGACGCCGGTTTCGGCACGAAACAGCCGGGTGAAGGAGCGGCGGCTCATTCCCAGACCGCTTGCCCATTCGTCAATACCGGCATTGGCGTCCGGTGATTTCAGAAAATGCCGGCAGAGGCGGCCAAGCCGCGCGTCGCTCGGAAACGGCAGGCCAAGCGGCCGCTCCGGCAGGAAACTGATTTCGTCCAGTAGAAGCTCGATGATCAGCCGCTTTCGGCGTGGTGTCAGCGGCTTTTCTTCCGACAGGACCAACTCTTCCATCAGACTGGCCGCAAGCGGCGTCACCTCGAGAACGCGCGGCTGATCGGCCGAGATCACCAGAGGATCGGCGTAGATGGAATGCATTTCGACATCGCTGATCATCTCGCTGAAATGCTCGAGACCGGCGGGAATGAGCAAACCGTGACCGGGCGGGATCATCCAGCGGCCGCCTGCGGTATTGACCAGAACCACGCCCCGGCGGGCGCACCAAAGCTGGGTCTTGGTGTGGCTGTGCGGCAGTCCGCGGGAACCGGCCGGGTAAAGCCGGCCAAGCGCCGTGATGGGATCGTCGTTGAGATCGATCCACAAAAGGTTCTCGCGGTGGGTATCATCGCGGGCCGGATTGCCCGATTTCGCATCATATCTCTGCATTTGGCCCACTCTCGAAAGAATGCGACCAAAGCACAAAAGCAGGCCACACTCAAGCGATGTAGAGACAGCGCATATTCGTATTTACCCTATCCGTCCGGCGAGGAAGACAGCATGGCGAGCATCACATCACCCACAGGCATCAGCCCGGAAAAGACGGCGGTTTCCGTTATCGTGGCCGTCAGCTTCTGCCACATGCTGAACGATATCATGCAGTCGCTGCTGACATCGCTCTATCCGCTGCTGAAGGAGAATTATGCGCTCGACTTCGTGCAGATCGGTCTTCTGACCTTCGCTTTCCAGGTCACCGCCTCGCTGCTGCAGCCTGCCGTCGGTGTCGTGACCGACCGCTGGCCGATGCCGTTTTCGCTGCCTGCGGCGATGCTGTCGACCTGCGCCGGCCTGATCACCCTTGCCAATGCCCATCATTTCTATGTGCTGGTTATCGGCGCATGCCTAATCGGCATCGGCTCGGCGATCTTCCATCCCGAAGCATCGCGCGTGGCGCGGCTTGCCTCGGGCGGCCGCCACGGTCTTGCCCAATCGCTGTTTCAGGTCGGCGGCAATACCGGCACCGCCATCGGGCCGCTTCTGGCCGCCTTCATCGTCATTCCGCAGGGACAGGGCAGCCTGAGCTGGTTCTCGGTCATTGCATTGACCGGTTTCATGGTGCTGTCCTGGGTGAGTGTCTGGTATACCCGTCATCGCCGCAGCTCGGCCGGCCGCAAGCCGGTCAGCCGGACGCTGCCATTGCCGCGCAACCAGGTGATCTGGACACTGATCGTTCTCGTCATCCTGACCGCGACGAAGAATGCCTATCTCTCCAGCTTGTCGAGCTATTTCACGTTCTTCACCATCGAGAAATTCGGTGTCGGCGTCCAGGAAGCCCAGATGCTCCTGTTCCTGTTCCTCGGTGCCTCGGCTGCAGGCGTGATCTTCGGCGGGCCGATCGGCGACCGTTTTGGCGCGCGCTTCGTCATCTGGTTCTCGATCCTCGGCGTCATCCCCTTCGCGCTGCTCCTGCCCTATGCCAACCTGTTCTGGACGGCGGCGCTGGTGATCATCATCGGCTTCATCTTCTCCTCGGCGTTCTCGGCCATCGTGGTCTTTGCCCAGGAGCTGGTGCCGGGCCGCGTCGGCCTGATCGCCGGCATGTTCTTCGGCTTTGCCTTCGGCTTCGGCGGCATCGGCGCTGCGGTGCTCGGTATCTTTGCCGATCGCAACGGCATCGAGTTCGTCTATACGCTCTGCTCCTACATGCCGTTGCTCGGCCTTCTGACGGTCTTCCTGCCGAAGCTTCCAAGCCACCGCTAAATCAGAACGGTTTGAGAACGACCAGGAAAACGATCCCGAATATGGCCGCGAGCGTCAAAACCCCGGAATACGTCAAGTAACCGGGCGGTTCGCGGCCAGGATCGGTCTGCAGACGGCGAAAGCTCGCCGACAGATTTCCGTGCAGCGCCGACAGGGCGATGACCAATGCCAGCTTGGCATGCAGCCAGGGCTGGCTGAACCAGTCGCCCTCCACCGCAATGACGATGCCGAATATCCAGGCAAACCCCATTGCCGGAGAGGTCACGCGGCTGTCCCACCGCTTGAGTGCTGCGACGATCTCCGTTTCATGCTCGACGCGGGGCCGACTGGCCGTCGCAAGCCAGAGCATGGCGGCCGACGACAGGACCATGCCGCCCATCCAGGTGATGACGGCAACAATATGCAGGGATTTGAACAGCAGATAACTCATCGATACTCCTCCTGAACCGCATCCATGAACGACATCAAACGCCGCATCTTTCGAGACGCAACAGGCTGCCGTGATGTCGCAGCGAAGTGCCGCACAATCATTGCGAGACGCGCCGAAAAAACCTCAACCAAAGCACAACCCAGCGCACCCGAATGTAAGTATTCATCAAACATTGCGCGCTAAGGTTCGCCCCGGGGACTATCGGGGTGAATTCGATGCGCAACACGTTAATTGCCGCTTCCACTGCGCTTGGCGTATCGATCGCGCCGGTACTGGCGCATGCGGAAACGCTGAACCTGCTGATCTGGGAATCCTATATCGATCAGAAGATCCTTGACCGCTGGACCGAAAAGACCGGCATTGCCGTGCACCAGATCTATTATGACAGCGGCGATGCGCGCGATGAGGTGCTGTCCGACCCCAGCAGCAATATCGATCTTGCGGTGATCGGCGAAAACGGTGCGGGGCTGTTTGGCAAGCGCGGTGTGCTCGAACCCTTGTCGGTGCAGAATGTCGCATCGATGCAGGATTACAAACCCGAATGGACGTCCCGCTGCGCCGGTTATGGCATGCCTTATCTCTGGGGTACGATGGGCATCGTCTACCGCTCTGACATGGTCAAGACCACGCCGTCTTCCTGGAACGACCTGATGTCGCCGGCGCCCGAGCTGACAAAGCATATCGCCATGTATGACGATCACAACGAAGCCTTCGTTGCGCCGCTGGCCATGCTGGGAAAATCCATCAATGCCAATGACAGCGAGACGCTGAAGGCCGCATTTGAGGTCATGAAGAAGCAGGCGCCGTTCGTTCTGACCTACGACTATGTGATCACCTCGATCCAGAGCCCCGAAAACGGTAAGAATATCTACATGGCGCTTGCTTACAGCGGCGACCAGCACGTGCTCAACGACAAGGCCGGCACACCCGGCGTCTGGCGCTACGCCGTGCCGAAGGAAGGGACGCTCTCCTGGCTCGACTGCATGGCCGTTACCGCCGCCTCACCGCGCAAGGCTCTTGCACTGCAGTTGCTCGATTTCATCGGCTCGCCTGAAAGTGCGGCGGCCAATGCCGAGACCCTGACGATGCCCACGGCAAGCGAAAAAGCGTTAGACCTGATCCCCGCCGAAATGCGCGCCGACCAGGAAATATATCCGCCTGCCGACATTCTGGCCAAGAGCCAGTATCAGCAGGAATTGTCGATCCAGTCGATCCAGACCCGCCGGCGCATCATCAGCTCAATGGCAAACTTCCAGTGACACTTGGCAAACGCGCGTTTTTCCTGATCTTTCCGGTCGTCCTGGCAGGTTATCTGCTGGCCGCGCTCTCGGTCTATTTCGTCCAGGGACGTTCCGTCCTGTCTCTGGAGCGGACACGGCTCTCGCAACAGCTCGACCATATGGCCGCGCTGTTTCGCAACGAGGTCAGCCAGAGCCGGAGCTTTCTCTACTCGATCCTCGAGGGCAATGCCGTCCGGCTGTTCGTGTCGGAACCGGATGAGGCCTATCGCAACAATGCGCTTGGACTGCGGCTGCAGCAGAACGTGCGCTCTCTGTCCGACGACCCGAAGAAATTCATCTCCTTCGCCATTCTCAATCCCGACCTGACACCGGGTTATTATTTTGAGAACAGCGACGATCCGTTCGCCGAGATCGGTGCGCCACAATTTGCGCTGGCCAGCCGGCTTGCCGGCGGCAGCCAACTGCGCGACTGGAGCTTCCTGCATGACGCCAATACCCGCCAGCTGATCGTCTATTCGGAATTCATCGACCCGGTCACGTTCAGCCGGCCGTTGCCGAGCGCCAAGGCAGACGCGCTGCTGGTGCAGGTGGCAATCGAGCCGACACAGTTCCTGACCATGCAGCGGACCCTGGAGAAGGAATACGAAATTCCCGTCAATTTCGAGACCGCACCACAGCAACAGCTGTCCGGCGAACTTTCCGCGTCCGTCCGGATGGCGCCCTCGCTGTTTGCAACACTAACGGTCCCGGCATCGCAGCGATCCGGTAATATGGAGCAGTTGAAACTGCTGCTGATTTTTGGTGCGCTGGTGATGAGCTTCATCTCCGTCGGCCTGATGATCGCGCTGATCCGCCGGTTCATCACCAACCCGATCTCGGTTCTCGACCGGCAGGTGACGGCGGTGATGAGCGGTGAAAACGACGGCATCGCGGAAACCGGGGCGGAGGGAGAAATCGGCCGGTTGACCGGCAATATCAAGCAATTGCACGATCAATCGCAGCGCGCCTTGAACCTTGTGCAGCAGGCATCCTGGACCGATACGCTGACCGGCATCAGCAACCGCGCCCATTTCAACATGCTGGCCGCCGGTGTCATCGAAACGGTCACGGCACAGGGCGGCCATTGCAGCCTCCTGTTCATCGACATCGACCACTTCAAGTTCGTCAACGACAAGTATGGCCACGAGGTCGGCGACGACCTGCTCAAGACGCTGGCGCTACGGATCGATGCCACGATCAGCGTGATCGTGGCGCGGCGGCGGATGCCGCCGGCTGTGTTTGCCCGTCTGTCCGGTGATGAATTTGCGGTTCTCGTGCAATCAAAGCCGGGTGACGGCACGATCCGGGAAATGTGTGCCGCGATCCTCGCGCTGTTTTCCAACGGCCTCGAAGTACGCGGAAAATATTATCCGGTCACCGCCAGCATCGGCGTCGCCATCTGCCCGACGGATGCCACCAATCTTGCCGAACTGATCTCCAATGCCGACGCGGCAATGTACCAGGCCAAGACCAACGGCAAGAACCGCTCATCGCGCTTCTCACGGGCGCTGCAGGACAAACGCGATCGCATCCGCCAGATCGAGGAAGAGCTGCGGCTGGTCGATCCCGACGCGCAGTTTCACCTCGTCTACATGCCGATCGTCGACAACGGCGGCAAGGTGACCGGCTGCGAGGCCCTTCTGCGCTGGGTCTCGCCGGTACTGGGCAACATTACCCCCGACGAATTCGTGCCGATTGCCGAAAGCACCGGCCTGTTCACCAAAATCGACTGGTGGGTGATCAACCGGGCGATGTCGGAACACCACCGCCTGAAGCAGCTGTTTGGGCAGGAAACCGTACTTGCGATCAACATCTCGTCGGCCGAATTGCACTCCAAATCAATCAGTGATTACTTTTCCGGCTGCGCGGCCCGGCACGGGCTCGATCCACGCACCATTGAGATCGAACTGACGGAAACCTATGCCGTCAAGCTTGGCGACCAGGTGCACCAGAACATCAAGACCCTGCGTGAACGGGGCTTTCGTATCTCCATCGACGATTTCGGCGCCGGTTACACATCCGTGCAGCAGATCATCGAATATACCGCCGACACCATCAAGCTTGACCGGGCGCTGGTGCAAAACCTTGCCAACGAGGAATCCCTGCCGGCTCTGAAGGCAATGATCGCGCTTTGCCACGCACAGAACATGGCCGTGGTTGGCGAAGGGGTGGATACACCCCAAAAGCTCGCCATGCTGACAGCGGCCGGCTGCGATCATTTTCAGGGTTATCTGATCAGCAAGCCATTGGTACCCGCAGACCTTGCGATCTGGGCGCTGAAGCGGACGGTGAAAACCGCCGGCAGCGGCGGCGATCACACTTCGTTCACCGATGACAACTGCCTTGCCGAAGCGTCAAGCTCGCTCTGAAACGCCTGTATCGCGGTCCTTGCGGCGATTTCGCCTTGACCTTGGGGCGCCCTCGCCTTAACCGCACCTCAACACTGCGGATTGCGGGAGTAGGCGATGAAAGTTCTGTTGATCGGATCGGGCGGGCGTGAACATGCGCTGGCATGGAAACTGGCACAATCGCCACGCCTGACGGCGCTCTATGCCGCTCCCGGCAATCCGGGCATCGCCGAAGAGGCAACGCTTGTCGATATCGATACCGCCGATAACGCCGCCGTTCTGGCCTTCTGCCGCAAGGAAACAATCGATTTCGTCGTTGTCGGCCCGGAAGCACCGCTGGTCGCCGGTCTTGCCGATACATTGCGCGACGCCGGCATCGCGGTTTTCGGCCCGTCTGCGGCCGCTGCCCAGCTGGAAGGCTCCAAGGGTTTTACCAAAGACATCTGCGCCAAATACAACATCCCGACCGGCGCCTATCAGCGCTTCACGTCGGCCGAACCGGCCAAGGCCTATGTTCGCGAGCAGGGCGCGCCCATCGTCATCAAGGCTGATGGACTGGCAGCGGGCAAGGGCGTCACCGTTGCCATGACACTCGACGAGGCGCTTGACGCCGTCGACAGCTGCTTTTCCGGTATTTTTGGCGCCGCCGGTGCCGAGGTGGTCGTCGAGGCCTATCTCGATGGCGAGGAGGCGAGTTTCTTCTGCCTTTGCGACGGCAAGACCGCGCTGGCCCTGGCGTCGGCGCAGGATCACAAGCGCGTCGGCGATGGCGATACCGGCCCGAACACCGGCGGCATGGGTGCCTATTCACCGGCACCGGTGATGACGCCTGATATGGTCGAGCGCACCATGCGCGAGATCATCGAACCGACAATCGCTGGCATGGCCGATAGCGGACACCCTTTCACCGGCGTGCTGTTTGCAGGCCTGATGATCACGCCAAAGGGTCCGGAACTGATCGAATACAATGTCCGCTTCGGCGACCCGGAATGCCAGGTACTGATGATGCGGCTGAAGAGCGATCTCTTGCCACTGCTCCATGCTGCCGCCACCGGCACGCTCGCCTCCGCCCGCGCCGAATGGCGCGATGAGGCGGCGCTCACCGTGGTGATGGCCTCGAAGGGATATCCGGGCGCCTACGAGAAGAACACCCCCATTGCGGCGATCCCGCGGGCGGACACTGAGACCAAGGTGTTTCATGCCGGAACAGCACTGAAGGACGGCCACCTGGTCGCCACCGGCGGCCGCGTGCTCAACGTGACGGCGATGGGCGGCAGCGTCAGCGCGGCAAAAGACAAGGCCTATGCGGCGCTTGACCGGGTGGAATGGGGCAACGGCTTTTGCCGCCGCGACATCGGCTGGCAGGCGGTCGAGCGCGAAAAGGCCTGAGCGGCCACGGCTCTCCAATCGCGGGAGTCATTCAATTTTTACCAATTCTCCTGACGGGAACGTAACGGAGAACGGATATTTTCCCTGACTGAATAAGTGCGACAGCGGCCTGTGCGCGTCATCGATGACGCGTGGCGCTGTAGCGATTTCACAGGAGAAAGCCGATGCGCGCCCTTATGTTCACGCTCACCAGCCTGGTTGCAGCCAGCACGGCCAGCGCGTCGTCACTCGAAAACGTGATCTCCGGCGAACATGTCAACAACAGCATCTCGCAGCTTTCCTGTGGCCAATGCCCGCCGCTTATGGTCAAGAAGAAGACCAGCTACATCGTGCCGGACGTCGCGCCGGGAACCGCGCGGGTCGAGTTGAAGGAAATCAACGGCGAGATGAAACTGGTTCGCACCGAAGCCTGGCTCGGCGGCTCGCCGGTCGTCTTCGTCAGCAAGGCGACGGACCTCGACATCAAGCAGGCGCAGGCCGCGGAGGAAAGCGCAGGCGATCTGGCGAAGGCTGCAACGGCGGACGCACAGCCCGCCGAAGCCCAGGCAACCGCCACCCTGGCGATCATCGACACGGCTGCGAAAACCAGCGCTCTCGACATGGCATCCATGGCCGCACCAGCCGCGGTAACGCCGGAAGACAGCCATTCACAAGAAGTTGATCTCGAAAATTTCCAACTTCGGCTAAATTGACCACGAACTTCCTGTCCCTGCCCTAAGCAGCCGCCCATAGAAGGCTGACCGGGCACTCGCCCTCCAGGCGAAAGATTGCGTCCCTGAGAGAAGCAGGGGCGCAATTTTTTGTGGGGTATTCCTCGATCCGCCGCACTTGACATTCCCGGGCTTGATCCGGTCTGCTGGCACTGGGGCCACGTCCTGCAACGTGCGCCAGCGGGGATATCATGGACGTCTTCAACATCGCTAAATCCATCGAGAAGTTCATCTTCGAGCTTCTGATGTGGCTGATCTTTTATCCCTATACGCTGTTTCGGGTCATCTTTCAGCCCGGATACATGCTTGAATATGCGCGGCAGGAAACCGTCAGGGACGAAGACATTTCCTTCGATAGCGGCATGAAGCCGTCGATCTTCCTATTCCTGTCGATCGTCATTGCCGCCTTTTTCGCACCGCTTGCGCCGGCCGATCTCGCGACGATCAAGGGCAGCCAGACCGGACAATACGTCACCCAGTCCTGGATCAATCTCCTGTTCTTCCGGATGGCAGTCTTTTCGATCTTCCCGATCACCTTCGCCCTGATCTATGACCTGATCACACCCGGGCAGGTGACCCGCAACAGCCTGAAAATACCGTTCAACCAGCAATGCTATATCTGCGCGCCGTTCACGCTGGTCACATCGCTAAGCTTCATTCTCTACCCGCATACGGGCAACATCGCCTATCTGCTAGCACTGATTGCCGCCCAAATCTGGCTGCTCGTATCCAACTTCTTTTTCTTCAAGGGGGAGGTCGGGAAATCGAGCGGGACCTCAGCGGCGCTGACGGTCTTGGCCTTCGTGATCGCCTGGATTGCCTTCCTTGGCATCACCACTCTCTCCCTCAACTATAAGGGCTGAGCAACCCAGGCAATTTTCGGGATGGCGTTCACGCGCCGGCGGCGGCCACCAGTTCATCGACCTGCCGGTCGGAAAACACCTGGATACCGTTCTGCCGCAGCAGCGCAGCCGTAACACCCTCGCCCTTCAGGCGGCGGCCGGTAAAGCTGCCGTCATAGATGAAACCGGAGCCGCAGGACGGACTGCCATCGATCAACAGCGCATAGGCGCAGCCGGTTTGGCGCGCCAGCGCCAGCGCATTTTCGGCGGCCAGGAGAAACCCATCCGTCACATCGCCACCCTGGCTTTCCAGTACGCGCGCAGCCCCGGACAGGACGTCGCGGCCTGCCTTTCCGGCCGCAATCTCCGCCGGCAGGCGCGGCACCGGCATGCCGGCTGACATTTCCGGACAGATCGTCACCAGCCGCCCCTCCTCGCGCCAACGGTCGAGCGCCGGATGCGCAAGCGGCTTGGCCTGCCCGTCATAACGGACGGCATGGCCCATGAGGCAGGCACTGACGAGGATCTTTGCCCTCATCGGCTCCCTCTCACCCCGAAATCTTCGAGAAGTCCGCAACCGTTCCGGTCGCAGCGCGGATCAGACCGAGCAAAGCGAGACGATTGGAACGGATGGCCGGGTCGTCGTCGTTGACGAGGACGTCGGCGAAGAATTGGTCGACCGGGCCGCGCAGCTTCGACAGGGCCTCCATGGCCGAGCGGAAGTCTTCGCTGGCAATGGCTGCACTTGCCTCGGTGGAGGCCTGCGTTACGGCGGCATAGAGCGCCTTTTCGGCATCAAGCTTCAAGAGTGCCGGATCGACGATTGCAGCGACCTGCGTGCCCTTCTTTTCTTCCGCCGCCAGAAGCTGCGTAGCGCGCTTGGTGCCGGCGAGCAGGTTCAAGCCCTCTTCCGAGGTGACGAAGGCGGTGAGCGCTTCGACGCGGCGGGCGACCATCAACAGATCGTCGGCATCCGGGGTCAAAACCGCATCGATCAGGTCATGGCGGGCACCGAGGTCGCGGAGGTAAACTTTCAGGCGATCATGGAAGAAGGAGACGAGATCGGGCGACACACTTTTGAAACTTGGCTTGTTTAGGTGAGCCAGTGCAACAACCGAGGTTAAAGCATCAGGATCTGCTCCACTTTGCTCTAAGCGAACTGCCGCCTCAAAATCTTTATTGTACTCTTTGTCAAGTATTGAATCTTCAACTTCGCGGTGAGCGAAATCCACAAAGCTCGTTAGCCGCAACCGCACCTTCCGCTCCAACAAAATCCGCACGACGCCCAAGGCCGCACGCCGCAGCGCATAGGGGTCCTTCGAGCCTGTCGGCTTCTCGTCGATGGCCCAGAAGCCGATCAGGGTGTCGAGCTTGTCCGCAAGCGCGACCGTCAGGCCAACGGCATCGGCGGGAAGACGATCGGACGGGCCTTGCGGCTTCCAGTGGTCTTCAATCGCGGCAGCGACGGAAGCGTCTTCGCCCTGCAGGACGGCATATTTGCGGCCCATGATGCCCTGAAGCTCGGGGAACTCCCCGACGGCTTCGGTGCGCAGGTCGGCTTTCGCAAGCACCACGGCGCGATCAACCAGCTTCGAATCCGCACCAGTAACCTTGGCCAATTCGGCGGCCAGTGTGCGGATTCGAGCTACGCGTTCGCCCTGCGTGCCGAGCTTGGCGTGGAATGTGACGTTCAGTGCATCGAGCTTGGCCATGCGCTGGTCGAGCGGCTTCTTCAGGTCCAGATCGAATTTTGCCGCCGAGGCTTCCAGCGTTTCGAGATCCGGCAGGTTGCCCTGGTCGCGGGTCCAGAAGTGCTTCGCATCCGAGAGACGGGCACGCACCACCTTGCCGTTGCCGTGGATAATTTCCTTGCCGCCGTCCTTTGCCTCGATATTGGCAACGAGGATGAACTTGTTCGACAGCGTTTCTTCGCCCGGCCGGCGGGTGACGAAACATTTCTGGTTGGTCTTGATGGTGAGCCGGATGATTTCCGACGGGATCGCCAGATAGTCCTCTTCGAAGGCGCCCATCAGCACCTGCGGCCATTCGACGAGACCGGAGACTTCCTCCAGCAATGCCTCGTCCTCGACCAATTCAAGGCCGCTGGCAAAGGCGATATTGGCGGCATCGGCCGCGATGATCTGCTTGCGGCGCTCGGCATCGAGGATGACCTTGGCCTTTTTCAGCTTCTCGATGTAATCGGCAAAGCGGCGCACGGTGATGGCTTCCGGCGCATGGAAACGGTGACCATAGGTGACGTTGGAGGCGACGACACCATCGACCTCGAACGGGATGACATGGGTTTCCTCGTGCTCGGGACCGAACAGGCAGACGATCGTCTGCAGCGGCCGCACCCAGCGCAACGAACCGGGCTTGGCCGAGGCGGCACCCCAGCGCATCGGGTTACCCCAGGGGAACGTGCGGATGATGCCGGGCATCACCTCGGCAATGATCTCTTCTGCCGGACGGCCGGGCTTGACGATGTGGGCGACGTAGAAATCGCCCTTTTTCGGATCGCTATGCACATGCGCCTGATCGATCGAGGTGAGACCGGCCCCGCGTAAAAAGCCTTCGATCGCCTTTTCATTGGCATCGGTACGCGGCCCCTTGCGGTCTTCACGCACATCGGCGGATCGGGTGTTCAGGCCGCGGATATCGAGCGTCAGCCGGCGCGGCGTCCAGTATTCCCGGGCACCCTCATAGGTCAGCCCCGTCTCGACCAGCGCATCGGTCAAGAGCTTCTTCAGGTCACCGGCAGCCTTGCGCTGCATACGGGCCGGGATTTCCTCGGAGCGGAGTTCAAGCAGAAGATCGGGCATGGAATGGATGCTTTTCTAAGGGATCGATTGACTGCGGGGGATTTAGCAAGCCCTACAGCAAAAGTCATCCATTCAATGCGGAAAAGTCAGTGCTCAGGCGGCATCACGAACCGGGATGCGTTCAATCTCGGTGCGTTTGCGTTCTGCTTCGATCTTCAGATCGTAACTCACCTGCAGATTCATCCAGAGTTCCGGTGTGGTATCGAAGAATCTGGCCAGGCGCAGCGCGGTATCGGAGGTGATGCCTGTCTTGCCTGTGACGATCCGTTCGATGCGGGTCCTTGGAACGTTCAGCTTCTTGGCAAGCGTCCCGGCGCTCATTTCAAGCGGATCAAGATAAAGATCCTTCAGAATTTCACCGGGATGGATGGCCGGCAGGCCGGTATCACTCATCTGACTGTCCTCAATGATAATCGACAATTTCCACGTCCTCGGCACCGCCGTTCGACCATCTGAAACAAATGCGCCATTGCTGGTTGATGCGGATCGAATACTGGCCTTCCCGATCTCCCGACAACTTTTCCAGCCGATTGCCCGGCGGCGAGCGCAAGTCTTTGACGTCGGATGCGGCATTCAACAGGATCAACAATTGCTGCGCCCGGCGCAGGAGATCGACCGGAAAACCCTTTTTCACACTCCCGTCGGCCACGGACGGAGACAGTTTGCCCTTGAAAGAACGGATCACCACTCATCCCCAAAACCGTATCATATACTGATACAACAATTTGGCCACGTCAAGTATCATTACCTGATACAAACGCCACGGAGTAATTGAAAACTACCACCCGCCTCCGCCACCGCCGCCGCCACCACCGCCCGAAAAGCCGCCGCCGGAAGAAAAGCCGGAGGATGAGGAGCTGGGTGGCGGTGGGAGCGATGAGGACATGGTACTGGCCATCGAGCCTGCGAAACCGCCCATACGGTCACCGAAGGAGCCGGCGGCGAAATTATTGCCGGTATACCAGGCCGGCTGGTAGGCGGCAGCACCGGCGGCTGCGGCCAAGAGCCAGCGGTCGAAGGTTTCCGACCAGGGTTTTTCGACGCCCAGCGCCACGGCATAGGGCAGAAGCTTCTCGAAATGCTGCGGTGACATCTCCGGCGCTCCGGCCATGTTCATCCGGTCTTTTTCCGCGAGCGTCAGATATTGCCGCAGGCCATCGATGCCATCCATCATCTTCGAGCCGATCGGCGTCGGCGCGCCCATCAGATGGAAGAACAGCATGTTGACGAGCACAATGCCGCCGACGCTGATCAAAAGCGGCACCTGATGCGCCTCCAGCGCCATACTGATGAGCACCGCCAATACGCTGAGCACAGCAGCGACAACGAAGAACGTCAGGAAGGCGGCAGCGATCAGCGAGCCGATGCGGACAAACAGGCTGCCCCTCTTGTTGAAGACCTTGCCGATGGCAAGCGCAAACACCGAGATAACGATCGACGCGAAAACCGGCACGATGACCAGCGCGACGGTCGCTCCGTCGGCAACGCCCGCGATGCAAATGGCCAGCAGAAACAACACCGAGATCGCGATGCCGCCAACCACATAGGCAGTGTTGGCATGATAGTATTTGTTGCGGTGTTCCTTTTCCATGGCTGTGCGGAAATCCGCTCCGGCCTTCTGCACGGCCGGGCCATTCTCCTTGTCGATCGTCAGCTCGCCGTCATTGCGCTGCACCGCCGCCAGTACGGTGGCCTCACCGGTCGGCAGCGACGGCGGTTTGGGCTTGTCCGTGCGGGTGATCACCAGCGAGTTCTTGAAATCCTTCAGGACGACATAACCGCCGACGGCGAGATTAAGCGCAGCCGCGGAAAGCGCCGTCCAGCCCTGGCCGGAAAACCCCTTGTTGTCGATATAGTTGACCAGCGCCGGGGAGATCCCGTCCGGCGCGTCCCAGCGCGGCACGATGACACCGCGAGCCGGATCGCGGCCGACCTTCAGCCACATGCGCGAATAATAAAGCGCGGCGATGACGAAGCCCGTCATGGCGAGGATCGGCGGCAGGTGATCGAAAAACCACCAAGTTCTTTGCTGCGATACCGATGGCGGGTCAATGCTGCCCTTCGGCATCTTGACGGCAATGGTCAGCCCTTCATTGGCCTCAAGCCGGCGCGTCGTGGTGAAGACCAGCCGGTCGCCATCCTCGAGCGCGCGGGCATTCTTGCCGGTCGCGCCCTGGCCGCCGGTGAAGACATTGAGCGCTTCAGCCTTCACGCCTGAGGGCAAGGCAACGGTGGCGGAGGCCTCCTCGATCGGAAACGCCCATTGGTTGCCGGTCACATTCCAGTAAAGCTCATCATGATCGGGAAAGAACCGGATCTGGCGGGCAGTTTCGTAGGTAAACTGGAATGTATGCTGGCCATCGGCCAAGAACACGTCCTTGTCGCCGGTATAGATGCGGATGCCGCCGCTGATACTTTCGGTGCGGTATGGTTCCTCGGCGCCGTCCCGCTCGACGGAGATCAGCTTGAAATCGACCCGGACAGCGCGGCCGTCCGCGCCGGTCACGGTCAGCGGAAAATCGCGGTAGATGCCGCGCTTGATGCGGTCTCCCTCGACATTGGCGGTGATCGTTTCGGTGACGCTCAGCACACCGCTCTTGGCAACATCGATCACGGAGCGATAGGCGGTAAACACCTCCTCGGCTCGTGCAACTCCACCCGTGGCGAGCAGGATGGTGAGGAAGAGGGAGAGCCATCCCAGCGCTGCAAAGACACGTTTCATGCGATCGATCCCTCCCCGGCCCTGCGCCGTCTGTTCCGCCCGGTTAAGGCCGGTCGCCCTCAAGCCCGACGCCGAGCGAGGCAAGCTCGTCCCAATAACGCGGATAGGTCTTGGCGACGCAGCCGGGGTCGAGAATGGTGATGCCGTTGATCTTCAGCCCCGCCAGCGCAAAGCTCATGGCAATGCGGTGATCGGCGAAGGTATCGATATCAGCAGGCAGCGTCTGACCTGCGAGTTTCGGGTCGGAGGCCACGAGCAGATCGTCCCCCTCCTCGATGCCGAGGCCTGCGCGAATGTTGGAAAGGCCTGTGGACAACGCCCGCACGCGATCGCATTCCTTGACGCGCAGGTTCTCGATGCCGACGAAACGCACCGGTGTCTCGTTGAAGGCGGCGAGCACGGCAAGCGTCGGGATCGCATCCTGCATCTGCGAGCCATCGATGACGGCAGGCATATGCGGGAACGCAGCGATCACCTCATAGGCATTCGCATCCGGCTGCGAGAACGATGTTGCCGCGATGCCGAGATCGATCCGGCCGCCGGTCAGCACTTCCGCCGCCCAGAGATAGGTTGCAGCCGACGCATCCGGCTCGATCAGATAATCGGTGGCGTGATAGCCGGTCGGGGCCACCTGCCAGATCGACGGGCTGATCTGCGTCACCTGCGCACCGAAGGCCTTCATGGCGGCAACCGTCAAGTCGATATAGCCGCGCGCACCGATCTCTTCGCCGGCAAGCTCGATATTGATGGGACGGGAAGAGCCGGCTGCCGCCATCAGCAGGGCGGACACATACTGGCTGGAAAGGCCGGCATCGATGGTCACATGGTCCCTGGCAAAATCGCCAGTGCCGGAGACAGTGACCGGCGGGCAACCGGTTTCGGCTTCTACCGCGACACCCAACGAGGTCAGCGCAGTCACCAGCGGCGCGATCGGCCGCTTGCGCATATGCTGGTCGCCATCGACAACGACGGTGCCATCGACGAGAGCCGCAGCCGCTGTCAAAAATCGGGTCGCAGTCCCGGCATTGCCAAGGAAAAGCGGCTTTTCCGGCGGCAGAAGCTTGCCGGATCCGGTGACGATGAACGTGGTATCGTCCGGCTCGGAAATCTCCACGCCCATGGCGCGCAAGGCGTCGGCCATGTAGCGGGTATCGTCGCTCTTCAGCGCACCCGTCAGGCGGCTGGTGCCCTTGGCAAGACCCGTCAGCAGCAGCGCCCGGTTGGTGATCGACTTCGAGCCGGGCGGACTGACGCGGCCTTCAAGCGGATGGCCGGGCGGAAGGATGGTCAGTTTCTGGTCTGCGGCGTTCATGCTCTTGTCTCTTCATGCCTTCAGCACTGCCTGTCCGCGGCCGTGCATGCTCTTGTCGATTGTGGATAGCCGTCTACGACGGAATGGCTTTTCCGGCTAGCTTAAAACTTCACCACCGGCACAGCGCGATCAGCCTCGTTGGTGATCTCGAAAAAGGCCGCCTTGGTAAAACCAAAGGGACCGGCGATGAAATTCGACGGAAAGCTTTCGACCTTGACGTTCAAGTCGCGGGCCGCCCCGTTGTAGTAGCGGCGGGCCATCTGCACTTCACCTTCGATGCTTTCCAGCGATTGCTGCAACTCGGAAAAGTTCTGGTTGGCCTTGAGGTCGGGATAGGCTTCCGCCAGCGCGAACAGCTTGCCGAGTGCCTGGCTGAGCATGCCTTCCGCCGCAGCGCGCCCCGCGACATCACCTGCCGGCAGTGCCTGCGCCTTGTTTCGAAGGGCAACGACCTCTTCCAGCGTGCCCTTTTCATGGGCGGCATAGCCTTTGACGGTCTCGATCAGGTTGGGGATGAGATCAGCGCGGCGCTTCAACTGCACATCGATACCCGACCATGCCTCCTCCTTCACCTGCCGCGCCTTGACCAGGCCGTTATAGATGAAAATCAGGTACAGGATCACCACTGCACCAATGGCCAGACCAATCATCAGGGTTTCCCTCCGCCGCTCGATTTGCCGCAGCTTAAGGATCGAACGCCGCCGTTGAAAGATAAATTTCAACCGCGCGCTTCACCCTATCCGTTTTCCCGTTTCAGCAGCCCCAGCCTGTTCCGCCGGGAACCGCGCGATGGCGGCGCCTGATCGATAGTGGGGCATCAGATCAACGCCGAACCGCAAAGCACCGCTCCCATGAAACCGCTCGCCACCCTGATCAACGTCATCGCCTTTTCGGCCCTGTTTTTTGCCTATGCGAGCGTCGGCACAGTCGAAAAGCCGGCCGGTGTCCGCCGTGCGATGCAGACCTATTCAGGTCAGTTGCCGACCGGCACGTTCCCCACACTGAAGCCTATCTGGCAGATCAGCACCGAAGCAGGCGACCTGATCTAAGCAGGTTTTCGCTCCGGATACCGGAATACTGCCGGACTTGATATCTCCTTAGATATCGATGCAGCGATAAAGCCCCATATCCGTCTTGATGCCCAGCGTTGTCATGATCTGCTGACGGTCGATACCGGCCTGCCGGTCGAAGGCAGCGATGGCAAAAACAATACCGTCGATGACATGCTGCCCGGCAAACTCTATCACCGCGACGAAATTGAAAACGCCCGGCCCGGACTGCTGCTCAAGAACACGCTCGGCGGCGACGCCCTCCTGGCGGCGCAAAATCGCGTGCGTCTTCGACATCAGATCGAGGAATGCACCCCGGCTTTCAACCGGCACTGAGAACTTGTTGATACGGCAGAGCGGCGCATCGCCGGGAGACTGAAAACTCATCTGTGTCGTCCTTTGCTAGCGGCCACACGTTGCGGCCGGACACAGCAAGTTCTAGGACCTCAACTATAGTTGAGGTCAACAGGGTTTTCGTCTTTTTTTAGACTGGAAAATGCCGCCCATGACGGCACTCCAAAATTTCAGGACCTATCTTTTCTGACCTAACTTACCCCATTCCACCGAGTCTTCCGGCGAAGGGACGGCCTCAAGGATCTGCCCGAAACAGACGACAGCGACGCGCTGTTCGCTGGTTTTGGCAATATACATATACTCGTCGGCCCGGCGGACGAAGGATGCAACGGTATCGTCGGGTTGCAAGAAAGTGACGCCGACGGCAGCGCCGGTATAGGTGACCTTTCCCTCGATAGCGATCGGCTTGAAAACGCGCTCCATGGCGTCCTGGACATTCTGCTGCACGTCTGCCGCCAGCTTCAGGTCGATATCGAGCAGGACGACGAATTCATCGCCGCCGATTCTGGCGATGAAATCCGTGGCGCGAAAACTTTCGCGCAGGCGGCTGGCGATGGTTCTCAGCACCTCGTCGCCGGCGGCATGCCCCAGGGTATCGTTGACCATCTTGAAATCGTTGAGGTCGATGAAGGCCAGCGCCAGCTTGCGGTCGTTCAACATGCTGCGCGCGACGGCCTCGACGACCACCTCGTCGAAACAGGCCCGGTTCGGCAGACCGGACAGGGCATCGGTGCGGGCCGACGCCCGCAAGGCGTTCTCGATTTCGCGCTGCTGCCGGACACGCGCCGACACATCGACGATCACCTCGACATCGAAGGAGACACCATCGACCATGGTTCTCTGGGCCGAAATCAGCGTCGGGATGATCGTGCCGTCGGCATAGACCAGATCGACTTCTTCCAGCTCGTAGGATCCCACTTCCGCCAGCAGGCGATGGCGGCGGTCACGCGCCGGGTTGTCGATCGCGGCGCCATCGGATGTCAGCTTCTTGCCGCGGATATTTTCCCATTTCAGGCCGGTCAGCTTCAGATAGGCGTCGTTGACCTTGGCATAGCTCGAGGTCTTGGTATCGCTGGTGGTAATCGCCATCGCAATCGGTGCGAACTCGAACATTCGCATCAACATCGAAGCCAAAACTTCCGCGGGGAGCGTATCCTCGTCGTCCATCATTCGTCCTGAACCCAATCACGTGGACAAAGCTTAGAACAAACTCCTTAAACGCTTACTGAACAACCCGGCGCGCTCAAGCAATTGATTTCACGACCGCCAGGAGAACTTCCGAGTAATTCTCTCCATAATTGCAGTTTTGAGACGATTGCCGTTATTTTCCGGAAACCGGCATGCAACGACAATGCTGCACTCGGGCGTGCCGAGGCCAAGTTTATACAGCAAATCGGGCAGGCCGGTATCCGGCTCAAGCCGCGTCTTTTGCCAGATTGATGCCACCGGCATCCGTCAGCAGGAAGGCCTCGCCGCACGCTGTCGCGAGCGTACGCACGCGCAGAATGTAACTCTGGCGCTCGGTCACGGAAATCACGCCGCGCGCATCGAGCAGGTTGAAGACATGGCTGGCCTTGATGCACTGGTCATAGGCCGGAAAGACGCACTTGTGCAGGACCGCATTGGCGCTGCTATCAGGCGCACCGGCTGCCAGAAGCGCCATGCATTCCTTTTCGGCATCGACGAAATGCTGCTGCAGCATGGCCGTATTGGCAAATTCGAAATTGTGCCGCGAATATTCCTGCTCGGCCTGCAGGAAGACATCGCCATAGCTGATCTTCTCGTCGCCTTCGCGGCCGTTGAAATTCAGGTCATAGACGTTGTCGACGCCCTGGACATACATGGCGAGGCGCTCGAGGCCGTAGGTGAGCTCGCCGGAGACAGGCGAGCACTCAATGCCGCAGACCTGCTGGAAATAAGTGAACTGCGAAACTTCCATGCCGTCGCACCAGCATTCCCAACCAAGGCCCCAGGCGCCCAGCGTCGGGCTTGCCCAGTCGTCCTCGACAAAGCGGATATCATGCAGCAGCGGATCGAGACCGATGGCGGCCAGCGAACCGAGATAGAGTTCCTGCAGGTTCGGCGGATTGGGCTTCAGGATGACCTGGTACTGATAATAGTGCTGCAGCCGGTTGGGGTTTTCGCCATAACGGCCATCCGACGGGCGGCGCGATGGCTGCACATAGGCTGCCCGCCACGGTTTGGGGCCAAGCGCCCGCAACGTCGTTGCCGGATGGAAGGTACCGGCGCCGACTTCCATATCGTAGGGCTGCAGAACCGCACATCCTTTGTCCGCCCAGTAAGCGTGCAGCGTCAGGATCAGCGCCTGAAAGGAGCGCTTGGGGTTCAAATGGTCCGGGAGAGCGGCGGCGGTCATGGCATCAGTCCAGGTTGAGGGTATCTGGCTGTCTGGTGCCATGATGGGCGGAAGGGGTCAAGGGGCGGGCAAAGCTGGCGAAGCAGAAGTATCCGCAGCACGCGCCTGTCTCGTTGCAGGCAATTCACCCAATGTGATAAGCTTTCGCCGCAACTTAAGGATCGGCAGATGACCGTCAAAATCGCTATTGAGCTGGACGACACACATCGGGAATTCGCGGAGAAAATGGTGGCTGACGGCATCTATCCCTCAGTCTCCAGCGTCGTTCAAGCCGGGATCGAGCAGATGATGCAAAATGATACGACTCCTGCCGATCCATTGGCGGGAATGGCGGACGAAGTCCGTAGACGAATGGAGCTGCCGAAAGATCAGTGGATACCTTGGGATGGAGCAAGTCTTTTCGATGAGGTCAGAAGCAAGCTCGCCGAAAAATACAAAAGCTAGCGGGGATGGTTTACCGCATCGTCAAGCACCCGCTCATTGACCGGGATATTTATGATATCGCCGATCTTGTCGCAAGCTATGCGGGACTGTCCATCGGCTTGGCAAAGGCAACTGAGATCGTTCGAGTCATCGACAATCTTGCATATTTTCCGCACATTGGCTCATTGAGGCACGAATTGCTACCGGGCCTACGCGCAATTCCGGCCAGCGAAAAAGGCGTGGTTTGCTTCACTGTCGATGACCACGATCAAAGCGTTTTCATCATTTGCGTCTCCTATGCAGGCGCCGATTGGATGGCACGTGTCAAGGAACGTGGAGAATGATATCACTCCGGCTCCTTCAGCCGGTATTCCCCCGTTACCGGATCCTTGACCAGCGTGCCTTGCGTGCCGGTTTCCTCACGGCGGCGGGCTTCCTGCTGGCGGCGGCTCAGCTTTTCCGCGTCGGCCACGAATTTGCGGTAGCCGAACCAGGCGATGGCTGCAAACAGCAGCAGTAGAATTAGTTGCGGCATGCGCCCTCCCCCGTTCCGTCAGACCATCAAAGGCCGAAGCGGCCCCATAATGCTCTTTCCTCGGCCACCTCGGCAAGACCGGAAACGGCTGAGACGGCGAACCGCTCCGCCATTCCGCCCGCCATCGATGCACCCGGCTGGCGGCGGCCGAACAGGCCGCGCGAAGCGGAAACCAGTTGCAGCTGGATCTTGTCGCCAAACCGCTTTTTCAGCTCGCCGCGCATGTCGCCGAGGCTATCGACCAGGCCAAGCTCCTGACCGCGTTTGCCGGTCCAGAACAGGCCGGAGAAGATGTCGGGCGTATCGGCGAGCAGGTGGCCACGCCGCGCCTTGACCATGCCGATGAAGACCTCATGGATTTCGAGCTGCAGGCCCTTGAGGAACTCAATATCGCGTTCCTTTTCCGGCTGGAAAGGATCGAGCATCACCTTGTTGGAGCCGGCGGTATAGACACGTCGCTCGACGCCGATCTTCTTCAACAATTCCGGAAAACCGAAACCGCCGGACACGACGCCGATGGAACCGACGATCGAGGTCGGGTCGGCAATGATCTCGTCACCGGCAAGCGCGATCATGTAGCCGCCGGAGGCTGCCACATCCTCGACGAAGATGATCACCCGCTTCTTCTTTTCCTCTGCAAGGTCTCGGATGCGCTGGTAGATCAGCCTTGATTGAACGGGCGAGCCGCCGGGAGAGTTGACCGAGATGGCAACGGCGGGCGCGCCCTTCACCGAAAAAGCCTTTTCAAGCACGGGTGCGACCGCCGCCAGATTGAGCGCCGGGCGGAACTGGCTGCTGCCCGCCATGATCGCACCGTGCAGCCTGACGACCGGAATCGTTATACCGTCCTTGCGAAAACGCTTCGGCAACAGCTTCCTGAACAGTCCGGCCATCTGAACTCCCTGCATTCATTCAATCATTATACGTGCATTATGCGTGTTGGCATGTATGCACTGGCGCGGCAAACGCAATGGCAATGCCATGAAAATCATCGATTGCGGTGATAGCCGGCACGGCCATTGTTCATATCGTCGACGACGGTGGCGAACCTGTGCGTCTCCGCCTCATGCACGATCAGCGGCGCCCGCAGCGTCAATCGCGCCCGGCTCTGCTTGATCGCCGTCACAAGAATACGCACCGCATTTTCACCAGCGCGCGGATGCAGGGGCGTAATTTCCATCCCGCCAAACCGGCCGCCGCAGGCCGAAATGATCTCGGCAATCGATTCAGGCCGGGCGATCAGCGACAATTGCCCACCCGGCCTTGCAATAGCGCAGGCCGTGCGGATCCATGTGTCGAACAGCCCGTCGGTCATCGCATGTGCCTCGGCCTTCAAGGCATCCGGCGTCTTGCGGTCGGAAGCATCGTTGAAAGGCGGGTTCATGATGACGTGATCGAAACTGTAGTCGGCGAGACCGGCTGCAACCCTTGTCCGGCCCGTCAGTGATACGTCGGCTTCAAGAACGGAGATCCGGCTGACCAAGCGGGCATTATCCGCAAGTGCCAGGCTTCGCCTGGCAAACTGCGCCATCAGTGGCGACCGCTCGACCAGAACAATCGAGGCATTCTCGAGCCGCGAGGCAACAGCCATGCCGGCAGCACCCGCACCGGCGCCGAGATCGGCGACATGGCAGGGTTTCTCTGAAACGACCAGCGACGCCAGCAGCATCGCATCCATGCCCGACCGGTGTCCCTGTCCCAGCGGCTGGATCACCTGGAACCGGCCGCGGTGGAAGCTGTCGATGGTTTCGGTGGCCGCAGTCGTCATGCGTCGCGCAATTCCGCCTCAAGCCCGGCATCGATCAGAACCTGCCGTGCCTCCTGCTCGTCGTCCTCATCGACCATAAATCGGCGCGGCAACAGGCCGAGCGAACCTTCAAGAATGCTCATGCCCTGATCGGCAATGAAACAGCTGATGCCAGCGTCCTTCATCAGACTTTCGGCGAACGAGAGCACGACGGCGTCGTTGGTACGGATCAATTCCTTCATTCCGGGTCGTTTTCCTGCCTTATTTGAGCAAGCGGGACAATTCGCCTCTTGCCGCCACAAGCCCCCCTTTCTATTGTCCGAACTGGAATTTGAACAGGAGTCCCTTGTGTTGGGCGTAGTGATACCGCTGGAAGACAGCAAAAACAAACAGGCATCGGTCAAGCCGCTCGTCGACCTGACGAAGGCGGACATGGAGCGCGTCAACCAGCTGATCCTGTCCAAGGCGGGATCCGACGTCCAGATGATCCCGGAGGTCGCCAACCACCTGATCTCCTCCGGCGGCAAGCGCCTGCGTCCAATGCTGACGCTGGCATCGGCCGCCATGTTCGGTTTCAACGGCGACGCGCATATCAAGCTTGCGACCGCAGTCGAGTTCATGCACACGGCCACCCTCCTGCACGACGACGTGGTCGATGAAAGCGATCTGCGGCGCGGCAAATCGACCGCACGGATGATCTGGGGCAACCAGGCCAGTGTGCTGGTCGGCGATTTCCTGCTTGGCCAGGCATTCCGCATGATGGTTGATGTCGGCTCGCTCGATGCGCTGGATGTGCTGTCCACGGCCGCGTCCGTGATTGCCGAAGGCGAAGTGCTGCAGCTTTCCGTCGCCAAGAACATGGAGACGACCGAGGACGACTATTTGTCCGTCATCCGCGCCAAGACGGCCGCCCTGTTTGCAGCCGCGTCCGAAGTCGGCCCGATCGTCGCCAAGACCGACAAGGCCAGCCGCAATGCACTGAAATCCTACGGCATGAATCTCGGCCTCGCCTTCCAGCTGGTCGATGACGTGCTCGACTATGGCGGCAAAGCGGCCGATCTCGGCAAGAATACCGGCGACGATTTCCGCGAAGGCAAGATCACCCTGCCGGTCATTCTGTCCTACCGTCGCGGCACAGCCGAGGAGCGCAGCTTCTGGCGCCAGGCGATCGAAGGCGGCGAGAGCGACGACCAGAACCTGGAAAAGGCGCTGGGCCTGATCACCCGCTACGGCGGCCTGACCGACACTATTGCCCGGGCCCAGCATTACGGCACGATTGCCCGCGATGCGCTGGCACCGCTGCCGGAATCACCCTGGAAGGACGCACTCCTCGAGGTCATCGATTTCTGCATTGAGCGGGTGAGCTGACCGGCCATTGCAAGGATCAGGTGCAGGCTTGAGGAATTTCTTGCCGCACTGCGCCAAAAAAGCCATTCTGTCCGTCCATGCTTCCGGGCCGCTGTCTGTTGATGCTCACGATCGAGTGAGCGGAAATTGACGGCGGTATGTCGAATTGCGTTTTGGCTTGCGTTCAAACCGATTCCGGTTTGCCGGGTTATGCGTTATTGATTTGGAATTGATTCCACGCGAATCCGGCGACGGCGCCAAGGGCGCCGCCCGTAACGAAAGGCTTGTCATGCGGCAAAAACACCTTCTTCGCCTGCTCAGTGGCGCGGCCTTCCTGGCCCTGGCGTCGTTTTCCGGCGCGGCCCCGAGCTTTGCCGAGGAAAAGCCTGCGGTTGAAGAAAGCAAGCCATTCGATCTCAACTCGGTCAACAGTTTCTCGGGCGCGTTTCTCGCTGCCCGCACGGCCGATGTCGATCATGACCTCGATACCGCGACCAAGCTTTATCGCACGGCGCTCGAATTCGAGCCGGACAATGTCGACGTCAAGCAGCGCCTGATGATCACCTCGCTGATGAACGGCGATTTCGACGGCGGCGCCAAGATTGCCGAAGAGCTGAAATCGGACAGCTCTGTCGAACGCATCACCACCATCACCCGCGCCGTCGAGGCCATCCGCAAGCGGGAATATCGCCACGCGCAGAAAATCCTCAACTACCAAGGCCCGAACGATCTCGACCGGCTGATGAACGGGTTGCTGCTGGGCTGGGCGAAGGCTGGCGAAGGCAAGCCGAAGGATGCGATCGCCGAGATCCAGGCGATGGAAGGGCCGGAATGGTTCCGTATCTTCAAGTCCTATAACCAAGGCGCCATTGCACTGGCCGCCGGCGACAAGTCCACGGCCCGTTCCAAGTTGAACGATGCCGTGCTCGACCGCGAAGGCGGCGCTGCTGCGCCCGACACGTTCATGCGCGCCGTCGTTGCACTGGCAAAGCTTGAAGCCCGCGATGGCAACAAGCAGAAGGCACTTGATGCGGTTTCGGTTGGCGAAGGCTTCATCAGCAATTATGCCCCGCTGAAGGCATTGCGCACCAGCATCGAAGAAGGCAAGCCGCAGGAACAGCAGGTCCGCAGCGCCACCCAGGGTGCCGCCTCCGTGCTGTTTTCGATCGGCGCTGCATTGAACCGCGATGGCGCCGAAGACATCGTCTCGCTCTATTTGCAGACAGCCCGGGCGCTCGATCCGGAAAGCGCCGATATCCTCGTCATGCTCGGCGGCATTGCAGAAAACCTGAAAAAGCCCGAGCGGGCTATTGCGCTGTACAAGAGCGTGCCGGAAAATTCGCCGATGCGGCGCCTGTCGGAAATGCAGCTGGGTCTCAGCCTTGCCTCGATCGGCAAGGTCGATGAAGCCAAGCAGCATCTGAAGGAGTTGATCGACCTCGACCCGAAGGACGTGCGCAGCTACCTCGCCTATGGCAGCGTGCTGTCGGACGCCAAGGATTATAAGGAAATGGGCCTGGTCTATGACCGCGCGGTCGAGGCGATCGGCCCAGTGCCGCAGCGCAGCGACTGGACGATCTTCTTCCAGCGCGGCATTGCCTATGAGCGCCAGAAGATGTGGGCCAAGGCCGAGCCGAGCTTCAAGAAGGCACTCGACCTCAATCCAGACCAGCCGCAGGTGCTGAACTATCTCGGCTATTCCTGGGTCGACATGAATATCAATCTCGATGAGGGCCTGGGGATGATCCGCAAGGCGGTCGACCTGAAGCCGGACGATGGCTACATCGTCGATTCGCTCGGCTGGGCCTATTTCCGGATGGGCCGCTTCGATGACGCGGCGACCGAACTCGAGCGCGCCGTCGAACTGATGGCTGGCGATTCGACCATCAACGACCACCTGGGCGATGCCTATTGGCGTGTCGGCCGCAAGCTCGAAGCCGTGTTCCAGTGGAACCAGGCGTTGGCGCTGAAGCCCGAGGAAGCGGAGATCCCGAAGATCAAGGCAAAGATCGAAAACGGCCTGCCGCCGGTGGAGGTCAAGGTCCCGGCTGCCGCCGAAGCGGGTGATACCCAGCCGAAGAAGGTCGAGCCGGACGTTACCGCCGGCAAGAAATCCTGATTTCGCCTGTCAATGGCAAGTAAGGATGGCATTTTAGGATTTTCGCTGACGCGGACCGCGCCGGCGAAAATCAATCTAGCCCTGCATGTCGTCGGCCAGCGGGCCGACGGATATCATCTGCTGGAAAGCCTCGTGACCTTTGCCGATGCGGGAGACCGCATCGGCTTTTCTCTCTCCGATGAAGACCGCTTCACCATCTCCGGCCGCTTTTCCGCCGATCTGCCGCTGACCGGCGAGGCTGTGGCGGGAAACCTGGTGCTGAAGGCACGTGACCTGCTGCGCGCCCATCTGCGTGGAAACGGCATCAAGGCCGACCCGGTTCATCTGCATCTCGAAAAGAACCTGCCGGTCGCTTCCGGCATTGGTGGCGGTTCGGCGGATGCGGCGGCGACACTTCTCGGATTGCTGGAGCTTTGGAATGTTTCCATCGACCCCGGCAGCTTGCAGCAGATCGCGCTAACGCTGGGCGCCGATGTGCCGATGTGCCTTCACGGCCGGCCGCTGGTCGCGCGCGGCATCGGAGAAGACATCGAAGCGATAGCCGAATTTCCGGCCTTCCCGATGCTGATCGTCAACCCGCTGAAGGCGGTCTCGACACCGGTGATTTTCAAGCTCTTGAAGGACAAGACCAAGCCGCCGCTGGTGATGCCGCAAGACACGCCATCGCGCGACGGCTGGCTGGACGTGCTGAGAGCTCTGCGCAACGATCTGGAGCCGCCTGCGCGCGATCTGGAGCCGGAGATCGCGGCAGTCTCCAGCGCACTGGCGCAGACAGGCGCCTCCCTTGTGCGGATGTCCGGCTCGGGGGCCTCGTGCTTTGGCCTCCATGACAGTACAGCTGCCCGTGACGAGGCGGCAGCCGTTCTTTCCACCCGCAATCCTAACTGGTACGTTCTGGCCTGCAACAGCATCCGTGGAGAGGACGAGCGCAATGACCGAGGCTAGGGAACCAAGACCTTTCGTTCCGGTCGGGATCGCGGTCCTCACCGTCTCCGATACGCGTACGCTGGCCGACGACCGCTCCGGCGACACGCTGGCTGCCCGCATCACCGATGCCGGGCACCGGCTCGAGGCCCGCGCCATCGTCCCGGACGACAAGCAGAGAATTGCGGCGCAGGTGAAGGCCTGGACGCTGACCGACACGATCGACGTGGTGATCACCACCGGGGGCACCGGCTTTACCGGACGCGACGTAACGCCCGAGGCACTGGAGCCTTTGTTCGAAAAGCGCATGGACGGCTTTTCCGAAGTCTTCCACCGGATTTCCTATGACAAGATCGGCACCTCGACGATCCAGTCGCGCGCCACCGGCGGCGTTGCCAATGCTACCTTCATCTTCGTGCTGCCGGGCTCGCCCGGCGCCTGCAAGGACGCCTGGGACGGTATCCTGAAGCAGCAGCTAGACTACCGGCACATGCCCTGCAATTTCGTCGAGATCATGCCACGGCTCGACGAACACCTGAAACGCGGCTGACCGCCGTTTTTCTCCCCCATGTTCCATTTGGAACAGCGCGCCGGAATGCGCCATCGTAAAACTGTCCTCATTGAACGACAGAATGAGGAGGACAAAATGGCAGATATAGCCGGCGGCGCAAGCAACCTCCCCATCCAGATCACGGCAGACAGCATGAAGGTGGCGGATTTCACATTTCGAAAACCGTCCCGCAAAGCAATACGACGCGGCGGCTGGGTTTGACGCGGCAAGCCATTTTAACGGTTCATTTTTCATGACGGCAGGGCAGGTCCGAAGGGGCCTGCTCTTTTTGCGGTGGGCCGCGCCTACAGGCTTTCCGCACCCGGGCGATTGGCGATAGCCACCCATGCCGGCACCAGCTCGCTGCCAAGCTTGCGCACCGCCCGGCCATTGGCGAAATCGCCAAGCCGCATGGAGGTCTTGGCGATCGCAGCCGCCTGCTGCTTCGACAGCAACAGGCCCAGTTCCAGCGGCGCCGGACGGGTGACGATGCGTTGCAGGAAAGGACGGCGATACTGCCGCGACGGTGAAAAGCGTGCCGGCATCTTGTTCAGCGACATATATTCCGCCACATCATCGATCCAGCGCCCCGCCGGCCGCGCACCCGCTTCAAGCAAAAGCAGCCAGTTGCCACGCGCCGAGCGGACGATATCGGTCATGTCCCAACTGCTGCAGAAACGGGCGCCGGCCGCATCGGCCACGCGGCTCGAGCCGTCCTGCGAGCCATGATCCAGAATGATGACATCGCTCACCAGGCCTTCCACGGCACCCGCCACCAGCGCCGACAGCGTCTGCGCAAGTTCGGCCTCGTTATCGCGGGTTTCGGTGATGATCGTCAGCATCGCCGTCCATACCGCATCGCACACAGATTTTCCACAAGCCCAACGCCCGCCGGCGATTAACTTTTCATTCATGATGAATGCGTGGCATTAGCCCTGTATTTTGTTCTTGCAATGTTCTCATTTTCGCGATAGGAAAATAATCAGAGGATATCGGAACGTCTGCAAGGACCTGTCCCCGGAGAACCCCATGAACGAGCTGTCTCAGATCAGGCAGGGTGCTTTGGCGCCTGCCAATACGGCAGATATGGCCGAAGCGATGATCGCCGGTTCCGGGTTGCGGATCGAGATCGACCGGCGGCGCGGCCGGGGTGCCGCGATCAACACGTCCGGCCGGTTCGAGCCGGTATCGCGGCAGTTGGAGGACGACGGCTGGGATTCACTGGAGGATCTGCCGGCCTTCAAGACCGAGGTCCAGACCGAAAAGCCACGCTCGATCATCAGCCGTAACGATTCGCCCGACATTCCGTTTGACCGCTCCGTCAATCCATACCGGGGATGCGAGCATGGCTGCATCTATTGCTTCGCGCGGCCGACACACGCCTATATGGGCCTGTCGCCGGGGCTCGATTTCGAGGCCAAGCTGTTTGCTAAACCGGACGCGCCAAAGCTTCTGGAGCGTGAACTGGCCAAACCCGGCTACAAGGTGCGTCCGATCGCCATCGGCACCAATACGGACCCCTACCAGCCGATCGAGAAGGAATGGCGGATCATGCGCCAGATCCTCGAAGTGCTCAAAGCCGCCGATCATCCTGTGATGATCGTCACCAAATCGGCGATGGTGCTGCGCGACATCGACATCCTGGCACCGATGGCCGAGAAGGGCCTGGCGAAGGTCGGGCTATCGGTGACGACGCTCGACCGCAAGCTTGCCCGCCTGATGGAACCACGGGCCTCGACGCCGTCCAAGCGGCTGGAAGCCATCAAGGCGCTGTCTGAGGCCGGCATTCCTTCGACGGTGATGATGGCGCCGGTTATTCCGGCCCTCAACGACCATGAGATAGAACGGGTGCTGGATGCCGGCAAGAACGCGGGAGCGATAAGTGCGAGCTACGTGCTGCTGCGACTGCCGATCGAAGTCAGCCCGCTGTTTCGCGATTGGTTGCTGCGCAACTATCCCGATCGCTACCGCCACGTCATGTCGCTGGTCCGCTCAATGCGCGGCGGCAAGGATTATGACGCGGAGTTTGGCAAGCGCATGAAGGGTGCCGGCCCCTATGCCTGGCAGATCGGGCGCCGTTTCGAACTGGCGGCCAAGCGGCTGGAGCTGAATATCACCCGGCGGCCGCTGAACTGCGATCTGTTTGTCCCGCCGCTTGGGACCGGCGTCCAGCTGTCGCTGCTCTGACAAGGCGCACGAAGATTTCTCCGCAAGCGATCGCGGAGACAGAAATGCCGATGCTGTTATCTGCCCCGAAGCAGCATGGGTTATCCTCCGGCAACCGCCTCACTGCCGAAGGACTTGCAGGGAATCGGGCTTGTGTGCGAGTTTCGCCGCATGTCACGACGCACACAGCCCGATTCCCCCTTTCTTTTCGATGCCATTGAAGGCCCTGATTTCAGCTTCGAGCTGGCCGGACGGCGCGATGGGCTCTGGCCGGTCGCAGGAACCGATGAAGCCGGACGTGGTCCCTTAGCAGGCCCGGTCGTTGCCGCCGCCGTCATCCTTGACCCGGACAATATTCCCGATGGCCTGAACGACAGCAAGCAGCTGTCGATCGCCCGCCGCGAAGAGCTGTTCGATATCATCCTGTGTACTTCCATCGTCTCGATCGCCTCGTCCGGAGCAGGCAGGATCGACGACACGGATATCCGCAAGGCAAGCCTCGACGCGATGCGGCGGGCAGTCCACGGACTTTCCGTTCGTCCGGCGCTGGTGCTGGCCGATGGCCGGGACATACCACCCGGCCTTTTTTGCATGGGCAAGGCTGTCGTCAAGGGCGACGCCCGGTCGCTGTCGATTGCGGCCGCATCGATCATTGCCAAGGTAGCGCGCGACCGGATGATGACCCGCGCCGACCTGGTTTTCCCCGCCTACGGGTTTGCCACCCATGCCGGTTACGCCACGCAGCGCCACCGCAATGCCATCGGCGATCATGGCCCCTGCCCGCTCCACCGGATGAGTTTCAGGCCATTGCGGCAAGACAGCGCTGAAATGCCGGATGAAGAGTTGCCCGCCTGAAAACGTGACTGCACCGGCTTGGAACAACACCGCGTGTCCAGCGTTTAATACACCGGTCATTGACATAAAAAGACACAGCCGCGGTTTTTCTTGTGTGCGGCGTGCCGCGGGTAACAAACAGCCGGGCGGACGGGTTATAGAACCAAGAACAATATCTACCCGCGATTCCCGTGAAAGGTTCGAACCGTGTTTTTCGGATTGATTTTCATCGCTGCGACAGCAGCGGCCAGCATTCCAGCAACGCCGGAACCAACCGCAGATGCCCTCCAATTGGATCTGCAGACCGCCTATAGCTGCAAGGATATCGACGGCCGCAAGGTCTGGAAGGGCGGGCTTGCCTATTACATCCAGTCGTTCGTCTATGACGACCAGACGCCGGAGGATACGGCGAACATGGCAACCGACGCGGTCCTGGCCGGGGACAACAGTCCTGAGACGATGCAGGAGTTTGCGCAGGCCTGCCTGACGATGGCACCGACTGCGAGCATGGATAACTAAGCCGCTTATCCAGCAACGCTTCACTCTTGAACGACAAGCATCAGTGCCGAAGAAACTTTGCGGGCGGCGGGATGCCTGCCGGATCGCTTATCCGTTTTCACCCATCCGCGGACGACCCCATCAACAGACACAAAAAAGGCCGGCGCGAGCCAGCCTTTTTTCAAATCTTGTGAGTGCAGATAATCAGTTCAAACGGGTCTTGACGTCGCTGATCGCCTTGGCGAACAGGGCTGCCTGCGTTGCCGCGTCGGACTTTGCCGTGATGACGCTTTCCGCGGCAGCAATGGCGATGTCGACGGCCGTTGCGCGAACCGAGTTGATCGCGTCGGTCTCGGCCTGCTTGATCTTCTGTTCCGACAGGGCCGTGCGGCGAGCGACGAATTCGTCGGTCTTCTGCTTGGCTTCGGCCGTCAGCATTTCGGCTTCGCGCTGAGCAGCGGCAACGATGTTGGCGGCTTCAGCTTCAGCTTCCTTGCGCTTCTTCTGGTATTCGACCAGCAGAGCCTGGGCTTCGGCGCGCAGGCGCTTGGCTTCAGCCAGTTCGTTGGTGATACGGCCGGCGCGCTCGTCGAGCGACTTGGCCAGCATGCCCGGAACCTTGAGGTAGACGACGAGAGCGAGGAAAAGCACCAAGCCGACGGTGGCCCAGAATGTGGCCAATGAGGTCAAATCCATGATGCTCTCCTTACTTCGCCGTTGCCTTGACCGCGGAAGCGATCTCGGCCTTCGATGCCTTGCCGCCGATCAACTGTTCGACAACGGCTGCCGCAGTTTCTTCAGCGATTGCTCCGACGTCGGCAAGTGCCTTCGTCTTGATATCGGCGATGCGGGCTTCCGCAGCGGAAATCTTGTTGTTCAGGCTGGCTTCAACCGCGGTGCGATCGGCAGCAGCCTTTGTCTTTGCAGCTTCGCGTGCCTCCGAGGCGATCGCGTTGCCCTTGGCCTTGGCAGCAGCCAGTTCCTGCTCGTAGGCAGCAATGGCGGCGTCCGCCTCTGCCTTCGAACGGGACGCATCATCGAGGTCGCGTGCGATCGTGTCGTTACGCGTTTCGAGAATGCCACCGATGCGCGGCATGACGACCTTCGACATCAGAAGGTAGAAAAGACCGAAGGTAATCGCCAGCCAAAGAAGCTGCGATGCAAATGTCGAAGAATCGAAGGGCGGGAACACTCCCGAGCCATGTCCGCCTTCATGGGCTACACCGGTTTCGGTGTGGACCTCGCCGGCAGCGGCGTCGTGGGTCTCTGCGCCTTCGGTGGTGGTTGACTGGGCGTATGCCGCGGTCACAAACATGCTCACCTCCAGGTGCATTCAGAAAAGATGCGGGCCGCGACCGAAACCGCGGCCCTGCCTTCAAGCAGGTCTTAGACCGCGAAAAGGAGAAGCAGAGCTACGAGCAGCGAGAAGATGCCCAGAGCTTCCGTAACGGCGAAGCCGAATACGAGACGGCCGAACTGGCTGTCTGCTGCCGACGGGTTGCGCAGGGCGCCCGACAGGTAGCTACCGAAAATGTTGCCGAGGCCGAGAGCCGTGCCGGCCATACCGAGGCAAGCGAGACCTGCGCCGATGTACTTTGCTGCTTCCGCGTCCATGATTTTCTCCTTGAAATGGTTGTTGCGGCTAACTTTGGTACTTTCACCGATCAGGACCGAAGAACGATCCGGAGCAGGAAAGCCCCACGACTTTATTCCTTAGTGGCCACCCGGGTGCACTGCGTCGTTGAGGTACATGCAAGTCAGCACCGCAAAGACATAGGCCTGGAGGAAGGATACGAGGAATTCGAGACCCGTGAGGGCAACGGTCATGATGAGCGGAAGGATCGCACCACCGATACCCAGCGCGCCGAGGGTTCCAAGCGAGGCAACAAAGCCTGCGAACACTTTCAGCGTGATGTGGCCGGCCAGCATGTTCGCGAAAAGACGAACGGAAAGGCTGATCGGACGGGACAGGAAGGAGATCACTTCGATTGCAATAACCAAAGGCAGAAGGATACCAGGTACGCCAGAGGGCACGAACACATTGAGGAAGCCAAGGCCGTGCTTATAGAAACCGTAGAACACCACAGTGCCGATGACGAAGAGCGCAAGCGCAAAGGTCACGACGATCTGGCTGGTGACGGTGAAGAAGTAGGGAACCATGCCGAGCATGTTTGCTGTCAGGATGAACATGAACAGCGAGAACACCATCGGGAAGAATTTCATGCCGTGGGAGCCTGCGCCTTCGCGCAGCATCGAGGCGATGAATTCGTAGGAAATCTCGGAGACGGACTGCATGCGGCCCGGAACCAGGCTGCGCGTCGACGTCGTGAAATAGAGGAAGCAGGTCGCGACCGCGAGCGTTGCCACCATGAACAGCGAGGCATTGGTGAAAGAGAAATCAATACCGCCAATTTCGATCGGAACGATCTTGTTGACCACAAACTGGTGTACCGGATCTACCTTATCGCCTGCCACAGCCGCTCTCTCTCGTTACGCACCGCCAAGGGGCGGATATTTCAACCTGCGACAACAGCGTGTTTACGCGTCGTCACTCTTGTTCTTGATGCCCTTGCCCAGCTGATCTGCCGGGTGAGGCGCTGCCACCATGCCCGCCGAACGCAGGACGTTCAGCACACCGGCACAAAAACCAAGCAGGAGAAGTACAATCATCCCCCACGGCCCTGTACCCGCAAAATGGTCCAAAAGATAGCCCAGAAGTGCACCAACAATGATCGCCGCCACAAATTCGCTCGAAAGCTTTATTGCGACCTGATAACCCTTGCGGTTCTGCGCAGCGCGCGCTTCATCCGCAGCGTATTTCGGATCTTCCTTGCGCTTTTCAGACAGCTCGGACCCGAGGCGTTTCAGCCGGTCTTCCAGACCCTCTTTCCGGTTATCCGTCATGTGGCGTCCTCCCCTTTTGCCGCCCGTCATGGTGATAAACCATGAGCTTGGTCACACAAAGGCCGGATTTGAAGCCACCCGCTCGGCCCGTTCTGAAGTCGGCCGCAACATAGTTTTAGGGGCCTGCATAGTCAAGGCACCCACGGGCCTTGTTGGGCCACAATATTAATCAATAAAAACAGTATCTTACAGTGAAAAAGCGAACGCTTAGCCGGATTCTGAGGGAATCACCCCGGGGCTTTGCCCGGTGATCGCGGGAATGAGTCCGCCCGGCGGCTACCGCTTGGCAGGCGATCAGCTCCATCCGCCGCCATAGGTGCGGTAGAAGATGTGCTTGCCGATCTTGGAGACCCGCTTCATCGTCGGACCCCAGTCAGGCTTCACATATGTCGCGTGATAATGCGTCGCGGAACCGACTTCGGGAAACCAGATTTTGCCGGCGGTGACGGCAAGGGCAATTTCCTTGGCGGTTGCCCAGGCGGAACGCGACCAGACGATGTCGGGAATGCGGTCGCAGGCAAACGAGAACTGGCACCGGTTATACCAATCCTTGTTCTGATAGACGACACCGCAGACGGTCGATGGATAGGCGGGATTGCGGACACGGTTGAGAATGACCTGGGCGACGGCTGCCTGCCCCTTCAACGTTTCACCACGCGATTCGAAATAGATGCCCGATGTCAGGCATTTTTGTTCGGCTTCGGAAAAAACCGTGGCGGGCAGCGGATTGGCGGCCCAGGCGTGGTCTTCGGGCGCGATATCAGGAATGAAGCGGCCTGCGGACTTGTTTTCCTTCAGGATCGAATCGAACGGCGACTGGCGGGCATAATCCGGCTCGGCGGGCGCATAGGCCGTGGCAAGGACATCGGCGGACGGGTTGGTCACCAGGCTTGCCAGCATCGGCGACATGCCGGGATCGGCCTTTGGCGCCTTCTTCTTGTAGAAGGCCGTGGCGATCTTGATTTCCTTGCCCTTGATATCCGGCCTGGAAAAGATCATCCGCTCCTCGGTATCGAACAGCGGATCGGTCAGGGAACTGGTGCGCTGCAGGATCGAGCCTGCGGTAAAATCCTTGGGCGGCGTCACCGGCACCACGGCGATGATCCGGCCCTTCTTGTCCTTGCGGTTGACCCGGTCTTCGTCTGTGCGCGGATCGGCCAGCTTCTGTTCGGCGGTCAGGGAGACCTTGCCGCCGCCGGGCAGCTCGATCCCTGCCCCGTCGCCGAGTGCGCCGGTGATGACCGGATCGTTGAAGACCATTTCGACCTGGTGCAGCGAGCCTGCCGGGGAGCGGGTCATGTGCATACGCCAGCGTTCGCCACCGCGGTTGATACCGGAGAGGAATGTTGCCAGATCGGAATGGGCCGAGACCGAGGGAAACCCGGCGAAAAGACCGATGCCAAGCATCAGGGGGGCAGCCCAGCGGGTGGACGACAAACGCGACTTGAGATGCAACACTGAACTCTTACGCACCAACCGGACTCCACGCACTGGCAGACACGGGTCTCCATCCGGAAAAACCATCCGGAACGCATTTCCCCGCGGAAGTGAATCGGACAGGCGGCGCGCATTGCGCGTTTACCGCCTCAACTGCCGTGACAATGAAGCATTAACCTTGATGGTTGGTTAATGACATTGGCCGGCAACAAGGGGCCTGAACGCAAAAAACCTCCCGGCCGTGAGGTTCGGGAGGTTTTATGAGAAAACGGCTTCGTCAGATGATGACGTGCGAGCCCAGTTCCACCACGCGGTTGGTCGGCAGGCGGAAATAGTCGGACGGGTCGATGGCGGCGTTGGCAAGGCCGATGAACAGCCTGTCCTGCCAGTGCGGCATGCCCGATTGCGCATCAGGAACCAGCTTGCGGCGTCCCAGATAGAACGAGGTCGACATGATATCGAATTTCAGGCCGGTCTTGCGGAACAGGCCAAGCGCCTGCGAGACATTCTGGGTCTCCATGTAGCCGAAGCGCATTTCGAGCAGGCTGAAGCGTTCCGAAAGGCTGCTCGCCGTCACGCGCTGATCCTTCGGCACAACAGGGGTATTCAGCGTGCGGATCGTCAGGATGAAGTTCTGTGAATGCAGCACATGATTGTGCTTGATATTGTGCAGAAGTGCTGCCGGCGTCGATTCCGGATCACTGGTGAGGAAGATCGCCGTCCCCGGCACCGAGACCGGCGCATGCTCGCTCTTACGCTCGATCGATTTGACGAAGGACGCAAGCGGGATATCGGTATGCCGCGTCTTGTCGTGCAGAATCTTGGTGCCGCGCCGCCAAGTCCACATGATGACGATGATCGCAGCCGCAATCAGCACCGGCACGTAACCACCGTCATGGATCTTCAGCATATTGGCGCCGAAGAAGATCATTTCGAGGGCGAGAAGCGGCAGAAGCGTGGCGATCGCCAGATAGAGCGGCCACCGCCAGCGCACCCGCACGAACTCATAGGCAAGGAACGTATCGACCACCATCGCGCCGGTGACGGAGATGCCGTAGGCGGTCGCCAGCGATTCGGACGAGCCGAAGACGAAGACCAGCAGCATGACGCCGAACATCAAGAGCATATTGACGTTGGGCAGATAGATCTGGCCGGTCTGGGTTTCGGATGTATGGAAGATCGCCATGCGCGGCAGGAAGCCGAGGTGGATCGCCTGGCGCGTCAGCGAGAATGCGCCGGTGATGACGGCCTGGGCGGCGATAATGGTGGCACAGGTGGCAAGGATGACGACCGGCAACAGCGCCCATTCCGGGAACATCAGGTAGAACGGGTCGGACATCGCTTCCGGGTTCTTCAGAACGAGTGCACCCTGCCCCAGATAGTTCAGCGCCAGAGCCGGAAAGACCAGACCAATCCACGCCCACTGGATGGGCTTGCGGCCGAAATGGCCAAGGTCGGCGTAAAGCGCCTCGGCACCGGTGACCGTCAGGAACACCGCACCGAGGACGACGATGCCGACATAGCCGGCATGAATGAGGAAGTGAACGGCATAATAGGGATTGAACGCCGCCAGAATACCGTAGTCATCGGTGATGTGGTTGATGCCGGCAACCGACAGAACGATGAACCACAGAGCCATGATCGGGCCGAAGAATTTCGACACCGCTGCCGTACCGCGCGATTGCACGGCGAAAAGCAACAGCAGGATGACCACCGAGATCGGCACCACATAGGGCGACAGCGTCGGAGTGACGAGTTTCAGGCCTTCGACAGCCGACAGAACCGACAGGGCCGGCGCAATGATCGCGTCGCCGATGAACAGGGCAGCACCGGCAATGCCGAGAAAAAACAGGCGGTTTGCGCGCTTGCTCGAATATTTCATCAACAGCGCCAGAAGCGACAGCGTGCCGCCCTCGCCATTGTTGTCGGCCCGCAACAGGAACAGCACGTATTTCAGCGTGACGATGATCGTCAGCGTCCAGATCATCAGCGAGATCAACCCGACAATTTCCAGACGCGTCACGCCGTCCGCCGCAACCGGGCGCAGGGCTTCGCGGAATGCGTAAAGCGGGCTGGTGCCGATATCGCCATAGACGACGCCAATCGAGCCAAGGGACAAAGCCAGAAGCTTCTTGATTTCCTTGTCGCGCGTCTCAGGGGTGGCTGCAGAATGGGACATCTGAATATTTCGGGCTCCTAGAGCCAGCCTTTCCAGCGAAAGAAGTAGTAGGGGACGATGGCCGAAATCACCATGCCGATCACGGCCATGGGATAGCCAAATGCCCATTTCAGTTCAGGCATGAAATCGAAGTTCATGCCGTAAAGCGAAGCGACCAGGGTCGGCGGAAGAAACACGACGGCCGCGATCGAGAAAATCTTGATGATGGCATTCTGCTCGACATTGATCAGCCCGAGCGAAGCATCCAGAAGAAATGTGATGTTTCCCGAAATGAACGAGGCATGCTCCGACAGCGACTGGATATCGCGCGAAATCGTCCGGCAGAGTTCCTTGGTCTCGCGGTTTTCCTGCACCGACGGCACGGTATAGAGAAATGTCAGGACGCGGGAGAGCGAGGCAAGGCTGTCACGGGTCTTGGCCACCAGCCGGTGATGCGACGCTACATCCATCAGCTTGGCTTCGAGATAATGCGGCGGGCGGCGCTTGCCGACGGGGCGGTCACCAAAAACCTGCAACGACAGGCCGTCGATCCGGGCAACAGCGATCTCAAGGATTTCCGCGGTGCGATCGACGATCGTTTCAAACAGTCGCGTCACCAGAACCGTTCCCGTGGCACAACCGCCGGGAATGCGGTGCATCGCTGCCGTGAACAGATCAAAGGCCTTGGGCTCGTCGTAGCGGATCGTGATCAGCATGCCACGAGCCAGAACGAAGGCCACATCCGTCAGTTCCGGATGACCGCTTTCAGCCTTGCAGACGAGCGAGGCGGTCATGAACACTGCGTCCTTCGCTGTGTAAAGGCGGCTGGACGGTTCGATATCCTTCAGGTCGTCGCGGGTGGGTACTTCGATACCGAGAAAACCTTCGACCAGCAGATCCTCCGCCTTGTCCGGGCGCAGCATGTCGATCCAGACCACACCGGACGGCAGGGAGGCAGGCGGCGTCGCCGCGCTGATGACCACGGCTTCACCATTGTCACGATAGGCAGTGATCATGCTGCAGACCCTGGGCGCCCGCCCGCGATGTGGGCACGCGTGACCACCGTATCGATATGGCGACCGACGATAACAGGAGCCGGACTATGGCGAACCGGAACCAACCGGCCGTATGACATCAAAGCTGCGCGCGGCAGATCCATATGGAAACTCTCGTCGTTAACGACAAACCCTCAAACGGTCATCACGGTCATGCGGAGCCCGACGGAGGGCAGCACCGCTGGTGCATCCTTGCGGATGCGGGGAGGCATATGGAGCAAGGCACGTTCAAAATCAATGCAGAAAGTGGCACGGCGCCACATTCTCGCCTAAAGACTTAACGACGCTCCCTGCCCGAATGTCAACAGCGGGCGTTTGCCAGTCCTGTTTTCCGTAGGTGCCGCGGCAGATGTTGGAGAACGGGTGATTTCTTCGGCGCCTACTCGAACACGATGTTCGGCATGGTCCGGGCCTTGTCTCCCTGGTGGGCACCCACCTGTTCCCAGACCTTTTTGGCAATCTCGCGATAGACGCGGGTGATTTCGCTGTCGGGCTCCGACGCAACGACGGGCGTTCCCGCATCAGACGTCTCGCGGATGCCCATGGTCAACGGCACTTCGCCAAGGAACGGCACGCCGATACGCTCGGCCTCCTTGCGGGCGCCGCCATGGCCAAAGATATCATAGCGGGCGCCGGTATCAGGCGCGATGAAATAGCTCATGTTCTCGACGATACCGAGCACCGGCACCTCGACCTTGCGGAACATCGCCAATCCCTTGCGGGCATCGATCAGCGCCAGGTCCTGTGGTGTCGAGACGATGACGGCACCGGCCAGCGGCACCTGTTGCGCCATGGTCAGCTGCGCGTCGCCCGTACCCGGCGGCATGTCCACCACCAGCACGTCGAGATCGCCCCAGGCGACTTCGCGCAGCATCTGCAGAAGCGCCGACTGGATCATCGGGCCGCGCCAGATCATCGCCACTTCCTCATCGACAAGGAAACCCATCGACATGACTTTCAGCCCATAATTTTCCATCGGCCGGATCATCCGGCCCTCGATCTGCTGCGGCCGCCCGGAAATCTTCATGAGGCGCGGCATCGACGGCCCGTAGATATCGGCATCGAGAATGCCGACGCGCAAGCCATTAGCCTTCAGCGCCAAGGCAAGGTTGACAGAGGTGGTCGACTTGCCGACACCGCCCTTGCCGGAGGCAACCGCAATGATCGCGCCGACACCCGGGATGCCGGCTTTCGCCGCAGCCGTCGGCATGCGCGGTGCGGCAGCGGCCGGTGCGTGGCTGTGGCCCGCGTGCGAATGCCCAGCCTGCGAGGGCGCAGAGGCAGGCCGTTGGACCGGGGCGGAAGACGAAGAGCCCTTCTTATCGGCGGTCAGCGCCACCATGGCGCCCTTGACGCCCGGAATGTCCTTGACCACCCGCTCGGCGGCAGCCCGCAGAGGATCAAGTTCGCGGGCGCGCTCCGCCGGCACGGTGATTGAGAAATACACCTTGGAATCGGAAATGAAGACATCCGAGACCAGACCCATATCGACGATATTGCCGTCCATATCCGGTCCGCGAACGCCCCTGAGCTTGTCGAGAACCTGTTCCTTGGTCACGCCGGTCATGTCATTCACTCCTGCCGTCAGCGCGGCTGGCTCGCCCTGCTGTCTCTGTCATACGTTGTATCTTGGTATTAGATAATCGAGCCGGAGTGTTTCGCCAATGTGGCGGCTCAGAAAAACCGGAACAAAAGAAAGGCCGCTGTCAGCCGGGTGGTGTCCGTCCATCCGGGATCACCTTTGGCTGAAAGCGGCCTTGCCTGTCGCGACCTTCTTGGGCGCAGTCTTTATTACAGTCCCCTCTGGACATGCCTTTTACAAAGCAGGAACCGTGCCAGTTTGAGAAAACGCCGGAAAATACCGGTTTCCGGCCCATCCTTTTGCAACGTAGCATCAAGCGCGCTTACTTATTGTGCAGATGCGTTGCGCCGTTTCCAGCATTGCCGGATTTTGCAACAGGGCGCCGGATAGCGGCGCCCTGCCCTCACTCAAAATTCGTCCCAGCCATCATTGGCCGGAGCGGCGGCAGCCGCGGCGCCGCCATGTCCCTGAAACGCACCGGCGAGCTTCTGGCCGAGCGAGCGGGCCGGTGACTGCACCGCCGGTGTTGTCACCGAGGCCGGCCGGATGCCCGGCTTAGACGGCAGGGAATTGCGGACGGGAGCAGCGGGCGCGCGGTGCTGACCGGTATCGGCCGGTACACGGTGCATCGCCTGCGACGTATCGCCCAGCTGGAAGTTCGACAGAAGCGTTGTCAGCGCCGAAGCTTCGGCGGCAAGCGTGTGGCTGGCAGCGGTCGATTCCTCGACCATGGCCGCATTTTGCTGGGTGCCTTGATCCATGACGTTGACGGCGCGGTTGATGTCGTTGAGGCCGATCGATTGCTCGCGGGCAGCCTCGACGATCGAGGAGACGCGCAGGTTGATCTCGTCGACTTCGTGGACGATCACCTCCAGCGCCCTGCCCGCCTGACCGACCAGCTCGACACCGGTCTTGACCTGCTGGCCGGACTTCGAAATCAACGCCTTGATTTCCTTTGCGGCATTGGCCGAGCGCTGGGCGAGTTCACGCACTTCCTGGGCAACGACCGCAAAACCCTTGCCCGCGTCGCCGGCACGCGCGGCTTCGACACCGGCGTTCAAGGCGAGAAGGTTGGTCTGGAAGGCGATTTCGTCGATGACGCCGATAATGCTGGAGATTTCCTGCGACGACGTTTCGATCTGGCCGACGGCATCGATGGCGCTCTTGACGACCGCGCTCGAAGTCTGTGCGCCGGATTTTGCCTTGGCGACCAGCTGGCCCGCTTCTTCGGCACGCACCGTCGAATCGCGCACCGATGCGGTGATCTCGTCGAGCGCTGCGGCTGTTTCCTCGACGGAGGCGGCCTGCTGTTCGGTACGGCGGGCGAGATCGTCAGCCGATGTGCGGATTTCAGCGGAACCGGCCTGGATGCCGAGCGCGTTGTTGCCGACCGATTGCAGGGTCTGCTGCAAGGTGGTCATCGAACTGTTGAAGTCCTCACGCAGCGCATCGAGTGAGCCGATGAATGGCGTGGTCAGGCGGAACGTGACGTCGCCATCGGCCAGGCGCTGCAGGCCGGTGCCGAGTTCGGTGACAGCAAAGCGCATCTGACGCTCGTTCTCCTGGGTCTCTGCCGCGTGACGCTGGCGCTCTTCTTCGCTGAGCGTGCGGGTCTCTGCAGCCTCTGCCTCCAGGCGCTGCTTGGCGATAGAGGCATCGCGCAGAATGGCAAGCGAGCGGGCCATATCGCCGATCTCGTCGCTGCGCTCGGCATCGGCAATGGCGATGCCGGTATTGCCCCTGGCGATTTCGCCGGTTGCATTGACGATGGCTTCGAGGCGGCGGCGGAAACGGTTGGAGATCATCACGCCGAGCAAGACGAGCAGAACGGAGGCGGCGGCAATGATGATGACGGAAATCCACGCCATCTGCGTCAGGTAGGCAAACACGGTCGATTTCGGCACGGAAACGATCGCATACCAGGCCGTATCCGGCAGCAGATGCACGGGAACGGCGACGGAGAGGAATTTGGTTCCATCCTCGCCGGCGACTTCGACCGGCTTGCCCGGATTTTCGATCATCTGCTGCCAGGCGGCGGCATCGACGCTGCTATCCTTGAACGCCTTGCCGAGGTTGGCGGCGTTGACATGGCTGAGGAAGTGACCACCTTGCGAGACCAGCGCGACATTGCCGTCGCCCAACGGTTTCATGTCGGCGAGTTTCGATGTCAGGCTGTCGAGCGCAATGTCGATACCGGTCACGCCGAGCGGCTTGCCATCGACCGTGACCGGGCCGACGAGCGTGGTCATCATCACGTCCTTGCCGTCGACGACGTATTTATAGGGCTCGATCACAACCATCTTCTGTGCCTTGAAGGGCAACTGGTAATAATCTCCGGGGCCTGGCTTGTCGTAATCGACCAGCGGCGTCACTTCGATCTTGCCGCCGGAGCGCACCCAGTACGGTACGAAGCGGCCGGTCGCATCATGTCCCGGCTTGTTGACGTAATCCGCATCCTTGCCGTCAAAGGCATTCGGCTCCCAGCCGCTCCAGACGCCAAGCGCAAACGGGCTGTCTTCCAGCGCCTTCTTCATCATCGCATCGGCCGAGGTTCGGTTTGCAGCGCCGGATGTCTCGAGTGCCGAAAAAACGCTCTGGAAGGTGCTCACCAGCTGCAAGCCCTGCGACATCTGCGCCTTCAGATCGGCGGCAGTCAAAGCGGCGGCGGCATTCATTTCATCGACGCTGCGGCGTTTCACTTCGGAATAGGAGATCCAGAACAACGTTCCGGCAGTCACCACTGTGGCAAAGAGTCCGGTGGCAACAACGGAGAATATATTACGGGAAGTCGCAGTCTTGAACAGCATCTCGTATCCTCGCAAGCGCGACGGCAACGGGCGAATGCCACAAGCGTTGCTGCGTCACATGACTATCATTCTTGGAAAAAGGTCCGGAGGATAACGTTCATGCGGCAGTGCAGTGCATCCTTTGCGGACGGACAATGCCGGCAACGTAAAAGCGCTTGACGATCCCTGCCCGATAAAGATCGAGGACAGAAATGTTTGCGCACCCTCCCAGTGAAATCATTTCACCGGCAATAAAGGTGCGCCGCAAATCTTAAAGTTCATCTAAAATGCCTGCAACAATCGTCGCTGCGGTACAATTCGCTACCAGCACGCGAAGGATTACACTCAGCTGATATACCCCTTCTTCATCGCCTTGACGACAGCCTGGGTGCGGTTGACCGCATCCAGCTTCTTGCTGACATGATTGAGGTAATGATTGACCGTGTGCTCGGACAGGCCGAGGATACCGGCGATCTCCGAACTTGTCTTGCCGGCAGCCGTCCAATTGAGACATTGGATCTCCCGCTCCGACAGGGCGACAGGGGCACCCTTCCAGAACGAACTGATTTCGGTCAGGCGGTTGTAGACATGGATGGCGATCATCTGCAGTTCCATCATTGCAGACATTGGCAGATCGGTGCGGTCTCCCATCCAGATGACGGTCGCCCGGCTGCCATCGGCATCGTGAACCGGAAAGTAATTGGCCTGTAAAATCCCGTGTTCCCGCAACAGGGTAATATAACCGTTGGTCTGCGGCAGGCGGCTGCTTTCCTTTTCCCAATCTTCAAGCGTCAACTGGAACGGCGTCGTGGTTTCCCGCAGGCGACGAATGCCGGTCGAATGCTTCAAGAGCGAAATGCTGTCATATGTATTGACGAGATCGGCCGGCATATTGGACAGAATCGAGGCGCTCGACAGCTTTTCCGCATCGAAGGACGGAACCACGCAGACAAGGAACACCTTGAACCCGAACGTCTGGGTGATCTTCTTCATGTAGCGGAGCGCATCGAACTGGGTTTCCAGCGCCGCGATATCCGAGGCGAAATCGCCGCCGCGCGACTGCTCTTTTTCGATCGGATCTGCCATCAATGTATCGCGCATTCACAAACTCCACCGCACACCAGAGTGCGTTGCCGGCCAAACGCTTCAAAGCGCCGCCGATATTTCACTCTACGCATCATGCCGGTTTCCTGCTTGCATTCATAACATTTTTCAATTGATCAATCCGGCACGTATTGCTTTTGCCACGGTTTGGACGCGATTGACAGAATCCAGTTTGCGGGTGGCACGGCTGAGATAGTGATTGACGGTATATTCCGAAAGATCCAGGATTTTCGCCATTTCCGTGGTTGTCTTGCCAGCTGCCGCCCAGTGCAGGCATTCGATTTCACGCCGTGACAGCGCCGTAGGCGCCGGCGAGCGCATCTCCCTGATTTCACTCAGCCTGCCAAACAGGTAGCCGGCCTCGTAGGTCAATTCCTTCAGTTCGGCCGAACTGACCGCCTCGCGATTGCCGCCGAAACCGATTGCACCACAGGTGCCGTGCACATCGTGGACCGGGATGTAGACACCGCGCCGCAGGTTACCGCGTTCGAACAGGCTGGCGGCCTCGTTTCCCTTGCCATCCGAGCGGCGGGGGGCATCAACAACCGCATCATAGGTGAAGGGAATGGTGCTCCTGCGCAGACGCGCAATGACCGGGCTGCCTGCCATCATGTTGGCGGTATCATAATGGATCAGAAAATCCGCCGGCCAGTTCGTCATCACAACGGTTTCCGCCAGACTGCAGCAGGTTTTCGCCGGCACGACCATCACCACGAACCCGTGAAAGCCATAGACGCGTGAGACTTTTTCCAAGGCCTGACGGACATCCACTTCCCGTGCCATCGCCTCGGAACCCCGCTGGCCGGCGGCAACCGTTCTGGGTGATAGATGTCCGCTGAAATCCACCATTTCTACCTCTTCCAGGCTCGCAGCCGTTGGAGCCGGCATCACGAGAACCCGGTCCGCAGCCACCCCAGCTTTCTCACCGGTTCAATCCCGGCAATCCCGGCTTCGAGGCGGGAGTTTCGAACGTCGGCAGGCACAGAATCTGATATATCAAAGCTACAGGTCCGGTTTCCCCGCGTCCAGCCGATTCAACTAATTAACCACCGGGGCATCACGAAAGTCTAACGGCCCGGCCCGAGACGGATTTCGACGTCTTCACTGATCGCCATCGCCACCTGACGAACCGTCTGCGCCCAGCTTTCCAATTGCTCCATCGTCACCCGGTATGCCGGCCCAGTCACGGAAATACCGGCGACAAAATCGAACCCGGCACCATGGATCGGAGCAGCAACACAGCGAATTTCTGTTTCGTGTTCCTCGCGATCAAAGGCATAGCCCTGCAATCGGGCCTCGTCCAGATCACACGTCAAAGACGCCACGGAAAGGTGTGTATTGGCGGTAAAACGATGGAAAGTCAGCTTGCCCAGCGTCTCGGTGAGCCTGTCCGGCGGCAGCACGGACAGCGCCGCCTTCCCAAGTCCCGTGCAGTAGACCGGCGAGGCGTTGCCGATCTGCGATTCCATCCGCACCGTCTGGCGGCTCTCGACCTTATCGACATAGATGATCTCGGTGCCGCGCAAGACGCCCAGATGAACCGTCTCGCCGGTTTCTTCGTGCAGCCGCTGCAGATGCGGCGCCGCGACGACGCGGAATTGGTTCTTCGACCAGGACCGGTAGGCAAATTTCAGAAGACGCAGGCCGGGCTCGTAGCAAAGATCGCGTCCTTGCGTCAGAAGCCCTTCCTCGACGAGATGGGAAAGTTGCCTGTGCAGGGTGCCGCGCGGCTGGCCCGACAGCGCCAGAATATCGCTGAACCGGAGCGGCCGGTCGGATGTGACGACCGTCTCCAGCACGGAAAGCACCTTGCCTAGCGTACCCGTCCCGCTATGCTGCGCGGAAGCAGACGAAGACATATCCGGATGATCCTGTTGCATCCCACCTGCCGATTTGCCGCACGCCCGGCCTCCGGCTTGACAAGCCAGCGCCTCCAGCGCGATAATTCCAAATAATAAGAGTCAGTTCCACATAATGGAACAAACCAATCATAAAAGCAAGCTGCCGTTCGATCGCTTGCATCCGGGAGAAAACACCATCATGGCCTTGCCAGCCGCACATTTTCACGACCTCAAGGGGCGTGGCGTTCTGATCACCGGCGGCGGCTCGGGCATCGGCGCCGCTTTGGTCGAGGGCTTTGCCCGGCAGGGCGCGCGTGTCGCCTTTATCGACATAGCCGATGCCGACAGCCACGCGCTGGTGGAACGGCTTTCCCCCGTTGCCGATCATGCCCCGGTTTTCATCCAGGCCGATCTGCGCAACATTGCCGCCGTCAAGTCCGCCGTCGATCGGGCAGCAAGCGCGACGGGTTCCCTCAGTATTCTCATCAACAATGCCGCGCGCGACGACCGCCAGCAGCTTGAGGACGTCACCGAAGCGAGCTGGGACGAAAGCCAGGCCGTCAATCTGCGGCATGTGTTTTTCACCTGCCAGGCCGCTGCCCCGCATATGCGCCGGGCGGGCGGCGGCTCCATCATCAATTTCTCGTCGATCGCCTTCATGCTCAACATGGGTGAAATTCCGGCCTACGCGACCGCCAAAGCCGGCATTGTCGGCCTGACCAAATCGCTGGCGGGCAAGCTTGGGCCGGATAATATCCGCGTCAATGCGGTTCTGCCGGGCATGGTGGTGACCGAGCGGCAGAAGAAGCTCTGGATCGACGAAGCGGCGATTGCCGGCATGATCGAAAAACAATGCCTGAAACACATGCTCGTCGCAGACGACATGGTTGGCCCCTGCCTCTATCTCGCTTCCGACTGTTCGGCGCGGATGACGGCACAGGCCATGATCATCGACGGAGGAGTATTTTAATGACGGCGGCATCCTACGCGGCAGTGGATTGGGGAACCTCGAGTTTCCGCCTCTGGATCATCAGCGAGAGCGGCACGGTTCTGGCCGAGCGGCGTAGTGGCGAAGGCATGACGACCGCCGCCAAGACCGGTTTTTCCGGCATTCTGGAAAGCCATCTTGCCGCCGTCGCCGCGCCGCCGCATTTGCCGGTAATCGTCTGCGGCATGGCGGGTGCCCGCCAGGGCTGGGTCGAGGCAGGCTATCTGGATACCCCGGCCCCGCTCAGCGCCATCGTCAAGGCGGCCGTCACCGTGGCCGATACCAACCGGGATATCCGCATCCTGCCCGGCCTTGCCCAGCGCAGCCACGAGGCGCCCGACGTGATCCGCGGCGAGGAAACCCAGCTGCTCGGCGCGATTTCGCAGCTCGGCGGCGGCAGCCATCTCGTCTGCATGCCCGGTACCCACAGCAAATGGGTGCGCGTCACCGGCGGCATTGTCGACGGTTTTTCCACCTTCATGACCGGCGAGCTGTTCGACGTCATCGCCAAACATTCGATCCTCAGCCATGCCATTGCCGATGCCGGTTCCTTTGCCAATGATGACCCGGCCTTTCTGGGCGCAGTTGCCAAGGCTGTGAAAAATCCGGCTCTGGCGACCAATCTGGTGTTCACGGTGCGCAGCGGCCAGCTGCTGCACGGGCTGTCCGGCGACGATGCCAAGGCCCGGTTATCCGGCACATTGATCGGCCTGGAAATCGCCGGCGCGCTCGCCACCGCCAAACCCGGCAGCAGCATCTGCCTGGTGGCTTCCGGCGGGCTGGCAGGGCTGTATCAATCGGCGCTCACCGCTCTCAATCTCAATCCCGTTATCATCGATGCCGATGAAGCCGTTCGCCATGGCCTTGCCGCCGCCGCCAACGCCATCTGGCCAGCCTGAAGGAAAACCCGCCATGAACCGCATCCCCTTTCCACCGATGAAATATCCGCTGATCGCCATCCTGCGCGGCCTGAAGCCGGAGGAAACGCAGGGCGTCGTCGGCGCACTGATCGAAGCCGGATTTACCGCCATTGAAATCCCGCTCAATTCGCCCGATCCGTTCCGTTCGATCGAGATTGCCGTAAAGATGGCGCCGGCCGGTTGCCTGATCGGCGCCGGTACGGTTTTGACTACGGAACAGGTCGAAAGGCTCGACAGTGTCGGCGGCAAGCTGATGGTCAGCCCGAATGTCGAAACCGACGTGATTGCGCTTGCCGCCGCCCGCGGCATGGTCACCATGCCAGGCGTTCTCACCCCGACCGAAGCGCTGGCCGCAGCCCATGCCGGCGCAACCGGCCTCAAGTTCTTTCCCGCCAGCGTGCTTGGCCCGGCCGGTATTGCGGCAATCCGCACCATCCTGCCGACGGACCTCGAAATCGCCGCCGTCGGTGGCGTTTCCGACACCAATTTCGGCGACTATGCCGCGATCGGCATCAAGAGCTTCGGCCTCGGTTCCAGCCTCTACAGGGCCGGCATGACCGCCGCCGACGTGTCCGAGCGGGCGCGCGTGACGATCAAGGCCTATGATGCGGTGTACGGAGCATGAGCGAGACAATTCCCTTTTCCGGCAGGATCCTCAGCGATCTGACACTCGAACTCGGCGAAGGCCCGACCTTCGATCCCGCCACCGGCACCGCCTGGTGGTTCAACATCAAGGGCCGCGAGCTGCATGAACTGCACCTGGAAAGCGGCCGCAAAACCCTGCATGTCCTGCCCTTCATGGGCAGCGTTCTGGCGGTTGTTGATCCTCAGCGCCAGTTGATCGCATCGGACAAAGGCCTGTTCATCCGCGACACCAAAACCGGCGAACTGAGCGCCTACGCAGCATTGGAAAGCAACTCCGGCAACCGATCCAACGACGGCCGCGTGCATCCGTCGGGCAGCCTGTGGGTCGGCACCATGGGCCGCAAGGCCGAAAAGGAAGCCGGGGCCATCTATCATGTCGCCAAGGGCGCCGTGACACGGCTTTACGGCGGCATCAGCATTCCCAACGGCATCTGTTTTTCGCCTGACGGCAGCATCGGCTATTTCGTCGATTCCGCCATCAACCACATCATGCGGGTGGATCTCGATCCCACAACAGGCTTGCCGACCGGCGAAGCAACCGTGTTCAGCGACCAGAGCGGCGCACCCGGCGATGTCGATGGCGCCGTCTGCGACGCCGACGGCCGGATCTGGAATGCACGCTGGGGCCAGGGCGCTGTCGATGTCTATACACCTGACGGCACGCGGATTGCCCGCCATGCAGTCCCCGCCACCCAGTCGAGCTGCCCGGCCTTCATCGGCGCCAAGGCAAACCGCCTGCTGGTGACATCCGCCTGGCAGGATATGGATGACGCGGCGCGCAAGGCCGATCCGAATGCCGGCAAGACGTTTGAACTCGGCGTAACGGTCAATGGCCGTTTCGAGCCGGGCTACAAGCTTTAAGCCCAACAGGGCTACGCGACAGCGACGGATCAAACCATAGGCCGGGTTCAACACCCGGCTTTTCGGTTCCAAGATTTCATTAAACAGGCACGGTCCGCCGGAATCCGGTACGGCATCACACACCGGCTACCCGCCATGGCGGTTCCTTTCTATTTGATCCGGCAAAATACAGCACGATCCGGTTGCCTGCGGGGTCGAACAGTTCGGCCTCGCGCCAAAGCCAGCTCTTGTCCTCCGGCGGGCTGGAGAACGTGACGCCGGTTTGCGTCAACCGAAGCACGGTTGCGTCAAGATCGTCACATTCAAAATAGACCGTCGTTCCGCTGCCAGCATTTGCGCCCCGGTGAAGCGAAAACGTGCTGTCGCCGTCCGGGCAGGAAAAGCGGACATAATGCGGCCGGGCATCGACAATTGGTATCAGCCCCAGCGCACGATAAAAGCCCCATCCCGCATCGAGATCCTGCATTGTCACGGTCACCTGGTTCAAGCGCATTGGCCGAATTCCTTTCCGTTTCTGGTTACGCCAGCTTCAGTCGCCTGCTTATAAAACGAAAAGTTCCCTCCCCAATTGCATATTTTTTTACGGAACCACCCTCCACCTGAGCCGTTGTGTCTGCATCACCAGTGCGGCGGCAAGGATTTGAACCCCGCGCTTTGATCGACAAAAAGAACGAAAAGGTAGGTTTATCATGACCAAGAAACTCGTAGCTTCCGTCGCCGCAGGTGCACTGTTTGCAGGCGTCACCGTCTTCGCACCAATGAGCTTTGCTCGGGACACAACCCAGCCTTCGGCACAGCCGCAGACCATGGAAACGCCGATGAGCGGCACCGAACAGCCGGCTGACGCGATGAAGAAGCCGATGGACCAGGCTGCCGCAACCACGCCGGCTGCAGGTTCCGGTTACCTGACTGAACAGGGCGCTGACCAGATCGCGGCCAGCACCTATATTGGCCAGTCCGTCTATAATGCTTCGGATGAAAGCATCGGCGAGATCAATGACGTGATCTTCACCAAGGATGGCTCTGTCGAAGCAGCCGTGATCGGTGTCGGCGGCTTCCTCGGGATCGGCGAAAAGAACGTTGCGGTTCCGCTGGATACGATCACTGTTGCCGACGTGCCCAATTCCGACGACCTGAAGCTGACCACGGCGGAAACCGCCGATACGCTGAAGGCGGCGCCGGAATTCAAGACCAAGTCGCAGCAGGTGGCCGAACAGAACGCCAATGCCCCGGTCGATACGACAACCACGTCGTCAACGGCTCCGGCAGCGGATCCTGCGATGAAGCCGGCTGAACAGCCTGCGACCAACCCGTAAGCTTATTGCGGCTGGATGAGCTGAAACGGCGGTGCGAAAGCGCCGCCGTTTCTGTTTAGAACAGCACCCCGTAGCGCAGCGCGTCATAAATGCCCGCGTGAATATTGCGGCTGGCGATCGCGTCGCCGATGCGGAACAGGTCGAACTCTCCGGCGGGATTGCTGATCCGGATCGGGTTTTCCTGGCGGATCAGCGCCTTGTAATCCACCGCGCCGAGATTGCGCGACAGCGGCTTCAGCGCGAGATAGAGATCGGCCATCGGCAGGGTTCCGTGTTCAACGACGACCTGGGCAACGCGTCTTTCGACCATCGCATTCGCCGTATAATCGGAGCCAAGCACGGCAACCAGTTGATTGCCCTCACGCCGCACTGATTTCAGCCTTGTGTTGATCGTCACCCGGACATTCTTCTCCGCAAAAGCCTTGGCATAGGGCACATGGTTCATGCCGCCGATTTCAGGGGCGAACATGCGCTCCGGCGAGACGATCTCCAGTTCGGCGCCACTTGCCGCAATCATTTCCGCGGCCGTCATACCAGTATGGGCGCCGTTATCGTCGTAGAGCAGAACCGGCCCCTCGGGTTTGACTGCACCGGCGATGATATCCCAGCTGGACACCACCAGGTCTTCGCCCGCTTCGAGAACCGGATTCTGGGCGATGCCGCCGGTGGCGATAACCACCAGATCCGGCTTCCGCTCCAGAATATCATCCGCTTCGGCAAAGACATTGTAGTGAATGGGAACGCCGAGGCGCTCCAGTTCGGACAACCGCCAATCGACGATGCCAATCATTTCCTTGCGGCGCGGATTGCGGGCTGCGAGCAGGATCTGCCCACCGGCTTGCCCGGTCGCCTCCAACACTTCGACCGAATGGCCACGCTCCGCCAGCACCCGTGCGGCCTCAAGTCCCGCTGGCCCCGCTCCGACCACGACGGCTTTCCGGACCGGTCCGGTTGTCTTCGAGATGACATGCGGGATGGTTGCCTCACGGCCTGTGGCGGCATTGTGAATACAGAGCGCACCGCCGCCTTCGTAGATGCGATCAAGACAGTAGGTGGCGCCGACGCATGGGCGGATCTGGTTTTCGCGGCCTTCGATGATTTTCCTGACGATATGCGGATCGGCGATATGGGCGCGCGTCATGCCGACCATATCGAGCTTGCCTTCGGCGATCGCATGGCGCGCGGTGGCGACATCAGCGATACGGGCGGCGTGGAACACCGGAAATTTGGTGGCGCTACGAACCTCGCCGGCGAAATCCAGATGCGGCGATGCGGCCATGCCCTGGATGGGAATGACATTGGTCAGATGCGCATCGTGATCGATATGGCCGCGGATGATGTTGAGGAAATCGACCTTGCCGGATCCGGCCAGCCGTTTGGCGATCGCGACGCCTTCCTCGCGCGACAGGCCGATATCCCATTGCTCGTCTGCGACCATGCGGATACCGACAATGAAATGCGGGCCGACAGCCTTGCGCACCGCATCGAGAACCATGTCGGAAAAGCGCATGCGGTTGTCGAGCGAACCGCCAAATTCATCGTCGCGATGGTTGGTCGCGGGAGACCAGAAACCGTCCATGAGATGGCCGTAGGCTTCGAACTCGATGCCATCCAGCCCTGCCGCCTGCATGCGCTGTGCGGCGCTGGCATAGTCGCCGACGATGCGCTCGATGTCCCAGTCCTCGATCTCCTTCGGAAACGCCCGGTGGGCGGCTTCACGCACCGGTGACGGCGACAGCACCGGCAGCCAGTCGCCCTTGTTCCATCCGGTGCGGCGGCCCAGATGGGTAAGCTGGATCATCACGGCGGCGCCGTGCTCATGACAGTCGTCGGCAATCTTCTTCAGCCACGGCACGATCTCATCGGAATAGGCGTAGAGATTGCCGAAGGCGGGCGGCGAATCCTCCGAGACGATCGCCGAACCTGCCGTCATGGTCAGTGCGATGCCGCCCTTGGCCTTTTCGAGATGATAGAGCCGGTAGCGGTCTTTCGGCATGCCGTCTTCGGAATAGGCCGGCTCATGCGAGGTCGACATGATCCGGTTTTTCAATGTCAGGTGCTTAAGCTGATAGGGCTGAAGCAACGGATCTTTCGTCGAGGTCATTCTGTTTTCCTGGAAGGAGAGATGCCGGATATCAATACCAGGCATCCGCCATGCTGCTCTTGCGTCGTGTCATATAGTCGTCCAGCGCCTCGTCGATTGCCACGTCCAGCGGCGGCGCTTCATATTCGGCCAGCGTCTTTTTCCAGCGCTTGTTGGCGCGCGCCGCCATGTCGGTCGAGCCGCCCTCCTCACTCCACTTCTCGAAGGGCTCATTGTCGGAGAGGGCGGAATCCCAGAACGCCGTCTGATAATTGCGCATCGTGTGATCGCAGCCGAGAAAATGACTGCCAGGGCCGACCTGCAGGAACGCGTCCATCGCCAGCGTATTGTCGTCCACCACGACGCCCGCGAGGTAGGAATGCAATGCGCCACAAAAGTCCGTATCCATCACGAATTTCTCGTAGGACATCGCCAGAAGCCCATCGAGGAAGCCTGCAGAATGCAGGATGAAGTTGGCGCCGCAATGCACGGCAGACAGCATCGACATGACACCCTCCTGCATCGCCTGCCCATCCGGCAGCTTCGAGTTGGAGAAATTGCCGGCGCAGCGCAACGGCAGTTTCAGCCGCCGGGCGAGTTGGCCGATCACCATCGAGCCAATGGCCGGTTCCGGCGTGCCGAATGTCGGCGAACCGGATCGCAGCGACATTGAGGACAGGAAATTGCCGAAAATCACCGGCGCGCCCTTGCGCTCCAGCTGCGTCAGCGCGCAGCCGGCCAGCGTCTCGGCATAGGACTGGGCAATCGCCCCGGCATTGGTGACCGGACCCATTGCACCGCCGAGAATGAAGGGCACGATGACCGCCGCCTGATTGGCGCGGGCATAGGCGCGCAGGGATTTCGTCATGGTGCCGTCCCAGACGAGCGGGGAATTGACGTTGACATTGCCAAGAATGACGCAGTTGCGGTCGACGAAATCGCGGCCGAAGGCGATCCGCGCCATGTCGATCGAATCCTCCGCCCGGTCTTCGGCGGTGATGGAGCCCATGAAGGCGCGATCGGAATATTTGATATGGCTGTAGACCATGTCGAGATGGCGCTTGTTGACGGGTACGTCGACCGGCTCGCAGATCGTGCCGCCGGAATGGTGCAGCCAGGGGCTCGACTGGGCAAGCTTGATGAAATTGCGGAAATCCTCCAGCGTGCCATAGCGGCGGCCCTTGTCGAGATCCATGACGAAGGGCGAGCCATAGGCCGGAGAAAAGACGACATTCCTGCCGCCGATCTCGACATTATGGGCGGGATTGCGGGCGTGCTGGGTAAACTGGGCCGGCGCTGTCGAAACGATTTCGTTCAGCATGCCCGGCTCGAAGCGGACAAGCAGACCATCGACCCTCGCCCCTGCCCGTTTCCAGTGCTCGATCGATGCGGGATCGTCGCGGAATTCGATGCCAACCTCTGACAGGATACGATCGGCGACGCGCTCGATCTTCTGGAGGTTTTCTTCGCTGAGGATATCGTAGGTCGGGATGTTGCGGGCGATATAGGGGACACCCGTAATCCTGGCCGAATTGTCACGCCTTGCCGGTCGCGCCGAGCGTGAACGTCTTGCCGGTTCTGCTTCGTTAGCCACAAGCGTTTCCATCGGATGCCTCCCCTTTTCTCAGTCGAGGCTAGCCGTGAAAAAGATCAGTGTAACGCTGGAAAAATTGGAGACATGATATAAGCTGAATTTATGGAAACCCTGCGCCGCCTGCTGCCCTCCGCCTCCAGCCTGATCGTCTTCGAGGCGGCCGGCCGACATCAGAATTTCACCCGTGCCGCTAATGAGCTGGCGATGACGCAGGCCGCCGTTTCCTACGCGATTCGCGGGCTTGAGGATCAGCTCGGCGTGCCGCTGTTTCACCGGGTTCATCGTGCCGTACAACTGACGGAGGCAGGCGAAAAATTCCATGCCGACGTATCGCTCGGGCTGTCGCGCATCCAGAAATCGGCCGAGGAAATCCGGGCCAAGCGGCGCGAGACCAATGTGACGCTTGCCGCTTCCACCGCCTTTGCCTCGATGTGGATGCTGCCACGGCTGACGAAGCTGCGCGCTGACCTGCCCGAGATCGACCTGCGCATCCAGACCAGCGTGCGCGATCTCGATCTGGAGGAAGAACCCATTCCATTGGCCATTCGCGGCGGCGGCGATCCGGTGAACTGGCCGCGCTACCATACGGCGCTTCTGGCGCCCGAGGTGATCTGCGCCGTCGCATCACCCGCCTTCGTCGAGGCCAACGGCATGCCGCAACGGCCGGCCGACCTGTTGAAGCACCCGTTGATCCATTTGGAAGAGCCGGTCCGGCAGGCCTATAGCTGGCAGGAATGGTTTGCCAGTGCTGGTGTTTCCTACCCGGCCAAGACGCGGCGGCTGACGCTGAACGATTATGTGCTGGTGATCCAGGCGGTGCTGGCCGGTGAAGGCATCGCGCTTGGATGGAACCATCTGATCGAGCGGCAGGTCCGTTCGGGTGCGCTGGTTCCCGTCGGCAATCACGTGCTGAAGACGGATCTGGCGTTTTACGTGGTGTGGCCACGGTCGCGCGAACTCAATCAGCAGGCACGCCGGGTGCGGGACTGGCTGCTGGAGGAAGGGCGCCAGGAACGGGAAGCGTAGCGCGGTTCAGACCGCGACGGAGAGCGACGGGCCGGTTTCCTGATACTTTTCGGCGAGATAGCGCAGTGTCGTGACGGAATCGGCCGGCTTGCCGTAGAAATAGCCCTGCCCCATGCCGCAGCCGAGGCCCTTCAGCTTCAGCGCCTCGGAAAAGTCCTCGATCCCTTCAGCGACGACTTCGAGGTTGAGACCCTCGCACATGGCAATGATCGCCTTGACGATATGCTCGGATGCCCGGTCGGCAGAGATGCGCGAAACGAAGGCGCGATCGACCTTGACCTTGTCGAACGAAAAATCACGCAGGCGGCCGAGGCTCGATTGTCCGGTGCCGAAATCGTCGAGCGAGATGCGCACACCGGCTGCACGGAGTTCGGTGACGATCCTCTGGGCGACGTCCGCATCGGTCATGACGGCGGTCTCGGTGATTTCCAGCTCCAACCGGCGCGGATCGAGCCCGGCGCGCTGGATGATCGACAGCACATTGGCGCTGGTCATCGGATCCATCAACTGCGCCGAGGACAGGTTGAAGGACAGGAACAGTTCCTTCGGCCAGAGCAGTGCCGTTTCGGCAGCCTTGCGCAGCAAGGTCTCGGAAAGGGAATCGATAAAGCCGCGCTCTTCCGCCAGCGGCACGAAAACGGCCGGAGAGACATAGCCGAGATCGGGATCGCACCAGCGGGCGAGCGCTTCGAAACCAACCACCATCTCCGTCTTCAGATCGACGATCGGCTGGAAATGCACATCGACTTCATCGGCGATGATGGCGTTGCGCAGCGCCTGCTCAAGCTGCGTCGCGCGTTTCATCTCCTGGGCGATTTCCTGGGAATAGACGGTAATCTGGCCACGGCCACGGCGCTTGGAACGGTAGAGCGCGGTGTCCGCACTCTTTAAAAGGTCCTCGAATTCCTCGCCGGCGAAGGGGTAAACGGCAAAGCCGAAGGATGCGGACAGGCGAACATTCCGCTCGCCGAGATCGAAGGGCGCTGACAGCACCTCTTTCAGCATCTGGCCGATCTTTTCGGCAGCCTTGCGCTCGAAGACCAGCGGCAAGACGAAGGCGAACTCGTCGCCACCGGCGCGAATGACGGTGGCACCATCCGGAACGCAGGCCAGCAAGCGGTTTGCCACCTGGCAGAGGATTTCATCGCCGGCAGTGGGGCCGAAGAGATCGTTGATCGGCTTGAACCCGTCGAGATTGGCAAGGCCGATCGTGAACGGCGCGGGATCGCTGGCGCGATCGGCGGCAATTTCGCGCACCTTGTCACGCAGTCTGTAGGAATTGCCAAGCCCGGTCAGCGGATCGGTGTAGGCCATGGCGTGCAGGTCATTCCGGCTGATGTGCTGAGACGGTGTTTCAGCAGAATTCATAAACGCATTCCCAGGATTGGATTCAAGCAGTGTCAGGAACAGACGATGGGCATGGAGGGTTAAGATTTCGAAAGCGCTTCGGCCTCTCTTTCCCCATCTTTCTCCCTAATTCTAGGGAGTTGACATCGATACGGCTCAAGCCCGTGCTTTTGCTTGCCTTTCTCGAATTATTTTAGCCATTTCGAACACATCGACTTTTCAACCGGCCATGCGCTCGGCTTTGGTGTTGACGAATTTGCGGTAGACGGCCTCGATCATGTCCGGACTGATCGGCTTGGTGATGTAGTCGTCCATACCGGCCAGTTTGCTTTGTTCGATATCGATGTCGAGCGCCTGCGCCGTGACGGCAATGATCGGCGTCTGGAAAGCCGCATTCTTCTCGAGAGCGCGGATGGCGCGCGTTGCATCAAAGCCGTTCATCACCGGCATCGAAACGTCCATCAGCACGAGGTTCGGCCGGTATTGCTGCCACAGCTTGACAGCCTCTTCGCCATTGGCGGCGATGCGATAGGATATACCGATCCCTTCGAGAATCTGGGCAAAGACGAACTGATTGATTTCGTTGTCTTCAGCAACCACGACCTCGACTTCCGGCATCGGCCTGCCGGTCAGGCTGGCTTCCGGCACGACGATATCCCAATCGGCCGGCCCCTCGGCTTCAGTCGAAGGCAGTGCGCCGATGCCGTTTTCGCACAATGCCAGAATGCTGGCGCGCAATTCGACGGCCTTCCAATCCCTGGCTATCACCAGCGACGGAGACACCGTCCAGCCCGCTACAGTGGTGAGTGTATCCGGCAGCGTGCCGTCGATCAAAAGGGCATCGATGGCAACGCCGCGCGACGCGCACGCATCCTTGAATGCTGCAAGCTCGGTGGTGTTTCTGACCGCGCACGCATCAAAACCCCAGCGGCGCAACTGCGGAACCAGATTGGCTTCAAGAGCCGCAGCCGCTGTCATCAAAAGGATTTTCTGCTTGTTCTTCGTCTCCGGATCGATGATGACCCCGGCTTCGACCAGATGCTGCATATCGATCGACCGGAAGGGATCATAGCAATTCTGCGCTGGAACGAAGGCGCTGTAATCCCTGACCTCCAGCGGCGACCGGCCAACCATCACGTCATCCAGCCCGTTATAACCGATGACCAGATCGGTCACGTCGTTCATGCAGGTGACCAGCAGATATTTGCCGGGGTCGCCGAGACGGAACTTGCGGGTGACGACCCAGAGATCTTCACCGTCCGCCTGAACGATCTGCTCGGGCTGGCAGTGGACGATGCCGCTCTCCAGCGTTGCGCGGTCGGAGCGTTCGAATTTTTCGGCCAGATCCGGCTCGAGGAGATCCCAGACGGACCGCCCGAGGATGGCGTCCGGGGTCATGCCATGGATGGCACAGAATGCCTTGTTGACGGCGATATAGCTGAGATTGCGATCCTTGACGCAGATCGGGTTGGGCAGGCAATCGAGAATGCCCTCGGTCAGCTCGACGCGCTCCATATCGAGCTGCATCTGCTCTTCGCGTTTCTTCTGCTCGGAGACATCGCTGATCGCCACGATGCCGAGGCCATTCGACAGGCGCCGGTTGCGCACGTTGATCCAGCGATGGCGGCCGATCCGCTCGACCACGTCGAAACGCTCGCGCCAGTGGTGCGACAGATGTTCGGAAATCCATTCGTCGCGATTGACGTGACGGCGGCTGGTCTCGGGCGCCGTACCGCTGCGCACGCCGGAATCGAAAATGGCGCCGAGAAAATCCTTCAGCCGGGTGCCGGCCTCCAGAAAATGCGCCGGAATGGGATAGAACTGGAGAATGGGGCGTGTAGCGAAAACAATCTCATCATTCCTGTCGCAGACAAGAATGGCCAAGCCGAGCGCGTCGAATGTCGCCTCAAGCACAGTTTTCTGGATGTTGGCGCCGAAAGACGCTACATCATTCATTGCATAGCCCTCATAACCTTGGCGGCTTCTTTTTCCGGGGACATGCTGACGAACGCGCCGATCAGGCCGTATCTGGGGTTCCGTTCCCGGGCGGACAGCTGCGCCACAGGCTCCAAATGACAAAACCTGTGCTCATTCAGGTTGTTGCCGAACCTCGCAGCTTTGTATTAAAGCCTGATTAAACCCGGGCGACTTTGTCACAGACCTACACCCCGACACAGCCGGGGATAGTTGCTCCGGCGCACTTTTCATGTGCAGCCGAATCCCGGACAATAGACCATGGCCATCAAGCAACTCTCCGAAACCCTGATCAACCAGATTGCCGCCGGCGAAGTCATCGAACGGCCGGCCAGTGCTGCCAAGGAATTGATCGAGAACGCCCTCGACGCCGGCGCCACCCGCATCGAAATCGCCACCGCCGGCGGCGGCAAGACCTTGCTGCGGGTGACCGATAACGGCTCAGGCATGGGGCCGGACGATCTGGAACTGGCCGTACGCCGCCATTGCACCTCCAAGCTCGACGACAATCTTCTCGATATCCGCACGCTCGGTTTTCGCGGCGAGGCCCTGCCCTCGATCGGCTCGGTGGCACGGCTGACCATCACCAGCCGGCCGGGTGGCGCCAGCCACGGTGCCGAGATCGGCGTTTTCGGCGGCAAGCTGCAACCGGTGAAGCCGGCGGCCGTCAACCAGGGTACCGTGGTCGAGGTGCGCGACCTGTTCTTTGCCACGCCGGCGCGGCTCAATTTCATGAAGACGGAACGGGCCGAGGCCTCGGCGATCTCCGAGGTCGTCCGGCGGATGGCGATCGCCTTTCCGGGCGTGCGTTTCGTACTGTCCGGCTCCGACCGCACGACGCTGGAATTTCCCTCCACCGGCGACGACCGGCTGGCCCGTATCGCCCAGGTGCTGGGCCGGGATTTCCGCGACAATGCGATCGAGATCGATGCCGAGCGCGAGGGGGCGCGGCTGACCGGCTTTGCCGGGGTGCCGACCTTCAACCGCGGCAACTCGCTGCAGCAATATGCCTTCGTCAACGGCCGTCCGGTACAGGACAAGCTGATCTGGTCGGCGCTTCGCGCCGCCTATGCCGAGACCATCCCGCAAGGGCGCTATCCGGTGGCCGTATTGTCGCTGACGGTCGATCCGGATGTCGTCGATGTCAACGTGCACCCGGCAAAGTCCGATGTCCGCTTCCGTGATCCGGGGATGATACGCGGCCTGATCATCGGCGCGATCCGCCAGGCGCTGGCGCAGGAAGGCGACCGTGCCTCGACGACGGGGGCCAGCGGCCTGATGCGCGCCTTCAGGCCGGAGCCGCAACGGCAAAACGCCAACTGGACAGCCGCCGCCTCGCCTTACCGGCCGATGGATTTCGGCGCGGCGCCCGCGGGTTTTGGCGAACGGCCACAGGCAGCCTTTGCCGAGATGGCGATGCCATCAGCCCGCGCGCCGATGAGCGAGCCGGAACTTGCCGCCGCTCCCCAGCCGGACAAGGCGCATCCGCTGGGTGCGGCGCGGGCTCAGCTGCACGAAAACTATATCGTTGCCCAGACCGAGGACGGCCTCGTCATCGTCGATCAGCATGCCGCCCATGAGCGGCTGGTGTTCGAGGAATTGCGCAAGGGCCTGAATTCGCGGCCGATCCCGGCCCAGGCCCTGCTCATTCCCGAGATTGTCGATCTGCCGGAAGACGATTGCGACCGGTTGATCAGCCATTCGGCCGAATTCTCAAGGCTCGGGCTCGGCATCGAACGGTTCGGCCCGGGCGCCATCGCCATCCGCGAGACACCTTCCATGCTCGGCGAGATGGATGCGGTTGGGCTGGTACGGCAACTGGCCGACGAACTGGCCGAATGGGATACCGCCAACGGCCTTGCCAGCCGGCTCGACTATCTCGCCGCCACGATGGCCTGCCACGGCTCGGTGCGTTCCGGACGGCGGCTGCGGCCCGAGGAAATGAATGCGCTGCTCAGGCAGATGGAGGCAACGCCCGGGTCCGGCCAGTGCAATCACGGCCGGCCGACCTATATCGAGTTGAAGCTCTCCGACATCGAACGGCTGTTCGGGCGCAGTTGAGCATCCCAAGCCGTCAATTGCGCTGGAAATTACGGCAATGTCGCGCTAGAGCATGTCACGACAGATGACGCTGGAGCGCCTCATCCCGATCGCGTCCATTGCAGACGCCGCCGGGACGGCACGGCCAAAGAGCAGACGAAAAGTGATGCGAGGTCGCAGGACGATGAACAGATTTGAGGGCAACGGCAACCGGGAAGCCAAGATCCGCTATCTCGATGGCGATTTCCAGATCGTGCTGCCCGGATCGCATGTCATCTGCGCCATGAGCGGCGCCGTCATCCCGGTCGATGAACTGCGCTACTGGAGCGTCGCGCGGCAGGAGCCCTATGCCGATGCCGAAGCGTCCTACCAGGCAGACAAGCGCGCCGGCATCCTGCCGAACCAGACGTAAACCGGCGTCATTCCAACCGGGTCACCCACGGCGGTTCTGCGCTTAGGATTTGCGCAGGTTGCGGGTGCGCGCCGCCTTGACCGCCGCGTCAATGATCTTGGCGGGTGACCCCGGATCGTCGAAACGGACCTCCACCTCGATCACCCGGCTCTTTTCCATCAGCTCCCCCGCCCGGCCATGTTCGGGCTCCAGCCGGACCATATCCTTGGCTGTGGTCACCAGCTGGTAGCCGTGGGCGGCGGCGTGATCGATGAGATCGCCGATCTCGTCCTCGGAAAAATGATGATGATCAGGAAAGCTGCGGGTCTCGGCAATGACGGCTCCCGTCTCGCGCACCGTGCGAAAGAACTTTTCCGGATCGGCAATGCCGGCCCAGGCCAAAACCTGCACATCCTTCAACCCGCCATCATCGAGATGTTCGACATTGGCGGCATAGATCTGCTTGCCGGCCCGTGCCGAGCGGCGGATGAGGTCATCGGCGCGATCACCGTTGCCGATCTTCAAAAGCGCCGAGGCGTGGCGGATCTGCTGGGGGATCGGCGCCCGCACAGGACCGGCCGGGATCAGGAAACCATTGCCGATGCCGCGGCGGCTGTCGATCACCAGCAGGGAAAAATCGAATGTCAGACGGGCGCTCTGGAAGCCGTCGTCCATGATGATGAGATCAACACCTTCGGCCACCAGCCGGCGCGCGCCTTCGACACGCTTGCGGCAGATCACGGCCAGACCTTCACGCGCCAGGAGCAGCGGCTCGTCGCCGACGTCGCGAGCCCGGTGATGGGCCGGATCGACGACGGTGGTGACATCGAGCGAACCGCCATAACCGCGGCTGAGGAAACCCGGTTTCAGGCCTCGCTGGCGGGCAGCACGCGCCAGCGCGATCGCAGTCGGCGTCTTGCCTGCCCCACCAACGGTGAAATTGCCGACGCAGATCACCGGAACCGGCACGGACGCACGCCGCGCATGGTCCATGCGCGAACCGGAAACTCGTCCGTAAATCCACGAAAACGGCCAGAGGCCGTAGGCGCGCCAATCCGCTTTGGTCCACCAGAATGGCGGTGCATCAGAAACCATCAGTCCTTCCAGGCCTCCCGCGCCGGCCGGTCTCTCCCGGTTTTCGCAATCTCGTGCGCGGCAAATTCTTGTCCTATCGAAACATTTTTTTCAGCAGAAAAAACAGTCCCGATCCGCGACACCAAACGTCAGATTGCCGGGAATTGCAAGCCGCGCGCGCATCAGCAGCCGTGATCGGCTGTCGATGTGACACAGCCAAGCATGTCTGCGGCGCCTGCCACAACCCAAGCGGTATACCGAGTATTAACCAGACTACGGCACTCTCGGTTAACCAGGTTTGGTGCCTTCCGTTTTCCTGTTTTTCGTAGCGGATCTAAAAATGAATATAAGTTTCAACTCGGCGGCCACCGCCGCTTTGGCGATTTTGCGCCATAATGACAGCACCCATGCCAAGATGCAGGATGTCATCACCACCGGCATGCGGATATCGGAAGCCGCCGACAATGCTGCCTATTGGTCGATCGCAACCGATATGCGCAACACCACCAAGGCGACGAGCACCGTGATCGACGCGCTGGAACTGGGCGCGGCCCTGGTGGACGTGTCCTATCAGGGGATGGAAGACCTGATCTCCATCACGTCCGAGATCAAGACCAAGATCGTGGCGATGAAGGAACCGGGTGTCGACCGCTACAAGGTCAGCGCCGAGATCTACGAGCTGGAAAAACAGTTTCTCTCGACCGCACAGTCCTCGTCATTCAACGGACGCAACCTTCTGGCACCGGGCGATCTGCACTACACCGAAAAAAGCTATGTCGACGGCAATGGCAAAACACTGAACTACATCGAGATGAGCCCCCCGGATACCAACGTCGCCTTTGGCGGCATCGTTGCCAGCTACACCAAGGGAACGGTTGGCATCATCAACATCTATGGCGACAGCAACCTCAACGTCTTCGGCCCCGCCACCTACAAGAACGCCGACGGCAGCACCTCGGCCCAGAACGGGCTGGTCGATACGCCGCAGGCCGACGGAATGACCGGCGGCGTGCCGCACCCGGACCCCGCAAAGACCACCGCATGGCTGCCAGCCTTTAACGGCCGCACCCAGATCGGTCTTGGTACCGACGATATGTTCAGCGCCTCGCATATGGGCGAAGTGCCTGCTGACCTGGTTGAAACCGCAACCGATCTTCTGCTGAAACGCTATGACGATATCCACAAGACGCTGACTGACCGCGCCGCGACGCTCGGATCGCTCAGCATGCGCATCGACATGCAGACCGACTTCAACCGGACACTGACCTCGACGATCCAGAAGGGCATCGGCCGCCTGGTGGACGCCGACATGAACGATGCCTCGACCAAGCTCAAAGCCGTCCAGGCCCAAGTCCAGCTGGCCGTTCAAGCGCTCAACATCGCCAACAACGCGCCATCGTTGCTGATGCAGTTGTTCCGGTAAAAAGCCGATCGGACGTTAAACCAGCACCGTCTCGAGTTCGGTGATGTCGTTCAGGCAATGATCCGATGCCGCCGCAAGCGATTGCGGCGAGCCGGTGCCGGTGAGGACGGCAACGGTCAGGCCGACGCCTGCATTGCGGCCCATGTGCAGGTCGTGATTGTTGTCGCCGACAACGGCGACCTGGTGCGGCTCAAGTCCGGTCGCCGCGCAGAAACCATGCACCATGCCGGGCTGCGGCTTGGTGCCGAAGCCGCTGTCATAACCCGCGACATAATGCAGGTAGCCGTCGAAGCCGAAGCGCTTGGCAGTTTCGCGGATCGAGCGCTCATTGTCGCTGGAGGCAACGCCGAGGCGGTAACCCTTGGCATGCAGGTCTGCAAAGAAGCTGGCGAGATCGGTGACCGGTACCGCATATTCGGCCGAATTGGAAAATAGCCCATCAAGCTTCACCGTCAGCGCCTCGACCGTATAGGGCGCGCCGGCGGCGACCATGCCTGTGGCGATCTCGACCGTGTTGCCCGCAGCAAGCAGGCTGTCGGGCAGCACATGGCCGGTATCCGGGTCCATGCCACCGGCGACCAGCAGGCGTCTTGCGAGATCGGCATCACCATTGGCGGCGATGCTGGCGACTTCGTAATTCACCGGAACCCAGCTCTTCACATAATCGAGCAGCGTGCCGTCCTTGTCGAAGAGAATGCCGGAAATGGTCTTGTCGGTCGTCATCACTGTCTCACCAGAAGAAAACGTCAGTTATCGCCGCGGGGCTGCAGCCGTGCCTTCACCGTCAGCGGGTTGATATAGGGTTCAAGCCCCCTGATCGTCGCCGACAATGCCCCGCGCATTTCATGCACGGTTTCGAGCCCGGCATCGATCATCTTGCGACGAACCTCGTCGTTGACCAAAAGATAATTCACGCCCTTGGCCAGCATCTCGACATCGCGGATGATCTTGGCGCTGCCGTTCTTGGCAAGCATCTGGTAGGTATCGCGAAAGTTCTGGACATTGCCGCCCGACAGGATGGCGCAGCCGAGCATGGCCGGCTCGAGCGGGTTCTGCCCGCCCTCGCCAAACAGCGAGCGGCCGACGAAGGCCACCTCGGTCAAACGCAGATAGAGCCCCATTTCGCCGATCGTATCGCCGAGGAAGATGTCGGTTTCCGGCGTAATCGGATCGTTGCGGGTGCGCCGCGCGACCGTCAGCCCCTTTGATGTCAGCATCGTTTCGATCGCATCGCAGCGCTCCGGATGGCGCGGCACGATGATGGTCAGGAGGCCGGTGCGTTCCTTGAGGACGCGATGGACCATGCCGGCGGCATTTTCCTCGCCCTCAAAGGTGGAGATGGCAGCCCAGGTCTTGCGATCGCGAATCTGCTGGCGGTAATGCTTCAGCGCGTTATTGTCATGCGGCGGCGCATCGGTATCGACCTTGAGATTGCCCGACACCATCACCGGCAGGGCACCGAGCGTGCGAAAACGGTCTGCATCGGCCTCGGATTGGGCGATGACCAGGGCCAGGTTTTCAAACAGCGCATCGGCAAGCCAGAGACGTTTCTTCCAGCGGCCGAAGGTGCGGTCCGACAGCCGGCCATTGACCAGCACCTGCGGAATATGGCGGCGTCCGAGTTCCATCATCGTCATCGGCCATATCTCCGATTCCGCGATAATCGCCAGATCCGGCTCCCAATAATCGAGAAAACGGCTGACAGCCGGCTTGAAATCAAGCGGCACATATTGATGGATGACGCGCGTGCCGAGCCGTTCGGCGACGATGCGCGCAGATGTTTTCGTGCCGGTGGTCAACACGACCGAAATACCGCGGCGCGAAACTTCGTTGATCAGCGGGATAATCGCTGTGGTCTCGCCGACGCTGGCGGCATGAAACCAGACCAGCGGCCCTTGCGGACGCGGCGCGCTGGCATGGCCATAGCGCTCCTGACGGCGGGCGCTATCTTCCTTGCCCTTGGCGGCGCGGGCGGCAAGATAGCCCCAGACGAGTGGATAGACCGCGGTGCCGATCCACCGGTAGCTGGACAAAGCCAGCCGGGCGAGCAATCGGGTCATGAGGACAAAACTCCGGTGCAGCGGCCAGCCCGATCGCCGGCCGCATCTGCGGCCTGTTCAGCCGCGCAGCTTGCCTGCCCGAAACGCCCCGGCATCAAGCCTGTTCCGGATCCAGCAACCGGTGCATGTGCACGATGAAATAGCGCATATGCGCGTTGTCGACGGTCAGCTGGGCCTTGGATTTCCAGGCTGTCAGCGCGCTGTCATAATCCGGGAAGATGCCAACGACATCGAGCTTCTCCAGATCGCGGAACTCGACACCGGTGAGTGTCGTCAATTCACCGCCAAACACCAGATGCAGACGCTGCTTAGTTTCCAAATTCTGAGCCATCGGACCTTCCAATTTTCTTGCCGTATTTTGCTTGTGGTTTGCGGCATCCAGCCGGAAAGGTCAATGGCCCTCCAGCCCTTGAGATGCTGCAATCAACGCCGGTAACGCAGGCTTTGCCGCCGCACACAGGACCGTATGGCGCACATTGGGGCGATTGTAGGAAAGCGGTTGCCCATCGAGATTGAAAAGCGCGCCGCCGGCCTTCTCCAGGATCAGATCGGCTGCGGCAATATCCCAGTCATGCGCGTTTTTCTTGACGATCGTGCCATCGATGCGGCCATCGGCGATCATCGCAATCCGGTAGGCGAGCGACGGCACATGGGGAATGCGCGACACACCGGCGCGATAACCGGGCTCCAGCAATCCAACCGTCTCTTCCGCAAGTGCGATCCGCAGAATGTCCGCACCGATTGGCTTGACCGTGATCGGCGCACCATTCTTCAGGGCTGGACCGGCCGATACCGCCTGGAACAATTCGCCAAGTGCCGGCGCGAACAGGACGCCAGCCACGGGACGGCCAAGATGCACGACGGCGACGCTGACGCACCAGACATCCTTGCCGGCAATGAAGGCGCGGGTTCCGTCGATCGGATCGACGACGAAGACGGTGTCGCAACCGAGCCTCGCCTCGTCATCGTCAGTTTCCTCCGACAGCCAGCCATAGTTTGGCCGGGCGGCCAGCAGCTTTTCCTTGAGGATATCGTTGGCGGCGAAATCCGCCTCGCTGACAGGCGAGCGGCCGCCGTTCTTCCACTGAACGTCCGGATCCTTGCGGAAATAGGACATTGCCTTTTCACCCGCAGCCTTCGCCGCCATCGTGATCAGTTCCAGATCGCTGGACCATTGCTCCGGCGATGGGCGAACGGCATTCATGTCAAACTTCCGTTTCCCGCGGCATCAGCCGCGTTAAAGAGATCCGTGTAGGGCGCTTACTTACCGGCGAGCGTCATGCCTTCAATGGCAAGCGTCGGGGCCGCAACGCCGAACTTGCGGTCGATATCGTCGGCCAGCGTGATCGCAAAGAACATCTGCTTGAGATTGGAGGCGATCGTCACTTCCGAAACCGGGAAGGTCAATTCGCCATTCTCGATCCAGAAGCCGGATGCGCCGCGGCTGTATTCGCCGGTGAGCATGTTGACGCCCTGACCGATCAGTTCGGTAACATAGAAGCCCGTTCCGATGCTGCGGATCAGGTCTTCGCGCGAGATATCGCCCGGTTCCAGCGCAAAGTTGGTCGCCGAGGGCGAGACTGCCGTGCCGCCGCGCACGCCGCGTCCATTCGTCTCCAGGCCCAGCTCCCGGCCGGTCGAGGTGGACAGGAACCACTGCTGCAGCACCCCATCCTCGATCATCGACAATTTCTGCCCGGTGACGCCCTCGCCATCGAACGGGCGGGACGATGAACCGCGCACCACCAGCGGATCATCCGTAACGGTGATCCCGGCCTTCATCACCGGTTTGCCCATCATGTCGCGCAGGAACGAGGTCTTGCGGGCGACCGATGCGCCATTGATCGCACCGGCGATATGTCCGGCGAAACCACGCGACATGCGCGGGTCGAACACGACGGTGACATTCTTCTGGGTCGGCACCTGGCGCGGGCCGATGCGGGCCACCGCCCGTTCGCCGGCCGTGCGGCCGATCTCGGCCGCAGATTTCAGATCGGCGAAATAAAGGCGGCTGTCGAAGTCATAATCGCGCTCCATCTTGGTGCCGTCACCGGCAATGGCGCTGACGGAGCGGCCGAAACGGGTACCCATATAGGCGCCGGAAAAGCCGTGCGAGGTAACCAGAACCAGACCGCCCATGCCGGCGGATGCACCGGCGCCGCTCGAATTGGTAACGCCGCTGACGGCAAGCGCTGCCTCTTCGGCTTCAAGGGCCGCGGCCGTCAGGATCTCCGTCGAGACATCCGTCGGGTCGTAAAGTTCGAGATCAGGATAGGAGCGTGCCAGACGCTCGCTATCGGCAAGGCTTGCATAGGGGTCTTCGGGCGAGGCTTTGGCCATCGCCACCGCACGTTCGGCCAGAACCTTCAGATCGAAGCCCGGATTGGCTGAAACGCTGGCGACGCGGCGGCCGACGAAAACCCGCAGCGAAAAATCGTCGCTTTCGGAAGCGTCGGTGCCCTCGACCTTGCCCAACCGCACCGAGACGGAGCGGGAGCGGCCCCGGACCACCACGGCATCGGCCTGATCGGCACCCGCTTTCAGCGCCAAATCGACGAGCGCGGCCGCCCTTGTCTGCAGAACACCGGAATCGATAGTATCGGACATGATTTAGCCTTTCATTCCCGCTCCATTTATTGTGCAGTAGGACCGGCATCAAGGGCATATCCTGATTCTTGATCGCCGCCTCCGGTCAAATGCCGAATTTCGGGCAAACTCCTGCCCAGCCAGACACGCCAGAGCTGCAAACGCCGCTGCGCGCCAGGAAAGAACACGTATGTCGACGACACCTGCCCTCACCTCACAGGCCCTGCTCTTGCTTGGCGGCGCCGTCGTTGCAGCACCGCTGTTCAAGAAGCTCGGGCTCGGCACCGTTCTCGGCTATCTTGCCGCCGGCATCATCATCGGTCCCCTGCTGCACCAGATCACCGAGGGCGAGCAGATCCTCGGCTTTGCCGAACTCGGCATCGTCTTCCTGCTCTTTCTCATCGGGCTTGAACTGAAGCCGTCGCGTCTGTGGCAGATGAGGCGCGACATCTTCGGGCTTGGCACCGCGCAAGTGATTTTCTCCGGCTCGATCGTTACGGCCATCCTCTACGGATTTGGCATGCTCGACTGGAGCGGCAGCGTCATTACCGGCTTTGGACTGGCCTTGTCGTCGACGGCCTTTGCTTTGCAGATTCTCGACGAGAATGGCGATACCAACACGCGCTATGGCCAGCGCGCCTTTTCAGTCCTCCTGCTACAGGACCTGGCGATCGTGCCGCTTCTGGCGCTGATCCCGCTGCTCGCTCTGCAGGCCCCTGAAGATACGACGCCGCCCCTGCAGGATTTTGCCGTAGCGGTTGGCGCTATCCTGATCATGGTTGCCGCCGGCCGCTATCTGCTCAACCCGCTGTTCCAGGTCATTGCCCGCACAGGCGCACGCGAAGTGATGATCGCGGCGGCGCTGCTCATCGTTCTGGGGGCCGCCACGTTGATGCAACTCGCCGGGCTTTCCATGGCGATGGGCGCGTTTCTGGCAGGCGTGCTTCTGGCGGAATCGTCCTACCGGCATGAACTTGAAGCCGATATCGAGCCTTTCCGTGGATTGCTGCTCGCCCTGTTCTTCATGGCGGTCGGGCTGTCGCTCGACCTTAGTGTCATCATTGAAAACTATGTGCTGATCCTGATCGCCGTGCCCTTGCTGATGCTGGTCAAGGCTCTGGTCATCTACACGCTCTGCCGGTTGACCGGATCACCCCACAATGATGCCGTGCGGATCGGCCTGCTGCTGCCGCAGGGCGGTGAGTTCGGTTTCGTGCTGTTCACGGCCGCCGCCACGGCCGGGGTGTTTCCCGACAGTTGGGCTTCCTTGTTGATCGCCGTCGTCACCCTTTCGATGGCGCTGACGCCTGCTGCCTCCGCCTTGGCCGGGTTCCTCATGCAGGATCAGGAAGAAGCAACGGAAGAGCTGGAAGAGGATTTTGATGGCGCCGGCGCCGATGTGCTGATGATCGGGTTTTCCCGCTTCGGCCAGATCGCCTCGCAGATTCTTCTGGCCGGTGGCCGCGAAGTGACGATCATCGACCATTCCGCCGCCCGCGTCCGGCAGGCGGCGACCTTCGGGTTCCGCATCTATTTCGGCGATGGAACGCGGCTCGACGTGCTGCGCGCTGCCGGGATCGAGCGTGCCAAGATCGTCGCCATCTGCACCCAGAAACAGGAAATCACCGACCGCATCGTCGACATGGTCCAGTCCGAATATCCGAATGCCCGGATTTATGCGCGCGCCTATGACCGGCTGCACACCCTGTCCTTGCGGGCGCGCGGCGTCGATTACGAACTGCGCGAGACATTCGAGTCCGGGCTTGTCTTCGGGCGCAAGACGCTGGAAGGGCTGGGGATCGCCGACAATGAGGCACAGGAAATCATGAACGATATCCGCCGCCGCGACGAGGCCCGGTTGGTGGTGCAGGAAGCTGAAGGCATCAGCGCCGGGCGCGACATGCTGCATTTCGAACCGGTCAAGCCAGAGCCGCTGATCAAGCCGAGGCGCGAAGCAGCGCCCTCGTTGGCCGCCGACGACGATATCCTGCCGTCAGGCCCTGCCAGCAAGGCAAAGCCTGCAAACGACGTCCTGGCCGGAGCCGATTGATCCTTCTCAGCCCCGGGCTCTTGTACTGAAGGCGGCATCGAGCGCTGTTTTCAACTGATCCTTGATCCCGGCCGTCGCGGTCAGGACTTCCTGTGCGCGCAGAAAATCCATCACCCGGAAGCGGTTGACCTCAGGGCGGAGCAGGATATCCGGCGGATGCGTCTTCATCTTCATAGCGATGATCGACTGCATCATCAATTGGCTGGCCCCGAACAGGCTGTCGATCCGGCTCGGCATGGTTTCGCCGTCGCCATCCGGTCCGCCGACCACATCGACGGCGATGACGATATCGGCGAGACCCGTCAGATGATCAAACGGCACCGGATTATAGATGCCACCATCGATCACCACGCGGCCATCGATGCGCACCGGCATGAAAACGGCCGGAAGAGCGGCCGAAGCGGCCAGCGCCTGATGCAGGTCACCGGCCTCGCAAACCCGCTCTGTCTGCCCGTAATAATCCGTCGTCATCACCTTCAACGGGATTTGCAGACCGGCGAAATCCTTCGGAATGGCATCCGGCAAGAAGGCAGGCAGGATGCGTTCGATGCTGAACTGGCCGACGCGAAAACCGCCCACCGCCTGCGAAAAACTCGCTGGCCGCAAGCTCCAGAGCCGGTTGACGATCTCCTTGCGCCGGCCGACCGTTGCCAGCGTATGGGCGCGGATATCGGCACCGCTCAGGCCGGCCGCCATGCCCGCCCCCATGATCGCGCCGATCGACGAACCGGCAATGGCAACCGGGCGAATGCCGAGTTCATCCAGCGTTTCGATGACATGGATATGGGCAAGTCCGCGCGCGCCGCCACCGCCAAAGGCAATGGCAACGGTCGGATCCGCTGATTTTTTCAATGTTTCGAGGCCTTGCGTCATGCTCAGCGTCTTTCCGGTATTACGCGGCGCGGTAACGGTAGAAGTGCATCTTGGTTTCGCCGAACAGGCGATCGTCGATGAAGTCGAAACCATCCTGCAAGACGGGATGCACATCGGCCCGCTCTTCGAGAACGGCAAGCGCACCCGGCACCAGCCAGCCACCACTGGCGGCCGACGCCAGCGCCTTTTCGCCAAGACCCTTGCCATAGGGCGGATCGGCAAACAGGAAATTGAACGGCTCGACGGTGCCGGCGGGACCAAGATCGGTCGCATCGCGGCGGAAGACGCGCGCCCGGCCGGTCAGGCCGAACGCTTCGATATTGGTGCGCAAGAGCCCCCTGCCCTCGGCGCCCATTTCAACGAACAGCGCCTGACGGCAGCCGCGCGACAGGGCTTCAAGCCCGACCGCGCCAGTACCGGCAAAGAGATCGAGAACACGGCCACCGCTGAGCGCTTCCGGATAGGAATGGCTCAGGATGTTGAACAGGCTTTCGCGCGTCCGGTCCGTGGTCGGCCGAATATCGTTGGAATTGGGCGTTGCGAGCCCGCGCCCGCGAAACTCGCCACCGACGATCCGCACCGGCGCTTAGTTCCCGCGTCCACGTGGCTTGCCGCCACCGGCTGGACGGCCGCCCGAGGGCTTGCCACCACCCGTGCCGGGCTTGCGGGGACCACCGGTTTTCGCGCCGAACGGCTTTGCGCCACCCGGCTTGCCGCCGAACGATTTTCCACCGGCCGGACGATCACCGTCGCGGCGCGGCGGGCGGTCACCCTGGGGACGATCTCCACGGGGCGGACGATCACCGAAATCACGGGGTTTGCGGTCGCCATCCTCACGCGAGAAAGACTTTTCGCCAAAGGGCTTGCGCGGACGGTCGCCTTGCGGGCGATCACCGGCAGGCCGGTCGCTTCGCGGACGGTCCGAGAACGAACGGGCGCCTTCGGCACGCGGCTTGCGATCACCGAACGGCTTGTCGCCATCGCGGCGCGGCGGACGATCCCCCTGGGGGCGATCGCCACGCGGTGCGCGGTCGCCAAAACTGCGGCCACCACGATCATCACCACCGGAGCGCCGGCGGTCGCCACCACGGCCTTCGTCGCGGCTTGGCTCGTCGGTTGCGCGGATCCAATCGTTATCGTCGGAATCGCGGGTGACGATCACACGCGGGCCACGGTCGGGCCGGTCGTAGACGGAGGCCTTCTTGCGGTCCGGATCGAACTTCCTGTTAGACTTGGCGGCCACGCCGTCCTTGTTTCGGCCGTAGCGCTTGCTCGTCGGAGCCCCTTCCGGGCGCTCGCGGCGGACTGGCTTCTCGGCACCATCGGCAGCCTGTGCGTCCTTCGGCTTCTTTTCCGCCAGCGGCTTGGCGCCCGGCGCCATCCAGACATTAGCCTTGCGGGCACGGAAACCCGGTTCGCGCTTCGGTTCGTCAAATTTCGCAGCCGGCGCGTCGCGCCCGCCACGGTCATTGCGGTCAGCGCGGCCGCCGCTGCGGTCATCACGCCGTGTCGTATCCAGACGCGACAGAGCACGCTCGCGCTTGTCGCCGGCCTTTTCCTTGAAACCGCCGCGTTCGCGGGCTTCCGGCTTTCCGGCTGCCCATTCGTTCTTCTGCGGCTTTTCGTCTTCGGCGGCTGCAGCGTCGAAGATCGGCGCATCGAAATTCGCCTTGGCATCCTCGATCAGGCGCGGGCCGAGCTGATCGCGCAGCGTGCGGCCGCGGATTTCCTGGGCCTGGCCTTCCGGCAGTTCGCCGAGCTGGAACGGACCGTAGGAAATGCGGATCAGCCGGTTCACGTCGAGACCAAGCGCGCCCATGACGTTCTTGATTTCGCGGTTCTTGCCTTCGCGCAGGCCCATGGTGATCCAGACGTTGGATCCCTGAACCTTGTCGAGCGTCGCATCGATGGCGCCATAGAGCACGCCGTCGACGGCGATGCCGTCCTTCAGCTTGTCGAGGGCTGCCTGGTCGATCGATCCATGCGCACGGACGCGGTAGCGGCGCAACCAGCCGGTGGCAGGCAGCTCGAGAACGCGAGCAAGACCGCCGTCATTGGTCAGTAGCAGCAAGCCTTCGGTGTTGATGTCGAGGCGGCCGATGGACAGGACGCGCGGCAATTCTTCCGGCAGGTTGTCGAAAACGGTCGGGCGGCCTTCCGGATCGGAATTGGTGGTCACCAGGCCGGACGGCTTGTGATAGAGCCACAGGCGGGTGCGTTCGATACCGCGGATCGGCTGGCCATCCACTTCGATGTGATCGGCGAGCGTCGCGTTGACGACCGGGCTGTCGAGCAGCTTGCCATTCAGCGAAACGCGGCCTTCCATGATCATGCGCTCGATATCGCGGCGCGAAGCCACGCCAGCGCGCGCCATGATCTTGGAAATACGCTGCGGCACATCGGCGCCGACGGTTTCTGCCGCCGCCGGCCGTGGCTTACGCGGCTTTTCCGTTTCGTTCGTTTCGCCCGAATGATCGGCAGCGGTCTTGCGCGCGCCGGTATAGGGCTTCTTGTCGGACCGTACGGGCTTGCCGCCAGGCCGCTGGGGCTTGTCTTTGAATGTCATTTGTGTTGCCTGCCTTTTGGGCTGTCCTATCAGGTCACAGCCCTTGGGTTAAGAGAAATTATCACGGGTCTCAACGATGGCTGAAACGAGCCGGTTTATGGATTTGGCCTTGGAAGAAGCCAGAATGGCGGCGGCGCGTGGCGAAGTGCCTGTTGGCGCCGTCCTTGTCGTCAATGGCGCGGTCATCGCCAGCGCCGGAAACCGCACGCGCGAGCGCAACGATGTCACCGCGCATGCCGAAATCGAAGTGATCCGCGCGGCAGCAAGCGCCATCGGTGCGGAGCGGCTGAACGGCGCCGATCTTTACGTCACACTGGAGCCGTGTACCATGTGCGCGGCAGCGATTTCGTTTGCCCGTCTGCGCCGGTTATATTATGGCGCCGAAGATCCGAAGGGCGGCGGCGTCGATAATGGCGTCCGTTTCTTCCATCAACCGACCTGCCATCATGCGCCGGATGTGTATTCCGGCCTTTCCGGTCAGAGTGCGGCCGATATCCTCAGGGAATTCTTTGCCGGAAGGCGCTAAGCGGCCGAACCGTAAATCCTACCCGGCAGCAAAGCTTTCAAGCGCCGCGCCGGACAGTCGGTAACGTGTCCATTCCGACAGCGGCTCGGCGCCGATTGCCTCATAAGCCTTGATGGCCGGTTCGTTCCAGTCGAGCACGCTCCACTCGAAGCGGCCGCATCCCTTCTCGACCGCGATCTGTGCCAGATAACGCAGCATCGCGCGCCCGGCGCCCGATCCGCGCTGATCCGGCGTGATATACAGGTCTTCAAGATAGAGCCCGTTGCGCGCCAGCCAGGTGGAATAGCTGAAGAACCAGACGGCGAAACCAACTGGCACACCATCGCGCTGGCAGATCGCCGCATGCGAAACGGAATTTTCGCCGAACAGTGAAGAGGTGACCGATTGAACCGTCGCCTCGACCTCGTGGCCGGCTTTTTCGTAGATTGCCAGTTCGGTGATGAAACGCAGGATCGTGCCTGCGTCGTCAGGTGTGGCCGTGCGGATCTTGAACATGCCGGATCAGAAAACCTGGTACCACTTCTTGCCGCTGCCCTTGATCGCGGCTTCCTTCTTGCGGCGGCGCTCCTTGACCTGCTCCGGCTCGCCCAGATCCGCCGTCGCCTCTTCCGGCAGCTTGCGGTATTCGAGTGGCGGGTCGCTGAGGAACCGGCGCTTGTCGGCATAGGCCCCCATCTGGACCTTGCGGGCGTCGCGATAGGCCTGCGTCTGCTCGCTCTTGGTCAAGGCCCGGCCGTTGGCGCTTGCCTTGGCCAACGGCGAAACATAGCTGGGATTGTCAGCATTGGCGTCGGCTTCTTCGCGCAGACGCTGGCGCGTGTCTTCCGGCGATTCGATCCACTGCGGATTGTCCTTGGTGGCCAGGTTCTGCTGTGGCTCGACCAATTGCGCCGTTTCATTCGAGGGGGGCAGCACCAGACCGGGACGCGGCTGATACTTGAGGTTGTTGGGCTTGGTTGCCCCGAGGCTTACGGAACTGCCGAGGTCGTCCATCAGATGCTCGCCAGCGGTCTTGTCCGTCCCATAGGTCGGGCCGCCGATGCAGCCGGCCAGAACAAAGCTGCCGGTTACAATGCCGAACAGGCCGGCATACAGTCGAAACTCTCGCGTCATTCCCATGAAAACCCTTCCAGCGGTGCCGGCACGATCGATACTTGAGCGGCATTGCAGCGCCCATGACGGATAAATCCGCCGATTTTCAGGCAGGTTTACCGGATGAGCCGCAATTACGCAATTCACCCGGTAAACAATCCCTTAAGAAGCGTAGCCGAGTTCGCGAAGCGCCTGTGCATCGCGGGCGGAGACATCCGGGAACGCTGCATCGGAGCCGACATCATCCGTGATGCGCCAGGAGCGGGCGCATTTGACGCCTTCTGCCAGTGTTGGCTCGACGCTGACTGTTGCCAGATCGCCAAGGGAGAAGGCCGCCGCCGGGCCTTTGCCCGCAACGATGGTAACGCCGGAAGTGATGCAGATTTCTGCAAAATCCTGCCCATTCAGCGCCTGCAGCAGGTCCGCATCGGCGATGTGCACGACCGGGGCCGCTTCCAGCGAAGAGCCGATCCGCTTGTCGCGGCGTTCGATTTCCAGTGCGCCGGTGACGGCGCGGCGGACGTCGCGGATCTTCTTCCACTTCTCGGCCAGAGCCTCGTCGCGCCATTCGGCCGGCACCAGCGGGAACTGTTCCAGATGGACCGAAACGGCCGACGGATCACGCGACAACCAGGCCTCTTCCGTGGTGAACGGCAGAACCGGGGCAAGCCAGGTGACGAGGCAATCGAACAGCTTGCGGATGACGGCAAGCGAGGCACGGCGGCGCAGGCTCGACGGCGCATCGCAATAGAGCGCGTCCTTGCGGATGTCGAAATAGAAGGCCGACAGCTCGATGTTCGAAAAATCGATCAACGCGCGGGCGATCTTCTTGAAATCGAAGGCATCGTAGCCTTCGCGCACCAGCTGGTCGAGTTCCGACAGGCGGTGCAGCATCAGGCGTTCAAGCTCGGGCATATCGGCAAAGGCGATATCGTCACCCTTGTCGTGTGCCAAAGTGCCGAGCATCCAGCGGATGGTGTTGCGCAGCTTGCGATAGCTGTCGATATTGGTCTGGATGATCGCCTTGCCGAGACGCTGGTCTTCCCAGTAATCGGTTGTGGCGACCCAAAGGCGTAGGATATCGGCACCCGATTCCTTCATCACGTCCTGCGGCGCAACGACATTGCCCTTGGACTTCGATTGCTTTTCGCCCTTCTCGTCCATCGTGAACCCGTGGGTGACGACAGCATTATAAGGCGCGCGGCCGCGCGTCGCGCAGCTTTCGAGCAGCGACGAATGGAACCAGCCGCGATGCTGGTCGGAGCCTTCGAGATAAACGTCGGCCGGCCATTTCAGGTCGGGGCGATCTTCCAGCGTGAAGGTGTGGGTGCAGCCACTATCGAACCAGACATCGAGGATGTCCATGACCTGGTTCCACTTGGCATGGTCGTGGTCCTTGCCGAGGAAACGGTCCTTGGCGCCTTCGGCGAACCACGCATCCGCACCTTCAGCCTCGAAGGCCTCGATGATGCGGGCGTTGACGGCCTCATCGACCAGCACTTCGCCCTCAACGTCGGCAAAGACGGCGATCGGCACGCCCCACGCCCTTTGACGGGACAGCACCCAGTCCGGACGGTTTTCGATCATGGCGCGAAGACGGTTCTGGCCGGCGGCCGGGACGAAACGGGTGTTGTCGATGGCAGACAGCGCCCGCGAGCGCAGCGTCGTACCATCGGCAAGGTCCTTGTCCATGTAGACGAACCATTGCGGCGTGTTGCGGAAGATGATCGGCTTCTTCGAGCGCCAGGAATGCGGATAGCTGTGCTTCAGACGGCCGCGGGCAAACAGGTTCTTCGCCTCGATCAGTGCCTTCATCACCAGTTCGTTGGCATTGCCCTTCTTGCCGTTGTCATCCATGACGCGGCCGGCACCGCCGTCGCGATCCGGACCGAAGCCCGGCGCGTCGGCCGTGTAGAAACCGGCATCATCGACGGTGAACGGGATCTTCGACGAGATACCGCGTGCTTCCAGATCCCGGGCGTGATCCATCCAGACGACAAAGTCGTCCGCGCCGTGGCTGGGGGCGGTGTGGACGAAGCCCGTACCGGTGTCGTCGGTGACATGGTCGCCGTTGAGCAGCGGAACCTCGAAATCGTAGCCAAGTTCATAGAGTGGATGCAGGCAAGTGATTCCCGCCAATTCCTCTGGCGTCACTTCACGGACCAACTCCAAAGTAACCTTAGCCTTCGCCGCGCATTCGTTCGCTAGGCGCGTTGCGAAGATTAACTTTTCACCGGGCTGAGGTCCGAACTCATTCTCTGCGGTCATGACTTCGTACAGACCGTAAGGATAGCGCGATGAATAGGCAATCGCTCGGTTGCCGGGGATTGTCCAAGGCGTTGTGGTCCAGATGACCACGGATGCCTGCGTCAAGCTCTCTGGTTTCGCAACAACGATCATCTGCCCGGTTTCTTCACCGGTTTCTTTGTCGACTACGCGGGTGACGAGATCTCCGCCGGAGTATTTCACCGGGAATTTCACCCAGATCGCATCACTCTCGATATCGGCATATTCGACCTCGGCTTCCGCCAGTGCCGTGCGCTCGACGACGGACCACATGATCGGCTTGGAGCCGCGATAGAGCTGGCCGGACTTGGCGATTTTCAAGAGCTCGCCAGCGATCCGGGCCTCGGCATGGAAGGCCATCGTCGTGTAGGGGTTGTCGAAGTCACCCTCGATGCCCAGGCGCTTGAATTCGGCCGACTGGATCTTGATCCAGTTGGCGGCAAAGTCGCGGCATTCCTGGCGGAATTCGTTGACCGGGACCTCGTCCTTGTTCTTGCCCTTGGCGCGGTAGGCTTCCTCGATCTTCCATTCGATCGGCAGGCCGTGGCAATCCCAGCCCGGAACGTAGTTCGCATCGAAACCACGCATCTGGAACGAACGGGTGATGGTATCCTTGAGGATCTTGTTCAGCGCATGGCCGATATGGATGTTGCCGTTGGCATAGGGCGGGCCGTCATGCAGCACGAACTTTTCACGGCCGGCGGCAGAGGCGCGCAGCTTCTTGTAGAGGCCCATCTCCTGCCAGCGGGCAACGGTTTCCGGCTCCTTCTGCGGCAGACCGGCGCGCATCGGGAATTCGGTTTCCGGCAGATAGAGGGTCTTGGAATAATCGAGCTTTTCAGCGGTATCGGTCATGGTTTCAGCAATCATATCTGGGCGCGTGTCGCCGCGCGTGCGAACGGGATATCATAAGGGAAACGGAGGGCGCTTCAGAGAAGCACCGAAAACCCGGACCTTCCGGCGGCTATCAAAGCGCTGGGAAGGCCGGGCCAATAATTCGCTGATCACGTATCAATCGACGATATCGGGTCATGGTGGCCGGTTGTTTAAGCGGTTTTCGCGTGAAAAGGAAGATGAGAACGGCAAAGTTTCAAACAACGATGTGGTTCAGGGCGATGAAGTGCGGATTTTAACTGGATAAGGAGCGTGCGGCGGGCTCCCACTTCTCCCCAGCGGGGAGAAGTGCCGAGCGCAGTGAGGCGATGAGGGGGTCCTTCGGCAAACTCTGAGCCCGACAAAAGCGGCCTTCGGCCCCCTCATCCGGCCCTGCGGGCCACCTTCTCCCCGCTGGGGAGAAGAGGGAAAGTGAGCCCTGTCAGTCCTTCGGATTCGCCAGCATAGCGGCACGCAGCGCATCGTTGATGCGGTCCTGCCAGCCCGGGCCGTCGTCCTGGAAATAATGCAGTACGGCGCTATCGAGCTTGATCGACACGAGTTCCTTGGTTTCCGGAAGAGCGCGCTTTTCGACGGCTGGCACCGGTGCCTTCTTGGCCGGTTTGAACAGGGCCTCTGCGGCATCCATGGCGCTGACGGGCCTGCGGGGCGTGGTAGCCATCGGCATTATCCTTTAGGAATTGGCATCCGGACCGAATGCGATTTTGCTGTCGATCACACTGAGCGGCTTGACGCCGGAAAGCAAGGCGCGGGCTTCCGCATCATCCTGCTTCATCTGCACCACCAGCGGATCGAGACCATCGAACTTCAGCTCATCGCGCAGATGGCCGAAGAAGGAGACCGAACAGATTTCACCATAGAGATCGCCGGAGAAATCGAAGACGAAGGTTTCGAGCAGGGCAATGCCGTCGCTATCGACCGTCGGGCGCTTGCCGAAGCTCGCCACACCATCATGAAGGCTGCCATCGGCGCGGCGGAAGCGCACGGCGTAGATACCGTTGCGCAATTCAACTTCCGGCGGCAGCTGCATGTTGGCGGTGGGGTAACCGAGCGTGCGGCCAAGCTTCTTGCCGCCGATGACTTCCGCTTCCACCGTATAGCGGTAGCCGAGCAGACCGGCCGCCTGGGTGACATCGCCCTCGCCCAGCAATCCGCGAATATGGCTGGAGGAGATCACCGAGGCGTTCTCATCCCGAAACGCATCGACCAGCGTCACGCCAAAGCCGTTTTCGCCACCGGCAGCCATGAGGAAGGCAGGCCCGCCTTCCCTGCCCTTGCCGAAATGGAAATCGAAACCGGTGACCACATGGCTCGCATGCAGCCAGTCCATCAGGATGGAGCGGATGAAATCGGATGCGGACAGCTGCGAGAACGTCTTGTCGAACGGATATTCGATGACGGCGGAAAAACCCATGCCTTCAAGGATGCGTGCCTTCAGCGGTGCCGGCGTCAGCCGGAATACCGGCTGGTCCGGCCGGAAGACGCTGCGGGGATGCGGCTCGAAGGTGAGAACCAGCGCCGGAACGCCCCGCGCCTGCGCTTCTTCCAGCGCCCGGTTCAGAACCGATTGATGACCACGATGCACGCCATCGAAATTACCGATGGCGATGACGCCGCCGCGCAGCGCTTCGGGAAGAGGTTCGCGGGTCTCGTTGCGATGAAAAACTGTCATGTCCGTTCGCCAGTCGTCTCTCGTGCGGGCCGATCGCGCCAATCCGTCAAGCCAGTCTTGGCATCCACCATTTTGGCGTGGCGCCCTCGTTTTTCAAGAATGCCGTCAGCTTGGATTCGTCGGTCTTTTCGCCGGTCATATATTCGGCGGCGTGAATGCCCGCGCTGATATAAAGGACGTCGAGACCGAAATCCTGCGCGCCCTTGACATCCGTCGGCATGCCGTCACCAATCGCGATCACCCGTGACAGGTCGAGCCCGCCGCGCGCGGCCTTGGCTTCCGTCAGGGACGCCCGGTAAATCGGCACATAAGGTTTTCCGGAAATCCGGGTTTCGCCGCCAAGTTCTTCGTAAACCTTGGCAATGGCGCCGGCGCACGGAATGAGCTTGTGGCCACGCTCCACCACCAGATCCGGATTGGCGCAGATGAACGGCACCTTGCGCCTGGCAAGGCCGGTCAGCGTTGCGCGGTAATCCTCGGCAGTCTCGCTTTCGTCGTCAAAAAAGCCGGCGCAGACAATGATCTCGGCCTCCTCGGAGGAAACCATGCTGACGCCCAGGCCTTCGAGCAGCGGCAGGTCCTTTTCGGCGCCGATGAAATAGATCTTCTTCGGGCCGGCCGAAATCAGTGCGCGGGTGACATCGCCTGACGTGACGATCCGGTCATAGGCGCTGTCCGGCACGCCAAGGCCGCGGATCTGGACGATGACGCCGGGATGCGGGCGGGGCGAGTTGGTGATCAACACGACGGTCAGCCCCTTGGCGCGCGCTTCCGTCAGCGCCACGCAGGCGCCTTTGAACGCCTCGACGCCATTGTGCAGCACGCCCCAGACATCGCAGAGCACGACGTCATAACGGCTGGCAATGTCGCGAAAACTGTTGATCCGAACGGCCATGCTGGCTTCCCGCAGAAAAGAAATGGTCGGGCTGACATCGCAGGCAGACGTTAAAAACACAAGTCTCCATGGGAAAAATGGCGGCGGAATTCCAAGGTTTCCGGCGCGCAACGGGATCGAACCACTAAAATCCGCGGATCAGCCAACCGGCGGCCGCGCAGAGGACAAGCGTTGTCACGACGCCGCGCTTGAAGAAAAACAGCAGCGCGGCTGCCAGAAGTGCCAGGCAGAAGGACGGTAGCTGGAAGGTCTGCCAGACGGGGAGCGGCATGGAAACAGGCCCTGCAGCAAAGCGCTCCACGCTGGAAAAGAGAACGTGCAGACCGAACCAGATGGCCAGATTGAGGATAACGCCGGTGACCGCTGCCGAAATGGCCGCCAGCGCGCCGGACAAAGCCCTGTTGTTGCGCAAGGCCTCGACATAAGGAGCGCCCAGAAAAATCCAGAGGAAACAGGGCACGAAAGTCACCCATGTGGCGAGCGTCGCCCCGAGCAGGCCGGACATAAGCGGATCGAGCCCGAGCGGTGCACGGAAGGCCGCCATGAAGCCGACGAAGGACAGTACCAGCACCAACGGTCCCGGCGTAGTTTCGGCCAACGCCAGACCATCCAGCATCTCGCCGGGCTTGAGCCAATGATAGGTCTCGACCGCCTGCTGCGCGACATAGGCAAGAACCGCATAGGCCCCACCGAAGGTCACCACGGCCATCTTGGAGAAGAACAGCCCGATGGCGCTGTAAACGGTGTCAAATCCAAGCATCACACCGATGACGGCGAACGGCGCGATCCACAGCGCCAGCCAGGTGGCAAGAAGCTGAAACGTGCGGCCCCAGCTTGAAGCACCATCGGGAAAGCTGCTGTCGATGACCGACGGTTTATCGGCAAGTATCTGCTTTGCCGCCGCCGCCATGGCTTTTTCGCCAGTTGCGGGCTGCAGGCGCGTGGCAAGATATCCGGCAATGCCGGCCGCCAGCACGACAAGCGGGAATGGCAGATCAAAAAAGAACAGGGCTGCGAAGGCGAACGCTGCAACGATGAGCGCAAAGCGGGTTTTGAGCGCGCGGCGGCCGACGCGGATGACCGCCTCGACGACGATGGCCAGCACCGCCGCCTTCAGCCCGAAGAACAGGCTTGTCAGCCAGTCGGTCTCATGAAACAGCGCATAGGCCGACGACAAGCCGAGGATGACGAAAAAGCCCGGCAAAATGAACAGCAACCCGGCAACGATGCCACCGCGTGTGCCGTGCAGCAGCCAGCCGATATAGGTGGCAAGCTGCTGCGCCTCCGGCCCCGGCAGGAGCATGCAGAAATTCAGCGCATGTAGGAACCGGCTCTCGGAGATCCAGCGGCGTTCCTCCACCAACTCCCTATGCATCAATGCGATCTGCCCGGCCGGGCCGCCAAAACTGAGCAAACCGATCTTCGCCCAGACTTTGGTGGCTTCGCCGAATGTCGGATGCGATGGCGGCAGGATGACGGTTACCGCCTCATTCATGGCCTTTGGCCTTCTTCGCGATGTGCTGCACCCATTCGTGCTTTTCCTGTGTGGCGTCGCGCGCCCAGCGATAGAAGGCATCGTAGAGCGTCATGCCCGCTTCCAGCTGTTCCAGATCGTCGGCGAACATCCGCGAGAAACCGAGCGACGCCGCGAGCAGTCCGGCGGCTTCGGAAACCAGATCGAGCCTGTCGGTGTCGGCGGCGCGGACGATCAGGGCGAGATGCTGAAGTGCCGGAAATGCCAGACCAAATTCCTTGACCATCGTATCGAAGGTGCAGTTCTCTCCCCTGTGGCTCCAGAAGACATTTTCCACATCAAACGGTGTTGCATCGAAACGATCTGCTACGGCCTCAACCTCAGGGGCAGCGACAAAGAGGAATGTCGCGGCCGGATCGACGAAGCGGCGAATCAGCCACGGGCAAGCAATACGATCGATCTTGGGGCGAGAGCGCGTGACCCAGACTGTGCCGCCATTCGTGTTTTCACCCGGCAGGGCAGCGACTGGAACGAGCGGCAGGCGAGCAGCCTGCCAGGCTTCGAATCCGCCTTCCAGCGTCTCTGCCGTGGCACCGGCATTTCTGAGCCATGCAGCGACGCCTTCGGAGAGCTTCTTACCCTTCTGGCAAATCACAACCACCCAGCGACCGCGATAATCCGCCCCCCATCGCCGCACGTCGGCGTAAGGACGCCGGAAAGACGATGGGACAAGAAACGGCTGGGCGGCGAAGTCTTCATCGTCGCGCACGTCAATAACAACCGGCCCTTTGGCCGTGCCGATCAGGCGGGCAAGTTTTTCGGTGGAAATAGCGTTATACGAGGCCATGGTTTACGTCCTTTTCGTGGGATTGGACGCGAAGTGATGGCATGACGCCTCGTGGGGCAGTTCGCAGACCCCATGCGCAAGTTAGACAAAAAAGCGGAAACCAAGTCAACCATATTTCCCGATGCAAAGAATCTTGCCGGGCCGTTCTTGACTCACCTCGATGCCGTCCTTATCTCCAAGCCGCTAGCACTCAAGCAATAGGAGTGCTAACATCCATCCATCGGATCGCAAAGACGGTCCGTGAAGTCATTTGATCGAGGGATTAGACAATGACAAGCACCAATTTCCGCCCGCTGCATGACCGCGTCGTTGTACGTCGCGTCGAGTCTGAAGCCAAGACCAAGGGCGGCATCATCATTCCGGATACCGCCAAGGAAAAGCCGCAGGAAGGCGAAATCGTCGCTGTTGGCACCGGCACACGTGACGACAAGGGCACGCTCATCGCGCTCGACGTCAAGGCTGGCGACCGCGTTCTGTTCGGCAAGTGGTCGGGCACCGAAGTCAAGCTCAACGGCGAAGACCTTCTGATCATGAAGGAAGCCGACATCATGGGCATCATCGGCTGATTTAGCCGGTTCCCGCCTTTTCACTTTCCATAAAACCAATTGGGCACCAGCCCGGGAGTTTTTAACATGGCAGCCAAAGAAATTAAGTTCGGCCGTACCGCGCGCGAAAAGATGCTGCGCGGCGTCGACATCCTCGCAGACGCAGTGAAGGTAACGCTGGGTCCTAAGGGCCGCAACGTCATCATCGACAAGTCCTTCGGCGCACCGCGCATCACCAAGGACGGCGTTTCCGTCGCCAAGGAAATCGAACTCGAAGACAAGTTCGAAAACATGGGCGCCCAGATGGTCCGCGAAGTTGCTTCGAAGACCAACGACATCGCCGGCGACGGCACCACGACTGCTACCGTTCTTGCCCAGGCCATCGTTCGCGAAGGCGGCAAGGCCGTTGCTGCCGGCATGAACCCGATGGACCTGAAGCGCGGCATCGACCTCGCAGTCGCAGCCATCGTCAAGGACCTCGTTGCCAAGGCAAAGAAGATCAGCACTTCGGACGAAGTGGCCCAGGTCGGCACGATCTCCGCCAATGGCGAAAAGGAAATCGGCCAGTACATCGCTGAAGCGATGCAGAAGGTCGGCAATGAAGGCGTCATCACGGTTGAAGAAGCCAAGACCGCCGACACCGAACTCGAAGTCGTCGAAGGCATGCAGTTCGACCGCGGCTACCTGTCGCCTTACTTCGTCACCAACCCTGAAAAGATGGTTGCCGAACTGGAAGACGCTTACATCCTTCTCCATGAGAAGAAGCTCTCCAACCTGCAGGCCATGCTTCCGGTTCTCGAAGCCGTCGTTCAGACCGGCAAGCCGCTCCTGATCATCTCGGAAGACGTCGAAGGCGAAGCTCTTGCTACGCTCGTCGTCAACAAGCTGCGTGGCGGCCTGAAGATCGCTGCCGTCAAGGCTCCGGGCTTCGGCGATCGCCGCAAGGCCATGCTTGAAGACATCGCGATCCTGACCGGTGGCCAGGTTATCTCCGAAGACATCGGCATCAAGCTGGAAAACGTTACGCTCGAAATGCTCGGCCGTGCGAAGAAGGTTTCGATCTCCAAGGAAAACACGACGATCGTCGACGGTTCCGGCAAGAAGGCTGAAATCGAAGGCCGCGTTGCTCAGATCAAGGGCCAGATCGAAGAAACCACTTCGGATTACGACCGCGAAAAGCTGCAGGAACGCCTTGCCAAGCTCGCTGGCGGCGTTGCCGTCATCCGCGTTGGCGGTGCGACTGAAATCGAAGTGAAGGAAAAGAAGGACCGTATCGACGACGCGCTGAACGCAACGCGCGCTGCCGTTCAGGAAGGTATCGTTCCTGGTGGTGGTACGGCTCTGCTGCGTGCCTCGATCGTTCTCGAGCTCAAGGGCGCAAACGACGATCAGACAGCTGGTATCTCGATCATCCGCAAGGCACTTCAGTCGCTGGTTCGCCAGATCGCTGAAAACGCAGGCGACGAAGGCTCGATCATCGTTGGCAAGATCCTCGAAAGCAACACCGACAACTTCGGCTACAACGCCCAGACCGGCGAATTTGGCGACATGATCGCCATGGGTATCGTCGATCCGGTCAAGGTTGTCCGTACGGCTCTGCAGAACGCAGCCTCGGTTGCTTCGCTGCTGATCACCACGGAAGCCATGATTGCCGAACTGCCGAAGAAGGAATCGGCCGGCGGCGGCATGCCTGACATGGGCGGCATGGGTGGCATGGGCGGCATGATGTAATAAGGCGTTTGCCTTATTACTACTGACGACCATCGATCTTTCCGGGTTTCCGGATTGAGAAGGGGCAGGCCGCAAGGTCTGCCCCTTTTTCGTTTCTGCTCACGGATTGGCGGGGCGACGGAGCGTTCCGTGGGATACCTGCGGATGGCGCGGCCATCGATCCAGGATCAGTCTCTGATTGTACCGGCCGCAAATCGCTGCAATCCTGACTATTTATCTCGGATCGCAAATTTTTATCGAAAGACCATTGTAGCAAGAGAAAAAGCAATTATAACAGCGCACCAAGTGAACCACAGATTCACAGGGATCGAGAATTCGGACGAATTGACAATAAAACAGTTCAATTTCTCCACATTAACTGCTTACCCAACATCCTTTTGATTCCAGATCACAAAGCTTATAGATTTTCCTCGCATACAATTTGCTTTGTCTTGCCGACAAACGCGTCCAAGACCTGAAAATTGAGTTTTCTATCCTTCTTGCAGCGAACCACGCCTCGCCATGTATTTGCCGAGCCGTCCAACCCTGCTGGGAAATGGAAATTGTTTCTTGTGAACACTTACGGGAACAGACGAATGAATTTCGGATTTTGTGAATATACCGGGGTCCGCCTTGTTTAAAATTGCAAGAACAAGCCTTTCACAGCCGCCCGGCGCGGATTCCTTTGCCCATGGCGAAAGCGGGCTGGAGATGCTCGGTCAATTCTGCTCTTCGGAAGGCTGGTCGGGCGACCTGTCGAACGGGCTGTTCCGTCTCGGCGACAGTGCGGCTGCCATGCATGGGCTCAATCAGCCGGAGTGTGGCCTGCTCAATCTGGTCCGCTGCTATGACAGCGCCGACCGCAACCATGTGCTGGCGCTTTTCGAACAGGCGGCCACGACCTCGTCATCCTTCTGCTTCTCGACCACGATCATCCTGCCGTCCGGCCAGAAACAACCGGTGTTCTGCATCGGCGAATCCACGGGGCTGGAACAGCGCTATTCAGGCTCGATCCTCGGCGTGTTCTTCTTCCCCCGCTTCCAGCTGGAAGCCCGCGGGCGCTTCTTCACCCACCATCAGTAAATAGACTTGGCGGCTACGGCAGAAGCGTCTTCAGGTCTGTCTGTGGATCTTCAAGGATGGCACGATCCGGCGTCAGGCCGAGATCGAGCAGCTTCTTGCCGGTGACATAGGCCTTGGCATCGTTGAGCGCGTCGACCGCGACCAACTTGCCGGCCGTAAAATACCAGACAGAGACACTGCCTTCGCGCTGTCCCTTGCGTACGACCGTCTCGTCATGGCCGTGGCCAAAGCCGGCGATCTGCAGCTTCACGTCATACTGATCCGACCAGAACCAGGGCTTTGGCTGATAGGGCGCTTCGCCACCGGCCAACAGTGCCGCGACAGCTTCCGCCTGGTCGACCGCGTTCTGGACCGATTCCAGCCGGATGCGCATGTCCTTCCAGGGCTGGACGGCGCAATCACCCATCGCATGGATGGCCGGATCGGAGGTGCGGCCAAAACCATCGACGACAATGCCATTGGCAACTTCCAGACCGGCAGCATCGGCCAGCGCGTCGTTGGCGGTGACGCCGATGCCGACGATCACCAGATCAACCGGAATGGTCGAGCCATCCGTCAGTTCCGCCGCGGTCACCCGTCCGTCGGTGCCGACCAGCCGCACGAGGCCCGTGCCTTCGCGGATGTCGACACCGCGCGAGATGTGAATGTCCTTGACGAGAAAGGACGTGGCAACGGAGGCGACCCGCTGCAGAATGCGGTCGGCCATTTCGATGACCGTCACATCAAGCCCGCTGGAGCGCGCCACGGCGGCTGCTTCGAGGCCGATATAACCGCCGCCGATGATCAGCGCGTGTTTGCCCGGCTTCATCTCCTCGGCGAGACGGTCGGCATCAGTGAAATCGCGCACCACGAAAACGCCGTCGAGATCACCGCCGGCACTGGCCGGCAGTTTGCGCGGGGTCGAGCCGGTGGCGAGCGCCAGAACGTCATACTGAAGCGTCGAGCCGTCGCTGAGAGTGACGGTCTTGGCAGACCGGTCAATCGCCGTGACCGAGGTCGAGAGGCGGATATCGATATTGTGCTCGGCGTACCAGCTTTCCGGCCGGTAGAGCAGCCGGTCGAGATCCATTTCACGCAGCAGGTATTTCTTCGACAGAGGCGGCCGTTGGTAGGGATGGCTTGCTTCCGCTGCGACGATCGTGATCGGACGCTCGTCCTTCAAGGCCCGCAATTTGGCCACCAACGCAAAGGCGGCCTGTCCGCCGCCAACCACAACCAGTCTGCCTGTCACGTGTGTTCACCCGTCGAGAATGCTTCTTTTCCCAAGACGTAGCCTGTCCGCCCGAGTGCCGTCAACTCGGGCGGACGATGGCGAGATCACGATCAATCGCGCTTGGGGATTTCCATGCCCTTCTGCGCCGCCGGACGGGCAAGGCCGCGATCGACCCAGGCCATGACATTCGGGAAGCTCTTGTATTCCAGCACGTCGGCGCCGCCATAGAATTTGCGGGCGCCCTCGATCCACGGATAGGTGGCGATATCGGCGATGGTATATTGATCGCCCATCAGCCACTGGCGGCCTTCAAGACGGGCCTCCAGAATGCCGAGAAGCCGCTTGGCCTCATCCCGATAGCGCTCCACAGGGTAGGAATTGTTGGCGACCTTGTCGGCGGCGAATTTGAAGAAATGCCCGAACTGGCCGAACATCGGCCCGACGCCGCCCATCTGGAACATCACCCATGCCAGCGTCTCGTAACGTCCGGCCGCATCGGCCGGAATGAGCTTGCCGGTTTTTTCGGCGAGATAGACGAGGATGGCGCCGGATTCGAACAGGCCGAGCGGCTTTCCGCCCGGGCCATTCGGATCGATGATTGCGGGAATGCGGCCGTTCGGATTGAGCGAAACGAATTCCGACGATTTCTGATCGTTGGTGCCGAAGGAAATGAGATGCGGCTCATAGGGCAAGCCGAGTTCTTCAAGCGCGATGGAAACCTTCACGCCGTTTGGCGTCGGCAGCGAATAGAGCTGGATGATATCCGGATTTTTGGCAGGCCAGCGGGCAGTGATCGGAAAGGAACTGAGATCGGCCATGAGGAACTCCTTGTGGTGGGAGTTCGAATATAAGTCGGCCCGGTTCAAAATGTCAGGGTGGGATTTTGGAGTTTTTGGCAACGTGTTTAAAGCAGACCCAAAAGGCATCCACCGCGCAGATTGCGCCCGGTAGCATTTTATCCTACCTTCCCTTGGATAAACTTTGGAGTTATCCCATGGTCGAAAAACTGAGCATCACGCTCCCCTCCGAAATGGTGGATGCGATCAAGAGCCGCATCGAAGCAGGCTCCCACGCCTCGACCAGCGAGGTCATCCGCGAAGCGATGCGAACCTGGCTGCGTCTGGAAGAAGAACATGAAGAGCGTATCGAGGCACTGCGCATCCGCGTGAAGCAGTCGCTCGAAGACCCTCGACCGAACTTGAGCGCCAAACAGGTGCGCGAGCGGCTGGACGCGCTTTATGCAAAACACAACAGTTGATCGCGATGCAGCGCTTTCCGGTCGAATTTCGCGCCGATGCTGTTGAAGATATCGAGCAGTTGTTCAACTACGTCTTGGAAACAAGCTTCGATGTGGTGACGGCCGCCCGGTTCAGTGACCGGCTCTTCGAGCGTTGTCAGAAAATTGGGAATGCACCCTTCGCTGGCGTATCGAGAGATGATCTCGGGCCGGGCATCCGTGTTGTCCCCTTCGAGCGGAAAGCTGTCATCCTCTACGTCGTTCACGATCAGACTGTCTGGATCACCAACATCTTCTCAGGACGCCGCGATTACGCGGCGCTCCTGCGTCAAACCTCAAAAGAATGACACCGTCCGGCTGCAACGCTAGGCGACAGCGCCTTGCACCGCCTCGATGATCTTTGCCACCAGCGGATCATCCGTATGTCCGGCCTTGCGCGCCCGCACCAGACACGCCTGCGACCGCAGCATGATGCCATCCGACAGGATCTTCAGGTGATTGGCCTTCAGCGTCGAGCCGGTCGAAGTGATATCGACGATGATATCGGCCGAACCGGAGGCCGGTGCGCCCTCGGTCGCACCAAGGCTTTCGACGATGCGGTAGAGCTGGATGCCGTGCTGGGACGAGAAGAACTGCTGGGTCAGGCGCCAGTATTTGGTGGCGATCGCCAGACGGCGGCCGTGACGGGCGCGGAAATCGGCGGCGACATCGCCGAGATCGGCCATGGTATCGACATCAAGCCAGATTTCCGGAACGGCGACAACGACATCGGCGTGGCCGAAACCGAGCCGGGCGCAGAATTCGACGCGGGCATCAGCTTCCGACAGGCCCTCGCGGATCAGGTCTTCGCCGGTCACGCCGAAATCGATCGAGCCTGAGCCGATCTCGCGGGAGATTTCCGACGCCGAGAGGAAGGCGATCTCGACATCGTCGAGCCCCTCGACACGGCCGCGATAGGAGCGCTCGTTGCCAACAGCGACGATCTTCAGGCCCGCCTTGTCGAAGATGGCGGAGGCATCGTCCTTCATCCGGCCCTTTGAAGGCAGCGCGATGGTGATGGTCATTGGGCGGCCTCTCCTTTTGGCCTGGCAAGTGCCTGCTCCATCCGGTCGAGCCAGAGCGCGAAGCCGACGGCTGGAATGCGCTCTTTCGCGCCGAGCAGCGTCATCAGCCGGTCGAAACGACCACCACCGGCAAGAACCGCCGAAGATCCTTCAATGACGATCTCGAAGACCATGCCGGTGTAATAATCGAGTGGGCGTCCAAAGGCGGCGCGGTAGGTCAGCGTCTTTGCATCAACACCGGCATTGCCGAGCGCTGCGACACGCGCATCAAACCGCGACAGCGCCCCATCGAGCGTCAGGCCGGATTTTTGCGCAAACGCAAACAGGGCGGCCGGTGCATCGGCAAGCGGCATGTTCAACGACAGGAACTCGCGCAGAACAGCCAGCGTGCGGCCATCGAGCGCAGTCTTTTCCAGCGCCCGCTTTTCCTTCAGCCTTGCTGCGATTTCCTTGGGGCTGCGGCTGGCATTGGTGGAATAGCCGGTCGCTTCCATCGTCTCGTCGAGATGGGCAATCAGCGTCGCATCGTCACCCGACGCCAGCAGCGCCTCGATCTCGGGGCTTAAGCCCGTCACCGGCTGCGGGCTCGACAGCCGCGTCAGAAGGGTTTCGATCTGGGTAGAATTGCCAAAGGCATGGATCAGGCGCTTCTGCCAGCCTGCGGGCAGACCGCAGGCAGCGACCACGGCTTCGAACACCGATTGATCACCGAGCGTCACATCAAGCTTTTTGCCCGGCAGGCGCGCCGTGAGAATGGCGATGGCGTCACCGATGGCACGGGCGTCGGCGCTGGCCACATCCGTTTCGCCGAGGTCCTCGATGCCGGCCTGATAGAATTCGTTTGCCCCTTCCCGCCGCTGGCGGAAGATTTCGCCAAGATAGGAATAACGCTGCGGCGTGCCGGTGGCGGTTTCGATATGGCGCAGGCAGACGGGAATGGTGAATTCCGGCCGCAGGCACAGGCTCTTGCCGGTCTCGCTCTCGGTCATGAAGATACGGCGGCGCAGGTCTTCGCCGGCCATATCGAGAAACGGCTCGGCCGGCTGGATCACCGGCGTATCGACACGCAGCGTCCCCAGCCGCTCGAAATCGGCAAGCAGGTCAGCGGCAAAGGCTGGGAGGTTGATCAGGGGCATGAACCGGCAACTATCCTTCAAGGCACCAAAGGTTGAATCAGCTCGATGCGATTGCCGAACGGATCATGGATATAGACCCGCTCATATCCTTCAAGCGGCTCATCTTCAACAACCTGGCAGCCCGCGGCCCTTAGGTTTTTCGTTAAAGCGGCGACGTCATCCACCCAAAAGGCCGGATGAGCCTTGAGTGCCGGACGAAAATCAGCCTCGACGCCGAGATGCACCTTCAGCGCACCGGCCTCGAACCAGCAACCGCCACGCCTGGCCAGATTGGCGGGCTTTTCCCGCTCGGGGATGCCGAGCATGCCAGCGTAGAACGCCCTAGCCTGATCTTCTCCGCCCGCAGGCATGGCAAGTTGGATATGATGGATGGAAAGGAGCGCTACCATTGTCGATCCTGTTTCTCGAAGGCGCCACATCCGCCCTCTTCTCCCCTGCGGGGAGAAGTGCCGTGTGACAGCGAGGCGACGAGGGGGCGGTTCGGCATATTCACAAGCTGTGGCTCCCCCTCATCCTCTGTGCACCACCTTCTCCCAGCTGGGGGAGAAGAAGGAAGCCAAAAGCTAGGCCCGAAGCAGAAACCACTCTCCTCAAATTCAGGCGCCCTTGTTGGCCCGCGCCCGGTCTTCCGCCTGCTCGGCCAGCATGTCGCGAACCTTGGCGATGAGGTCACCCTCCGGCACCGAGACCTGCGCCACGCGGGCTTCGCGCCAGGTGGTGTTGTCCTCGATCTCGCCGGACAGGCGCTTGCCTTCGATCAGGTCCTTGATCTGCACGAGGCCCTGGGCGCGTTCATCACCGCCCTGGATGATGGCGAGTGGCGAGCCGCGGCGGTCGGCATATTTCAGCTGGTCGCCAAAATTCTTCTTGTTACCCTGATACATTTCGGCGCGGATGCCGGCGTGACGCAGCTGTTGCGTGAACTGCTGGTACTTGCCGAGGCTTTCCGTATCGCGGTCCATGACGCAGACGACGACCGGGGCGATCACCTCCTCCATGCCGAGCTTGCCGAGGTTCTTCAGCGCCGTCATCAGGCGCGAGACGCCGATCGAAAAGCCCGTCGCCGGAACCGGCTGGCCCATGAAGCGAGAGACGAGACCATCATAACGGCCGCCGCCGCCGACCGAGCCGAAGACGACCTTTTCGCCCTTTTCGTTGGTGACGGCGAACTGGAGTTCAGCCTCGAAGACGGGGCCGGTGTAATATTCGAGACCTCGGACGATAGACGGGTCAATAATCACACGACCGTCATCGTAGCCAGCAGCAGAGAACAATGCAGCCATTGTTCTAAATTCTGTCACACCCTCTGCAAATCTGCTGTTCTTGCCGTAGTCACTTTCTTCCATGGCCGTAAGCATGTCTTTGAAAATGGGGTCCGAAGTTGCAGGAGCATCCTCTGCAACATATCCAAACACCGGATTCATTGTCTTTAATTGTGGGTCGGCGTCATAAGGCCTGTAGCGGAGGGTCATAAAATAGCGTAGGCGCGAAATTTGCCCCGGATCGAGCTTCGCGCCTTTTGTAAAATCGCCGCTTTCATCTTTGCGTCCTTCGCCTAGCAACAATGCGACGCCTTCAACTCCAAATTTATCAAGCTTGTCCAATGCCCGCAGAACGTTCAGCCGAGCATTGGCATTCTCATCACCGCCAAGTCCAATGGACTCAAGCACGCCGTCAAGAACTTTGCGATTGTTAACGCGAATTACAAACTGGCCCTTAAGCCCCAGCGCTTCCATCGTATCGGCCATCATCATGCACATTTCGGCGTCCGCCTGGACACCGGCGGCACCGACCGTGTCGGCATCGAACTGCATGAACTGGCGGAAGCGGCCGGGGCCTGGCTTCTCGTTGCGGAAGACGTAGCCGGCGCGGTAGGTGCGGTAGGGCAGCTGGATATCGTTGAAATTTTCAGCGACATGACGGGCGAGCGGCGCCGTCAGATCGTAACGGGCGCTCATCCACTGTTCATCATCATCCTGCAGCGAGAACACGCCTTCGTTCGGGCGGTCGCTGTCGGGCAGGAATTTGCCGAGTGCGTCGGTATATTCAAACAGCGGCGTTTCGACGGGATCGAAACCATAACGCTCGTAGACTTCGCGGATCTTCGCGGTCATCTCGTCGACGGCGCGGATGTCGGCGGCGGAGCGATCGACGAAACCACGCGGCAGGCGGGCCTTCAGCTTCTGTGGCTTCTTCTTTTTGTCGTTCATGGCACGGGCACTTTCAGCGTCGATCGGACATGCGCGATCACTCAGGGATTTGGCGCTTTCCCTATCCGATCAGGGCCGAGGCGGCAAGTCTTTGCACGGCGGCACGGGCCTAAAGCGGCCTGAGCAGTGTATCCCAGGTGCGAACGATCGTGCCCTGGCTCATCGGCGCTTCGGCCGCTGGAATGAGGATCGAATGGGTATCGCCGCGAATGACGCCGACCACCTCCGACTGGAAGCTCATCCGCTTGACCTGCACGACCCCATCAGGAATGCTGGTCACCGACATCGCCGCGCCGCCGTAGAAATCGATGCTGGCCAGTTCGCCGGATTTCAGGCTGGCAACAATCGTCTGATCCTCGATGAAATCATGATAGAGCCCGGTCATGTAGCGGCGGATACCCTTGCCGACCATCGTCCGCATCAGCGGCGTATCGATGAATTCCTGCCGCGAACCGGCGAGATAGCGGATATCCTCCCCTTCCCAGAGATTGCGGCTGTCCTTGGCAGACAGGATCGACTGCAACAGGACCTTTTCCGTATGCGCATCGGCGCGGCGCAGGAAATCAACGATGGCACCGGTGGCGCGCAGGTCCGGCGTGCAGATGCCGCGCTCCCAGCGGGACACCGTTGGCAGAGAAAACCCCAGCTTCCAGGCAATGTCTGCCTGCGTCAGCCCAACCTTCAGCCGATAGGCCTGCAATTGCCGGATCAACTCGCCTTGAATGAGATTCACGGATTGCAGCTTTTCATAAAATCAAGAGTTGTATCCGGCGATTTCAATACGCTAAAGGGAGAATCAATGATCACTTGCCGCCGTTTCGGCGAAAGCTTTTGTCGACTATTTTTTGAAACCATGAAGACCAATTTCTGCCGATTACAACACTGTGGCGCATCATGAGATCAGCGCTTTTCCAGCTGCCGGTAAAGCGCCTTTTTGATGAGGGCGCCAAACACGCTGCAGAAAGTGTCTCAGACTTGAAAATACCGCCCACAAGCGGCCGTTGAAAATGGAATATCATGCTCAGATTCGTGAAACCGGGCTTCGGTACGATCCTTCCTGAGGACAGGCGCGCCCACGAAGAGTGGATCACCGACCTGACCGGGCATGACTATGTCATCGAAGGCTGGCACTGTGATCTCTCCACCGGTATCTTCTCCGTCGGCGAGATGGCGCAGCGTCTTCACGCGCTTGAGCGGGAGTTCTGCGGGTTGCTGGATATCATCCGCGGATATGCGGAAAATCATCGCAAGATCGTGCTGAGCATTCTGGAAGAGGCAACGGCTGCGGCCTCATCCTTCTGTTACTGCACGGACACTCCATCCGGCCGGGTCTATTGCATCGGGACATCAACGATCGATGCCTCGGCCGCCAGCGGCCGCATGCAGGGCGTCTTTGCTTTTTCAACGGTGGACCGCTGAGATCGGCCGCGGCATGATCGGCAATGGCCAATACCCGCAAAGCCTCATGCCGGAGCTTGCATCAGCCGCTGGACCGGCCTTTTTTCACCGATATTGACCACGCGCCGCCTTGAGCACATAATTTCCTTCAGCGCGTGGAGGACGTCATGAAGGTATTCAAGAATATCGCAGGCATCGTCATCATCTTGCTCGGTGGCTTGTGGATACTGCAAGGCTCCAACATCATTCCTGGCATGTCCATGTCCGGCAACGGCGAGTGGCTGGTGATCGGCGCCATGCTGGTGATCTTCGCCGTCGGGCTGCTCTATCAGAACAACCGGCCCACCACCCGGCTACACGGCATGCCCGACGATCTGTTCTAGAGCGATCCGTTCCCGGCCGGGCGATGCCTCTAAGGCCGCACGAATGCGGCCCGCAGGTCTTCGATCCTACTGCGGTAATAGCAGCCTTCGATGTGATCGTTGACCAGGCCCATCGCCTGCATGAAGGCGTAGACGGTGGTCGGGCCGACAAAGGTCCAGCCGCGCTTTTTCAAATCCTTTGATATCAGCGTCGAGGTCGGCGTGGTCGGATTGGCGACGATCGCCTCCCACGTGACGACCTTCGGCCGCTCGTTGCCTCCCGGCTCGTGGCTCCAGAAATAGCGCGCCAGCGAGCCGAACTCGGCCTTCAGTTCCTGCGCCCGTTTGGCATTGTTGATGGTCGAGACGATCTTGCCGCGATGGCGCACGATCCCGGCATCGGCAAGGCAGCGGGCAATGTCGTCATCGCCAAACTGTGCCACGACATCGAAGTCAAACCCGGCAAAGGCAGCACGAAACGCCTCGCGCTTGCGCAGGATCGTCAGCCAGGAGAGACCGGATTGAAAACCTTCCAGGCAGATCTTCTCGAACAACCGGATATCGTCGGCCATCGGCTTGCCCCACTCTTCATCGTGGTAGCGCTGATAGTCCGCCAGATTGGCATGCCAGGCGCAGCGGTCGACGCCGTCCTCTCCGATGATGATGCCTTTTGCCGTCACACGTATCTCCCAAACTCAATGTTAAACAGTTTGCAGCGGCCCTTGCGGCATAGGCCCGGGGCGCGGCGCTGCAGTTTACCAATTGCCAACCATAGCCCTAAAGACGGCGATAACCCTACCCAAAGCTTTATCCCGGCCAACGGCTTTTAATGAACCGGCATTTACCATTCGGTTGCTGGCGGATGCCACGATCCTTCCATTCCGCCAATGTTTTTTTGGCGTCCATGCCGCTCGTCATCCGCCTGAACCGCGGACGGCGGAGCTATGAGAGTTTCCGGCGAAAGGTAGTGAGTCCGTCCGATGATGAAGAAAACCCTGATCCTTGCCACATCCATGCTCGTTGCGCTTACCAGTCTTGCGGAGGCGCAGGACCGGTACCAGAACCGGCCGCCGGTCGTCATCAGCCCGGACCTCACCGCGCCCTGGGTAACCCAGCTTGGCGGCACGCCCGAGCGCGTCGTCTATCGCCAGCAGCGGCCTATCGCGGTTCAGCAGCCGGGCGCCACCCGAAAACAGTATCTTTTCCAGAAGCGCGTCCAGCGCTCCGGCGCCGGCGTCGCGCAGCCGGTAGCGATGACCCGCGCCCAGCGGCCGGTCCGCCAACTGGATCCGCAATTCCTGCCGCAGACCGTTGCCTATGACAGCAAGGAAAAGGCCGGCACCATCGTCATCGATACCAATAACCGCTTCCTCTATCTGGTCACCGGCAACGGCGAAGCGCGGCGTTACGGCGTCGGCGTCGGCAAGCCGGGCTTCGAATGGGCCGGTGCCCACAAGGTGACCCGCAAGGCCGAATGGCCAGGCTGGACACCGCCGAAGGAGATGATCGCCCGCGAGGCGGCCAAGGGACACTATCTTCCCGCCCGCATGGACGGCGGCCCGGAAAATCCACTTGGTGCACGCGCCATGTATCTCGGCTCGACGCTTTACCGCATCCACGGCACCAACGCGCCCTGGACGATCGGTTATGCCGTTTCGTCAGGCTGCATCCGCATGCGCAACGAGGATGTCACCGACCTCTACGAACGCGTGAAGGTCGGCACCAAGGTCATCGTGATCTGATCCGCGATCTAAGCTATCGCTTACCCGCCGGAGGGCCACAAACGTGGCCTTTCGGCAACAGCGGTTCCCAGGGTGACAGCCCATTCGATCACATTTGCCCTATCCAGAACCCATAAGACTTGCGTAAAACGCGATATTGAATAGCGTTTCGCACTTGGGACCGGATGAGGGACATCGCCTATGAAATATGCCTTGCAGACATTGGCTGCGGCCGGATTTGCCGCTGCAGTTACTTTGAGCGCCTCGAGCGCATCGGCTTTCATGCCGGGCGAACCGGCAGGCGCAAAGGCCAATTCCGACGTCACGCTGGTGGCGGCAGAGAAGAAGCCGGCCCAGAAATTCTGGCGGACCAAGGTGCGGCTGAGCACCGATGAGGCCCCCGGCACCATCATCGTCGATACCAACAACAAGTATCTCTACTACATCGAAGGCCCGAACCGGGCGACCCGCTACGGTATCGGCGTCGGCCGCGAAGGCTTTGGCTGGTCGGGCGTGGTCAAGGTGCAGCGCAAGGCGGAATGGCCGGGCTGGACACCGCCGAAGGAAATGATCGCCCGCGAGGCCAAGAAGGGCCATATCCTTCCGGCCTTCCAGGAAGGCGGCATCGACAACCCGCTCGGCGCACGCGCGCTCTATCTGTACAAGGGCAAGAACGATTCCGGCTTCCGCATCCACGGCACCAACCAGCCCTGGACGATCGGCCTCAACATGTCGTCCGGCTGCATCCGCATGATGAACAAGGACGTCGAGCACCTCTACGAACGCGCCTCGATCGGCACCAAGGTCATCGTCGTCGGCCCCGGCAACAAGCAGGGCAACGTTTCCTACAATGACCGCGGCGTCGATATCCTGCGGACGATTTTTGGCGGCTGAGGGTCACCGCGGTCTCCCACTTCTCCCCAACGGGGAGAAGTGCCGAGCGTAGCGAGGCAATGAGGAAGATGTTTCGGCAAAGCCGGAGCGTACCGCCCCCTCATCCGGCCCTTCGGGCCACCTTCTCCCCCACTGGGGAGAAGAGGGAGCCATAGGCTACCCTCAAGGGGAGGGTAAAATGCCCGCCGGCTTTTCGCCGCCATAGGCCCAGTCCAGCAATTCGACCGTGTGCAGGATCGGCATGGCGGTACCGGTGGCGATCTGGGTAATGCAGCCGATATTGCCGGTGGCGATGATGTCGGCCTTGGTCGCCTCGATATTCTTCACTTTTCGCGCTTTCAGCGTCGCGGAAATATCCGGCTGCAGGATGTTGTAGGTGCCGGCCGAGCCGCAGCAGAGATGGCCCTCGGCCGGATCGCGAACGGTAAAACCGGCATTCCTCAACAGAACCTTCGGCGCCATGGTGATCTTCTGGCCGTGCTGCATCGAGCAGGCGGAATGATAGGCAACGATGATCTCCTTCGGCTCCTGCCGCGGCAGATCGAGCGTCGCCAGGTACTCGGTAACATCCTTGGCGAGAGCCGAGACACGCGCCGCCTTTTCCGCATAGGCCGGATCAAGCCGCAGCATATGACCGTAATCCTTGATCGTCGTGCCACAGCCGGACGCGGTGATGATGATGGCATCGAGCCCGCCTTCGTCCGCGGCCTTTGTCCAGACATCGACATTGTGGCGGGCAGCGGAAAGCGCCTGCTCCTCACGACCCATATGATGCACCAGCGCACCGCAGCAGCCTTCGCCTTGCGGCACCGCGACCTCGACGCCGAGCCGGGTCAACAGCCGGATGGTTGCCTCGTTGATGCCGGGCTTTAACACCGGCTGGGCGCAGCCGGTCAGAATGGCAACCCGGCCACGCTTCTCCGCCTGGGCGGCGCGAACACCCGGCACCGACGCCGGGGAGGTCGGGGCAATATCCTTTGGCGCGAGATCGAGCATGACGCCAAATGTCTTCAGGAAAGGAACCCGCTTCATGACCGCCGCAAACGGCCGGCCAAGCCTTGCCGCTCTCAACGCCAGCCGGAACCGCGAGGGATAAGGCAAGACTGCCGCAAGCACATTGCGCACCAAGCGGTCCTTCAGCGGACGCTTGTAGGTCTGCTCGATATGGACACGGGCATGATCGACCAGGTGCATGTAGTTGACGCCGGACGGACAGGTGGTCATGCAGGCAAGGCAGGAGAGGCAGCGGTCGATATGGGTGACCACTTCCTCATCGGCCGGTCGGCCGTTTTCCAGCATGTCCTTGATCAGGTAGATCCGTCCGCGCGGGCTATCCAGCTCGTTGCCGAGCGTCACATAGGTCGGACAGGTGGCAGTGCAGAAGCCGCAATGCACGCATTTGCGCAGGATCCCCTCGGATTCGGCGACATGCGGATCGGTAAGCTGTTCGGGGGTGAAGTTGGTCTGCATTAGTTGACACGCTCCGGATCTTGGGAGGCATACCCCCCTCTGTCCCTACGGGACATCTCCCCCACAGGGGGGGAGATCGGCCGCATGCTTTGTGCCGGCCTTACGGAGAAATCGATGTGGGAAAAGAATGATCTCCCCCCTTGTGGGGGAGATGTCACGCAGTGACAGAGGGGGGTAAGCTGCATACTCATCATCACCCCATTTTCCCCGGATTGAATATCCCCTTGGGATCGAATTTTTCCTTCAGCCGCGCCGACAGCGCTGCAACGGGAGCAGGTTCCGGCTCGAAGGCCGGAGTGACGGCGCGAACCGCATCCGAGGCGCGCACCAGTGTCGCATGACCGCCGCCGATACCCTTGATGAAACGACGCAGCATCTCCGCCTCTGCGTCGGCCTCCATGCGCAGCCAGACAAGACCGCCCTGCCAGTCGTAAAACGCATCGACGCCGGTTTGCAGCCGCAGCGCCGCCACCAGTTGGTGACCGGCCATCGGCGCCACCGAGACGCGCCAGAGCGGTTTTTGCGTGCCATCGGCATAGGGTTTGACGTCGCGGATATCCCGCCACAGCTTTTCCGTCGCCTCATGATCGAGCACCGTTGCGGGCGCGACCTGAGCGAAGGCGGCTTTCAATTTTTCGGCCCGGACAGCCACCGAAGCCGGTAGTCCTTCAAGGCGCAAGACTGTGGCTGCGCCCTCCGGGTGACTGCTGCCGACAAAACGGTACCGCACGCTTTCCGTCAGATGGGCGGCACCGGATACTTCAACCGGCATCGCCAGCGCATGCGCCATGGCGGCCGCCGCCTGTGCATCATCAAGACCGAAAGCCACGATGGTCGCGGCGGCCGGCGGCAGGGGCAGGACCTTGAACGTGACTTCCGTCAGAAGCCCCAGCGTGCCGTGCGAGCCGCAGAGCAGCTTGACCAGATCGAGCCCGGTGACATTTTTCATCACCCGACCGCCGGATTTGATCGCCTCACCCGCACCGTTGATAAAACGGATGCCGAGCAGATGATCGCGCGCGGCACCGGCCGTGATGCGGCGCGGGCCGGAGACATTGGCGGCAAAAACGCCACCGATGGTCGGCTCGCCGCTGGTGCCCATGACGCCGCGATAATCCATCGGCTCGAACGCCAGCATCTGGCGGTTACCGGCGAGTGCCGCCTCGATTTCGGCCATCGGCGTTCCTGCTTTGGCGCTCATCGTCATCTCGGCCGGATTGTAGCTGACGATGCCGGAGAGTTTTCGCGTCGAAAGCGCCCGGTCTGCGCGGACGCGGTTGCCGAAGCCCGAGCGCGTGCCGCCGCCGCTGATCGCCAGCGGCATTCCCGTCCCGGCTGCCTGCCGGATCATATCGGCGGCTTCCATTTCCGATGTCGGTTCGTAATTCATGCGGCCGGGCGTCCTTCCAGCGGAAAGACCTTTGAGGGGTTCATGATCCATTGCGGATCGAAGGCGGCGCGTGCGGCCATCTGCTGGTTCAGGTCAACCTGGGTGAACTGGTGCAGCATCAGGTCGCGTTTCTCGATGCCGACACCATGTTCGCCGGTCAGGCAGCCTCCTGCATCGACGCAAAGCTTGAGAATATCGTTGCCCGCCGCTTCGGCGCGTGCCGCGTCTTCGGGATCGTTGATATTGTAGAGGATCAGCGGATGCATGTTGCCGTCACCGGCGTGGAAGACGTTGGCAACACGCAGGCCGTAGCCGTCGATGATCTCGGCCGTTTTTTTCAGGACATGGGACAGTTGGCTGAGCGGCACCGTGCCATCCATGCAGATATAGTCGGCGATGCGGCCGGTGGCGCCGAAAGCGGATTTGCGGCCTTTCCAGATCAGCGCCGCTTGCGCCGCCGACTGGCTTTCGCGGATCGTGGCGACGCCATGACGACGGGCGATTTCGATGATGCTTGCCAGCATCGCCTCCATCTCGGCTTCCGATCCCTCGACCTCGACGATCAAGAGGGCCTCGACATCCATCGGGTAGCCTGCCTGCGCGAACGCCTCGCAAATGCCGATCGCCGGCTTGTCCATGAACTCGATGGCAACCGGGATGATGCCGGAACCGATGACCTCGGCAACGCAGGCCCCCGCCTCTTCCGACGACATGAAGCCGAACAGGACCGGCCGCGACCCTTCCGGCTTGGCCAGCAGCCGCACAGTCGCCTCGGTGACGATACCGAGCTGGCCTTCCGAGCCACAGACAAGGCCGAGCAGGTCATAGCCGGGCGCATCCAGCGCCTTGCCGCCGAGCTCGATCACCGTACCGTCGAAGAGGACCATCTTGACGCCCAGGAGATTGTTGGTGGTGACGCCATATTTCAGGCAATGGGCGCCGCCGGAATTCATGCCGATATTGCCGCCAATGGTGCAGGCAAGCTGCGAGCTCGGGTCCGGCGCATAGAAGAAGCCATCGGCGGACACCGCTTCGGAAATATTGATATTGGTAACGCCCGCCTGCACCGTCGCGGTACGGTTGGCAAAATCGATATCGAGGATGCCCGACATTTTCGACAGGCCGATCACCACCGCGTCGGATTGCGGGATGGCGCCACCCGACAGCGAGGTGCCTGCCCCGCGCGGCACGACGGGAATGCCGTAACGGCTGCAATATTTCAGAACGGCTGCCACCTGCGCCGTGGTTTCTGGCAAAGCGACGGCCAGCGGCACTTGGCGATAGGCGATGAAGGCATCAGTTTCGAACGGCACCAAACCGCGCTTTTCGCTGATCAGGCAGCCGGGTGGCAGGATATCTGTGAGATCCTCGACGATCTGATGGCGGCGTGCGAGCACGGATGGTTTCGGCTCCAGAAAGGCAATCGTTTCCGGCATATCGGCCTCCCGGCGTAGTCACGCTGCGCATGATTGGTATTTTTTCTTTACCACTTTCAACATGGCGCGGCAAATGCTAATCAGTTTTTCTGTTTTCGAAACAATGGTCAAGATTGATGACAAATCTGGGCGATCTTGAGGTGTTCACGCGTGTCGTATCCACCGGCAGTATGTCGGCGGCGGGGCGGACATTGGGGTTTTCCCCAGCTGTTATTTCCAAACGCATCAAGCGGCTGGAAGACCGGCTTGGCACGCGGCTGTTTCAGCGCACCACGCGGCAGATATCGCTGACCGAAGCCGGACAGGGTTTTTACGACCGCGTGCTCGGGATCATGGCCGGGATCGAGGAAGCTGAGGCCTTTGCCTCCGGCCGCTCCGGCCAGCCGCAGGGCACCTTGCGCATCACCGCGCCCACCTCCTTCGGCCGTATGCACGTGGCGCCGCATCTCGCCCGTTTCATCGAGGCGCATCCCGATCTCATTGTGAATATCGTGCTGTCGGATGAGTTCACCGACATCGTCGCAGAGAGTTTCGACCTTGCCATCCGCATCGGCGAACTCAGCGATTCGACGCTGGTGGCGCGTAAACTGGTTCCAGTGCGGCGCATCCTCTGCGCCTCACCGGCCTACATCGCACGCTACGGCACGCCGGAGACTATCGATGATCTGGCTGATCATATCTGCCTGCGCCAGCACAATCACGACACCTGGAAGCTGGAAAGCGAGGCGGGCTCGATGAGCTACAAGCCACAGGGCCGGCTGATCACCAATTCATCGGAGGTGGTGCGCGAAGCGGTACTGTCCGGCGCAGGCATTGCGCTGCGCTCCACCTGGGATGTCGGCAGCGATCTGAAATCGGGAAAACTGGTGCAGGTGCTGCCCGCCTGGGAGGGCTCTCGCAACCTGTTCGTCTCGGCGCTCTATCCGAGCCGCCAGTTTCTGCCCGCCAAGGTCAGACTGTTCATCGATTATCTCGCCGGGCTCTACGGGCCAGATCCCTACTGGGAGCGGTAGGTTTCCGGCGGGATGCGATCCCAGAAACCGTGGCGGCGGATATGCTGCCTGCGCAAATCCGCGACATAATCGGCATGCGGCATCAATCCGTCATTGCCGTGGGGGCGTTTTGCCAGTGCTGACAGCCGTGTGAGATAATCGGCGCCATACCCATAGGCCTCCGACAGGCCCCGGCCGATGATACGGTCCAGAAGCGCCCGATAAAGCGCAGTTGCCGCCGCCGGATAATCGGCGGCTTCGAACGCTTCGGCGGCAGGCAGAAGAAACTCGTAGAACTCACCCTCCCAGACGCCCCAGCGGGCAACGACATAGCGCGCAGCCAGATCGAGACGCGGCCAGGCGAGATAGAAGCGCAGCACGGCATGCGGCTCGCGGTGCTGCTCGGCAAAGGCGAAAGCCTTGTCCAGCGCTTCGAATTCCTCGAAATCACCGGCCTTGGCGATATATTCGCGCAGCATCTCCGCATCGAGCCCCTGCTCGAAAATCTTCCAGCGTATGGCCTGGGACCCTGTCCTATCCTTGAGACCGTCGAGGATCGCGGCCTCGAGCCGGTCCCTGTCAGACACAACTTTTACGCCGTCGCTCAACACTTCGGCGCGACGGACAAAGCCGACTCGCGACTTGCGTGGCTTGCGGACCCAGGTCAAGGCCTCAGCATGACGGCCAGCGGTGTGCAACCGCTCGGCAATAACGACCGGCTCGCGCAGCGATTCTGGCAGGCTTTCCTCGATCGCGATATACGCATCGAGATCGCCGCGCGCATCGGCAATGGCCCGGCGCACGTAAACGATCGCGGGAAGCAACGTGGTACCGGCCGGGATCTTCATTGCCGCAGCCAGCGTTTCGTCCCAGGATTTCAGAACGTCCGGCGAAAGCGCGGCAGCGATCCGCACGGCAAGCAAGGTCCTGACACCGTGATAATCCATGACCGGAAGCCCGGGCGTGATCAACGCGGGTATGCGCGCCTGCTGATCTGCGGGCACGGTCAGGGCCAGACGGCCAGCGGCTTCGCAGGCCTGAACATAGATCCCGGCAATGCGGCCGCTGGAATCGTTGACGCGGTCCGAAACTCCCTCATAACCGAATACGAAGCGGATCAGCCTTTCCAGCGCCATGCCCGGATCGACGGCGCCGAATTCCTTGATAATGCTGGCGGAGATGCTGTCGAGATCGTTGCCGAAGGCGCGCTCCTTCTGCCAGCGGATACGGGTCTGCGACTTTTCCAGCGCATTCAGCCGGCTGTCGATCAGCTTGGCCACATTGGCAGCACCAGCCGCGCCGCCGATGCCGGCAAGCGCAGCATTCAGCCGCTTCTTGAAGGAGGGGTTGAGGGCTGCCTCATCCAGCGCGATCTCGATCAGCCGCTCCAGCCCGAGCGCGGTCAGGCCGTCCCGGTCGAGTTTCGCCTTCTTTGCTGCTTTTACAACTTTCGCCATGGTCTTGCAGATCGATTCGTTTCGAATATCCGAAGACTTAAAGGCTTTCGCGGTCCTCGTCAGCATGATGCTTGCGGATGCGCCGCACGACGAACCACATGGCGAGCACGGCAACCGGAACGAAGAAGCCGGTCAACACGCTGGATTTGACCGGAACGCCTTCGCTTTCCAGCGCCTTGGCAAGATAACCGAACAGGCCGACGACATAATAGGAGATCGCTGCGACCGAGAGACCTTCGACCGTCTGCTGCAGGCGCAGCTGCAGCTTGGCGCGGCGGTCCATCGAATTGAGAAGCACGCTGTTTTGCCGCTCAAGCTCGACATCGACCCAGCTCCGGAGCAGCGCCGTGGCGCGGGTGAGCTTGCGCGACAGGTTAGCCTGGCGCTCCTCCACCGACTGACAGGTGCGCATGGCCGGGGCCAGACGCCGCTCCAGGAAGGTGCCGAGCGTTTCATAGCCCGGCACGCCGGTTTCGATCAGCGAGCGGATACGCTCCTGAACGATGCCGTAATAGGCACGGCTGGCGCCAAAACGATAAAGGCTAAGGGCCGCCCCTGCCTCGAGTTCGGCGGCCAGAAGCGTGATCTCGGCCAGCATTTCGTCGGCTTTTTCACGGGCGTTGACGCGCATCCGCTGGGTCATGCCGGTCAACCCGTCCTCGATCCGGCGGATATCCGGCGACAGCGATTGTGCGAGCGGCAATCCGAGCATTGCCAGCGTGCGATAGGTTTCGATATCAAGCAGCCGCTGGACCAGCGCGCCGGTTCCGGCCTCCGTCATGCCCCGGTCGATGACGAGGATCTGCGTCAGGCCATCGCCATTCTGGCGAAAGTCCGTCAGCACCACCGACTGACCGTTCTTGATGTCGCTGTAACAGAGGCTGGCCGGATCGAACGCGCTCATGGCGGCGCGGGTTTCTTCCGTATCCGGGCGGATTTCCAGCCGGATGCCCGAGATCAGCGTCCCCGGCGGCGAAAAACCGTCGCCGAACGGATGGGTGGTGACCTCGCCGCCGAACTGATCGGGAATGACGCCATCCCAGAAATAGGTCGAGAATTCGGTATGACGCTCCCAGCGCAGAGTGCCCTGCCCCCAAGGCAATGCGTGATGACTGGCCTCGCGGCTGGGCGGTGCGATGCCCCGCGCGCGCGACAGCTCAGAGAGCACCGCATGATCGACGGCAGCCCCGCCATCGGTCATGAAGGCAAGCTGGAAAATGACGCGCGGCGACGTCACCAGCGCATATGGACGCGCATGGATCTCGCCCAGCGCCTGCGCGCGGGCCGGAGCCGACGGAAATGCAAAACTGCGTTTAGCCATGAAGCGTTTTCCCCTCTCACGCATCAATCAGAACTGTCTTATCAACAGAGTACGCAAAAGGGAAAGGACCCTTTTGACGCAGGCGAAGGTTTGCTGTGGTTTGATTTTGCACCGCGCGGCCCTGCAAAGTGGCTAAAGAAATTGACCACTTTCAACGGGGTGACTAAGTTGGCGCCAAGGAGAGCCGCCGTGACCGACGACACCATCGATGCCTTTGCCCGCATCCCGCACAGCCGGACCTCCGGCGAAATCATCCAGCAGATCGAACTCCTAATCCTGGAAGGCGTGCTGCGCGACAACGAGCGGCTGCCGAGCGAACGGGACCTGTCGCGCCGTTTCGACGTTTCGCGGCCAATCCTGCGCGAGGCCCTGAAGGAACTGGAGGCACGCGGATTGCTGGTCAGCCACCATGGCGGCGGCACCTTTGTTGCCGATGTCATTGGCCAGGTCTTCTCCAAGCCGGTGATCGAACTGATCTCGCGCCACCAGAAGGCGACGCAGGATTATCTCGAATATCGCCGCGAACTGGAAGGCATGACGGCGGAGCTTGCCGCACGCCGGGCCACCCGCTTCGACCGGGACATGCTGACGCGCATCATGGAAGAGATGCGGGCGGCGCATCTGTCCGGCTCGGCCGAGGGCGGACTGAAGACCGATGTCGAGCTGCACAGCGCCATCGGCGAATGCGCCCACAACATCATCCTCCTGCACACGCTGCGCGCCTGCTACCGGCTTTTGAGCGGCGGCATCTTCTTCAGCCGCGAGGTGCTGTTTGCCGCCCCCGGCGCCGGTGACCTGCTGCTTGCCCAGCATGAGGCGATCTACGAAGCGATCATGGCCGGAAACCCGGCGCAGGCCCGCGAAGCCGCTCAAGCCCATATCGACTTCATCATCACAGCCACGCGGGATGCCGAACGCTCCGGCGAATGGGCGCGCATCTCGCAGCTGAGAATGCAGCAGCGCGACCGCCTCACTGGGGCCTGATCCCTATATCGGCAACACAAAAGACACGCACCGGCAAATTTCGGTGTACGTCTCGCCAATGCCGCAAACATGCTCTATAAGGCCGCTATCGGCACATTTTGCTGGCGCAATCACACTAAATTGCCCGTCTTTCGCGTTGCCGCGCCCTTCATACGGAGCGCCGCGATAACTATATGTGCTTCACCAAATCTGCGCGTTTACAGGCTGCTGAAAGGGAGCATATTGAAACGATATTGCAGATTTAAATGATTCGCTTTTTTGAAAGGATGCCCCGACGTTGAATATTCTGAATCGCATTGTCACTGATGTACGCCTGATGTTCCGCCGTCCGGTGCGAATGCAGTGTGCTGCACTGTGCTACCGGTTTAAGAAGAAGAGCGCGGTGCCCGAGATGCTCCTGATCACCAGCCGCGATACCGGACGCTGGGTCATCCCCAAGGGCTGGCCGATGGAAGGCAAGATGTGTCATCAGGCTGCCGAACGCGAGGCTTACGAAGAAGCGGGCGTCACGGGCGAGACCGGCGCGGAACGGATCGGCTTCTACATGTACGACAAGGGCATGGATCAGGGACTGAAAGTTCAGTGCATGGTCCAGGTCTACCCTCTGGTTGTTCTGGACATGCTCAAGAGCTTTCCGGAAAAAGGCAGCCGGAAAATGGAATGGGTCAGCTTCGAGGAAGGCGCCAACCGTGTCGCCGAGCCGATGCTCAAGGATCTGATCCTGAGTTTCGAACAGCGCCTGCTTGCCACGATGAACCCGGTTCAAAAAACCGCAGCGCAATAAACGTCAGAACATGACCGGCAACGCAAGGCATGCCCGGTCCAGCTGCGCAGACTGGCGCCTGCCCCGCTTAGGGCAGGCTGCCTGAATTGGAGAACAGACGGTGGCAAAACCGCGCCCGAGCCTCGAAAAGCCAACCCTCGACAAGTACCTGGACAGGGTGACCCTCACAGAGGAAGCGACGCATCACGTGCTGCGGCCATGGGCGGGGATCGGTTTCGGGCTGCTGTTCGTGCTGATCAGCGTGATCTTCGCCGCCACCTATGTTCTCGACGAGCCGAAATATCTGATCATTCTCGCTGCCGCTGCAGTCGCCGGATATATGGCGATGAACATCGGCGCCAATGACGTGACCAACAATGTCGGCGCCGCCGTGGGATCGAAGGCGATCACCATGACGACGGCGCTCATCATCGCCGCAATCTTCGAGATCGCCGGTGCCGTCTTTGCCGGCGGACGCGTCGTCTCTACCATCGAGGCCGGCATTGTCGATGCGTCCCAGATGCCATCCGGCGAGGCCTTTGTCTGGGTGATGATGGCGGCTCTGGTTTCGGCTGCGGTGTGGATCAACATCGCCACATGGTCTGGCGCGCCGATCTCCACGACCCATTCGGTCGTCGGCGGCATTCTCGGCGCAGGCGTCGCTGCAGCCGGATTTTCCACCGTGCACTGGATGTCGCTGGCCGGAATCACGGCAAGCTGGATGATTTCGCCGATCCTCGGCGGCGGCATCGCAGCCCTGCTTCTCGCCTTCATCAAGACCTTCATCATCTACCGCGAAGACAAGATCGACGCGGCAGTCTTCTGGACACCCATCCTGCTCGCCTTGATGACAGGAGCCTTCGCCACCTATTTTACCGTGATCGGCATCGAGAAGGTGGCGCATCTTTCGATGACGACCGGCCTTTGGGCTGGCCTCGCAGTGGCCGTCATGACTGCAATTGCCAGCAGGCCCTGGATCGCCCGGCAGGCGCGCGGGCTCGACAACCGCAATCAGTCGCTGCGCAAGCTGTTCTGGATGCCGCTTATTCTGTCGGCTGCACTCCTCTCGTTCGCGCATGGCGCCAACGACGTTTCCAACGCCGTCGGCCCGCTTGCGGCAATCGTTGCCAACGTCAATGGCCTTGCCATCGTCCCGACGACCTATGTGCCGCTCTGGGTGATGCTGATCGGTGCTTTCGGCATTTCCTGCGGCCTGTTGCTGTTTGGGCCGAAACTGATCCGCGTCGTCGGCGAGGAAATCACCAAGCTCAATCCGATGCGTGCCTATTGCGTGGCGCTGGCAACAGCGATCACCGTTATCATTGCAACATCGCTCGGCCTGCCCGTCTCGACCACCCACACCGCCGTGGGCGCAGTGTTCGGTATCGGCTTCTTCCGCGAATGGTACACCCGCAACTCCAAGCGGCGGCTGGAATATGTGCGCCAGAAGACCGGGCAACTGGACTTCGAACGCCGCGTCCAGCACAGTCCGGAAGAATGGCACCGGCGCCGTCTGGTGCGGCGATCGCATTTCATGACAATCCTCGCTGCGTGGGTGATCACCGTTCCCGTTTCAGCGCTGTTGTCGGCGGCGGTCTACATGGTTTTCAAAGCACTCTTCATTTAAGGACTGATCTATGCGCGCCAATTTCCGCATGCAGCGGCTTTTCATCGATGTGCCGCTGGCAAAGGGCACGATCTATGAGGCGACGCGGGAACAGTTCAACTATCTCGTCAACGTGCTCCGGTTCGAGGCAGGCGACGCCGTGCTCGTCTTCAATGGACAGGACGGCGAATGGCAGGCGGAACTGTCCTTCCCGACCAAGAAGCGCCTGTTCCTGACGGCAACCGAACAGGCCCGGCCGCAACCGGCACCGTGCGACTTGCATTACTTGTTTGCGCCGCTGAAGGTCGGCAGGCTCGATTATCTCGTCCAGAAGGCCGTGGAGATGGGGGCCGGCCTGCTTCAACCGGTGATGACCCAGCATGTGCAGGGCAAGATCAGCAATCTCGACCGCGTCCGCGCCAATGTCATCGAGGCCGCCGAGCAATGCGGCGTTCTCGGCATTCCTGAGGTGACCGAACCACGCAAGCTGGACGATATTCTCGACGGCTGGCCCAGGGACCGCCGGATCATCTTTTGCGATGAAGGCGATGCAGGCCAAAATCCGCTTCCGGTCCTTGCGGCGGTGAAAGAACGCAAACTGGCGCTACTGATCGGTCCAGAGGGTGGGTTTTCCGATAGCGAACGGTCTCTGTTGCGCAGTCTCGATTTCGTCACCGCCATCCCGCTCGGACCGCGGATTCTGCGGGCGGATACGGCAGCAGTGGCAGCGATGGCCGTGATCCAGGCATCGATTGGCGACTGGCATTAAGACGTCAGAATTTCAAGTCCCATTGAGGTGTTGAAAATTTGAACCGGCCTTGAAAGAATTTCACTTGCACCACACTTGAAAGCGGTTCAATCACCCTTCCTAATATCTGCCGCCCGGCAGGTCCCGCCCGTTCAAAAGAAGACGCCCATGGCCAGAGATACCACCGACCAGACGCCGGTTACCTCGCTTGCAGACCTGACCGAATATTTGGCAGAGGGTAACAAGCCGAAGGAAAAATTCCGCATCGGCACGGAGCATGAGAAGTTTGCCTTCTTCAAGGCGGACAACAGCCCGGTTCCGTATTTCGGCGAAGCCAGCATCTCGGCGCTCCTGAACGGCATGGCGGAAAAGACCGGCTGGGAGCCGATCATCGACGCCGGCAATATCATCGGCCTTGCCGAACAGTCCGGCCAGGGCGCGATTTCGCTGGAGCCCGGCGGTCAATTCGAGCTATCCGGCGCGCCGCTGGAAAACCTGCACCAGACCTGCAAGGAATCCAACCGGCACCTCGCCGTCCTGCGCGAAATTGCCGAACCGCTCGGCATCCGTTTCCTCGGCATCGGCGGCTCGCCGAAATGGACGCTTGCCGAAACGCCGCGCATGCCGAAATCCCGCTACGACATCATGAGCCGCTACATGCCGAAGGTCGGCACGCAGGGGCTCGACATGATGTACCGCACCTGCACGATCCAGGTGAACCTCGACTTCTCCTCCGAAGAGGACATGCGCCGCAAGATGCAGGTGTCGCTGAAGCTGCAGCCGCTGTCGACGGCGCTGTTTGCCAGCTCGCCTTTCACCGACGGCAAGCCGAACGGCCTGCTTTCCTGGCGCGGCGACATCTGGCGCGACACCGACAACCAGCGCGCCGGTGTGCTGCCCGCCGTCTTCAATGCCGATTTCGGCTTCGAGGATTACGTCACATGGGCGCTCGACGTGCCGATGTATTTCGTCGTGCGCGACGGCAAGTATCACGACTGCACGCATGTCACCTTCCGCCAGTTCATGAACGGTGCAATGAAGGGCGAACTTGCCGACTGGGAGCCCAACATGGGCGACTGGACCAACCATCTCTCGACGCTGTTCCCCGATGTTCGCCTCAAGCGCTTCCTCGAAATGCGCGGCGCCGATGGCGGTCCGTGGCGCCGCATCTGTGCGCTGCCGGCCTTCTGGGTCGGCCTGCTCTATGATGATGCAGCCCTTGACGCCGCCGAGGACCTGACCCGCAACTGGACCTACGAGGACACGCTTGCCATGCGCAATGCGGTTCCAGCGGAAGGCCTTTCGGCCACTCATCGCGGCACGTCATTGTTTGACGTCGCCCGCGAGGTCCTGGCTATTTCGCGCCTTGGTCTGAAGAACCGCAACCGGCTGAATGGTGACGACGTTGACGAGAGCATCTTCCTTGCTCCGCTTGACGAAGTTCTGGCCAAGAAGGCGACGCTCGCCGAGGATTTGCTGGCGCTCTACAACGGCCGCTGGAACGGTTCGGTCGAGCCGCTGTTCACCGACTACCAGTACTAAAACCGCTTTTTGAGAAAATAGCGCGGTATCGCGTTCGGTGCGCCTTCGAGCTCGCCGAACACGGTATAGCCGAGCTTTTCATAAAATGGCCGCGCCTGGAACTCGAACGTATCCAGCCACACGCCGATATAGCCGCGCGCCCGCGCGATGGTTTCGGCTTCCGCAAGCAGGCGCGAACCGAGGCCCTGGCCGCGATATTCATCCGGAACGGCCAGATATTTGACGAAGGCCCAGCCGAAGCCGTCCATCCCATAGAGGCCGCCGACGACGGCTTGCGTATCGGGATCGCGCAGGAGAATGGCGAAATCCGGCTTTTCCTCGATCACGCCAATATGCAGCGCTGCGTGCCGGCCAAGGACATCGAGGATCGGCGCTGTGTCCTCAGCACTGGCATTTTCCGGGATGATATCGATGATGGGGCGTTTCATGCGGGCTCCGCTCATGGCTTTGGCGAATCCGAGAATAGGCGAATGCCCGAAGCTTGGGGAGAGTGAATTTCTGCCTACGTGGACGGCAGGCCCTCCGCTTTGTCCCGGCTAACAAAAAGCGGTGTTCTCGTAGGTTTTTCCCGTTATAGTGCAACGACATGCGTTGCGCTGCCTGCTGGAGAGGACAGAAAAATGATCCCGCTGTTTGACATGATGATGCAGGCGCAGAACGGCAATGCCATGGACGTGATGGCCAAGCAGTTCGGCCTCGCCCAGGAACAGATGGCCAAGGCGACCGCGGCGCTGATGCCGGCCTTTTCGACTGCGCTCAAGCGCAACACCGCCAATCCCTATGATTTCAGCAGCTTCCTCACCGCGATGTCGAGCGGCAATTATGCCCAGTATTTCGAGGATATGAACAAGGCCTTCACACCGCAGGGGCTCGCCGACGGCAACAGCATTCTCGATCAGCTGTTCGGTTCCAAGGACATGCTGCAGGCTGTCTCGGCGCAGGCCGCACAGATGACCGGTATCGGCCAGGAAATCTACAAGCAGATGCTGCCGGTGATGGCGAGCGCCATCATGGGTGGGCTGTTCAAGCAGGCATCGGGACAGATGGGCGGCGTGCAAAACCCGTTTGCCAACACGCCGATGGAAGCGATGATGAAACCGTGGCTCGAAGCCTCCGGCTTTGCCAAGAAGCCGCAGCCGGCACCCAATCCATTCGATAACCCCTTCACCCAGGCGATGCAGGGTTTCTTCGGCATGGGACAGCCGGAGGAAAAGCAACAATCCGCCCCCGACATGTTTGCCGCCAATCCGTTCATGAAGGCATTTCAGGACATGATGAGCGGCAAGCCGCAGACAACGGCCGCGCCGGAGCCGGAAAAGAAGCCAGCAGACGCCAATCCGATGGCGCCGTTTGCCGAGATGTTCAACAGCATGTTCGACAGCGGGCTTGAGGCGCAGAAGGAATATCAGAAGAGTATCGACGGACTGTTCGACACCTATCGCAAAAACACCCGCACCTGATCGGCACCGATATCTGGAGCGCCGCGCGTTCAATCGAGCGCGCGGCGCTCCAGACTTTGAATGTAAAGCATTTCACCTTCAGGCGAATACGCCTGAAGGTGAAATGCTTTAGGAGGCGCCGCTTCGCGGGGTACGGCACGGCGGCGCAACGCATCTTGAAGTAAGGGGCGGCACTTATTTGGCTGCCTTCTGATTTTCAGACTGCCTGAACCGCACCTCTCTCAAAGCCTCGGTTTTTCTCCTGTCTGCTGCGATACGCGCCTCTTCGCTCCGAGTGGCAGCGCTTTTCGCCTGTTCGAAATCACCCTTGGCCGACTGCCCTCTCGGTCTGCGCTCCAGCGGTCCCGCTTGCGTCATGCCTCTTCCTCCAATTGCCGCACCTGCAAAACCTGGCTCAACAGGCCGGTCAGTTGCCGTTCGTCAAACGGCTTTTGAACCCATGGGGCCTGATGAAGGTGAGCGGGAACATCGCCAAGATCGGCACCGGAACAGAAAATGATCGGCACACCGCGGGCCTGCAAGAGAGTGGCGGCACTTGTGCAGACCTCGTCCTTCAGCCGAAAGTCCAGGATGGCTGCCAGCGGTGTTCTGAACGCCAGCCATTTCATCGCCGCCTCACACGATGACATAATTTTGGACTCAAAGCCGGCGGCCTGCAAAATTTCCTCCATGTCGAGCGCGATGAAGGGTTCGTCCTCAAGCACGAGGACCAGATCGGCACGAGACGGCCGCGAGACTGATGCCATCTCCAGCGACAGGGCGCTGAAAAGATCTGGGCGCCCGGTGGATTTCGCCAATCGGGCGGCAGCAGCGACGGCCTGCCTGCCTTCTTCACCGCTGATATCGCAGTCATATTCGGCGCACCAACGGTGAACAGCCGCGATGGCAGCGGCCGGTTGAGTATCTTCCAAGTAAAGCAAATCAAGACGAGACATGGTGCTCTGCTCCATAAATTGGGCAAGAGCGCGATAATCTCTTAAACAGCCGCGGCCAAGGATGGGCGTAGTGGGACTGGTACATCGACTATACGCCGAATTACCCCCGGCGCATTAAAATAGTTTAAAATTTCTCGTTTGGTCTTTTCCCCGGAGACGAAATCCTCGCCTTAGCCGGTTTGCGTCGCGAGCAATCTCTTCCCCCAGAAAAGAAAAAGCCCGGTACCGGTCTTGGGGACCGGGCACCGGGCAAGCAGCAGGGCAATTGGCTCTAACCCTGCGGGGAACGGTAACGCGCAGAGGCGGCTGCGCGTCCCTGTTGCGTGGAACGTTTTTTGAACGTCTGAGGCACGCAACAAAACTCTTGAGCTGCCCCGCCGCCACAGGACCTCCTCAGTCCGGCACCGGCGAAGCGGACGCACGCCTCAGTCGAGGCGCGCCTTCCGGTAAAACGTATTCGCCCGGTCGCGGGACGCCTGCGTCAGATGGCGGCCTGGATCGTCGAAGAAGGGCGAGGTCATCGCCTCGCGCACTTCATGGCGGCAAAGCCCCATGTCGAGCAGCTGATGATCATCGAGATCCTGCAGGCGACCGATGGAATTTCGATTTCGCAGCTGGCGCCATACCGACACCAGCACGCCCATCAGTCCCGTCTGGCGGGATGTCGCGGACAGCTTCCCGGCTAGGGTGAGGTCAAGTGCGTGGTCAGTCGTGCGCATGGTACTGCTCCTTTTCGCAGGCACGTCAGCGCCGCACGTCTTTCAGACGTGCAAAGGTCGCTGTCATTCAAGATTTTGCATAATTTTCTCCCAGATCGATTTCGATCCGGGAAATTGTGCAAGGGCGACCCATCCCCCGCAGGGAGGTCAACGCGGGGGTCGGGTCGAAACTATGATGGTGGACCGGCTTTTTGGGAGGCTCGCCGGGATGGTTCAGAATGCGATTTGCCCGATCAAATTCGCAAATCCTTATTGATCAGTCCAACGAATGTTTCTAATGGTATTCATCAAACAATTTTATGTGTGCTCTTTTTGAGGACCAGGACCATGTCCGCACCGCTCGATATCGATCAATTGCAGACCTTCGTTGCCATCGCCGATACCGGCAGCTTCACCAAGGCCGCCGATCGTGTCTTCAAGACCCAGTCAGCCGTCTCGATGCAGATGCGCCGGCTGGAGGAGCGCATCGGCAAGCAACTGTTTGCCAAGGATGGCCGCGGCAACCGTCTGACGACGGAAGGCGACCGGCTGCTCAATTTCGCCCGCCGGATGATCCGCCTCAACAACGAGGCGATCGCCTCCTTCGACGACAACCGGCTGGAAGGCACGCTGAGGATCGGTACGCCCGACGACTATGCCGACCGTTACATGCCGGAAATCATCGTCCGCTTTGCCAAGACCCATCCGAATGTCGAGCTCAACATCGTCTGCGAGCCGTCGGTCGACCTTGCCGAGAAGATGGCCAAGGGCGAACTCGACATCGCGCTGGTGACACACAATCCCCGCGCTCGCGCCTCCGATGTGGTGCGGACCGAGCCGCTCTGCTGGGTGAGTTCGATCAATCATCCGCTGCCGGAAAATGCGCCGGTGCCGCTTGCCGTCGGCAAACGCGACTGCGCCTGGCGCCAGGCCGCCTGCTCGGCGCTGGATGCCACCGGCAAGGAATACAATATCCTGTTCACCAGCTGGTCGTCGACCGTTGTCGCGGCAGCCGTTCTGGCCGGCATGGCCGTTTCGGTGCTGCCGGAATCCGCACTTCGCACCGGCATGAAGGTTCTGACCCAGGCGGACGGATTTCCGGCGCTGGCGCCCGTGCAAATCGGCATCATGAAGCGGCCGGGACTTTCGCCGTCGCTGTCGAACGCGATCACCAATCACATCACGGCCTGCCTCGACAACATCACGCCGGCGACCGGCACCGATGATCTCGATGGCGACATGAAGAATTTTCCGCGCTATCCGCGGCTGCGCCAGAGCCATATGCTGCCTGGCTGGTAAAGCCGGTCAAGCAAAAAGGCCGTGCTCCTTTCGGAGACGCGACCTTTTTGTATTTGCTATTATAGATACTCGGCCATGAAACGCGGCCGTAAAAATCGGCTGCAATATAGCGTAGTCATCTGCATAGTTTGGTCTTCTGCAGCCCCAAAAAGTGCTACAGAGCTTTTATACGCTATTTTGAATATATGCCCAAGGGCCGAAATGGACCATTTTTGGGGAAATCCCCTTAAATGTTAGGGGTTCGTTAATTCTCATAGCCGCCGCCTGGCAAATCACCCCTAACCGGGCTCTCTTCAGAGCCCGGTTAGGTCCAAATGACCTAAATTTAACCGCTGAACGGCGTCAGGCGCGGTCGAACCGGTCGGCGTTCATCACCTTGTTCCAGGCAGAAACGAAGTCACGGACGAATTTGCCCTGTGCGTCGTTCTGGCCATAGACTTCGGCCAGCGCACGCAGCTGGGAATTCGAGCCGAAGACCAGATCAGAGCGGGTGGCAGTCCATTTCACCTCACCGGTTGTCCGGTCACGCCCCTCAAAAACTTCCTTGTCCGGCGTTGCCGCCTTCCAGACCGTGCCCATGTCGAGCAGGTTGACGAAGAAGTCGTTGGTCAGGGTTTCGGGGCGGGTGGTGAAGACGCCGTTCTGAGACTGGCCGTGATTGGCGTTCAGGGCGCGCAGGCCGCCGACCAGCACCGTCATTTCCGGCGCCGTCAGTGTCAGGAGCTGTGCCCTGTCGATCAGGAGTTCTTCGGCAGATACCGTAAAGCTCGCCTTCTGATAGTTGCGGAAACCATCCGAAACCGGCTCAAGCACCGAGAAGGATTCGACATCGGTCTGTTCCTGCGTTGCATCGGTGCGGCCGGGCACGAAGGCAACGGCGATATCCTGACCGGCGCTCTTTGCCGCCTTTTCGACCGCTGCGGCACCGCCGAGAACGATCAGATCGGCGAGCGACACCTGCTTGCCGCCTTGATGGGCATCGTTGAAGGCCCGCTGAACGCCTTCGAGCGTGGCAAGCACTGTTGCCAGCTGTTCTGGCTGATTGGCTTCCCAATCTTTTTGCGGTGCCAGGCGGATACGGGCGCCATTCGCACCGCCGCGTTTGTCGGAACCGCGGAAGGTCGAGGCGGATGCCCAGGCAGTCGATACCAGCTGCGACACCGACAGGCCGGACGCCAGGATCTTTTCCTTGAGGCTGGCAATATCGGCCGCATCGATCAGCGGATGACCGGCAACCGGGATCGGGTCCTGCCAGATCAGGTCTTCGCTTGGCACTTCCGGGCCGAGATACCGAGCCTTCGGCCCCATGTCACGGTGGGTCAGCTTGAACCACGCGCGGGCAAAGGCATCGGCAAACTGATCAGGATTTTCGTAGAAGCGGCGCGAGATCTTCTCGTAGGCCGGATCGGTGCGCAGCGCGATGTCGCTGGTCAGCATGGCCGGGGCATGGCGCTTCGATGGGTCATGGGCATCAGGAACCGAATTGGCGCCCATGCCATGCTTCGGCGTCCACTGATGGGCACCGGCCGGGCTCTTGGTCAGTTCCCATTCATAGCCGAACAGGTTCCAGAAGAAATTGTTGCTCCAGCGCGTTGGTGTCGAGGTCCAGGTGACTTCGAGACCGCTGGAGATCGTGTCGCCACCCTTGCCGCTGCCGTAGCTGCTGGCCCAGCCGAGACCCTGCTGCTCGATGTCAGCGCCTTCAGGCTCGGGACCGACATGGGCTGCATCACCGGCACCATGGGTCTTGCCGAAGGTGTGGCCACCGGCGATCAAGGCGACGGTTTCCTCATCATTCATGGCCATGCGGGCAAACGTTTCGCGGATGTCGCGGGCGGAAGCCAGCGGATCCGGATTGCCGTTCGGCCCTTCCGGGTTGACGTAGATCAGGCCCATCTGCACGGCTGCGAGCGGATTTTCCAGATCGCGATCGCCGCTATAGCGCTTGTCGTCGAGCCAGGTGCGTTCCGCACCCCAGTAGATGTCTTCTTCCGGTTCCCAGACATCGGCGCGGCCACCGGCGAAGCCGAAGGTCTTGAAGCCCATCGATTCCAGCGCGCAATTACCGGCGAGAATGAGAAGATCGGCCCAGGAGAGCGCGTTGCCGTACTTCTGCTTGATCGGCCAGAGCAGGCGGCGGGCCTTGTCGAGATTGACGTTATCCGGCCAGCTGTTGAGCGGCGCAAAACGCTGCGTGCCGGAGGACGCCCCGCCACGGCCATCGCCGGTGCGGTATGTGCCGGCGCTGTGCCACGCCATGCGGATGAAGAAGGGGCCGTAATGACCGAAATCGGCCGGCCACCAATCTTTCGAATCCGTCATCAGGGCGAAAATGTCCTGCTTCACCGCTGCGAGATCGAGCGCCTTGAACGCCTCGGCATAATCAAAGCCAGTGCCCAACGGATCGGAGAGTGCCGAATTCTGGTGGAGGATCTTGAGGTTAAGCTGGTTTGGCCACCATTCCCGGTTCGAAGTACCCTCGCCCGAGTTGCTGGTGAGCGACCCGTGCATAATCGGACACTTGCCCGTTTTCTCAACTTTGGCGTCCATTTCTGCCTCCTGTTTGAAATGCAAATTCGTCGGTTCTGCCGCAACATCCCCCATCTGATCCATAATTTCCAATTGTATTTAATTGAATTATCGATAGGATAAACCTATCATGATCACCATACGCCAGATGCGCTATTTCGATGCGCTCGCCAGTGCGCGGCACTTCGGCAGAGCAGCCCAGACGGTCAATGTCAGCCAGCCGGCACTCTCGGCGCAGATCGCCGAAATGGAACGTGAACTCGGCGTCAAGCTGGTGGAGCGCGGCAAGGGCTTGACCCTTCTGACGCGCGAGGGCGAGGCGCTCTTGCCAGAAATGCGCAAAGTCCTGGGCGGCATCGATCAGCTTTACCAGCAGGCGCGGCAGGTCACCGGCGTGCTGGAGGGCAAGCATCGGCTGGGGATCATCCCGACCGTGGCGCCGTATCTCGTGCCCGTCCTCATTCCGCTGGTTCGCGAACGCTATCCCAACCTGCAGATCGAGCTGAAGGAGCTTTTGACCGGGCCTCTCCTCGACGAGTTGCGCCATGGCAGGCTCGACAGCATCGTCGTTGCACTTCCGGTCGATGAGGAAAGCCTGTCGAGTTCTCTGCTGTTCGAGGACCGGTTCCTCATCGCCAGCACCGAGGATGAAAACACCATCCTGATGTCGCCGATGACCGAGGACAAGGTCGACGTCGAGCGGCTGCTTCTGCTTGAGGAGGGCCATTGCCTGCGCGAGCATGCGCTGGCCGTCTGCGGCATCCATTCGGGCCGGCGCGTTGCCAATTATGGCGCGACCTCGATGGCCACCCTGTTGCAGATGGTCAGCCATGGCATGGGCATCACGCTGATCCCGGAGATCGCCGTCAACGACGAAAAGACCCGCAACCGCATGCGGATCGTCCCCTTCGCCGAGCCGCAGCCATCGCGCAAGATCGGTCTCGTCTGGCGCACCCGCAGCGGCCGCCAGAACGATCAGCACGCGCTGGCCAGCCTGATATCGGAAGCCGCCAAACGCCTGCTACAATAGATCAGACGACCTTCTCTTTCAGGAACGCCACCGTCCGGCTCCAGGCGAGGTCCGCCGCCTTCTTGTCGTAGCGGGCAGCCGAAGTATCGTTGTTGAAGGCGTGATTGACGCCCTCGTAGATGTGGATGGTAAAATCCTTGCCGTTTTCGGTCAGCGCCTTCTTGTAGGCGTCTATACCGGCATTGATACGATCGTCGAGACCGGCATAGTGCAACAGCAACGCCGCCTTGATCTTCGGCACGTCTTCGGCCGGCGGCTGAGCACCATAATAGGCGACCCCGGCCTTCAGGTCCGGTGAGGCGACAGCCAGCTTGTTGACCAAACCGCCGCCCCAGCAGAAGCCGATGGCACCGGCCTTGCCGGTGGTGAGGTCGCTGCCTTCAAGATAGGTCACGGTCGCAACCGCGTTATCGACAGTCTGCTTGCCATCGAGCGCGCCAATCATCTCGCGGGCCTTGTCCTCGTCGGCCGGGGTGCCGCCAGCAGGCGACAGGAAATCCGGCGCAAGCGCCACGAAACCTTCCAGCGCCATGCGGCGGGCGACATCCTTGATATGCGGATTGAGGCCGCGGTTCTCGTGGATGATGATGACCGCGGGCAGCTTTCCGGCCGCATCGGCCGGGCGCACCAGATATCCCTTCATATCGCCACCGGCACCGGGATAGGTAACATCCTCGGTTTTCACGCGCGGGTCGGCTTCGGGGATCATCTCCGCCTGCGCGCTGTTGGCGGCCAGCAGCGGCGCAATGGCGGCGGCTGCGGCGGCCGATCCGCTCAGCGCCGTCAGCGTGCGCATGAAGGCACGGCGATCAAGGCTCAGATGGGTGTACTCGTCATAGGCGTTGATCATCGCCTGGGTGATCTGCGGCTTGTCCATGCTTTCCTCCTGAAACCGGCGCCATTCGGTCCAAAGGACATCCAGGCGCGCTGTGAATGGTGCCCGGTAGAGACAGCGAGAGCATCACCGGTCAGGATCATAGAATTGCGGCAGTGACGGCATTAGACAACGGCAACGCCGTTGACTTGACGCAAAAGTGATCCGGCCATGAAAGCACCGCCGGATCGGTTTTGCCTATTGCATGTACCAGCCGTGGCTGACGACGAGCGACTGGCCGGTCAGCGCATTGGTCTCGAAACCGGCAAACAGCAGCGCCACCTCGGCAACATCCTCGACGGTGGTGAATTGCGCATCCACCGTGCCGCCAAGCATGACCTTCTTGATGACTTCGTCTTCGGAAATGCCAAGTTCCTTGGCCTGTTCCGGGATTTGCTTGTCGACCAGCGGCGTGCGCACGAAGCCGGGGCAGATGACGTTGGCGCGAACGCCGTCCGGTCCGCCTTCCTTGGCAACCACGCGGGCGAGACCCAACAGACCGTGCTTGGCCGTGACATAGGCGGATTTCAGCGGCGAGGCCTCGTGCGAATGCACCGAGCCCATATAGATGATCGCCCCGCCCTTCTGCGCCTTCATATGCGGCATGCAGGCCTTGGTGGTGAGAAACGCGCCGTCGAGATGGATAGCAAGCATCTTCTTCCAATCCGAAAAAGCGTAATCCTCGATCTTGTTGACGATCTGGATACCGGCATTGGAGACGAGCACATCGACCCTGCCCCATTTGGCAACGACCGCAGCAACGCCCGAGTTGACAGCGTCTTCGCTGGTAACGTCCATGGCAAGGCCCATCGCCTCACCCGGTCCCATCGCCGTCAGGTCCTTGGCCGTTGTTTCCGCCGCTTCGAGCTTCAGGTCGGCGATGACGACCTTGGCGCCTTCCGAAACATACTTTTTGGCGATCGCCAGGCCGATACCGCTGGCGGAACCAGTGACGATGCAGACCTTGTCCTTGAGTTTCATGGTTTTAACTCCCTATTTTGCAAGATAATCATGGACCACTTCGCCGAGGCCCAGCGTCAGGTCGGAGAGGATATGGACAGCGGACTTCACCTCCAGCACCGGCAGATCGGCAACCGGAGCCAGCGCGTGCGGAAACAGCGCCAGAGCCCCCGGCCCTTCCCAGGCACCTTTCACCGTCAAATCCTCGAGATAATAGCGCACCAGCTCGCAGATGCGCGGCGTGCAGTCCACGTGCGGAATGATCTTCAGCATGAAATTCGGCTGTTTCAGGCTTTCAAGGATTTTCGCCTTGTCGAGCGTGCGATGTTTGAAGCCCATCGTCGCGGTTGCCACCCGCTGGCCGCCATAGTCGAGCGTGCCGACCAGCGCGTCCTTGACCGAGGACAAGGACGGCTCGGCCAGCTTCTTCGGAAAGCCCCAGATCTCGCGGCCGCCGGCAATCGGGGCGTCGTCGTTCAGATACATCGAGTGCACGTAACCGCCGTGCACGCCTTCATAGGTCACCGGGATAACCTGGCCGGACTCGGTATAATCGCCAAAACCGGTGGAATCCGGCATGCGGATGAATTCGTATTTCACCAGCGGCTCATCGAATTTCAGCGGCTCCGGCACCACCCGACGCAGGGCCTCCGGATCGGTGCGGTAGGTGATGATCATGTATTCGCGGTTGACGAACCGGTATGGCCCCGGCGGATAGGACGGGCTCGTCAGCGGCATGGCAAAGGCATTGCGAACGACATCTTCTATTTTCATGGCTTTTTCCCACGCAGGCGTTGCTCGGCAAGATCGAAAACCCGGATCCCGTTGGTCGGGCGCGTGCGGTTCAGCCAATCCGGATGATTGAGCGTCTCGACCACATCGTCATGTCCGGCCTTCCAGTGTTCCTCGACGGAGAGCCTGGAAAACTCGTAGTCCTTGGAGCCGGTTTCATAGGCGGCATGCCGGTAGATCAGATGCACCATGGTGACGGCGCAATCATTGCCGATCTTTTCGAGCAGCCTTGCGTCCGGATCGTCCTTCAGTTCCGGCGGCAGCTTTTCCATCAACCGCTTGGCGGCCATGCGCACGGACTGAAGCTTGCGGAACTGGTCGGTGTTGAGCCGGGTGCGGCTGGAAAAGCGGATTTCCTTTTCGCGCGCCTCGACGTCGAAAAGATCCCGCGGCAGCGGCCCCTTGGCGCTGAACAGATCGACCTGGAAGATGCAGAGGTCGGTTTCCAGTTCCTGCCCTGAAAGCACCCGCTGCAGCGGCGTGTTGGAAACGATGCCGCCATCCCAATAGAAGCGGCCATCGATCTCGACCGGCGCAAAGCCCGGCGGCAAGGCGCCGGAGGCGGCAACATGCTTGGCCGAGAAGGCGCAGTGATGATTGTCGAAATAATTGAAATTGCCGCTCATCACATCGACGGCACCGAGGCTGAGCCGGATGGCGCCCGAATTGATCAGGTCGAAATCCACCAGACCGGAAAGCGTCTCTTCCAGCGGTGCGGTATCGTAAAGACTGATGGCCGCCATCGGATCGCCGGGGATTTTCCACGGCGCAAAGGCGCGGGGCGTGAAGAAGCCGGGAACGCCGGTGAGTGAGCCGAGAAAGGCAGAGGATTCGTTGAACCATTTGCGCATCGCATCGCCATTGCCGAGAAAGTGCCCCGGCAAGCCCGACGAGACCCGGTGCCAGAATGTCCTCAGATTATCGACGCGCCGGTCAACGGGACTGCCGGCAATGATCGCGGAATTGATCGAGCCGATGGAAATGCCGGCCAACCAATCGGGCCGGACACCGGCTTCATGCAGCGCCTCATAGGCGCCGGCCTGATAGGCGCCGAGAGCACCGCCGCCCTGAAACACCAGAACGGTCTTCTCTGTGGGTATGCTCACTGAATGCTTTCCTTCGGACGACTGCACCTGCGAACAGACAACGGCTGGAGGGTTGTCCGGTTCCGCATTCACAGATTAAGTTTCGGTAACGTGGGAAGGCAATTTTGAGGGCGTATAGTCCGTTAATTCAATAGGTTGCACATGAGGCGGCGTTTCTTTCCGGCGCCGTGGAAGCTGGATGATAGTCCGGTCTTGTGCACTGCGCAATGCAAGACAATGTGACAGCGGCTGGCATCAGATCCCGAGCAGATGGATGGCGAAAAGCAACCACAGACTGAAATTGAGGACAAAGCCGAAGACAAACAGGCGTTGACGTATCCGCAGCCGGTTGGAGGTGACATGCACCCAGGCATGTGCGTAGCGGCTGAGCACGAAGAGCCAGGCAATGGCGACCACCACGTGATTGACGCCCGCCGTTACGTATAACAGCGTGCAGACCAGGAAGAACAGCAGCGGAAGCTCGAACTGGTTGATCAGGCTGCGCGCGACCGTCGCGCTCGGCTCCGGTTCGATGGCAGGAACCCAGAAATCGGACGCCTTGGCGGTCCCGGCCCGCATGGCACCGGAGCGGCGCTTCAGCATCAGGAAATAGATGAGGTGAATCAGCACGACCTGCGCAATGACCGGCCAGAAGATTGCAGTCGAGATGGGCATAATCACTCCGTCGAATCGAATTGCCCCTGATCTATAGCGGGCGGGCGGAAAATCCAGAACCGCCTGTAGCCGCGCGCATGCCGCGCTGCATGCTTGACAGCTGTTTTACCAATGAACGATGTTCAACGAAGCAGCCTCAATGAGAAAGAACCGTATGTCCGACCCACATGCCGCCGCCGTCCCGCTGCCTACCCATCATGCCGCAGCAATGCGCGGGCGTGACCCGCATGAACACCACCGGGTGGCAACGCCGCTCGAGCTGCTGTTCGACCTGACCTTCGTCATCGCCTTTGGCGTTGCGGGTTCGCAGCTGGCGCATCTGCTGGCGGAAGGCCATTACGCCGCCGGGCTGATGGGCTTCGGCTTTGCCATGTTCGCCGTCTGCTGGGCCTGGGTGAATTTTTCCTGGTTCGCCTCCGCCTTCGACACCGACGACTGGATCTACCGGTTGACCACCATGGTGCAGATGGCCGGCGTGCTGATCCTGTCGCTTGGCTTGCCACAGATGTTCGAATCCCTCGACAAGGGTGCCCATGTCGACAATAGCATCATGGTGCTCGGTTATGTGGTTATGCGCGTCGCCATGATTTTCCAGTGGCTGCGCGCGGCGCGGCAAACACCGGACCGGCGTTCCGCCTGCCTGTCCTATGTGACCGCCATCGCCATTGCCCAGATCGGCTGGATCGCCGTGATCCTCATCGACATGCCGTTGCTGCCGACCTTTCTCTGCGTCGTCGTCCTGACCCTGATCGAAATGCTTGGTCCCATTCTCGCTGAACGCCGCGGCGGCGGCACGCCGTGGCATGCGCATCATATTGCCGAGCGCTACGGCCTTTTGGCGATCATCACGCTCGGCGAAGGCGTCGTCGGAACGGTGGCATCAATCTCGGCCATCGTCGGCGAGCAGGGATGGAGCCTCGACGCCATCCTCATCTGCGTTGCCGGGACCGGGCTGACCTTCGGCATGTGGTGGCTGTATTTCCTGATGCCATCAGGCCAGATCCTGCATCGCTTCCGCAACCGCGCTTTCCCCTGGGGCTACGGCCACATGCTGATCTTCGCCTCCATTGCGGCGACCGGCGCCGGCCTGCATGTGGCTGCCTATTATATCGAGCATAAGGCGCATATCGGCGAGGTTGCTGCAGTGCTGACAGTCGCGGTGCCGGTGTTTGCCTATGTCACCCTGGTCTTCGTGCATTACGTTTATCTGCTGCGCAAGATGGAGACCTTCTATCTCGGGCTGATGATCGGAATGACCGCAGTGGTGGGGCTTTCCATCCTGTGTGCGGCTGCAGGCGTCAACATGACCACCTGCCTCATCATCCTGATGTTCGCGCCGCTCGTTCCCGTGGTCGGATACGAGATCAAGGGCCATCGCTACGGGAACGCCGCGCTTCGGCGTGCGTTGGAAGCCTGACAAAGAAAAAGCGGCGAAGACAACTCCGCCGCTTTTTTCACAGTTCAAGTTTGCAGCCGAAGCCTACATCGCGCCCGGATAGTTCGGGCTTTCGCGGGTGATCGTCACGTCATGGGCGTGGCTTTCGCGCAGGCCCGCGCCGGAGATGCGCACGAAGGTGGCCCGCTCCTGGAAGTCCTTGATGGTGGCGCCGCCGACATAGCCCATCGAGGCCTTGAGGCCACCGGCCAGCTGATGCAGGACGCCGGAAACCGGCCCCTTGTACGGAACCTGGCCTTCAATACCCTCCGGCACCAGCTTCAGCGTGTCGCGCACTTCCGCCTGGAAGTAGCGGTCAGCCGAGCCGCGCGCCATGGCGCCAACGGAACCCATGCCGCGATAGGCCTTGAACGAACGGCCCTGGTAGAGGAACACTTCGCCCGGGCTTTCGTCCGTACCGGCGAGCAGCGAGCCGATCATGCAGGCCGATGCACCGGCCGCGATGGCCTTGGCGAGATCGCCGGAGAACTTGATGCCGCCATCGGCAATGACCGGGATATTGGCAGCCTGTGCAGCCTCGACCGCCGACATGATGGCCGCGAGCTGCGGCACGCCGACACCAGCGACGATACGGGTGGTGCAGATCGAGCCCGGGCCGATACCGACCTTGACCGCATCCGCACCGGCATCGATCAGCGCCTTGGTGCCGCCGGCAGTGGCAACATTGCCGGCCATGACGCGAACCGAGTTCGACATGGTCTTGACCTTGGTCACTGCATCGAGAACGCGCTGCGAATGGCCATGGGCCGTATCGACGACGATCAGGTCGACGCCGGCATCGATCAGCCGTTCGGCGCGTTCGATACCATCATCGCCAACGCTGATGGCAGCAGCGGCCCGCAGACGGCCCTGTGCGTCCTTCGAGGCATTCGGGTGAAGCTGTGACTTTTCGATATCCTTGACGGTAATCAGACCGACGCAACGGCCGTCACCATCGACAACCAGCAGCTTCTCGATCCGATGCGAGTGCAGGAGACGCTTGGCTTCCGCCTGCTCGACATTTTCCGTGACCGTGATCAGGTTGTCGCGGGTCATCAGTTCATAGATCTTCTGGCCCGGATCGGAGGCAAAACGCACATCGCGGTTGGTCAGGATGCCGACGAGGCGGCCTGGAACCTTACCGGTTGCGTTTTCAACCACCGGAATGCCGGAGATCGAATACATCTTCATCAGCGCCAGGGCGTCAGCCAGGGTGGCATCCGGACCGATGGTCACCGGGTTGACGACCATGCCGCTTTCGAACTTCTTGACCTGACGGACCTGCTCGGCCTGCTCGATCGGGGTAAGATTGCGATGAATGACGCCGATACCACCGGCCTGTGCCATGGCAATCGCCAGGCGGCCTTCGGTCACCGTGTCCATCGCGGAAGACAGGATCGGCAGGTTGAGATCGATATCCTGGGCGATGCGGGTGGCGATATTCGTCTGCCCCGGCATGACCTCGGAATGTCCGGGTTGCAGAAGAACGTCGTCGAAGGTCAATGCCTCCAACCCGGTTGCCGTTTCGATGATGCGCGCCATGCCAAATCCCTTCAGTAAAAGGTGTTCTCCCCGCACTGTTTGACAACAGTGAGGCGGAAGACTCGCCGCGCTCAAGCGGGCGAGAGTTTCTTGGAAGTTGGCGAGGGCTGGTAACACGGATATGACGGGTTGGAAAGTGCAAAGCCCGGCAAGAGTGCCGGGCCAGCCAAGATTCTTTTCGCAGATGCGATATCAGATTTCGAACTGATAGGTTTCCGGCACGAATCGATAGCCCTGTTCGAACTTTTCAATGAAGCCGACGGCCGGGAACGGCATGTGGTAACCGACGAAGGGCAATCGGTCGGTGGCGACCATGTCGAAGACCTTCTTGCGCGATGCGGCGGCCTTGGCCTTGTCCATGTCGAATCGCACTTCCCAATCCGGCCGCTGCAGCGACAGGACGAAATGATTGGCGGTATCGGCGGTCAGCACCAGGCCCTTGCCCTCCGATTCGACCTTGAAGACCATATGCCCTGGTGAATGGCCGAAAGCCGCCATGGCGGTGATTCCAGCAACGACCTCGGCACCGTCACCGATAAAGGTCATCTTTTCAGCCAGCGGCACGACGTTCTTCAAAACGCCCTTGTGCCCGCCCTCGGCCGGGGTTCCGGCGCGAGCCTCGTCCGTCCAGAAATCGAACTCCGCCTGCCCCGCCACATAACGGGCATTCTTGAACGCCGGTGCTCCACCTTCCATCAGGCCGCCGATATGATCGCCATGCATATGAGTGATCACCACGATGCTGACCTGATCCGGCGTGTAACCGGCGTTGGCAATACCCTCCAGCAGATGACCGGCACCGGCCTCGCGGCCGCCCTCACCCATGCCGGTATCGAACAGGATCACCTCGGAGCCGGTATCGATCAAAGTCGGCGAGTAGCCATTGACGAACTTGTCGGCAGGCAGGAAATTCGCCTTGAGCAGGTCACCGACCGCCTGCGGCGTCTGGTTGGTGCCAAACGTTTCTTCCGGCCTTTCACCGATACGGATGCCATCGCTGATGACGGTGACGCCAAAATTGCCGATCTTGAAGCTACTGGTCCTGCCAGCCGGTATTTTCATCGTGTCCGCTTTCGGTCCGCTCTGCGCAAAAGCCATCCGTGTCATCACGAAGGGCGCCGCCAGTGCGCCAACGGCTGTTGCTCCAAATAAGGCACGGCGGCTCAGGGGAATAGATGTCGTCATGCTGTTCTCCATTTTTTGATTGAAAGGCGGCTTTTCCGGATTGGACGGCGGGTCCGCCCATTCGCCAAGGCGACATCTAGGGTCTTGACAGGAGATGGCTGCAGGATTCACACGGTTGTGATCGCAAAGTGAGCGCCGGACCGCGACTTTCGCCGCAGAAGTCCTATGTTCCGGTCGCTCCGCAGTCGCGCAAGGCCATTTCGCATGAACCGCATCGTTCCGATGATCCTCGCCGTCGCCCTGTTCATGGAGCAGATGGACTCGACCGTCATTGCTACATCGCTGCCGGCGATCGCCCATGATCTCGGCGTCGGGCCGATCACCCTGAAGCTGGCGCTGACGTCCTACATGGTATCACTGGCGATCTTCATTCCCCTGAGTGGCTGGATGGCCGACCGTTTCGGCGCCAAACGTATCTTTCGCGCCGCCATTCTGGTCTTCATCTTCGGCTCGATCCTCTGCGCCATCGCCGACAGCGTGCTCGCCTTCGTCGTCTCGCGTTTCCTGCAGGGCATGGGGGGCGCGATGATGACACCGGTGGCGCGGCTTGTTCTGGTGCGCTCGACGCAGCGCAGCGAACTCGTCGGCGCCATGGCGCTGCTGACGATCCCAGCCCTCGTCGGGCCGCTGGCTGGCCCACCGCTCGGCGGCTTCATCACCACCTATTTCTCCTGGCACTGGATCTTTCTGATCAACGTGCCGGTTGGTATTCTCGGCTACATCCTGTCGGGCATCTATCTACCGGAAATCAAAAGCGACGCCCCGCCACCGATCGACATCAAAGGCTTTTTCCTTAGCGCCATTGCCGCCTCCGGTACGATGTTCGGGCTCTCGGTCATGAGTCTTCCGGCATTGCCGCCACAGTTCGGCGCTGCCGCCGTTGCGATCGGCGGCATTTGTGCTGTGCTTTACATCCGTCACGCACGGCGCCACCCCGCCCCGCTGCTCGATCTCAACCTCTTCAAGGACAGCGCGTTTAGGGCAGCAGCGATCGGTGGCACGCTGTTTCGTATCTCGATCGGTGCTGTGCCCTTCCTGATGCCATTGATGCTGCAGGTCGGCTTTGGCCTGACGCCGTTTCAATCCGGCATGATCACCTTTGTCGGTGCAGTCGGCGCGCTGACGACCAAATTCTTTGCCAAGCGCGTGTTGATCTTCGCCGGTTTCAGAACGACGCTGATCTTTGCCTGCATCACCGGCGCGATCCTGACCTTCGTCAACGGGCTGTTCACCCCGGCAACCCCCTATGCCGTGATGATGTTCATCCTGCTTTTGGCCGGTTTTGCCCGTTCGTTCTTCTTCACCAGCGTCAACGCGCTGGCTTTCGCCGATATTCCGGATTCGCAGGCCAGCAAGGCGACCTCGATGACAGCCGTGCTGCAGCAGATGAGCCTGGCGCTCGGCGTCGCCGTCGCCGGTGCCATCCTCGAAGTCGAAACGACGCTGACGGGATCAAAGCTTGAATTGGAAGATTTCCAGCTCGCCTTCATGCTGATTTCGGCGATCACGCTCTCGGCGATCATTCCGCTGATCCGCATGTCGAAGACGGCCGGCGCATCTGTCTCCGGACACAGGATGCGGACCGATCCGGAAACGGAGACGATTGCCGTCAAATAGCAGCGTGGCTGATTATTCCGGCCGCTCGCAGACCGCCGAAAGCTTATTGCCATCGGGATCACGGACATAGGCCGCATAGAAATGCGCGTGAAACGGCCGCAGCCCCGGCGCGCCCTCATCGGTGCCGCCGTTTGCCAGCGCGGCTTCATGGAAGGCATCGACAGCCGCCCGGCTTTCCGCTTCCAGCGCCACCATCGACCCATTGCCGATCGTGGCGGCCTTGCGGTTATGCGGCGTTACCACCCAGAGACGGCAACGGCTGTCATCCTCGGCTCCATAACCGATCTCGACCTCATCCTGCTTGCGGCGTTTGAGGCCAAGTGGCGCAAGTGCAGCGTCGTAAAACGGCTGCGCCCGGGCAAGATCGTTGCTGCCGATGGTCACATAGAGGAGCACGGTTTAATCCGCCTCTACGGAATCCCGCTCGTCAACCATGTCGCGGTCATCGATTTCGGTTTCGCTGTCATACAGCGAGCGGGCCCCAGGCTTGCGGCCCTTGAAACCTTTCGCCAGCAGGAACATTTCCACCGATTCGGCCCGCGACGCTGCCGGCTTCACATGGATGACCTGCTTGAAATTCTGCTTCAGCAGCGTCAAAAGCTCACGCTCGGCACCGCCTTGGAACGTTTTTGCCAGAAAGTGCCCGCCCTCAGCCAGCACGTCGATGGCGAAATAGGCGGCGACTTCGCACAGGTGCATGGTGCGGATATGGTCGGTCTGGCGATGGCCGGTCGTCGGCGCGGCCATGTCGGACAACACCAGGTCGGGCGTGCCGCCGAGTGCCGTCATCAGTTTTTCCGGCGCCGTGGGATCAAGGAAGTCGAGCTGCAGGATATGCACGCCGGCCAGCGGATCAAGCTCGAGAAAGTCGATTGCCACGACTTTCGGCTCGGCATCCGTTGAGTTCGTCACCTTGGCGGCGATCTGCGACCAGCTGCCGGGCGCCGCACCCAGATCGATGATGCGCTTGGCGCCGGAAAGGATCTTGTGCTTCTCGTCGATCTCCAGAAGCTTGAACGCCGCACGGGCGCGATAGCCTTCAAGCTGGGCGCGCTGCACGTAGGGATCGTTGATATGCCGCTCGATCCAGCGCCGCGACGACGCCTTCAGCTTGCCCTTCTTGACCTTCTGGCCAAGCTTGCGCCCGGTGCGGTTTCCGCCGATCGGGGGTTTGGTCATTGTGCGTTTCCTTCGTGGGAGCCGTGCGGAGCAAAGCCGCGCGCCGGTCTGCGGGCGCGGCCGCGCCGCCACACACCGTCATCGGCCATCATGTCTGTCAAAAGCCCCTCGCGCAGGCCGCGATCGGCAACGCGCATGCGCTCCGATGGCCAGCGGCGGCGAATGGCTTCAAGAATGGCGCATCCGGCCAGAACCAGATCGGCCCTATCTGGCCCGATGCAGGGATTGGCGGCACGCGCGGTGAAATCCCAGGACAGTAGACGCGCCTGCATCGCCGAAACTTCGTCATCCGACAGCCAGAGACCATCGACCTTGCGGCGGTCATAACGCGGCAGATCGAGATGGACGCCGGCCAGCGTCGTGACCGTGCCGGACGTGCCGATCAGGTGGAAACCGTTCTCGTCGCCGGGATTTTCCAAAGTGTGGATCGCCGGGCAATCGAAATTCGACAGCATGCCCTGAACTTCGACTACCATCGCCTCGAAACTCGCGGGCGAGACGTCCTGGCCGCCATGCCGCTCCGACAGCGTCACGACGCCGACCGGCAGCGATGTCCAGTGGGTGATATGGTTGGCAAGCCGGCTCGAGCGGTTCTCACCGATCTTGATGACGGCAATCTCGGATGAACCACCGCCAATATCAAACAGAACCACCGATTTGGTTTCGCGGCCAACCAGCGACGAGCAGCCGGAGACGGCCAGCCGCGCTTCGGTCTCGCGGTTGATGATCTCGAGTTCCAGGCCGGTTTCGGCCAGAACGCGCTCAAGAAACTCCTCACCGTTTTCGGCGGCGCGGGCAGCTTCGGTGGCGATCAGCCGGGTCTTGCGGATATCGCGGGTCTTCAGCTTCGCAGCGCAAACCTTCAAAGCCTCGATCGAGCGGTCCATCGCATCCTGCGACAGGCGGCCGGACGCACCGAGCCCCTCACCCAACCGCACGATGCGCGAAAAGGCATCGACGACACGGAACTGGCCGGGACGGGTCGGCTGGGCAATCAGCAAACGGCAATTGTTGGTACCAAGATCGAGAGCCGCATAGAGCGGTGAACCCGAATCAGAGCCGTAGGAAAAGGACTGGTTATTGCTGCGCCGGTCATGGCTGGGCGCGCCGGGGCGATCCTCGGTCCGCGCACCGGAAGCCACGGGTTGAGGTGCTGGTTGCCGTGCGGTGTCGTTAACCTGGCGCGGCTTTTCGCTGACCGCCAATGGGCGGCCCTGCAAAGAACGGCGCTGCCGGTTCTTCTTGCTGCGCTTGCGGCTGGAATTATCAGCACCAGGTGCTGCAACCGGCTTCGCACCGGCAGCCGCCTCCGCAAGGGCGCCCGCAACCGCGGACGGTTGCGCCTGACCGGATTTGGAACGGCGCCTGCGCTTGCGTTTGCGCACCGGTTCTCCGGTGGCATCTGTCACTTCGGGACGCCGTGTTTCTCCGTTGGCACCGGAGGAACTGGCATTCGCAGAGGCTGCGCGGGACGGTTTTCCCCGCCTACGCTTGCCTTTGCCGGAACGAGGTACTGACTGCCCATCGTTGCGGTCTGCTGCCGACGCCCCGGAAACGGACGGCTGTTCGCCGTTGTCGGGGTCTCTCACGTGTCTGTCCATTGCGCCGCGCGGAACGATAGCCGCTCAAGGCGCTCTCTTGATTTTCGTTGGGCGGACTTTACCAGCGCCGCCCCAAATCGCCAAATTCTTTTTGCACGCCGTGCAATACCGACCAGAGCGCACCGCTTTCTGAGCCACCTTCAACAGTTTTTGCCGGACACTGCTGATTTTTTGCCAACGTCTATTGCATCCCCCGATCTTTTGTTTATAAGCCCGCCTCACCGGCTGGGCACAAACATCGCCTACGCAGTTTTGGGGAATAGGTTAACGGTAGACCCACGGACTCTGACTCCGTTAGTCCTGGTTCGAATCCAGGTTCCCCAGCCAAATCCCGGAATAGAATTTTTCCTGCATTGCAAACCGTTCAAAGAACACCGTCTGCTGTCCAGCGCGGGGTGACGGCGGAGCCGTTTGCGGTTCCCGTGCCCATGCAACCGCCTCGCCTCTCTGTTGCGCAGCAACCTGCCTTGTAAAAATCGGGGTATCAATTGGCTGAAAAATCTGCGAAAGGCCTGTCGTCCGCAAGGACCGGACGCGGCTGCTATTAGATTTAGAATAGGGCCGGGCGGGTAGATTGACGTCTCTCTCGCTGCCACGAAAGAACGTGGCCGTCCAATTTGTTGGCCCTTGTGCCACTCGCCGGACGGCGTCAACGCGTCGAATATCCATTCTATTCAAAGCCAACCCACGACATTCCGGCCGCATTTCAGGTTGTGATCGATCCGCGCAGCATTTGTGCACCACCGGCTATGATTGCCGGTACAGCCGCACGACAATCAATGCTAAGGATCGCAGCCGGCACTAACGTGCCAGCCACGGTATCGCCGCGCATTCCCGTCAAACGCCCTGATCGGCCGGGCCGCCACAATCCTTGAAAGGGCCTTGCATGGCCGAGAAATTCATCGTTATCCCCTATAAGAAGACGCGCGGCGGACTGGCTCCAGGCGAGATGCGCCAGGCATCCAATGCTGCCAGCGCCGAAAAGATTGCCGCGGCGATGGCCGACCGGTTTATCGGGGTCGCGGCCTATACCGTTGAAGTCGATGAAGAGAGCGGCGACATGACCAGCCCGCGCCTGCTCGCCCAATTCGGGGAAATTGCCGACCTGCCGTCAAGCTGATCTCACTGTGGTCCCTATGGTCCGGCGCCAGCTGGGCAACGGTTTGATCGGAAAACGTTGTTTTCGCTGAGGTTAGGCGGCTTTTGCCGTCTGAACCGGTCTTTTCGAGGAACATTCGCCGCCCAGCGGCGTTTATCGGGCAGTTGCCTTCAACGTTTGCTGGCACAGGCACCATTTCTCGAAAGGATATGTCAGCCATGAATCAACGTTTTGACCCCAGTGAAAACCGCAACGTGAATCCTGCAGCATGGCCAGCCGAACAGGCAGGCCCGCGGATCGATCCGGTGACAGGCGCGCCGGCGAGCGATCCGTTGACCAGCCAGCGGCGTCCGGAAGAGCTTGAACCCCGCTCGGGACGTTCGAAATGGCCCGTCCTGATCATCCTGCTTGCAGGCCTGGTTCTGGCGCTGCTTGTCTGGCTGCCGGCAGAATTGTCGACCGACCAGACCACCGGCACGGCAACGCAGCCGGCCCCGACGCAACAGACGACAACACCGCCGGCCGATACCGTCACGCCGCCGGCCGACAATAGCGCAACGCCAGGCACGGTTACCCCCGGCACTGCCACTCCGGACACCACAACAACACCGAACGCCACGCCTGCCACTCCGGAAACCCCGGCAACGGGAACCGATACGCAGACACCGGCTACCGGTACGGCTCCGCAGAACTAATCTGCGACCCACGCCTCCTGCAAATGGCGGAACTGCTTCGGCGGCTCCGCCATTTTTTATGCGTGGATGAAAATCTTGCGCTACGATCCCCTGCGATTGAACCAAATGCTGCGCCAGCCGTTTCTCTCTCGATCTCATCCGGACGAGGACAAAACAATGATCGCCAAGACACCGAAGACCACAGGGCGTGAGGAAGATTACCGCGATTACGAAGAGCGCGATGTGGATGAAGGCTGGCCCTATGCCGACGCCACCCCCGGATCGCAGACCAAGGTCGGCAATGAATCCTATGGGGAGGGGGCCGAAAATTTCGACGAAACCGGCAATCCCGGTTTCCAGCGCAGCAATGAAACGGCGATCGAGAGCAATAACGGTCCCGACCTGTTTGGCGACGATACCGAGGCGGATGTCGATGACGACGCGCTTGAAGACGTGATCGCCAATGTGCTGGAAGACAGCGCCATCGACACGTCGGGGGTGGATATCAAGGCCCGCCGTGGCTCAGTCTGGCTGACGGGCACCGTCGATACCGCCCATGAACGGCGAAAGATCGAGGTGTTGATCTATGCGGTCCCCGGGGTGATCACCATCCGAAACGACCTCGAAGCCATCGGCGCCGACAGCGGCATTCCCACGGATTGGGACGATTGATAAGCAGCAGCCGGTCTGGTGACAAAACCACGTCCGCCAACCTTGCTGCTGGCATCAGGCGCGACCTTCCTTTTGAGCCGAAGGGATCCGCGAAACGGCGTTCCAACGGAACTGGCTGCGTGAGGGGTCGCCATCACCAGGCACCCAAAAGCTGGCCGGCGGCATGGACCGCCCGGCCCGTTTCGACAGAAGCATTTTTACGGCGCGCCTGGCTTCGGATGGATGTGAAAACAGCCGGCCGTCCAGGCTCCAGACGCCGTACTTGACCGCAACGAAGCGAAACCCGTTATCCTCGCGCATCAGCGCGCCCACGGCTTCGCCGTCGAACTCTACAACCTGTTTCAGCATGAAATACCGCTCCCGCCGCCGCTTCCCGCGGCAGCCATTTCCATTTGCCGCGCATAGCGCAGCCGACCGATCCCTCGCCGTCAGCCAACCCCGATAACGGGCGGCCTTGACGTTTGTTCCGGTCCGCAGGCCATAAATCTGGGAAGAAGCCGCCGGACGCCGGGATAACCGGCGTCTCCATTTCGTGCCGGTCAGGCCAGAAAGCGGTCAGGCCTGAACGGCTTGATGTCGATCACCGTCTTTTCGCCGGTCATTTTTTCGGCCAGCGCGCGGCCGGTAACCGGGCCAAGGGTCATGCCGTGATGGGCATGGCCAAACGCGAACCACAGGCCTTCGTGGCGCGGTGCCTTGCCGATGATCGGCATCATATCCGGCGTGCAGGGGCGCGCGCCCATCCAGGGCTCGTCGTCGCGGCGCTCGGCGAGCGGGAAGAATTCGCGGGCGACGCGCTCGGCCCTCGTCAGCTGAACCGGGGTCTTCGGTGCATCGCGATTGGCAAATTCCGCGCCGGTGGTCAGCCGGATGCCACGCAGCATCGGCGCCAGGAAATAGCCTTTTTCGGCATCCAGCACCCAATTGTTCAGCTGCGCGCCTTCGTCCATGCCGTAATGCATGTGGTAGCCGCGCTTGACTGCCAGCGGAAAGCGGTAGCCGAGCTTCTTCGTCACGGTATCCGCCCAGGGGCCGAGCGCCACGACGACTTCCTTGGCTTCCAGAGGCCCTTCCGGCGTTGCAACACGCCAGCCGGCACCTTCGAGAATATGTTCAAGTGTCGCAGCGTCACCGGACATCAGGCGGCCACCGAGCGACTGGAAATAGGCGAGATAGGCCTTGTTGAGGCTGTGCGGATCGCGGATCGACCACGGATCGGTCCAGCGCAGACCGCCCGTCAGGTCCGCCCGGATCGATGGCTCCATCACCTTCAACTCGCTGCTGGAGAGCTTCTGGTGATTGACGCCGAACGTCGAGGACAGCTTTTCCGCTTCCTTGTAGGCCGCGTCGCGCGCAGCTTCCGTGCGGAAAACCTTCATCCAGCCATCCTTGCGGATGAGATCGCCGGCACCGGACGCATTGATCAGGTCGGCATGTTCGGCGATCGAGTTCTCGATCAGCGGCGCATACATCGACGCGATGTTCTGATGCTGGGTAAAGCCCGAATTCCACCAGTAGCGGATGAGGAACGGCACGAGGCCGGGCAATGCGCGGAAATGATAATGCGCGTCGATCGTGTTGTTCAGCGCATAGCGGAACAGCGCACCGAAATCATGCGGGAAGCCATAGGGAAAAACACCTTCGCGCTGGATCAGGCCGGCATTGCCGTAGGAGGTTTCTTCGCCGGCACCACGGCGGTCGAGCAACACCACGGACTTGCCCCGCCGTGCAAGGTGAATCGCCGTCGACAGGCCGACAATGCCCGCGCCCAAAACAACAACGTCAGTCTTCATGCCCGCCACCCCATTCTGCTTGCTGCGGTCTATTTCTTCAGTCTGGTCATGATCTGCTCGAGGAAACCAAGCATCAGCGCGGAGACCACGAAAGCGATGTGAATGATGGTCGCCCACATCAGCTGCTCGCTGGTGTAGTTCGCCACATTCAGGAAAATCTGCAGCAGATGGATGGACGAGATCGCCACGATCGACGAGGCCACCTTGATCTTCAGGCTGCCGGAATCAAGCTTGCCCAGGAACGAGACTTCGGCATCGGCTTCGTCGAACCGGCTGACGAAGTTCTCGTAGCCCGAGATCATCACCATGACGATCAGGCTGGCGACCAGTGCCGCATCGATCAGTCCGAGCATGGCAAGGATCATGTCGGATTCGTCATAGGCGAACACCATGATGGCAACTTTGTAGAATTTGTAGACGAAAGATACCGCGTAAAGTGCCAGCGCCGCGACCAGTCCCAGGTAAAAGACCACGAGGAGCCAGCGGCTCGACAGGATGATTCTTTCAACGATGAGTTCCAGTGATTTCATGCTTGGTGCAGCTCCGGCATGTGCAAGTGCGAGATAATCCGGTCATGAATAGCCAAGCCCATGGTCTTCGGCAAGGCGGAAGCGGCACGGCACGGCGAGACATTTGGACCCAAGCGGCAAAAAGGGAGCGACGCCTTCGCGTCGCTCCCTTCCTTCACGCACCACCTGTGATGGGATCAGGTTCGGCGCATCAGGCCAGCCACCAGCGAGATGACCAGGAAGGCCAGGAACAGGAAGAACAGAATCTGCGCAATACCTGCCGAAGCACCAGCAATACCGCCAAAGCCCAGAACACCGGCGATAATGGCAACAACGAGGAAGACGAGAGCGTAGTACAGCATCGGAAATTCTCCTTTATTTCTTCATTGCTGAATAAACGCGGGACGGGAAATTTTGTTCCGGGGAAAGAAGGCGGAATGCACCAGCACGGGTGCAAAACCAATCCTTAACCATGAGCCGAAAGATTGCGCCGATTTGACACGGTTTGGCCATGTCTTTCCCGGAACCTTAGCAAGGCAGGCAACGTTGTGAAGGCATAGACCTCATGCGAGACAGTAAAATGACCGTGTCACCAATGCATATCTGGAAATCCGCAACAGACTCCACCCGAATGCCAAATAAGAGCCGCGAAAGATATCTGCACATCGGCTCGACTTTGCGCAATCTGTACTTCACCCAGAATCCGCCGAATACGGAAGGGGCGCTCTCTGATCTTCTGGCGGATCTCGAAGCTGCGGAAGAACAGACAAAAGGCGACACGGAGCGCTGAGTATCTCCATCGAATCCATAAAAATAGCGGCCACCGGCCGCTTTTTTTGCCCGTTTGCAGACAAACGCGCTTGCAAACGGCAATGAAAAACCGGCGCCAATGCGGTGCCGGTCTTATTGAAGGTCCGCCTTAATTTGCGGGGTTTGCCAGAACGATACCACGGGGATTGGCCTTGTAGGCGTCCTCGTCATAGGCGGCCTGTGTTTCCAGCTGCGCCTTGGTGAACGGCGAATAGATGGTCATCGTTCCGCTTGCATCCGCCATCACCTCCACGCTTTGCGCACTCATCGCAACCTGTTTCTGGCCGATACCCAGAAAGCCGCCGACATCGATGACGTAGGCTTCGGCCTTGCCATTCTTGTCGAGCAGAACATCGCCGATTTCACCGACCTTGGTATCGTCGGCAACCTTGACTTCGGTGCCGATAAGCTTGTCGGCGCCGATCAGCGCCGGATCGACCAGTTTCATTTCGTCGGGCGGTGTGGCCGCCGTTGTGCCTGGATCAACCGGCGGATTGATATCGGGATCGCTCATCTGCGGGGTGGTGCCGGTCACCGGCGGCGCCGCTTCCGCCGCCTCATCGGTGATGACCGGAGCCGCCGCACTGCCGTTCTCCGGCCCCGTGGCCGCGACGCCGCTCATCAGGGCCGTGCGATCAAATTCGGGCGCGGCCTGCAATTCCTCCTTTGTGGCCGAAACCACGATGATGCGCTGGCCATCCCTGTCCGACCACGAGACACGATCGAAACCGACCGCCACGTCCTTTTCGCCAATGCCGAGGAAACCGCCAACGCCGATCACCATCGCCTCGGCTCCGCCGCTGGCGTTAATAACCACATCGTTGACATCGCCGATTGCTTCGCCCTGTTCATCGGATCCGGTATAAACGGTCTTGCCAAGCACCGAGCTTGCCAGCACCTGCTCGGGTGCCGCCGAAAAATAGCCCCCAGGCGCCGGTGCCTGCGATGTTGCGGCGGCGGCTTTGGCCGGATCGGTCTTGGTCGCGGCATCCTGCGCCCATGCGCTTGGGATCAGCGCGCCGGAGGTCAGGAACGCGGCAAGCGCGGTCGTCGCCAAGAGTGTGCGGATCATGTGTGTACTCCTTCATGCCAGTCTGGGAGAGAGCCTGTCAGGCCGAAAGCCGGTGTTCAGCCGGCTGTGATTGCTTTGGAGAACGGTGCGAGGCGGACTTTGTTCCGATTTTTCTGGCTGTCGCACCGGCCCGGACGTAGAAACGGCACCGGGACGAAAGGTCCGGGTGCCGTCTTCTCGCTTACGGAAGAGTGCGGTCAGTGACGTGACCACTCGTCGATCTGCCGCTCGGCTTCCTCTTTTTCGACGCCGTAGCGCACCTGAATCCGGCCCGCCAGTTCCTTGCGTCGGCCGTTGATTATATCGAGGTCGTCGTCGGTCAGCTTGCCCCATTGGGTCTGGGCCTTGCCGCGATATTCATTCCATTTTCCTTCGATCATATCCCAGTTCATGACTGTCTCCTTCGGTTGGGGTTTCAGTGGTTGGATTTCAATTGCGGGTCAGAAGCCCGCCTCGCTTTCGCTACGCTGCGTTCAATTGCGAAGGACCGCGTGCCGTTGACGTTGCTCGGCTACCAGAACCGGCGTTGCCGGTTCATCGAATGTCACCTGAACATCCAGTTGCCGGGAGGGCGTGATCTCCCAGGTAATCGTCGCGTCCTCGATGTAGAGCGCCGGGTCGATCGCAGCACATTTGCCGTAGACGATCCTGTACTTGCCGCGCGCATCGTTGATCGACGGCTGCAGCAGGGCATGGCATTCTTCGGTGGTTTCAAAGCCGACGGCGGGTGCCGGCAGTTCCTTGCATTCGACGTTGCCCTGGGTACACCCAATAAGCATCATGATCGCTGCAATATGTTCCATCGCCGTGCTCCCTGCACAATGAATGATCTGGCAGGAAAACGGAGAGGATCGCACGGAAGTTCCACAAATAATGCCGGGAACCTTTTGCACCGGATGGCGTTTCGCCTACGCGTCAAGGAGTGCCTGGCGCGCATTGGTGAACCCGGATACCTGCAGCCTCAATGGTTGCGCCTACCCCAGACAACCAAACGCCAAAGGCATGAATTGCTGACACCCAGCAAAGGAATGCCCGAATGTCGTCCATCCCCGCCCCCCATTGGCTCTCTGCGGATCCCGGCATAAAGACCGTGCTGATCCATGGTATGGTGATGGCGCCGGCGTTCTGGAGCTGTTTTGCGCCGGGCATCGTGCGTGAAGGCCGCGCTGCCGCCTATCCCCTTCCCGGCCACAATCCCTGGACACTCGATGACTTTCCCGGGCACCTGACCACCGGTGCCATCGTCAATGCCTATGCCTCGGCGATCGAGCGGGATTTCGATGGCGACCCCGTCACCCTGATTGGCCATTCGACAGGCGGCTTCATCTCACTCCTGCTCGCCCGGCATCGCCCGGACCTCGTCAGCAGCGTCATACTGATGGGCGCCTTCGCCTGCGGCCGGTTTGAGGGGCAGGAACGGCTGGCGTCGCGTATCCTGCGGCTGCCGCTGCTTGGCCGGTATCTGTTCATCCGGTTGTTTGCCCGCTGGATCGCAACACGCGAAACGTTTCGCTGGGGTTCGCTCGAATGCGTGTTCGACAAAACAGCCGGATGGGAAACGGAAGAAACCATCGCGGCAATGGAACAGGTGCGCGAACACCTCTTGAATTCGCAAGCCGCCGAAATAGCCGCCTTCGTATCCTGGATGTCGCAGACATCCGTCATCGACGAGTTACCTTTGATCGACGTGCCGGTCCTCAACATCATCGGCGGCCGCGACGCGATCGTTCCGCCGTTGCACCAGATTCATCTTTCCGGCCGGCTGCCCCGTGCCCATACCGTCATCCTCGACAAGGTCGGCCATCTGCCGATGGCCGAAGCCCGCGACAAGGTGGATCAGTTGATCGCAACCTTTCTTCTGCTTGGGCCACTGACAGGAAACAGTAAGACCACACTTACAAAACAGGTTTCGCATCCGCAGGCCGGGCATGCCGTCCCTCTGGGGCTCTCGATGAACAGTACACGCGGGAACAAATTCGCGTGAGCGACGTTACCGCAGCAGACCCCATGCCTCGCATGGCCTGAACTTGAAGAGGAAGTAACATGCTCGGTACAATTCTCCTGATCGTCTTGGTGCTCTTGCTGATCGGCGCGCTGCCGAGCTGGGGCCACAGCCGCAATTGGGGCTATGGACCTTCAGGCGGCCTCGGTTTGGTCGTCGTCATTCTCCTCATCCTCGTGCTGATGGGCCGCATCTGATCAGCCGCTCCGCTTTACCCTACGTCCATCCAAGCCCTTGAAAAGGAACCAGTCATGAAAAAGATTCTTCTTGCAGCAGCGCTCATTCTTCCGCTTGCCGCTTGCACGCAGACCGAAAAAGGGGCCGGCATCGGTGCCGCGTCGGGTGCCGTCATCGGTGGGGTAGCAACGGGTAATGTCCGTGGCGCTGCAGTCGGCGCTGCTGTCGGTGGCGTGGCTGGCGCCTTGATCGGCAATGCCAGCGAGCCGGGCCGCTGCGTTTACCGCGACCGTTACGGCCGCCGTTACACCGCATCCTGCTGATCGCGGAACAACCTATTCAGGTCAGGGAAACGGGCTTCGGCCCGTTTTTCACGTCTGGACAGGAATGCGTGGGGTGAATTGCCCGGGCCGCAGCCATCACTATCAGGTGCGCGACTTTCCCAGATGCTCGGCCTTGTCGAGTTTTTCGAGGAGATCGAGAAACATATCCGGGATCGGTTCCTGCTCGACGGCGCTATAAAGGGCTTTCAGCTTCGCGGCAATCTGGGTATGGGGATCGGTGCCTCGCGCGCCTGTCCTACCGGCCGTACCGGCGCGCCGCTGATTTTCCGGTAAGTCAACCATAGACAGTCTCACTCCTGAACCCGTATCGGCGATCACCACGCTGCGCCGCTTCCACGCATCCCCTTGGTATCTTAAAAACGTTGCCATATTCCGAATCTTTGCGCGGTTCCTTTCAACAGGCGCGCAATTCGGACAGCTGAAAACTTCCCATAAACCATAAAACATGTTCAAACCAATGCCATGTTTGGTTAGGCAATAGCATCTGGCACCGGCAAATATCGGTGCCATCATACTGAAGGAAGTCATAAATGTCACTTTCCATGCGGATCGCAGCTCATCTTCCCTATCTGCGACGCTTTTCCCGTGCCGTGACGGGATCGCAAGCGTCGGGCGATGCGTATGTCGCAGCCGTCCTGGAAGCCCTGATCGCCGACATCACGCTGTTTCCTCAAGGCGCCAACGACCGAGTCAATCTGTACACGCTGTTCTGCACGCTGTTTGACACGCTGACGATCGACCTGCCGGAAACGGCGTCTCCGTTCGGCTGGGAGGCGCGCGCCGCGGCCAATCTGTCCGTGATCTCACCCGCCGCCCGCAAGGCCTTCCTGCTGGTTTCCGTCGAAGGTTTTTCTCCGGGTGAAACGGCGCAAATCCTTGGCGTCACGGATGCCGAAGCCGCCGGCCTGCTGCGCGAGGCCTCCGAGGATATCTCCAGGCAGGTCGCCACTGAAATCCTGATCATCGAAGACGAGCCGCTGATTGCCATGGATATCGAAGACATGGTGACCAGTCTTGGCCATCAGGTCGCAGGCGTGGCGAGAACGTACGGCGAAGCCATCACGCTGTTTGAAAAGACGGCACCGAAGATGATACTGGCCGACATCCAGCTCGCCGACGGCAGTTCCGGCATCGACGCAGTCAACGAGATCCTGAAAAGCGCGACGATCCCGGTGATCTTCATCACGGCCTTCCCGGAGCGCCTTCTCACCGGCACCAAGCCGGAGCCGGCCTTTCTGGTGACCAAGCCGTTCAATCCAGAAATGGTCAAGGCCTTGATCAGTCAGGCGCTGTTCTTCAACGAGAACGCGCGCGCCCACAAGCATTGACTCTCAATCCCCAGGCGAAGGCCGGTCGATTGCAAAGGCATCGAACCAGCCTTCGCGGTGACCGGCACACAGCTCTGCCAGAATGCGCGACGCCATGAAGCTGAAAGTGATGCCGTTGCCCCCATACCCGTAGGCAGCCAGAATGCGCGGCATGCCCGGGACAGGACCAATCAGCGGCAAGCCGTCATCGGTCTCGCCAAACGCGCCGGACCAGGAAAAATCGATGGCGGGATCGGCTGCCGGCCAAAGCTTCGTGAGGCTGTCCGCAAGCTTCGCCGACTTTGCCGGCATTTTTTCATCGCGCAATGCCGGGTCGACCGTATCGTCGTCCTCCCCGCCGATGATGATGCGCCCGTCCACCGTCGTGCGGGCATAATTGTAAGTTTGCGAAGCCTCCCAGATCAGTTCGCCGCCGGGCCAGGGCGTACCGTGTTGTTGCGGCACCGTTGCAATCGCCCAGCTCGACGCCGTCCTATGGATCTCGCTGCGGACGAAATCCGGCATGACATAGCCCGTGGCCAGGATGACGTGCCGCGCCTCGATGACGAATGGGCCATCTGTTTCCACCGTTACCGAGCCCGGTGCCTCATGATAGGCCGTCACCATCGCATCAATCAGCCGCGCACCATCTGATTGGGCATTCCGCAACAATCCCCACGACAGCAGAAGCGGATCGGCATCGGCAGAGCCCGGCGAGAGAATAGCCGCCGCACGATCGATCCCGAAGCGGGACAGAAGGTCTGCATGATCAAGCAGGAGCCCGGGCAGGCCCGCACGCTCGCGCAGCAGGTGTTCGTCGCGCAGAGCGGAAGGACCAGCCTCTCCAGCTGAGATATAGAGGGTGGAACGCGGCCGGAAGGCGCAATCAATACCCAGCCCCTCGACAAGACCGGCAAGCCCCTGCACTGCCGCGACACTGTGCCGGTAAAGCTGGGCCGCCCGGTCGAAACCATAGAACTGCGTCAGTTCTCCCAGCGTGTAGTCGATTTCCCACTGTAGCATTGCCGTACTGGCTGCCGTACTGCCAAGACCGGGCTGCTCCCGGTCGACCACAGTCACATCCACGCCGCGTGCCGCCATATGTTGCGCGGCAAGCGATCCGGTGATGCCTCCGCCAACGACGAGCACGTCCGTCTTTAGACTTTGGGAGAGAGGCGCAATGCGGGGCCGGTACAGACCATCGCCTCCCCAAGGCGACCGGCCGCCGTGGAGATCGGCCTGCGCCGTGTTGGAGGGTTCAAGCGTTGGGGGCATACATTTGCTTTCAGGGGCCGCAAACGGGAATGATACCGCTTATCCCGGCAATTGCCGTTCCGGGGGTTGGGTGCGGACCTCGTTGAAGATGGTCATGGCGATCAGCGATAGTGGCATGGCCAGCATGGCGCCGACGGCACCCCACATCCAGGTCCAGAAGATGATCGCCAGGAAGATCAGGAACGGGTTAATTTCCAGTCGGTGACCAAGAATGGCCGGCGTGACCAGGTTTTCCATCACCAGATGCAGGATAAAGAACGCGGCGGCGGGCGCGAGCGCCAGCAGCAGGGCATCATGGGTCATCAATCCGGCACAGAGAAGCGCCACCGTCATCACCGTAACGCCGAGATAGGGAATAAAGCTCGAAACGAAGGCGAACAGTCCCCAGAGAGGGGCCATTGTCAGCCCGCCGACAAAGGCAATCGCTGCGGTAATCGCGCCAAGAACGAGATAGATCAGGCTCGCCGTGGAGAAATAGAATCCGAGCATATTTTCCGTGGCATTCATGATGCGGATCGCGGCAAGCCGGCGATCACGGGCGGCAAAGGCAAGGATGATGGTTTTGCGCAGATGCCCGCGTCCGACAAGAAAAAGGCCGAGCGCCGCCAGAAAGATCATCGTCTGGATGAATGCTGGCGTCACACCCGCGGCGACCAGCCCTAGCATGGCACCGGCATTCTGGATGGCAACATCGGTCACGGCTTTTTCGTCCGTCCCGGCGATCGCCACCTTCGCCCATTCGAACCTTTGCAGATAGGGCAGAACACGCTCGATCGCCCGCTCGAGTATGCCTGGAGCCTGACCAGCAAGCGAGGTCAAAGGCTCGATCAGCGCATTGATCAGGAAAAACAGGCCGACAACGAAAATCAGCGCCAATAGCAGTCCACCCAGTGCCGGTGGCAATCCGAAATGTGCCAGCCGGTCCGCAGCCAGGCCCAGCACCATGCCGATCACGATGGCAAGCGTGACCGGCATCAGGATCGATTCCATCATGTAGATCACGGCCGACGCAAAGATGATGAAGGTGCCGACGATGCTCCAGGCGACCACCAGGTCAAGCCCGGTTTTCGGCGACGTTTCGGGAATGTCCGCCTCAGCCACCTGCGCCTCCAGTTCCGCCAGCTTTCGTTTTCTGAAAACTCCACTCCCCGTCAAGGCAGCACCCATTTTGCGGCTCTCCATGTGCCCTGCCCGGTATGCAGGCAACCAGGCGAACGAATAAGATCAATATGCGGAAAACACCGGTGCAGAGGCAGCACCGGTGTGTAGCGGCTGTTAACGCGTTGCTTGTGAAAAAGTTCCGGGGTCGCAGGCATGCCAAAGGCGCGACTGTCAGCACACCCCAGCGCTAGATGGGAAGATGACCCGCGCTGAGATCGGAGCGGCGGAATGATGGCCACCATTGCCGAACTTCAATATCTCGGGTGAGCCCACGCCGTGCGCCTATGACGTTTTCTGGAAAACGCGGACGGCCGCGTCAGTAGCGTTCCGGAGGAAAAACATGCAGCGTCAGTGAAAACAGACCGAGGCCCAGGATCACGACGATCAACGTGTTGGCAATGTCTTCCGACGTGGCGGACAGCAGACCCAGGCCCACAACCGCGATAGCGAGCAGGAACAAGCATAGCCTTGGCAACCAGTACAGCATGGCACATTCCTTCATGTTGGAGAGCATTCCCTTGGATTACCGACTTTAACGCTGGCCCCGCCGAATGGTTCCATATCCTTGCGTTGATTCGACCGAAACATTGGAGGTAGATTCCGCTCGGCTATCATCCGTCTGGCGGGTTCGATGGTTGCGGCCAGCCACGCGTTTTGACGCGTCCGTCCAGCCCGCCTGCAGCGAAACGCACACGGCCCGCAAGAGAGACTGACGACCGGACACAAAAAAACCGGCGCCCCTGAACAGGACGCCGGCTTTTTCCAGATCAATGGCTGCTCTTAGAGAGCGGCGATGACGATGACTTCGACAAGGTATTCCGGGGTCGCGAGCTTGGCTTCGCCAGTCGCGCGGGCCGGCGTGTTGCCCTGCGATGCCCAGCCGTCCCAGACGGCGTTCATCTTCGGGAAGTCAACCATGTCGGCCAGCCAGATGGTTGCCGACAGGATGCGGGACTTGTCGGTGCCGGCTTCAGCCAGCAGGCGGTCAACCGAAGCGAGAGCCTGCTTCGTCTGCTCGGTCACATCGGAGCCAGCCTCGCCAACCTGGCCAGCGAGATAGACGGTACCATTGTGCACAACAGCCTGGCTCATGCGCGGACCGGTTTCGAAGCGTTTGATTTCCATCTTCATATTCCTCGTAAGTTGCGGCAGGCCGCATATGAATTGTCTTAACGCAGGCGCTTTACCGCAGATTTCCGGTCAGTGGAACCATCATCGCGCGATTGCAGCACCCAAAGATCGTCAGGCCGCGTTCTTGCGCGCAAGCCGGGCCTTGATGCTGTCAACATCGGCGCGTGGCGTCGCGGCAAACAGCGTCCTGGTGTAGTTGTGCTTGGGATCGGCAAAGACCTCTTCACGGCTGCCGTACTCCACGGCCTCGCCGTAATACATCACCATCACGTCGTCGGCGATGTAGCGCACCACGGACAGGTCATGGCTGATGAAGACATAGGTCAGCTGGAACTCGTCCTGCAGATCGGCGAGCAGGTTGAGAACCTGTGCCTGAACCGACAGATCAAGTGCCGAAACCGGCTCATCCAGCACCAGCAGCCGGGGCTTGAGCATCAGCGCACGGGCAATCGCCACGCGCTGGCGCTGGCCACCGGAGAACATGTGCGGATAGCGGCCGTAATGCTTTTCCTCAAGACCGACCTTCTTCAACATGGCCATGGCCTTGTCGCGCCGGTCGTCGGCTTTCATGCTGGTGTTGATGATCAGCGGCTCGGTGAGGATTTCGCCGATCTTCTTGCGCGGGTTCAGCGTGCCGTAAGGGTTCTGGAAAACGATCTGCACCTTCTGGCGCATTTCCGGCGTCAGCCGTTCCTTGGCAATATCAACCTTGTTACCGTCGATCAGCATCTCGCCGGACGTTGCCGGGTCGATCATCGTGACGATACGGGCGAGCGTCGACTTTCCGCAGCCACTTTCGCCGACGATCGCCAGCGTCTTGCCCTGATCGACCGCAAAGCTCACGCCCTTGACGGCGTGAACGGTCTTGGCCTTTTTGAAAAGGCTGCCCGGGATGTGATAATCGCGGGTGAGGTTTCTGGCTTCGAGAACATGGGTCATCGAACAGCTCCTGCAAAGATCTGGTCGTCGCTGAGGAATTCGGCGATCGTCGGCAGCCGGTCGCCGGTGGCATTGTCCGGAAGGGCCGACAGCAGCGCGCGCGTGTACTCGCTCTTGGGGGATTCAAACAGCGACAGCACGTCGGCCTCCTCGATCTTGCGGCCCTTGTACTGGACAATGACGCGATCGGCGGTTTCCGCCACCACGCCCATGTTATGGGTGATGATGATCAGGCCCATGCCATGTTCGGCCTGCAGCCGCATCAGGAGATCAAGGATCTGCTTTTGGATGGTGACGTCGAGCGCCGTGGTCGGCTCGTCGGCGATCAGCAGTTTCGGATTGCACGACAGCGCAATCGCGATCATCACGCGCTGGCACTGGCCACCCGACATCTGGTGCGGGAAATGGCCCAGCCGTTCGGCAGGGTTGGGAATACCGACCAGATCGAACAGTTCGATGGCCCGCGCCCGGCGCGCTTTTTTGTCGAGCCCGAGGTGAATGCGCAGCACTTCCTCGATCTGGAACCCGACGGTGAAACACGGATTGAGACTGGCAATCGGCTCCTGGAAGATCATGGCAATATCCTTGCCAACGATCTTGCGCCGGTCCGACGCCGACAGGCCGAGCAGATCGATGCCATTGAACCGCAACGTGTCGGCGGTCACCTTGGCCGTCCAGGGCAACAGGCCCATGGCAGCCAGCATAGACACCGACTTGCCGGAGCCGGATTCGCCGACGATCGCCAGCACTTCGCCGGCGTTGACCTTCATCGAGACGCCATCGACGGCACGGAAAGGACCGGCGGCCGTCTGGAACTCGACAACGAGATTTTCGATTTCGAAAAGCGACATCATGACCTCTTCAACTTGGGATCAAGCGCATCGCGCAGGCCGTCGCCCATCAGATTGATGGCAATGACGGTGACGAGAATGGCAAGGCCGGGGAACGTGACGACCCACCAGGCGCGCTGGATGAACTCGCGGGCTTCGGCCAGCATCGTGCCCCATTCCGGCGTTGGCGGCTGAGCACCCATGCCGAGGAAGCCAAGTGCCGCCGCATCGAGGATCGCCGCCGAAAAGGCGAGCGTTGCCTGGACGATCAGCGGTGCAAGGCAGTTGGGCAGGATGGTCAGGAACATCAGGCGAAGGGTACCGGCACCGGCGACTCTGGACGCGATGACATAGTCCTTGGTGCGTTCCGACATGACGGCGGCGCGGGTCAGCCGCACGAAATGCGGCAGGTTGACCAGCGAGATCGCAATCATCGCGTTGACCAGCCCCGGACCGAGAACGGCGACCAGCACGAGGGCCAGAAGCAGCGACGGAAAGGCCAGGATGATATCCATGACGCGCATGATGATCGTATCGGTGCGGCCACGGAAATAGCCGGCGATCAGGCCGACGAGAACGCCGGAAATGACCGAAAGCGTCACGACCACAAGGCCGATGAACAGCGAGAAACGGGCACCGTAGATCAGACGGGACAGGATATCGCGTCCAACGGCATCGGTTCCGAGCAGATAGGTCCACTGCCCGCCCTGCGTCCAGCCCGGCGGCAACAGGAGCACGTCACGGTTCTGGATGCTTGGGCTATGGGGCGCAACGAAGGCCGCAAAGACCGCAACGAACAGGATGATCAGGAAGACGGCAAGCCCCATCACCGCGCCCTTGTTGCGCGAGAAATAGAACCAGAATTCGGCAAAGCCGGTCTGCGGCTTGGTTGTTTTGATTTCAGCGACAGCCATCAGACCCTCCTAATGCCGGATACGCGGGTTGATGAAGCCGTAAAGCACATCAACAATGAGGTTGATGATCATGATCATGGCGGCGATCAGCATCAGTCCGCCCTGCACGACCTGATAGTCACGCTTGAACACGGAATCGACCATCCATTTGCCGATGCCCGGCCAGGAGAAGATCGTTTCCGTCAGGATCGCTCCGGCCAGCAGCACACCGACCTGCAGGCCGATGGTGGTGATGACCGGGATCAGGGCGTTGCGCAACGCGTGTATACCGATGACGCGGACCGGTGACAGGCCTTTGGAGCGGGCGGTACGGACATAGTCCTCGCCGAGCACTTCCAGCATCGCCGAGCGCGTCTGACGCGCGATGACCGCCAGCGGAATGGTCGCAAGCACGATGGTCGGCAGGATCAGATAGCTGACTGCGGACCGGAATGCGCCCGCCTGCCCCGAGATCAGACTGTCGATCAGCATGAAGCCGGTGACCTGCGGGAAGAAATACATCATCGAGATGCGTCCCGAGACCGGCGTCCAGCCGAGATAGCCGGAGAAGAAGATGATGAGCAGCAGGCCCCACCAGAAGATCGGCATTGAATAGCCGATCAGGGCGACGCCCATCAACGACTGGTCGAGCCAGGTCCCCCGTTTCACCGCGGCGATCACGCCGGCTGGAATGCCGAGCAGCACCGCAACGATGATGGCGCAGATCGACAGTTCCAGCGTTGCCGGGAAGAGGTTTATGAAATCATCGAGAACCGGCCGTTTGGTGACGATGGACGAACCGAAGTCGCCCGTCACGAGGCCGCCGAGATAATCGAAATACTGGACGTACATCGGCCGGTCGAGACCGAGCTGGTGCATCAGTTCAGCGTGCCGTTCCGGAGCCATGACGCGCTCACCCGACATCAACATGACCGGATCGCCGGGCAGGAGCCGAATGAAGGAGAACGCGATCAGCGATACCCCGAGGAACGTGGGTATCAAGACGGCGAGCCGTCCGAAGATAAAGCGTAACATGGGAGCCAATCCCTTCTTTCTTTGAAAAACCGACGGCCCGAATGTCTTCGAGCCGCCGGCCATTGCACGCTCTTTGCGGCGTGCCTTTCTTTTGTTTTAGCCGATCTTATTCGGCGATGTCGACGCCTTCGAAGACGAAGTCACCCAGCGGAGACTGGACGAAGCCCGAAACCTTCTTGCTCATCGGAACGACGGCGAGCGAGTGGTCAAGCGTGTTCCAGGGCGCTTCCTTCTTGAAGACGATCTGCGCTTCTTCATAGAGCTTGGTGCGCTCGGCAACGTCGGACGTTTCCTTCGCCTTCGTTACCAGATCGTCGAACTCCTTGTTGCACCACTGAGCGCGGTTGTTGCCGCCAACAGCGTCGCAACCAAGCAGGGTGTCGAGGAAGTTGTCCGGATCACCGTTGTCACCGGTCCAGCCGAGGATGGCCGCACCATCGCGGTCCTTGGCGGACGAGAGCTTCAGGTATTCGGCCCATTCGTAGGAGACGATTTCGACGGTAACGCCGATCTTGGCAAGGTCAGCCTGCATCAGTTCAGCTGCACGGCGGGCGTTCAGCATGTACGGACGAGCAACCGGCATTGCCCAGATCTTCATCTTCAGATCCTTGACGCCAGCGTCTTCAAGCATCTTCTTGGCAGCTTCCGGATCGTACTTGTCGTCTTCAACCTTGTCGTTATACGACCACATTGTCGGCGGGATCGGGTTCTTGGCGACAGTTGCTGCACCCTGGAACACGGCATCGACGATGGCCTGACGGTTGACCGCCATGTTGAGGGCCTTGCGGACTTCAGCCTTGTCGAACGGCGGAACGAGCGTGTTATAGGCCAGGTACGAAACGTTCAGGCCGGCCTGTTCGGAGATGTGCAGATTCGGGTCGGCCTTCAGTTCGGCAACGTCAGCTGCGTTCGGGTAGGACATCAGGTGGCATTCGCCGGCCTTCAGCTTCTGGGCGCGGACGGCAGCATCCGTGGTGATCGCAAACACGAGGTCGTCGATCTTCTGCTTGCCACCCCAGTAATCAGGGTTGGCCTTGTAGCGGATGGCGGCATCCGGCTGGTAGGCGACGAACGTGAACGGACCGGTGCCGAGCGGCTGCTGGTTCATCAGTTCCATCTTGCCTTCAGCCTGAAGCTTGTCGGCATATTCCTTCGAAAGGATCGAGATGAAGGGCATGCCGAGGTTGGCCAGCAATGGCGCTTCCGGGCGCTTCAGCACGATCTTGACCGTCAGGTCATCGACCTTTTCGACCTTTTCCAGGAGATCCGGCAGACCCATGCCGGAGAAGTATTCCCATGACGCACCCGGAACGTACTTGTTCCAGGCGTTGTCGGCCTTGTACTGGCGCTCGAAGGAGAAGATCACGTCATCGGCGTTCAGTTCGCGCGTCGGCGTGAAATATTCGGTCGTCTGGAACTTTACGCCCGGACGCAACTTGAACGTGTATTCCTTGCCGTCAGCGGAAATTTCCCAGCTTTCAGCCAGCGCAGGCTCGATTTCGGTCGTGCCGCGCTTGAATTCCACCAGCCGGTTGTAGACCGTGTGCGCAGCCGCATCGAAGGTCTGACCACCGGTATACATGCCGGGGTCGAAGCCTTCCGGCGACGCTTCCGAGCAGTAAACGAAAGTCTTTGACCAAGCAGAACCGGCCATCAAAGTGGCGATTGCGGTTGCAGCAAGGAGAGTAGAGAGCTTTTTCATGAGTTTGCTTCCCAGCTTTGTTCTTGTTCTCGTATTTTTCTGACGCAGAAGCCGTTGTTTCCGGTCAAGGCCGGATGGAACGACATTTGATCGGGCAATGCAATAAGCTGCCCGAAAAATTTGTCCAATTGGAAAATCCTTCCAGATGCGACAAACCTGAAGGCTATACACGACTTTCTTTCAGCCACCAGTATCGCCGTCCGAATCGGTTTCATTTTACCGTTAAAGTCAATCCCAAATTGCACCGATAGCCCTGGAAGAGGCACCGTGGCATAAGGCACTTGCGGGGCGGGGAGGACTGTTCAGCTTTTATCTGCCAGGCGGGGATTGGATGAAAGCAACCATATTCAGTCCTCCCTCTCGCCATGGCCCTCAGGGCCAGCGCCTCGCGCTGTCAAAACTGCCGACAACTCTCCTTTTCCGGCCCGATGCAGTTGCCTATCGGGAATCGCACGTTAAAATAGCAGCCGCGGAAGACGTGGGGGACGGCCACGACGTGGCGACTGATTTAAAGAACGACCAGCGATACTATTGTGACAGCGATTTGGAGAAGGCTCTCAATCGGGTCGATTTCTTTCGAATTTTCCACACGATGACACTCCGCTATGGTTTCGACCATTTCGGCATCCTGCAGCTTGGAAACGAGGGCGATGCCTGCACGCTGACCAACCGGCTGGCGCTGCACGACCTGCCCTCCGGACTTGCCGATGCCTACGACAAGCGCCACCGCTTTGGCGATTCCGCCGTTTTCAAGAGCCTTCACACATCATCCATCCCATCAGTCTGGAAAGCGGGCGACCCCCTTCCCGGCCATGGCGGCAATCTTCTTGGCCAGCTTGGCTTCGACATGCTGATGTGCGTGCCCGTGGCGGGCATCAACGGCGCGCGGTATGCCATATTGTTTCTCGGTGATGGTGAAGACATGGAGCGGCAGGCGCATTTCGCGCTGTGCTACGATGCCATTTGCGCCTTCGACTATTTCTACCGGCTGGTTCTGTCCAACAAGGCAGGCCTTGGGCTGACGCCGCGGGAAACGGAAATCCTGCGCTGGATCTCCCATGGCAAGACGGCAAGCGAAATCGCGCTGATCGTCTCGGTCTCCGAACACACCGTCAACTCGCACACGGCAACGATCCTCAAGAAGCTCGATGTCGTAAACAGAACCCAGATGGTGGCGAAAGCAATCCGGGAACAGATCATTCAATAACGCCAGCGCCAGTCCGCATACGGCATGCCAGCAATCGTATTATAAGCCATTCACCAAGCGAAACCGCCAATGACACACCCGGTCCACATCCTGCTTGTTGACGATGATCCGGCCGAAAACCTGATCATGCGCGGTTTGATGAGAAAGATCTCGAGCGCCGAAATTCACCTGCACTATTGCCAGACGATCGATGCCGCACTCGACTTCATCACGTCGGGAACGCCGGTTTCAATGGTCCTGATGGATAACAGGCTGCAGCAATGCGATTTTCGCGAGACGGTGCCCGCGTTACGCCAGCAAGGCTATATCGGCCCGATCGGGGTGATTTCCTCGTCGCTCGCCGACCCCTATTTCCAGAAGTTCGAAGAATACGGTGCCGATTTCCGCATCGACAAGGGTGAACTCGATCCGACCGCGATCGAATTCATCCTGCGGGAATACGTGACCAGAGCATAGACAACAAAAAGCCCGGACGAGCCGGGCTTTTTGTTGGGTCGAAGGTTGCGTCAGGCCGCCGTCTTCGGATGCGTGAGGTGGTCGAGGCCGAGCAGGAAGTTGATCTGCGGCCGGGCCTTCACCAGATCGTCGATCGAGTACTGCTGCAGGACTTCAAAAAACGCATTCAGTGCCTTGCGCAGGGCGGAATTGAGACCACAGCTGTCAACCAGCGGACAATCGATCTCGCCGGCCTCGAAACATTCAGCCATGGCAAAACTGTCTTCGGTAACCTTGACGATATCGAACAGGCTGATATCGGCCGCAGGCTTCGGCAGGCGCACGCCACCATTGCGGCCACGCACCGTCTCGACGAGACCCGCCTTGTTCAGGGGCTGAAGGATCTTGAAGAGGAAAAGCTCGGATACGCCATAAGCCTTGGCAATTTCCGGAACGCGGCTGAGATGGCCGTCATTGGCAGCGCAATACATCAACATGCGGACTGCGTAGTTCGTTTGCTTCGTCAGACGCATTATTCACTCCAGGCTTCGATCGTTCGGCGCCCCGGGTTCGGATGAACCTGTGAGCCCACAGAGGCACTCAAGAATTGGTGGTCACACAGTCGATTCGACCGGCATCTCACGCTCTGCTTCCCATATAGGACGGATGCTAGTTTGGAACAATTCCAAAAAGCAGAAAATCATACCAAAGTGATCATGATTAGCTTCTTTCGGACTGTCTACCCTTCAAAGGGGAAAAAGCTGAAGTTTCGCGTCATGTTTGAAGCCATACCGGCCCGGGCACGCTAGTTTCCTGCCGGTTTTCCGCGCAATTCAGCCTCGTAATCAAGGATAGCCTTCCTGCGGCCGGGCGTTCCGGGATGTGTGGACAGGATATTCGTGGCGGATGTGTCACCGAGTTTGTTCTCGATGATCTCAAAGAAGCGGGCGATGGCGGTGGGATCGTAACCGGCCTTCTGCATCAGCTCGACCGAATGCCGGTCGGCTGCCGCTTCCGCATCCCTGGAATAGGACAGCGCCAGAAGGCCGCCGCCCTGGACGAGCAGGTCCTCGACACTATCGCCGACATCGCCGGCAATCAGCATGATCAGGCCTGCCATGCCAGCAGCCCGGTAAATCTGGCGCAGGCTATGCTCCAGTTCGACATGGCCAATCTCATGCGCCAAAACGCCGACGAGCATTTCCGTATCCCCGTCCGAGAGGCCGACCAGTTCATCGGTGATGATCAGCGTGCCATCCGGCAGTGCGAACGCATTCGGGCCGATTGCTCCGCCCTCTCGGAAGTTCAGCGTATAGGCAGAGGGGCCGCGGGCCGAATTGGCAGCGATGCGGGCAAAACCGCCGGAAATTGCCTGCCGCTTGGCGTCGTCCAGCTTCGTTGCACCAAGAACGGTCTGATCGAGCGTTTCCAAGGTGCTGAGTGACATCAGGCGCGGCACGACCGGCGGCGTGACGGCGACAGCAACCTCCACCAGCACTGGCAGGGCGTACCGGTAGACCAGACCGGACAGCAGAAACACCGCGGCAACAAAAGCCAGAAGCCGCGGATGAAACCGCTCGAGGCCGTGGATGAACCCTGCCCGCCCGCGCCCGTTTGCCGATTGCAGGGCATCGATGGCTGTATTGTCCGTGGTCTCGAACAGTGAGCCATCGGCAAACTCGATCCGGCGCGGGATAGAGCCGACCCGTGGCGAAATATCGAGCTTTGAAAACACCGCAGATGCCAATGCCGCACCATCATCCGCAATGGCCCGGACCTGTCCGTCGCGCACGATCAGGCGCGACGGCACCGAACGGCTGGAATCACGCGGATGCCAGTCGCCCCGGCAGACAGGCTTTTCGTCAGAAGCCAAAATCGAAGCCCTCGAATTCCATGAACTCCGCTCCAACTGCCGAACCTTCCTGCTCAGCCGTTGCGAGGATTTCCCCGACATCGCCATCGAAACGGACGGCCGTGTGCTCATTGACATAACGCGCCATGCGAACCGCTGCCCAGGGACGCATCAGGCCGAGGGTGACGACGGTCACGACCACATTCGACACGGCGATCCAGACATAGCGGAACCGCGACAGGTCGCTTTTCAGCTCATGCTTGCCATCGAAACGCGTCGCCGACCAGGCGATGTTGCGCACGCCCGCACGGTAAAACAGCGCCGCGATGCCGAAGGACAGCAGGACCGCCAGATAGGCGACAATGCCGAGAACAAACATCGACGCCTGGAATTCCGGCGGCAGCGCATTGGGGGTGTCGATCAAGGCGATGACCAGTGACAGGTTGGCAAAGGCGACGATCGCAACAATCAGCAGGCCGAGAACGATGATCAGTGCCGAGAAGAACCAGGTCTGGTAGATCGACCCGAGCTTTGGATCCGTTGCAAACGACCGGCCGCCATAGCGCAGATTGTTGCCGAGATAGCGGTACATCCAGCGGCTGGCGAGCGGTGCCAGGATACCGAGCGACAAGACTGCCATCACCGGCGCGGCCATGAAGGCGATAAACGCCCCACCCATCCTGCCGACGAAATTGAACCGGACATTACGATAGCTGGTGACACGGGCGCTGAAACGCAGGCCGCGCATGATCAGCCAGGGAAAGAAGCACAAGAGGATCAAACCCAGGACGAGGCCGGCAACCGGCAACACCGCAAGCAGGATATTGTAGATGACGATCAGGCCGAAAACGATCAACCGGCCGATGAAGATCTGCTTACCCTTGGCGTGATACTCTAAAGCGCGGCCGAGCAGCACTGTATTGCCATAAAAATAGCGATTGCGGCGGACCTTCGCCCAGGCCGAATAGATGCCGAGCGTAATGATCGTCAAAAGGATATTGACGATCCAGATACCGAAATATTCGGCTGCGTTTCCCGTAAACGACAGCCGGTGGAAATCCTGCGATGCCGCCGGTAATGGTGCCGTATCGGTTGTGCTCATCGTCGCCCCTCTTGCCTATCATCAGATGCAATTCAACAACGGCCGACGATCCCCCGATATTCGGCCGCTTGAGCCAAGTCTTAAACGGTCACCCCGACAGGTCAACCACATGCGGCAGACCACAACGAAAAAGGGCCTCCATGCGGAGGCCCAATCGGGGAGGATAGACGTTATCCCGTTGTTACTTCATCGTCGGGATGGAGAACTCGGCACCGTCCTTGATGCCGGACGGCCAGCGCGAGGTGATCGTCTTGGTCTTGGTCCAGAACCTGATCGAGTCCGTGCCGTGCTGGTTGAGGTCACCGAAGGACGAGGACTTCCAGCCGCCGAAGGAATGATAGGCGAGCGGTACCGGGATCGGCACGTTGACGCCGACCATGCCGATATTGATGCGCGAGGCAAAGTCGCGGGCTGCGTCCCCGTCGCGGGTGTAGATCGCGACGCCGTTGCCGTATTCGTGCTTCATCGGCAGGTCGAGGGCTTCCTCGTAATTCTTGGCACGAACCACGGAGAGAACCGGCCCGAAGATCTCCTGCTTGTAGATGTCCATGTCCGGGGTGACGTTGTCGAACAGGCAACCGCCGATGAAATTGCCGTTTTCATAGCCCTGCAGCTTGAAGTCGCGGCCGTCGACGACGAGGTTTGCGCCGTCTTCGACACCCTTGTTGATCAGGCCGAGAATGCGTTCCTTGGCTTCCTTGGTGACGACCGGGCCCATATCGGCTTTTTCGTCAGTGTACGGACCAATACGCAGGCTTTCGACCATCGGGGTCAGCTTTGCGATCAGGCGGTCGGCGGTTTCCTTGCCGACCGGAACGGCAACCGAGATCGCCATGCAGCGCTCACCGGCCGAACCGTAACCGGCACCCATCAGGGCGTTGGCGGCCTGGTCAAGATCGGCATCCGGCATGATGATCATGTGGTTCTTGGCGCCGCCAAAGCACTGGGCGCGCTTGCCGTTCGTTGCAGCCGTGCCATAGACATAGCGGGCGATCGGCGTCGAGCCGACGAAGGAGACAGCCGAGATATCGGGATGCGTCAGGATCGCATCGACCGCGCCCTTGTCACCGTTGACGACGTTGAGGATACCGGCCGGCAGGCCAGCTTCGATCATCAATTCGGCAAGGCGGATCGGAACGGACGGATCGCGCTCGGAAGGCTTCAGGATGAAGGCGTTGCCGCAGGCGATGGCCGGGGCAAACATCCACATCGGGATCATCGCCGGGAAGTTGAACGGCGTGATACCGGCGCCGATGCCGACAGCCTGACGGATCGAATACATGTCGATGTTCGGGCCGGCGCCTTCGGTGAACTCGCTCTTGGAAAGATGCGGAATGCCGATCACAAATTCGCAGACTTCGAGACCGCGGATAACGTCGCCCTTGGCATCTTCGATGGTCTTGCCATGTTCGCGCGACAGCATCTCAGCCAGTTCGTCCATGTTGTCGTTCAGGAGCTGGACGAACTTCATGAAGACGCGGGCGCGGCGCTGCGGATTGGTGGCGGCCCATTTCGGCTGCGCAGCCTTGGCGTTCTGAACCGCTGCATCCATTTCCGCGTCGCTGGCCAGCGCCACGGTGGCCTGAACTTCTCCGGTGGCCGGATTGAAGACATTGCTGGTGCGGCCGCTGGTGCCGGCAACCTTCTTGCCGCCAATGAAATGACCAATCTCGTACATGGGTGATCCTCCTGATCTTGATTATGGCGGGAGTGTCGCACTACAATATGCACAAATCAACGCGCTATATTCAGCAACTGTTGTGCAAAAATTGATGCCACTGATACCCATGAAGGCTCTTTGATGAAAACCAATTCTGACAAGATCGTGAGAATGGCGGAGCTGGAGATCGATCCCGCCCAGCTTGAGGCCTATCTCGCCCTCCTTACCGAAGAGATCGAGGCGTCCGTTGCTAAGGAACCGGGCGTAATGATGCTGCATGCGGTCTCGGTCAAAGACGCGCCTGAAAAGGTTCGTATCCTCGAAGTCTATGCCAATAGGCAGGCTTATGAAGCGCATATCCAGACACCGCATTTCCTCAAATACAAGACGCTGACGGCCGGCATGGTCCGAGCGCTTAATCTCGTCGATGTCGATCCCATCGCGTTTGCAGCCAAATGAGGATCGCCCGATGAACTGGGATGACGTGCGCATGTTCCTGGCGGTTGCCCGCAGCGGCCAGATCCTGTCTGCCTCCAAGCGCTTGGGAGTCAACCATGCCACCTTGAGCCGGCGCGTTACGGCATTGGAAGAATCCCTGAAGACCCGGCTATTGATCCGCCGCACCAATGGCTGCGACCTGACGGCGGAAGGCGAAATCTTCCTGCATGCGGCCGAACGCATGGAAACCGAGATGCTGGCGGCACAGGCGCAGATCGGCCGTATCGACACCGCCGTTGCCGGCACCGTTCGCGTCGGTGCGCCGGATGGATTTGGGGTTTCCTTCCTCGCGCCGCGGCTCGGCAAGTTGACGGCCCGTTTTCCGGAACTGCGCATTCAGCTGGTTCCTGTCCCCCGCTCCTTCTCGCTGTCGCAGCGCGAAGCCGATATCGCGATCACTCTGGAACGGCCGGAACAGGGGCGGCTGATCTCATCGAAGCTGACCGACTATACGCTGGGGCTTTATGCCTCGCAGGACTACCTGTCGTCCCATGGCGCACCGGAGACCGTCGATGACCTGAAAAACCATCGCCGGATCGGCTATGTCGAGGACCTGATCTTCACGGCCTCGCTGAATTTCACCGGCGAGATCATGCGCAGCTGGGATGCGTCCTTCGAGATCTCCAGTGCCACGGGCCAGACCGAAGCCGTGCGCTCAAGCGCCGGCATCGGCATCCTGCACAATTACATCGCCCGCCAATATCCCGAACTGATCCGGATTCTGCCGGAGACGACCATCCGGCGGGGCTACTGGACCACCTATCACGAAAGCGCCCGCGAACTGGTCCGCGTCCGCACCGTTGTCGATTTCCTCCAGGAACTGGTGACCGAGGAGCACGGCATCTTCCTCTGACGCCTGTTGCGTCGCGGAGGCAACGCTGGCGACACTGACGCTCGTGCCTCATCGCGTACAGGATGGTCCATCCAGCAGGCAAACGAGGATTCGGCTCAGGCCCCATTGATCCCATTCCCGGCCCTATTCCAACCATCGAGCAGCCGCCACCCGTCAGGGAGCGGAGCCCGAGCGACTGCCGGATGAGGAACCACTGCCCAATCCCGACGAAAATCCGGAACCGCCGCAACAGGTGGGACACCACTGAAATCGCCCGTTCCGGAATGACCGGAAAGGCGGTAAATCCCCCGTCACCTATGCACAAAACCACAAAGGCCCAGCAATCCAGGCCCTTGTGCTGTCGTTTGGAGCCTATGCAGCTCCTCCCGCTGCAACAGGCCTCCACACCTGCTCCCGGTTCCCCTCGGCGGCGAGATCGATCGTGATACGGGTGCCATTCCTGATCCGCCGCCGCAATACATCGGCACCGCCCGGTCCGGACTGAAGCATGTCACCGTCGTAAAGCGCCTGCAACCGCGAGCGCGACACCGGCAACTCTCCCGCCAGCAGGCGATCAAGCCGCATGCTGACCGGAAACGGCACGTTCAGCTCAATGTCCAACGTAGTCCAACCGGAGGTTTCCTCAAGGAGTTCCTTGCCGATGTCAAAGCCGGGAAACTCCTCGATGCGTTGCGATTTCCGCCGGAGTGCCTCGATGTTGAACGTTTCTGCCCGGATCCAATCCGCATCGTTGGACTGTAATGCTTCAAGGACTAGGGGATCGATATCGCCAACACCCCGGCGCTCGAAGATCGGCCGATTCCAGGTCTTTTCGCAGGTCAGGCATCTATAGATCAGCCAGGCATCAAGCCTGCGGCCGTTGGCGTTGAGGCGGATTTTGCCGCTGCTCTGGAATGGCCTTTGCATTCCGCATCCGCTGCAGGCGATCCAGGGTTGGGGCGCCGTTTGCGGTGTAATGGTCCATCGGACCCGGAGTAGATTGCACATATCGTCTTGGTCTTCCGTTCGGAAGTCCACCAAGATGGTGCAGGAGAAACCCTTTGTGGGCGCGGCGTGGCGATGTTTGGGGCGGCTGAAGAGCGCAGAGCTGCACACGGCACATTGAAACAATGCCAGACCGGTCTCTCGCCACCACCCGATGAACACATCTGTACGCCGACGGCTTCGCCATCGCGCAGTACGGGGTGAAACTGGATCGAGACCGATATTACTTAGGCAAACTGCAACCTCTGTGCGCCAACGCTCTTGCTTGTCAGGTTAGCAAATGATTTGCGCGGCGTGGAGGCCTGCGGCCTATTCGGAAATAGAAAACATGGCAGTGCGGCGTTTGTGCAACTTTCACGATGATGCGCAAGGGATGATACGCGCGAGTTGAGTTCACATTGCAGGCGCACGGACCGGCAAGCCCTTTGCACTTAATCCTTCGCCGGCTCCCAGAGTTCGATCGGGTTGCCTTCGGGATCGTATATGCGGGCAAAGCGGCCGACCTCCGAATCCCATTCGGCCCGGGTTTCCACCGCGATTCCGCTTTCCGTCAGATTTGCCATCAACCCATCAAGGTCATCAACCCGGAAGTTGATCATCCATTGCTGCTCCGCTCGCCCGAAATAGTCAGTATTGTGCGCGAACGGCCCAAATATCGTCATCCCCGCCTCCTGCTGCCACACCGATGTGTGCAGATCATCAATGCCGAGGTGCTTTTGATACCATTCAGCGAGGCCCGCCGGGTTTACTGCTCTGAAAAACACACCGCCAATTCCAACAACCTTCGGCATGGAACTCTCCCAATTTTGGGAGAAACAATGCCGCTGATAATAATGGAGTGCAACTTGAAGATCGCGCTGGAAGCCGCGCCGTCAGGGAGAAACAGCGAATCAGTGACTATAAACTGCAGACATTTATCGAGCGCTCGATAAGCCAAGCCAATGGCAAGGAACCAAATTGTTTACTTGAAAAGAATGGTACGGTTGGGGGGTCTCGAACCTCCGACCTCAGGTGCCACAAACCTGCGCTCTAACCAACTGAGCTACAACCGCACAAAACAAAGCTGACGAAACAAAGTCGCGCCGCGCTTTCCGGGTCAAATACGGGCAGTCCGGATTTTTTGCAAGCCATAACTTGCCCGTAGATGTGAAAAAACCGGGTAAACAATTACCCGGTTCTTTTTATCGTGCTGCGCGGGCAAAGTCCGCGCCTGCAGAAATCAGTTCTTCTTGAAGCCGGAGATGGCCTTTTCGGCGGCATCCTTGCCAGGCTTCGTCACGGTTTCAGCAACCTTGCGGGTGGCTTCCTGCATCGACTTTGCCTGTTCCATGGCAAGCTCAGCCTGCTTGCGGATGAAGGCGGTCTGCAGTTCGAACAGTTCCGAAACCGACTTGACGCCGAGCAGCGCTTCCATGTGCGACAGCGAGTTTTCGGCATTGGTACGCAGGGCGTCGATCGCCTTGAGGCCGAGTTCGACGGTGCCGGACTGTGCGCTTTCGATGGTCGCTTCAACGGTCTTCGTCGCGTCTTCGGCGGCGGTCTTCATCTTGGAATAGGCTTCCTTGGACTGGGCGGCACCCTTTTCAGCGAAATCGCGAAAAGTTTCGGTGACCTTTGCCGGGTCGAACGAGGCAAGCGAAAAGACGTCGTCGGTTTTCTTGGTAGCCATGATCTGCGCTCCTTGGTTTCAGGCCCTCTCATGAGGCACCCGTTGTTCAGTGATGTCTATATAGGCGATTTCGTTGTGCATTGCAATATATTTGTGCAATGCAGCATTCATTAAAATCACCGACATTAACCTTGCGCTGCGAAAGGCCTGTGCGTCATGGTCACCAAGCTGGACCCCTGGCGCCCCGGCGTCTATTAATAGACTGTTAACAATCCCGCCCCTGTGGCGGTTGCGCAAACCAGGTCTGCCGATGCCCGCAAAATCGTATCCCTTTATCGACATCGCCGTTCATGAACGGGTGCGGGAGCATTTTGCCAGGGGCGATGCCGCTGTCCTGTTTTCGCCCGACATGAGCCAGGTGCTGTGGTCGAATGGTGAAGGCGCGTTCCTGTTCGGCCTGCCGTCGATCTACGATTTCATCGACAGCGGCGCCAACCGTAACGATGCCGCCTATCGCCAGATGGAGGCCGCCGCCCGGCAGTTGAAGCGCAGCGGCGACAGCCGCACGTTCCTGATGCGCATTGCCTCCGGTTTCCAGCGCGCCTCGGTCAGCGCATCGGTCGAGATGATTTCTGTGCGGCCCGGCGAAACCGCGATCCTCCTTGCCGCTCCTCGCAACGGCAAGCCTCTGGCCATTCAGGACCGTGCAGCCCGGATGATCTCCGGCTTCGATGATCCCGACACGCATATGGCAGTGCTGGATGGCGATGGCGCCGTGCTGGCCGCCTCGCCCGGGTTCAAGGCACTGGCCATGACGCCGCAAACCTGCCGCTCGCTAGTCACCGCCGTTGCCCGCGATAGCGACTGGCTGTTGAAACGGCCGATCCCGACGGGCAAAGGCCATCTGCCCGCAGCGATCGGCAAGCTGTCGGAACGACCCGCGCTGCACCTGCTGTTCGCTGTCGAGACCATTCTGGGTAATCTCGATCCGGGAACGGACTTTCAAGAGATCGCAGACACCGATGAGGCGCCGATAGCGACCGAGCCTGCCGTGAGCCCCGCCGTGACGCCACTTCTGTCGCCCGTCGCCCTGCCCGATGATGTCATCGACGAGATCGAGCAGATCGAGGAAATCGCACCGGACGAAGATGGCTTTACGGATGCCAGTCACGACATCGTCCCGGCAGAGGAGTTGGAACAGCCTTCCGTCGAGGACATCACAGGTTCCGTTGAACCAGTGACCGAAGCAGAAGCCCCGCATCACGAGCTTGCCTCCGATGCAGAGCCGGAGCCTGCCGTTTTGGATCTCGCTGATCCCGGCACGATTGCGGAAGGCGATGCCCGCGAGGAAACCGCCATTGCCCCGATGGCCGATGAAACGGTGACTGAAGAGCGCGCGGCCGGCGAAAGTTTGCACGCCGAACCGGCCGAAGCTGCGGAAGAAACTGCCCAGGACAGCATCACGCTGGATGAAACCATTGTGGCAGAAGCTGCCAGCGATGGGGCATCTGCCAAAACCGCCATGGATGCCGTGGCAGACGCAGGCACCGGTCCAATCGATAACATGCCGGAGCAAGCGCCTGCCGGCGATGCAGGTGCAGCAGAACCCGTGCAGGGTTTTGTCTTCAATCCGAATAGCCGCGCTGTCCGTTTCGTCTGGAAGATCGATGCGGACGGACGGTTCAGCGAGATTTCCGAGGAGTTTGCGGCGGCGGTCGGGCCGAACGCTGCGGATATCACCGGCCAGAGTTTTAGCACGCTAGCAGATCGCTATCACCTCGATCCCGGCAATATGATCAGCGAACTTTTGAAGCGCCGCGACACATGGTCGGGCAAGACGATCTACTGGCCGGTCGAAGGCACAAACCTGCAGGTGCCGGTCGATCTCGCCGCCCTTCCGACCTATTCTCGTAACCGCGAATTCGACGGTTTCCGCGGCTTCGGCATCGTGCGCGTGGCCGATACGATCAATGACGAACAGGCCATGGGCCTGACCTTTGGCGCGCAGGCAGCCGTCGAAGAGACGGTTGCGAACGGGAGCGGCGATGCGGCTGAGGGTCAGTTGCCCGCAGATCACGGGGCGGCCGAAGACGTCGCCCCGCACGACGCGACGGAGGAAGACACCACAGCTGCAGAGCCTGTTGAAGCGTCTGGCGATCAGACGGATAGCACGGAGTTTGCAGACGAACTGACCGCGGCTGCGCACGTTGGCGATCGGGCTGTCGATCCCGCCCACGTAACGCCCGAGGCAGACGAACAGGAAGATCCTTTTCGCGGCGAGCGTCCGGCACTGAAACTGGTCGAGACGCCCGGACGCCGAACCTCCGACAAGATCGTCCAGCTCGACACTCACCGACCGGGCACGGAACCCTTGAGCCGTAGCGAACAGGCGGCGTTTCGCGAGATCGCCCGCCAGCTCGGCGAGAATTTTGGCAAGCGACCGAACGAGGATATTCCAGCCGCGGATAAGCCTGCAGCTCAAAATCCATCGCAGGGTGATGTCTCATCGAAAGCCGAGGCGATCGGCGCGGATGATCGTGCAGACGCATTGGTTGATCCTGAGCCAGTCGCCAAAGACCGCCTGCCCGAAGCTGCCGCTCCGATCGTGCCTGCCCGTACCAGCGGCAACAGCAGCCTAACGCCGGAAATCCTCGACAATCTTCCGCTCGCCCTTCTGGTCCATAGCGGCGACGACCTGTTTCACGCCAATTCCGAATTCCTGGCACTCACCGGCTATTCCGATCTGGACGAGCTGCGCGGCGAAGGCGGCATCGATGCCCTTTTCGCCGGTGACGAGGATGACCTGTTCGACTTGCCGGATGGCACGATGATGCTGATCCGCAATGATGGCCAGCTGGTGCCGGTCTCGGCGCGGCTCCAGTCGATCCGCTGGGAAGACAAGAACGCGCTGATGATGGCGCTTTCGGCAACGCAAACGGCGCCTGCCGCAGCAGAAATCCAGCCGGTCGACGCCGTTGAAGAACCTGCAGAAGCGCCGGAACTTCAGGCTTTGCGTATGGAGGCGGAAGAACTCCATTCCATCCTCGAGACCGCAACGGACGGCGTCGTCGTCGTCGGTGCCGAGGGCGAAATCCGCTCGGTCAACCGCTCTGCCAGCGCCCTGTTCAACTATGACGATGGAGAAATCCGCGGCAAGCCCTTTGCAATCCTGTTTGCCCATGAAAGCCAGAAAGCCGTTCTCGATTACCTCGCCGGCCTTTCCGGCCATGGCGTCGCCAGCGTGCTGAACGATGGCCGCGAAGTCATCGGCCGCGAAGCGTCGGGCGGCTTCATCCCGCTGTTCATGACGATGGGCCGCCTGTCCTCCTCCAACGGGTTTTGCGCCGTCATCCGCGACATCACCCAGTGGAAGCGGACGGAAGAGGAATTGCGCAACGCCAAGCGGGCCGCCGAAACCGCCAATGCCCACAAGAGCGATTTCCTCGCCCGCGTCAGCCACGAAATCCGCACGCCGCTCAATGCGATCATCGGCTTTTCCGACATGATGGCGAGTGAGCATTTCGGCCCGATCGGCAATCCACGTTATGTCGAATATGCCGGTGACATCGGCCGCTCCGGCCGCCATGTACTCGATATCGTCAACGATCTCCTGGATATCTCGAAGATCGAAGCCGGCGAGATGGATCTGGAATTCACCGCCGTCGAGATCAACGATGCCGTCTCAGAAGCCGTGTCCCTGGTGCAGCCGCAGGCCAATAGCCAGCGGGTGATCATCCGCACCTCGCTGTCGGGTTCGGTGCCGAACGTGGTTGCCGACAACCGCTCGATCAAGCAGATCGCGCTCAACATCCTGTCCAATGCCATCCGCTTCACCCCGTCCGGTGGCCAGATCGTCGTGTCGACCGCCTATGAAGCCAATGGCAGCGTCATCCTGCGCATCCGCGATACCGGCGTCGGCATGACCCGCACCGAACTCGAGCAGGCGATGAAGCCGTTCCGCCAGGTGACCACCGGGGCCCGCAAGCGCGGCGACGGCACAGGCCTTGGGCTACCGCTGACCAAGGCGATGGCGGAAGCAAACCGGGCGCATTTCTCGATCAACTCGGCACCCAATGAAGGCACGCTGGTAGAGATCTCCTTCCCGTCGCAGCGGGTGCTGGCGAACTAGCCGAAAGCAGCCGATCCCTGGAAAAGCAGACAAAAAAAGAGGCAGCTGGGAAGCTGCCTCGATAAGTTGAATGCTAAAACAGGTGCTCGAGAGGTAATGACATCATGTCTGTGCTGGCATCTCTGCCAAAGCCAACCCCACATCGGGTGGCCTCAAGTTGAGGTCACAATGCGCTGCCATTCGTAAACAAAACCTTTCCACCAAACCCGCCGATTTTAGCTATCGGACCGTAAGACCTAAGCTTTGGTTAATTCGGCAGGCTCGAAATCGTTAACGTGACGGGCTCAGCTTCCAAGCTCGGCAAGGTTGGCATAGAGATCAAGCGCTTCCGGATTGGCCAGTGCTTCCTTGTTCTTGACGGGGCGACCGTGCACGACCTCGCGCACGGCAAGCTCGACGATCTTGCCGGATTTGGTCCGCGGGATATCGGTGACGGCGATGATCTTCGCCGGGACGTGACGCGGTGACGCGCCGCTGCGGATCCTTGACTTGATCGCCTTCACCAGATCGTCGCTCAAGACGATCCCTTTCGCCAGCCGGACGAACAGGATGACGCGGACGTCGTCATCCCAGTCCTGGCCGATGCAGATGGCTTCCGCCACTTCGTCCATCTGTTCGACCTGATTGTAAATCTCGGCCGTGCCGATGCGCACCCCGCCCGGGTTGAGCGTCGCGTCGGAGCGGCCGTGAATGACGATGCCGCCATGTTCGGTCCACTCGGCAAAATCGCCGTGGCACCAGATATTGTCGAAACGCTCGAAATAGGCGGCCTTGTACTTGGCGCCCTCCGGGTCGTTCCAGAACATCACCGGCATGGAGGGAAACGCCTTGGTGCAGACGAGTTCACCCTTTTCCTGGCGTACCGGCTGGCCGTCGTCGTTCCAGACGTCCATCGCGAGACCGAGACCCGGCCCCTGAATTTCACCACGCCAGACCGGCTTCAGCGGATTGCCAAGCACGAAGCAGGAAACGATATCCGTGCCGCCGGAAATCGACGCTAGCTGGACATCCGGCTTGATGCCTTCGTAAACGAAGGAGAAGCCTTCGGGCGACAGCGGCGAACCGGTCGAGGTCATCAGCCGCAGCGACGACAGATCATGGGTGGAGACCGGTGTGAACCCGCCCTTGCGTACGGCGTCGATATATTTTGCCGAGGTGCCGAAGATGGCGAACTGCTCATCGCGGGCATAGTCGAACAGCACGTTGCCGTCAGGATGGAACGGCGAACCGTCGAACAGGCAGAGCGTTGCGCCAAGAGCCAGTCCGGAGACCAGCCAGTTCCACATCATCCAGCCGCAGGTGGTGAAGTAGAACAGCTTTTCGCCCTCGCGCAGCCCGCAATGGAAGCGATGTTCCTTGAGGTGCTGCAGCAACGTGCCACCGGCCGAATGAACGATACATTTCGGAACGCCGGTCGTGCCGGAAGAGAAGAGAATGTAGAGCGGATGCGCAAACGGCAGCGCTGCGAATTCAAGTTCGCGTGTGGTAAAGGGCTTGATGAAACCGGCCAGCGTCTTGCCGTTTTCCAGCGAGGCCGCCAGCGTTTCGGCATTACCGGCATAGGGAATTATCAGGGCGGGCACGCCGAGTTTCTGAGTAACCGCCTGGACCTTCACCGAAACGTCCTGCAGCTTGCCTGCATACCAGTAGCCGTCGCAGGCGATGAACAGTTTCGGCTCGATCTGGCCGAAACGATCAAGCACACCCTGCTCGCCGAAATCCGGGGAACAGGACGACCAGATGGCACCGATGGACGCGGTAGCCAGCATCAGCGCAATGGTTTCCGGCATGTTCGGCATCATCGCGGCGACGCGGTCGCCCTTGCCAATACCTTCAGCCTTCAAGGCCTGCTGCAGTCTTGAGACCAGCGCCCGCAGTTCGTCCCAGGACATGCGCGACTGCACCTTGTCCTCGCCCCGGAAAACCAGAGCATCACCACTACCGGTATGGCGCAGGAGATTTTCGGCGAAATTGAGCGTGGCGTCAGGAAAAAACCGTGCGTCGAGCATGACGTCGCCGTTGATCAACGCCCGTTCGCCGCGATTGCCGATGACGCCGCAATGATCCCAGACCGCCGTCCAGAAATCGGCGCGCTCGGTGATCGACCAATCATGGAACGTATCATAGTCCGCAAAGGTCTTTGAGAAGCGTTGTCCGCACCAATCGATGAACGCCTTCATCGGCGTCTGTTCGATGAATTCTGCCGACGGTATCCACAGGGGCCGATCTGACTGCATTTTTTCCTCCGCTTCCCAAGCCAGCCTCTATATCATGCTGCGACGCAAGATAAACAGGCCGCACAAATGATGGCTGTGGCAGTTGCGACATTTTGCGTGTCAACCGTTTGATTTCCGAGTAATGAAAGCCTATCCAGAGGCCTTCAAAACGATTGAAAGTGCCCCGGACGGCCATGAGGCAATTCTTCACCATCGCCAGCAGAAAAATCGGATGGAAGGAATTCTTTCTATCACGGACCGTTGCCTGGCTGCTTGTCGGCGCGGTTGTCCTCACTGCGCTGTTCAAGATCGCCCTGCCGCTGTTCGTCTCGACCGCCAGCGTCAAGACGAACATGGAGAACGTGCTGTCGTCGTGGACGGGCGCCCGGGCCAATATTGGTGGCGCTCCGCAGATCAGCTTCTGGCCACATCCGGTCCTGACGCTGCGCAATGTCACGTTCGAAGGCGGTGATGCGGCAGCCCCCGAACTGCTGGCGAAGGCTGACGCGATTTCGGCCGGTTTCGACATTCTTGCCGCCCTGCGTGGCACTCCCATCTTTTACGACTTCCACCTGGTCAACCCGGTTTTCAAGGTGGAACGCCGGATGGACGGAACATTCAATTGGCGCCGTGCCGGATGGATGGCAGATGCCATCGCCGATGCCTCGGGCAAGATGCCCTCCCCCGCCCGCAACACGCCGATCGGCGACATCGAGATCATCAACGGCACGCTCGAATCGACAGATCGTGTCACCTTCAGCGCCCATCGCGTCACGGCGATAACCGGTGCTGTACAATGGCGGACGCCGACCGCACGGCTGAATGCAAGTCTTTCCGCCGTGATGAACGGCCAGCCCGTCCAGTGGTCCATCACGTGCGACGAACCGCTAATGCTGCTATCGGGCCAGAACGGCACCCTCCAGACGGCGTTCAATTCCGCACCCCTCACCTTCAGTTTCGACGGTAACGGCAATATTTCAAACCACCCCTTCGCCATCGGCCAGCTTCAGCTCAAGGCTAGATCGGCCAGTGCCCTTGAAGCCTGGTTCAATGGTGACCCGCTGCCGCCGGCGTCCACCGGTGCCATCGCCGTCAACACCAGCATGACGATGTCGGCGCAGGCCTGGAAAATGGACAATCTTTCGCTGTCTCTGGATGATTCCAATGCCACCGGCGTTCTCGGCATTGCCTGGAACAGCACGCGCGGCCCGCGCATCGATGGCACGCTGGCCTTTGACCAGCTTGATCTGGCGCCGCTCGTTTCGTCCGTGCAAACCGCGCAGTCCGGCTCCGCAATCCCCCTCGACAGGACACTGCTCAAGCAATTCAGCCTCGATCTTCGCCTGTCGGCGCAGGAGGTCAGCTACGGCGCGGCGGCCCTGACCGATGTCGCCGCCGGTGTCATGGTGGAAAATGGCCGTGCATCCATCGATATCGGCGACGGTACCTTTGCCGGTGGCACGATCAGCGGCCGCATCGCTTTGGCCAACGGCGACACCGAAGGTGGACAGATGCAGTTCGCCCTGAAGAATGCCGACCTCGCCCCCGTTGCGGCAAGCCTCGGACTGACGGGGCCACTGCCGCTGGGCCGGGGTGTTCTGAGCGTCGATCTATCGGCCGATAGTCCCTTGCAGACACTGACCAAGGACGGCATTTCCGGCGAAATACGCTACTCGGCAAACAATGGCACCGTGGTGAATTTCGACCTGCCGGAATTCGAGCGGCTTGCCGCGCAGGGCCGCGCCTTCAGCATCAGCCACGCCACCAATGGCTCCTTCGCCTTTACGACAGCGGATATCGTCGCGACCTTGCGCAAGGGCGTTGCCGAACTGACGACGGCGGATATCACGGGCGAAGGCCGGACCCTGTCCCTTGCCGGGACCATTCCCGTCAGCAGTGGGACGCTGGCGCTTGCCGGGGCCGTCCGGGCTGGCGATAATCCGACGCCGGCCACGCGTTTCTTTGTCGATGGCTCCTGGCCGAACCCACTGATTTCACCGCTTCCTGCGATGGCCACACAGCCATAAGCGGGACGGATCGGCCTGCCCCGGGCATGCTCAGAATATCAGCGCGCAAGCCTTCGAGCAGATGCAGCCGTGCTGTGTTTTCTTCGCACGAGAGAGAGAATACGAGCGCGACTGACGCGTCCACTCTCCGTTCAGATCAGTGCGCGAAAGCGGCCTGCTCGTCCTTGACCCGCTGGATTTCGCGGCTGCGCGAAACCACCGAAGCAATCAGCACACCGATCGCGACGATGCCAATCAGGATGGTGCAGACGGCGTTGATTTCCGGCGTCACGCCCAACCGGACCTGGCTGTAGATCCGCATCGGCAACGTGGTGGCGCCGGGGCCGGAGGTGAAGCTCGAAATCACCAGATCGTCCAGCGACAGCGTGAAGGCGAGCACCCAACCGGAAAACACGGCGGGCGCGATCACCGGCAAGGTCACCTGCAGGAAGGTGGCGACCGGCGTGGCACCGAGGTCCATTGCGGCCTCTTCGATCGAGCGGTCGAAGCTCAGGAGCCGGGACTGCACGACGACGGCGACGAAGCACATGGTGAAGGTGATATGCGCCAAAGTCAGCGTCCAGAAGCCCCGATCGAAACCGATGGCAACGAACAACAACAGCATCGACAGGCCGGTGATGACCTCCGGCATGACCAGCGGCGCGTAGATCATGCCTGAAAACAGCATGCGGCCGCGAAACCGCGTGTAGCGGGTCATGGCGAGCGCCGCCAGCGTGCCGAGAACCGTGGCGACCGTTGCCGAAATCAGGCCAACGCGGATGGTGACCCAGGCGGCATCGAGCAGCGCCTGATTGTGGAACAGCTGCACATACCATTTGGTCGAGAAACCCGCCCAGACGGTAACAAGCTTGGACTCGTTGAAGGAGAAGACCACCAGCAACACGATCGGCAGATAGAGAAAGGCGAAGCCGATGACGATCGAGGCGATGTTGAAACGGGACCAGCGCTGCATGACTATCTCCCCTCCGCGTCGGCTTTGGACTGCGCATGCTGGAAGAACATGATCGGCACCACCAGGATGAGCAGCAGAATGGTTGCCACCGCCGCCGAAACCGGCCAGTCGCGGTTGGCGTTGAACTCGTTCCACAAGGTCTTGCCGATCATCAGCGTCTCGGAACCGCCGAGCAGATCCGGGATAACGAATTCGCCGACGGCCGGAATGAAGACCAGCATGCAGCCGGCGACAACGCCGGGCAGCGACAGCGGAAACGTGACGCGCCAGAACGCCCGGATCGGCGTGCAGCCGAGATCCTGGGCGGCCTCGGTCAGGCTGTGATCCATCTTTTCCAGCGAGGAATAGATCGGCAGCACCATGAACGGCAGGTAGGAATAGACGATACCGATATAGATCGCCCAATTGGTGTTGAGGATGATCAGCGGCTGATCGATCACGCCGAGCGTCAAGAGCAGCTGGTTGAGCAGCCCTTCCGGCTTCAGGATGGCGATCCAAGCGTAGACGCGGATCAGGAAGCTCGTCCAGAACGGCAGGATCACCAGCATCAGCAGCGTCGGGCGGATCGTGTTGGGTGCCTGCGCCATGCCATAAGCCACCGGATAGGCAATCAGCAGCGTCAGGAATGTCGAGACCCCGGCGATCCAGAGACTGGAGATATAGGCCTTGGTATAGAGCGCGTCCTCGGTCAGCCAGATGTAGTTATCGATCGAGAACTGTTTGATATTGTCGATGATCCCGCCAAAACCGGAGGCGAGGTCGAACACCGGCAAATAGGGCGGCATCGCGACGGCGGTTTCCGACAGCGAAATGCGGATGACGATGAAGAACGGAATGAGGAAGAAAAACAGCAACCAGGCATAGGGGATGATGATCACCAGCCGGTTGAACAGGGCCGATCCGAATTTTGCCATGGCCTTAATCCTTCAGCACGACGCCGGCATTTTCATCGAACGAAATCCAGACTTCCTGATCGTAACCGAGCGGATCCTCGACGGCGCGCACTGCATTGAGCGAAGAGGCCTTGATCACCTTGCCGTCCTTCAGCTTGACATGGAAAACCGTCATATCACCGAGATAGCCGATGTCCCAGATTTCGCCCTGTGCTGCATTGAGCGGCGCACAGGCCGGCCGGTCGCGGCCGACGCGGATCTTTTCCGGGCGCACGGCAAAGCCGGCCTTGGCGCCGACGGCCGGCGGTTCGGTCGAAGCGACGCGGACGGTGAAGCCGGTTTGCGTGGCGATCTCGGCGGTGCCATTGCCGGCGGATGAGACCGTGCCGTCGAAAATGTTCACATCACCGATGAAATCGGCGACGAAACGCGAATTGGGCGCTTCGTAGATTTCCGGCGGTGTGGCCACCTGCACGACCTTGCCATGCGCCATGACGGCGATACGGTCGGCCATGGTCATCGCCTCTTCCTGGTCGTGGGTCACAACGACGAAGGTCAGGCCGAGTTCCTGCTGCAGGTCCATCAATTCGAACTGGGTTTCCTCGCGCAGCTTCTTGTCGAGCGCGCCCAGTGGCTCATCCAGCAGAAGCACTTTCGGGCGCTTGGCGAGCGACCGGGCGAGTGCCACACGCTGGCGCTGGCCGCCGGAAAGCTGATGCGGCTTGCGCTTGGCAAACTTGTCGAGCTTGACCAGCTTCAGCATCTGGTCGACACGCGCGGCAATGTCGGCCTTCGGCATGCCGTCCTGCTTGAGGCCGAAGGCGATGTTGTTTTCGACCGTCATATGCGGAAACAGCGCGTAAGACTGGAACATCATGTTGACCGGCCGCTTGTAGGGCGGGATGCCGGCAAGGCTCTGTCCATCCAGGATGATTTCACCCGATGTCGGCTGCTCGAAGCCGGCGAGCATTCGCAGCAGCGTTGACTTGCCGCAGCCGGACGCGCCGAGCAGAGCAAAGAATTCGCGCGGATAGATGTTGAGCGAGAGATCATCGACGGCAACGAAATCCCCAAACCTCTTGGTGACGTTCTTGACTGCGATGAACGGTACGGATTTCGGATCGGTCCAGGGAGCAAAGGAACGCCGGATACTGCCAAGTGACTTCATCATCTATCCCCAAATGACATGCACAAACGGCGCCGTCCCCAGCGCCACAAAAGAAAATTGCCCGGATTTTCAGATCCGGGCAATCCTTTTCGAGTTACTGGCCGGTGACCACTTTGGTCCAGAGCCGCGTCACCAGACGCTGCGATTTGGCGTCGTAGGGCGTCACCGTAAACAGCTTGGCGAGCACCTCCGGCGTCGGATAGATCGCGGTGTCGTCAAGCACTTCCTTGTCGACGAACTGCTGCGATGCCTTATTGCCGTTGGCGTAGAACACCACGTTCGAGGCCTTGGCGACCACTTCCGGCTTCATCATGTAGTTCAGAAACTCGTGCGCTTCGGCGACATGCGGCGCATCGGCCGGAATGGCCATGACGTCGAACCACATCTGCGCGCCGGTCGGCGGGATGACATAGTTGACCGTCACACCAGCCTTGGCTTCGGCAGCGCGGTCACGGGCCTGGAAGACGTCGCCGGAATAACCGACGGCCAGGCAGATATCGCCGTTGGCCAGCGCATTGATATATTCCGACGAATGGAACTTGCGAACGTAGGGACGGATCGACGTCAGAAGCTCTTCCGCCTTCTTCAGATCGTCCGGGGTGCGGCTATCGGGATCGAGGCCGAGATAAGCGAGCGCCGACGGTAGCACGTCCGAGGCCGAATCGAGGATGTGGATACCGCAATCCTTGAACTTTGCAGCCACTTCCGGCTTGAAGATCACGTCCCAGGTCGGCGCTTCGTCGGTGCCGAGGATCTGCTTCACCTTCTCGACGTTGTAGCCGATGCCGGTCGTACCCCACATGTAGTCGACGGCATATTCATTGCCGGGATCGTATTTCTGGATGCGCTCGGAAATCACGTCCCACATGTTGGACAGGTTCGGCAGCTTCGACTTGTCGAGCTTCTGGAAGACGCCGGCTGCGATCTGGCGCTGCAGGAAGCTTGCCGTCGGCACGACGACGTCATAGCCGGTACCGCCCGCAAGCAGCTTGGTTTCGAGGATCTCGTTGCTGTCGAAGACGTCGTAAACGACCTTGATGCCGGTTTCCTTGGTGAAATCTTCGAGAATGCTGGCATCGATATAATCGGACCAGTTGTAGACATTGACCACGCGCTCCTGCGCGGTGGCAATCGTTGCGGACCCTGCGAGGATCAACGCGGCAAAGGCGGTGGCAATCGTACGCGACATGGAATTCCCCTTGGTTTTATCGGGTCAGTCTAGGCATGCTGCCGTCGCCTGCCTGTCTGCCCCTCCGTATGCGCGCTTGGAAGGTAGGCATGTTTTCCAACAACCACAAGCGCTTTTACTGGTCCCACGCGAACCATCCATCGGCATCTCAAATTTTAGCGGTCACTGGCAAAAGCCGAATCTTTTCAAGTGCAGCGCGGCTGTCCGTCAGCCGAGCGCCGCTGAAATGAACGCGGATTAACCATAAGCTTAGATCAAGCCGCATCGGCGGCGTTTACGATTGCTTAACCATGCCCGGAATGCGATTTTGCGCCGCAACGGTTGTGCGTTCGGAGTTGACCATCATGAGTGTGAAGTCGCAGCGGATCGATCCCCGGGAATTGAAGCGGCTATCGATACTGCAGTCCCACAGGACACTTCTCGCCATCGGTTTCGACTGGGCGTTGATTGCCGCCGCCATTGCTTTCAGCAAATATATCCAGCATCCGCTCGCCTATATCGCAGCGGTGCTCGTCATTGCCGGACGCATGCACGCCTTCGGCTGCCTGATGCACGAGGCAGCCCATTACCGCATCATCAAGAATCGCAAAGTCAGCGACTGGATGAGCGACCTTTTGCTGGCATGGCCGATCATGGCGACGGTCGATGGCTATCGCATGAACCATCTTGCCCATCACCAGCACACCAATACCGATGACGATCCGGACTGGGCTGCCAAGCTCGGCATGACTCAGTTCACCTTCCCGCAAAAAGTCTGGCGCGGCGTGGTGCAGCTGCTCGGTTATCTCGTCGCGGTGAATTCGGTTCGCGATATCCTGCATATGGCCAAGCGCATCGCCAAGCATGACCGCTCGACCCGGACCTACAAGCTGCTACGCATCAGCTTCTATGCCGCCGCTGCCGTGATCTTCTCGGTCTTCGGCCTCTGGACGGACTTCCTGCTGTATTGGCTTGTGCCGTTCCTCACCTTCTTCTGCCTGTTCCTCTACGTCCGCAGCGTCGCCGAACATTTCGGCAGCATGGATTATTCCGACGAACTGGGCAGCTCGCGCACGGTCTATCCATACTTTTGGGAAAAGCTGTTCTTTGCGCCCCACAACATCAACTATCATCTGGAACACCACCTTTATCCCGGCGTGCCCTATTACAATCTGCCGGAGCTGCATGCGATCCTGATGAAGAACCCTGCCTATGCCGCCAAGGCGCATATCACCCGCGGCTATACGACAGGCTTGCCGGCCGAGTGCTTTGCACCGGATGCGCCGCTGCTGCCCGCGCATCATCCCGTCAGCTACTGATTACTGGAAATCGAAGGCGCTCAAACCCGTCACCATTTCATCCAGCCCGAGCGGCCGGGTGACCGGCGGTTCGGCACGGGCAAGACAGCCCTGGCGCTCGCAGAGGCGGCAGGCGGTGCCACCGGCAACGGTCGCAAGCGGTACGCCGCCATACACGGTTTCGGCGGCGTGGGCTGCATCATAGCCGATCAGGATTGCCGTGCGGCGAACCCGCTCCTGGAAATTCGCCCGCGGCCCGTCGACAGTCCTTGCGAGCGTGACAAATTCCCCGCCTCCGAAGATTTCCACCCGGTCAGCCAGGACCTGCCCGGTTTGCGCAAACGCCGCGTGAATATTGAGCTTAGGACAGCTGCCGCCGAAGCGCGCTTGCGGAAAGCCTGACGCACCGGCCTTGCGCAGCCGGTTCCCGGCATGATCGATCTCCATCAGGAAGAACGGTAACCCCGCAGCACCGGGCCGCTGCAGCGTCACCAGCCGGCTGGCCACTTGTTCGAACGAAACCTGGAACCGTGCGCTGAGCACATCGATATCGTATTTCGCCCGCTGTGCTGCGGCGAGAAACCCAGCATACGGCATCATGATCGCATGCGCGGCGTAACGGGCCAGCTCGAAGCGGCCGATACGGCGCGCCTCCCCGGTCGAAAATGCCAGCTGATGCAGATCGGCGGCGATGGCTTCCGGAAAGGCGATCTGCGCCGCCTCCATGGCGACTTCCCGCAGCTGGTCGTGTGCCGACAGCCGTTCGGACAGGAACAGCCGCATGGAATGGCGATCGAAGCGGCGGCGCAAATCCGGCATGACATGCACAGGTAGCGTGCGGACCGTCAGACCATGCTCCTTGCGCAGCCAGCTCTTCAACGCGCTGGCAAGATCGTCGCCAGGCGAAAGCTGCGCATGAAACGCTTCGGCGGCTTCGTCGATCCCGGCAAAATAATGCGGACGGTTTTCGAAGATGTCGCGAACCTCGTCCATCGGCAGGCGGGCATCCGACAGCGCCGCCATATGCCCCTGATCAGACAGCAGTGTACTCAAATCCTTCAGCCGCAGCGATTGCTCGCGGTAGGCACGATAGAGCTTGAGCATGCCCATCGCCGCGTTGGGTGCGGCCTCCGCCACCTCGATCAGTTCCTGATCGCCCGGCAGCTCGCCCGAAAGCAGCGGATCGGCAAACACCTCGCGCAATTGCGTGACGCTGCCGGTCGCCTCGCCCTGCAACTCGTCAAGATCGACCTTATAGACAGAGGCGAGCTTCAACAGCAGCTGCACCGTCAACGGCCGCTGATTGCGCTCGATCAGGTTGAGGTAGGACGGCGAGATGCCGAGCGCCTCGGCCATCGCCGTTTGCGTCAGCGACAAACCATTGCGGATGCGCCGGACGCGGGCACCGGCAAAAATCTTGTTCTCAGCCACTTGTCATGCCTTTTACAAAATCGCGAGCATTCGAAATATTTACACGATTTACAAAATTACAAATGCCTTTTGTAAAAGGCAAGACATGATAACCCTTTTCAAAGGCGCGGCAATCCTTTTGTTCTCGCCGTTTTGTGCGGCGCACTGTAAAACTCGTCACATCAAATTCGGCATTCGGCCACTCTTTCAACCAAAGTCGAATACCACTCTCGGATCTGCAGGAGGATGTTTATGACTGATTTTTACAATCTCGTTCCCAGCGCACCGCAAGGCCGCTTCGATGGTCTGGACCGGCCGTACACAGCCGAGGACGTCAAGCGACTGCGCGGCTCCGTCCAGGTCCGCCATACACTGGCCGAAATGGGTGCCAACCGCCTGTGGCAGCTGATCAACGAGGAAGATTTCGTCAATGCGCTGGGTGCGATGACGGGCAACCAGGCCATGCAGCAGGTTCGCGCCGGTCTGAAGGCGATTTACCTCTCCGGCTGGCAGGTCGCCGCCGACAGCAATACCGCGTCATCGATGTATCCTGACCAGTCGCTTTATCCAGCCAATGCCGCACCGGAACTGGCCAAGCGCATCAACAGGACGCTGCAGCGCGCCGACCAGATCGAGACTGCAGAAGGCAACGGCCTGTCGGTCGATACATGGTTTGCACCGATCGTTGCCGACGCCGAGGCCGGCTTTGGCGGGCCGCTCAATGCCTTCGAGATCATGAAGGCCTTCATCGAGGCGGGCGCCGCCGGCGTTCACTACGAGGACCAGCTGGCATCGGAAAAGAAGTGCGGCCATCTCGGCGGCAAGGTTCTGATCCCGACCGCAGCCCATATCCGCAACCTTAATGCCGCACGGCTGGCCGCCGACGTCATGGGCACGCCGACGCTGGTCATCGCCCGCACCGACGCGGAAGCGGCCAAGCTTCTGACCTCCGATATCGATGAGCGCGACCAGCCCTTCGTCGATTACGATGCCGGGCGCACGACGGAAGGTTTCTATCAGGTCAAGAACGGCATTGAGCCCTGCATTGCCCGCGCCGTTGCCTATGCACCCTATTGCGACCTGATCTGGATGGAGACCGGCAAGCCGGATCTTGAACAGGCCCGCAAGTTTGCCGAGGCGGTGCACAAGGTGCATCCGGGCAAGAAGCTCGCCTATAATTGCTCGCCGTCGTTCAACTGGAAGAAAAACCTCGACGACGCGACGATCGCCAAGTTCCAGCGCGAGTTGGGCGCCATGGGCTACAAGTTCCAGTTCATCACGCTGGCCGGTTTCCACCAGCTGAATTTTGGCATGTTCGAACTGGCGCGCGGCTACAAGGACCGGCAGATGGCTGCGTATTCCGAACTGCAGGAGGCGGAATTCGCTGCCGAGGTCAACGGCTATACCGCCACCAAACACCAGCGCGAAGTCGGCACCGGCTATTTCGACGCCGTCTCGATGGCGATCACCGGCGGCAAGTCCTCGACGACCGCCATGCATGAATCGACCGAACACGAACAATTCCGCCCGGCGGCGGAGTAATCAAATTTCCCCTCCCTGCCTTCTTTGAAGACGGGGAGGGCAAATCGGAACGTGCCTTCAAGAACCCCACATAAGAGGAGAAATGCGATGACAGTCCAGACCACCATCAAGACGCACGTCAAGGAACGGGCAGAGGAACAGTCCTCGGCCATGACACCGGAACAGCAGGCAATGATCCGCATGGTTGCCAATGACCTGCACCGGCTCAACCATGCCGTCATGAAGGCCGTCGACGCCGGTGTTTCCGTCGAGCTTGTCCGCTCAGCCCGCCATCATGGTGGCGAAGGCAACTGGGGCGATCTGCTGATCCCCGTTATTGTGACGCAGGGACGCGGCTGAGGGCATGGCACTCCGCTTCACCAAAATCCCGGTGGGATCTTTCCCGTCGGGATTTTGAATTTAGTACAGCTTACAGGCTTCGGCTTGGCCGCTTTCCGGCGAAGAGATCGGCATGGCTTTTCACCAGCCGGAACAGGCGGTCGGAGACTGTGCGGATTTCGCGGCGGTGGCGGTCTTCACTGTTGGTGACGATCCATTGGCCGTGACGCAGCTGCTTCAGTTCCTCGCCGGCCCGCTCCAGACCCGGATCGAGATCGCCGACAAAACACGGTAGCACCGCCTGCCCCGCCCCTGATCTTGCAAGGTCGAGCAGCGAGCGTGGCCGACTGACGATGACGGCAATCGAGCTTGCCGCCTGCTCATGCGGCCAGCGCAGGTAAGGCGAGATGGCATCCTCTTCGGATACAGCAAGCCAGGCCGATGAAAGCCCTTCCGGGGCATTGCGCTGGCGGTAGGCGGCATAGGCGACATCGCCGGTATGGCGGCTCGCCAGATTTGGCTCTTCCGGCGCTACCGCGCGCACGCCCACATCGCTTTCGCGGTGCGCCAGCGTCGCGCGGCGCTCGGAAACAGACATATCGAGGCGGAAGCCATCCCGCTCGCTCCAGATGGCCTGGATGTTTTCGCAGACCAGCCACGTCACCCATGTGCCCGCCATCAGCCGCACCACCGACGCGCCATGGGCCTCCTGCCGCCATCCATCGACCTTGCGGACGACAGCATCCATCGCCTGCAATTGTTCGAAAAGAGCCTGGCCATCGGCGGTCAGCCGGTAGCCGGTCTGGCTGCGGACAAAAAGCTGCCGCCCAATCCCCTGTTCGAGATCAAGCACGCGCCGCCCGACCGTCGCCGGGCTCAAACCATTGGCCTGAGCAGCGCCGGTCAAGCCGCCATGGCGCGCGACAGACAGAAATATCTGATAGGCATCCCAGGATATATCTTTCATCAATGAAAAACATACTCCGGTTTCTTACGTTTATAAACCCAATTCTGAAGCATAAGTTCGGGGCGTAAACGGAGCGCGGCTGAGCCGCCTCCCCATCCCAGATTGAAGAAGGTTGGCTGCAGGGCACCCGGTCCGGCAACGGCTTTCTGTTGCCGAAGGAGACTGAAAATGCCGGAGATGATGGGAATAGTATTGTTGGCGGACATGCTGGCGAAGGATGCGCACAAGCCGCATGAATTCCAGCATCTGATCGACCGGAACTCCCGGTTCAACAGAATGTCTAATGCCTTGCGCCGGCTGCGTCTGCGCTGGGTGCGATAAAGCGGCAAACAGAAAGCCCGGCGGCCTTGATGGCGCCGGGCTTTCCTTGTTCGAAGATTTGACTAGATCAGGCGGCGCGGCCGATCTGTCGGCCGGAACTCACCGGCTCCAGGCGGAACTGCTCGACCAGCATCATCAACGTATCGGCCTGGTTGGCGAGTTCGCGGCTGGCGGTGGTCGCCTGATCGACCATGGTGGCATTCTGCTGGGTCATCTGGTCCATCTGGTTGACCGAGCCATTGACCTCGTGCAGGGCGGCGGCCTGATCGCGGCTAGCGGTGGCGATCATTTCGACATGACTGCTGACCGAGACGATCTGCTGGCTGATCGACGCCAGAACCGCGCCGGTTTCCTGCACCAGTTGCGATCCGGAATTCACCTCATTGGCAGACTTGTTGATCAGGCCCTTGATCTCCCGGGCAGCGCTTGCCGAGCGCTGGGCAAGCTCGCGGACTTCCTGTGCCACCACCGCAAACCCCTTACCAGCGTCACCGGCGCGGGCGGCTTCGATACCGGCATTGAGCGCCAGGAGGTTTGTCTGGAAGGCGATCTCGTCGATGACGTCGATGATCTGCTCGATCTGGTGTGAGGCATCCTCGATCCGGCCCATGGCAGCAATCGCGTTGCTGACGACAACAGCCGAGCTGTCGGCGCTCTTCTTGGTATGTGTCACGGCGATATTGGCCTCGTGCGCCCGTTCGGCCGACGAGCGGACGGTGACGGTGATCTGGTCGACGGCGGCGGCCGTTTCTTCGAGCGACGCGGCCTGCGCCTCGGTGCGCTTCGACAGGGAATCCGCCGACGCGTGCATGTCGTTGCCGCTGCGCTGGATCGACAGTGCATTGTTGCGGATCTGCAGGAGCGTGTCCTGCAGGCGGATCAGCGAACCGTTGAAGTCCATGCGCAACTGCTCGAGGCGGCCGGTGAACGGCGTTTCGATCTGCTGTGACAGGTCGCCCTGCGCCAGGCGGCCGAGACCGGCAGCGAGCTGGCTGACGGCAAAATCGATCTGGCTGTCGAGAGCCCGCTTTTCCGTGTCGTTGCGGGTGCGTTCGGCATCAGCCTGCGCGCGCTGTTCTTCGCTTTCGGCTTCGATGCGCACCTTGGACAGGGCATTCTCCTTGAAGATGCCGAGCGCCCGGGCCATGTCGCCGATTTCGTCACGGCGGGCACCGCCGTCGATCGAGGTATCGAGCGCGCCGTCGGCCAGGCGGCGCATTGCCGCGGTGATCTGGCCGATCGGGCCTTTCAGCGTCAGCACCAGCGCGCCGCCGGCAAGAAGCGCGATCAGGATGCCCACGACGGTTGCGAAGACGGAAACCTGGTTGGCCTTGTCGCGCTCGACCGAAGCGGTGGTCTTCTGGCCTTCCGCAAAAGCTGTGAGCTGGCCCCAGATATCATCGATCTCGGCAGCTGCAGCCGTGAATTCCGCCTGGCGGGCGGCGCTGCTGTCGACAAGAGCGGCGCTGTCGCCCTGCATCTTTTCCGTCACCGGCTTCACGGCCTTGATAAGATTGTTGAAGAACGGCAGATCGCCGGCCGACTGGGCCAGGCTCTGGATTTCCTGGTTCATCAGGCTGAACTCGCGCATCAACCGCTCTTTACCGTCGGCATCTGTCTTTTCCAGAAAGCTCGCGGCCGCGATGCGGATCGAGTAGACCGAGTTGACGATCGAACGGGTGCCGGAAAGAACAACGTTTGCCTTGACGAGCGCTGCATCCAGCCTGCCGAACGTCGCTGTTGCGTCACGCATTTTCAAAGTCGCGGCGCCGTTCAGCTGGATGCTCGTCTGGCGGAAGCGCGCCATCAGCCTGCCGATCGCAGCTGCAGTTTCGTCGGACTTGTCGCCACTGTCCAGCAGTGTCTTGATCTCGCCGATGGTGGTCTTGAAGGTTTCCGAAACGGCCTTCTGGCTTTGCGGCAGCCCAGAACTGATCTTGCGCAGAACCTTGGTCATCGCACCATAGGAATCGGCCGCGACCTTGATCTTGTCTTCGGCAGTGGCAGCCTTGGCAAAACTCGTGTTGAAAGCAGCGAGTGTCTCGCTGGACGAGGTCAGGCGTTCTGCCTCGCGCAGCAGCGACTTTGCCGCCTCTTCGTCCTGGCGGACGCCCTGCTCCATGGTTGTTGCTTCATCGAGGATTTTCATCTGTGCAGCGAGCAGTAAGCGAAGGCTGCCAGTGATGGACTGACGCAGAGCCACTTCCTGTTCGTAGAGTTTCCACAGGCCATCGACCCGGCCGCCTATGCTCGTGCTACCGCTCAAGGCGTGCTGGAGCTGGCTGCGGCCTTCCTCGTCATCGACCTGCTTCAGCGTTTCTTCAAGAACCGCGCGCTGGGTCGTAATCTTCTCGAGCACGGCCTGGCGGGAATCTTCGGTGGTGTTCTTCAGGAAGGCGTTCATGCCGGCATAAACATCCTTGAAGCCGCTGAGCGACTGCAGGACGCTGTTGGAAATCTCCATCCGGCCCTGCAGCAGGCCGGACGCATAGAGCCCGGTAATGCCGACGGCACAAATGCTGACGACAAAGGGCAGGATGAACAACAGCACCTTGGTCTGGATTTTGAAGCGGGCAAGAATCTTGTCGATGAACATGAACGCACCTTGGCTCGCAGCCTGATCCGCCCTCCTCAAGCCCTGACAGGCTTCCCCGGTGTGCCAACAAGCTGGTGATTTAACTGAAAAATCATGCGGCGCATCGCCGCCAAGCCTGCCAGGCATTCATTGCATGACCCGCCTCTTCCCCCAAGGCAAAATCACGGCAGACTCCGTTGCGGCACAGTCTTCAATGGCAACGATTAATATTTGAATAAGTACGACTTAAATCGTTTCAGCCGCATCAAATAAAGGGAACATGCGTCGCTTTAAGGGCAGACGCGCAATACGCGGCCGCACATCGGCGCAACGAAAATCGGCATCACAGCCGAAGCGCTGGGTATTGGTTGGTTCAGAAGGACCAGAAGGAAGGAAGCGCAGCGATTGCGGCAAGTGCGCAAACGGCGATCACGGAGGCTCGGATCAGCAGGGACTTTCGCGCGTTGCTTTCATCCGCTTTCGCAATGGCGATAGCGCGGGCTGTGGAACGGCTGCGTGACTGATTCATGGCATCATTTCCTTTCGACCTAAGCAACAATAGACCCGGATGATCCGGACCGCCAGCCCACTTCCTGTTGCAACAGCTCAGGAAAGAGCAAAAATGTCACGTTTCTGCAACAATTCCTGAAAACTGCATCCTTGCTGCGCCTCAAAGCCGTGGAGCCAGCGTTTCAAGCAGGTTCCGCCAGATGTCTTAACAATGGCTGAAGCACCCTCCGCTTTGCGCCGGTCATGCCGCCTGCCCCGCCGAAAAGCCGGATGCCCAGGCCCACTGGAAATTGTAGCCGCCGAGCCAACCGGTGACATCGACGCATTCGCCGATGAAATAGAGGCCGGGCACGTCACGCGCCTGCATGGTGCGGGAATCGAGCACTCTTGTATCGACACCACCCAGCGTCACTTCGGCCGTGCGATAACCTTCGGATCCCGCGGGCGTGATGGCCCAGTCCTTGATCTTGAGGCAGAAGGTATCGATCGCCTTGTCGGAGAGGTCGGCGAGCGGCCGGTTGTTCAGCCCGGCGGCCTCGGTAAAGAACTGCGCCAGCCGTTTTGGCAGAGGTTCGGCAAGCGCCGTCTGCAGCGCCTGGCGGCCATTTTCCTTGCGCGCCGCCTTCAGCACGGCAGCGATATCGACATGCGGTAGAAGGTTGAGGCTGATATCGCCACCCTCGCGCCAGTAGGAGGATATCTGCAGGATAGCAGGTCCGCTCAAGCCCCGATGGGTGATCAGCAAAGCCTCCTCGAACATCGTCTTGCCGCAGCGCGCCTGTGCATCGACGGCAACACCGGCAAGCGTACTCAAGCTTTCAAGTTGAACGGGATCGAGCGTCAGCGGCACCAGCCCTGGGCGCGTCTCCACCAGCGGCAGGCCGAACTGCTCGGCAATCTTATAGGCAAAACCCGTCGCGCCCATTTTCGGGATGGACTTGCCGCCGCTGGCAACGATCAGCGATGAACAATCAATCGCGCCATCCGCCGTCACGATCCGGAAACCAGAAACGGTTTTGTCGATCGTCTGGACCTGCGCGCCAAGCCGCAGCACCGCGCGAACCTCCTTCATCTCCGTCAGAAGCATGCGGATGATGTCCTTGGCGGTATCGTCGCAAAACAGCTGGCCAAGCGTCTTTTCATGCCAGGCGATCTGATAGCGATCGACCAGGGCGATGAAATCGTGCGGCGTGTAGCGCGCCAAAGCCGACTTGCAGAAATGCGGGTTAGCCGAGAGGAAATTTTTCGGGCTCGCATGGATATTGGTGAAGTTGCAGCGGCCGCCGCCGGAGATGCGGATCTTCTCGCCCGGCGCCTTGGCATGGTCGAGCACTATGACGCGGCGGCCGCGCTTGCCTGCCTCGATCGCTGCCATCATGCCGGCAGCGCCTGCCCCGATTATCACCACGTCAAACTGTTCGGCCAAGACATCCATTCCCGTTTCAGTTTTCTTTCGAAGGCACGGCTACCAAAGTCAATCACCGTTGCTGCAATCCGCACGAATACAGCCTGCAAGCCGATAAAAGTCCCGGTTTTCACCCTAGCCAATTGCCAAACTGTGGCTATGATGCCCCATCCGAACCCAAAACCGGTGATTTATGCCCGTCAGAAGAAATGCTGCCCAACCAACTGCAAGGACTGTCAAGAGCTCGAAAATACCCGCCGCACTGCAAGCTCCACGTGGAGTGAAAACCTGGAAGGAAGCAGCCGACTGGCTGAAAATCCGCGGCATCGAAGATATCGAATGCATCACGCCCGATATCGCCGGCGTTCCGCGCGGCAAGATGATGCCGTCTTCGAAATTCACCTCCAACACATCCCTTGCCCTTCCGTCGGCGATCTACCGCCATACGATTTCGGGCGAATATCCCGAGGAAACGGGCAATTTCCGCTACGACAGCCGCGACAGCGACATCAAGCTGGTGCCTGACCTTTCGACCCTTTCGGTCGTCCCCTGGGAAACCGACCCGACGGCGCAGGTGATCTGCGACATTGCGGGTTCGCAGGGCGAAAAAGTTCCCTATACGCCGCGCAACGTCCTGAAGCACGTGCTCGACCTCTATCATCAGCGCGGCTGGAAGCCGGTGGTCGCACCGGAAATCGAATTCTATCTGGTCGCCAAGAACGAGGACCCGGATTATCCGCTGCACCCGCCGAAGGGCCGCTCCGGCCGCGCCATCCAGGGCGGACAGGGTTACTCGATCGCCGGCGTCAACGAATTCGACGAACTGATCGACGACATCTACCATTTTTCGGAAAAGCAGGGTCTCGAGATCGACACGCTGATCCATGAGGAAGGTCCGGCACAGCTGGAAATCAACCTTCGCCATGGCGATCCGATCGAGCTTGCCGACCAAGTCTTCATGTTCAAGCGAACTATTCGCGAAGCGGCGCTGAAGCATGGCATCTACGCCACCTTCATGGCCAAGCCGATGCAGGCGCAGGCCGGGTCCGCCATGCACATCCACCAGTCCGTCATCGAAGTGAACACCGGCCGCAACCTGTTTTCCAACGCTGATGGCTCGCCGTCCAAGGAGTTTTTCTCCTTCATCGGCGGCATGCAGACATTTGTTCCCAAGGCGCTGTCGATGATGGCCCCTTATGTGAACTCGTACCGGCGGCTGACGCCGGACATGTCGGCACCGGTCAACAATGCCTGGGGCTATGATAACCGGACGACTGCGTTTCGCATTCCTGTTTCCGAACCCGTCGCCCGGCGTGTCGAAAACCGCCTGCCAAGCTCGGATGCCAATCCGTACCTGGCGCTGGCAGCGTCCCTCGGTTGCGGTTACCTCGGCATTGTTCAGGGATTGGAGCCCTCGGCACCGGCAGATGCTTCGGCAGACAAAGGGACGGTTGACCTGCCCCGGGGGCTGCTGGAAGCGGTATCGCTGCTCGAGGCCGAGCCAGCCTTCGCCGAGATCTTCAGCCCGGAATTCATCGCCATCTATGGCGGGGTGAAGCGGGGCGAGTTCGAAACTTTCATGCAGGTGATCAGCCCCTGGGAGCGCGAATTCCTGCTTCTCAATGTCTGACATGAAAGGCACAGCCATGCCCTGGCAAAGCCCGATCTCACCGGGGATTTCCTGGTATGAGTCCAACGTCGCCGAGCGGCCGGAATATCCGGCCCTCTCGGGCTCGGTGGAAACCGATGTCGCCGTCGTCGGCGGCGGCTTCACCGGGCTGCAGGCGGCTTACAATCTCGCTAAAAAAGGCGTTCGCGTCACGCTGATCGATGCCTATCGTTTTGGCGATGGCGCCTCCGGCCGCAATGGCGGCCAGCTTGGCACCGGCCAGCGCTGGTCTCCCGAAGAGATGGAGGGAACGCTCGGCTTCGAGCGGTCCAAGGCGCTGTTTGATCTCGCCGAGGATGCGAAGAAACATCTGCTCGACTTTGCATCCGCGCATGACATCGACATCGAATATGTCGAGGGGCAGATGAACGTCTGCCACAAGCCGCGCTCGGAGAAGGAGTATCGCGACAGCGTCAAGATCGCCGCAACGCGTTATGGCTATCCGCATCAGAGTTTTATGGGCCGCGACGAAACCGTGGCACGGCTCGGCTCGAAACGCTACTTGTTCGGCATCCGCGATACCGGCACCGGCCATATCCAGCCGATGAAACTGCTGATCGGGCTGGCAAGGCAGGCGGCTCTGGCTGGCGCTTCGCTGCACGAGCAGACCAAGGCGCTGAAGATCAACCAGGCCGGTGGCCGCGTCAGCATCGAGACGGACAAGGGCACCATCCGGGCCGACCGCGCTTTGATCGCCTGCAATGGCTATATCGACAACTTCGAACCGGTGACGGCGCGCCATGTCATGCCGATCCGCTCGTTCATCGGCGCCACCAAGGTTCTCAGCGATTTTCCGGAAGTGCTGCCAGGTGGCGAGGCCGTTGCCGATTCGCGCTTCGTCGTACGTTATTTCCGTAAATCGAAGGACGGGCGCCTGCTGTTCGGTGGCCGCGAGGCCTATACCGCCGACAATCCCCGTGAGATTTCCGAGCATATCCGCCGGCAGATAAGCGAAATCTACCCGTCGCTGGCCAATGTGGAAATGACCCATGCCTGGGGCGGTTCGGTCGGCATCACCCTGCCGCGTCAGCCTTTCGTGCGCGAAGTCATGCCCGGCGTCACCTCGATTGGCGGCTATTCCGGCCATGGCGTCATGCTGTCAAACTATTGCGGCAAGCTCTATTCCGACATGGTGACCGGCAACCGCTCGGACCTCGACCTGTTCCGGGACTTGAACATTCCGGCATTTCCCGGCGGCACGCGGTTCCGCTCCGTGCTTTTGTTCGTCGCACTCAGCTGGTATGCCTTGCGCGATAAATTCTGATAACGCGACGATGAAAGCGCGGTGAAACGCATTTTGTTGCGTCGCACCCTAGCGCTTTTAAATCGATTAGATTATACACTCCTCAGACCAGAACGAGATCGAGATTTCCCATGAGCAGCCAGATCATTCCTGTGGAACCCTTTGACTATGTGGTTTTTGGAGGTACGGGCGACCTTGCCGAGCGCAAGTTGCTTCCGGCCCTTTATCATCGTCAGCTGGATGGCCAACTGAGCGACCCGACGCGTATCATCGGTGCGTCGCGCAGCGTGCTCAGTCATGAAGAATACCGCAAATTTGCAGCCGACGCCCTCAAGGAACATCTGAAGGCAGGCGAGTACGACGAGGCGCAGGTCAAGATTTTCACCGACCGTCTCTTCTACGTGCCGGTCGATGCCAAATCTGATGGTGGCTGGGATCAGCTGAAGGCGCTTCTCGATGAAGGCAAGGACCGCGTCCGCGCCTTCTATCTCGCTGTTGCGCCCGCGATCTTCGGCGACATCTCGGAAAAGATCCGCGACCACAAGCTGATCACCAAGACAACTCGTATCGTCGTCGAAAAGCCGATCGGACGCGACCTCGCCTCGGCGCTCGAGCTCAACGACACGATCGGCAAGGTCTTCAAGGAAGAGCAGATCTTCCGTATCGACCATTACCTCGGCAAGGAAACCGTGCAGAACCTGATGGCGCTGCGCTTTGCCAACGCGCTTTACGAGCCGCTGTGGAACTCGTCCTACATCGATCATATCCAGATCACCGTTGCCGAGTCGGTCGGCCTTGAAAGCCGTGCCGGCTACTATGACAAGGCCGGTGCACTGCGCGACATGGTACAGAACCATATCCTTCAGCTGCTTTGCCTCGTCGCCATGGAAGTCCCGCCCTCGATGAACGCGGAAGCCGTGCGTGACGAGAAGCTGAAGGTGCTGCGCGCGCTGAAGCCGATCAATCCAAGCAATGTCGAGAAGATGACGGTGCGCGGCCAGTACAAGGCCGGTGCTTCGGCAGGCGGCGCGGTCAAGGGCTATCTCGAGGAACTCGAAGGCGGCGTCTCCAACACCGAGACCTTCGTTGCCATCAAGGCCGAAATCAACAACTGGCGCTGGGCCGGCGTTCCCTTCTACATTCGCACCGGCAAGCGCATGGCCGGCCGCATGTCGGAAATCGTCATCACCTTCAAGCCGATCCCGCATTCGATCTTCGACGAGGCCGCAGGCCGCATCGAGGCCAACCAGCTCATCATCCGCTTGCAGCCCGATGAAGGCGTCAAGCAGTCGCTGATGATCAAGGACCCAGGCCCGGGCGGCATGCGCCTGCGCAACGTCTCGCTCGATATGACGTTTGCCGAAGCCTTCAATGCCCGCAGCGCCGACGCCTATGAGCGCCTGCTGCTCGACGTGGTGCGCAACAACCAGACCCTGTTCATGCGCCGCGACGAAGTCGAAGCCGCATGGCGCTGGGTCGATCCGATCCTGAAGTCATGGGAAGCCGTCAACCAGCAGGTCCAGGCCTACACAGCCGGCACCTGGGGACCGAGCCAGGCCATCGCGCTCATCGAGCGGGACGGCCGCACCTGGCATGAAGTGATCTGAGGACGAAAGCCATGACGGCTGCGATGCATGTATTCGACAATGGTGCTGATCTGGCTGAGGGCCTTGCGGAAGCAGTGGCTGCAGCCCTTTCATCCGCTGTTGCAACGCGCGGAGAAGCGTGCATCGCCGTCTCCGGCGGCTCGACGCCAAAGGCGTTTTTCAAGGCGCTGTCCGGCAAGGCCATCGACTGGGCCAAGGTCACCGTGACCCTGATCGATGAACGCTTCGTTGCACCGGACAGTGACCGCTCGAACGAGAAGCTCGTCAAGGACAACTTGCTCACCAACGCTGCCGCCGCAGCGCGCTTCCAGCCGCTTTATTATCCGGCGGCGACGGCTGAAGAAGCAGCGGCCGCCGCGGTGAAACAGACTGCCACACTCGGCTGTCCCTTCGATGTCGCCATTCTCGGCATGGGCGGCGATGGACACACGGCCTCGTTCTTTCCGGGCGGCTCGCGCCTTGCCGAAGCGCTTGATCCGGCAACGCCACGCGGCGTGATGACGATGGAAGCCGAAGGGGCCGGCGAGCCGCGCCTGACATTCACATTCTCCAGCCTTCAGGATGCCCGACTTCTGGTGCTCCATATCGAAGGAGCGACCAAGAAGGACGTTCTTGCCAAGGCTGAAGCGCCCGGTGACGAGGCGGAGATGCCGATCCGGGCGATACTGCGCCGGGCCGCCTCCCCGCTTCAGATCTACTGGGCACCCTAAAGCGGGGCGCGATCTCTACGGATCCCTTCCTGCGCTTTAGCTCTTTGATTTTACGCGTGTCGCTATCGCAAAACCGCTGCACACTTTTGCGCGACACGCTTTAAGCCCGCAATCCGGGGACCCAAGACCCGGATAACCGAAACCACGCAGACCACAGGAGTGCCGAACACTCCGGAACAGGATTGCCATGTCCGCCGACAGCCGTATTGCCGCGATCACCGCCCGCATCGTTGAACGCTCGAAGCCCTATCGCGAGCCCTACCTTGCCCGCGTGCGTTCGGCGGCATCCAAGCGCGTCACCCGTTCGGTTCTTGGCTGCGGCAATCTCGCTCATGGCTTTGCTGTCTGTTCCCCCTCCGAGAAAGTGGCGCTCTCCGGTGACGAAGTGCCGAACCTTGGCATTATCACCTCTTACAACGACATGCTGTCGGCGCATCAGCCATTCGAGACCTATCCGGCCCTGATCCGCCAGGCGGCCCATGAAGCCGGTGGCGTGGCGCAGGTGGCAGGTGGCGTTCCGGCCATGTGCGATGGCGTTACCCAGGGACAGCCGGGCATGGAGCTTTCGCTGTTTTCCCGCGATCTGATCGCCATGGCGGCAGGCGTCGGCCTGTCGCACAACATGTTCGATTCGACCGTCTATCTCGGCGTCTGCGACAAGATCGTTCCCGGCCTGATGATTGCCGCCATGACCTTTGGCCATCTGCCCGCCGTGTTCATTCCGGCCGGTCCGATGACAACAGGCTTGCCGAACGACGAAAAGTCACGCGTGCGCCAGCTGTTTGCCGAAGGCAAGGTTGGCCGCGAGGAGCTGCTGGAAGCGGAATCCAAGTCCTATCACGGCCCCGGCACCTGCACGTTCTACGGCACGGCCAACTCCAACCAGATGCTGATGGAAATCATGGGCTTCCACCTGCCCGGCGCTTCCTTCATCAATCCGGGCACACCGCTACGCGACGCGCTGACGAAGGAAGCCACCAAGCGGGCGCTGGCGATCACCGCGCTCGGCAACGAGTTCACGCCAGCCGGTGAAATGATCGACGAGCGGTCGATCGTCAACGGCGTGATCGGCCTGCACGCGACCGGCGGCTCGACCAACCACACGATGCACCTCGTCGCCATGGCCCGTTCGGCCGGTATCGCTTTGACCTGGCAGGATATTTCCGAACTTTCCGACATCATCCCGCTGCTCGCCCGCGTCTATCCGAACGGTCTTGCCGACGTGAACCATTTTCACGCCGCCGGCGGCATGGGCTACCTGATCAGCCAGCTTCTGAAGCATGGCCTACTGCATGACGACGTGCGCACCGTTTTCGGCCAGGGGCTGGACGCCTATGCGATCGACGTCAAGCTGGGCGCCAATGGCACGGTTGCCCGCGAACCGGCACCGGAACACAGCCATGATCCAAAAGTGCTTTCGACGGTCGAGCAGCCTTTCCAGCATTCCGGCGGCTTGAAGATGCTGACCGGCAATCTCGGCAAGGCCGTCATCAAGATTTCGGCCGTCAAGCCGGAGCGTCACGTCATCGAGGCACCGGCAAAGATCTTCCACGATCAGTCGGAACTGCAGGCGGCCTTCAAGGACGGCAAGCTCGAGGGCGACTTCATCGCCGTCGTCCGTTTTCAGGGGCCGAAAGCCAACGGCATGCCGGAACTGCACAAGCTGACCACCGTGCTCGGCATCCTGCAGGATCGCGGCCAGACGGTGGCGCTGGTCACTGATGGTCGCATGTCCGGCGCGTCCGGCAAGGTGCCGTCCGCCATTCACATGACACCTGAGGCCAAGGATGGCGGTCCGATCTCAAAAATCCGCGAAGGCGACATCATCCGGCTGGATGCCATTCATGGCACGATCCAGGTGCTGGTCGATGCTGCCGAGCTGGCCAGCCGGGCTCCGGCCGAAGCCGATCTCTCCGGCAACGAATTCGGCATGGGCCGCGAGCTGTTTGCCCCATTCCGCGCGGCTGTTGGCGCAGCCGATCACGGCGCGAGTGTATTTTTTCACTGAAATCGGAGCCCTCGACGGATCCTAAAACGATTACTTAGTGAGAGCGGCCCCCACTTTCCGTCATCCTCGCCCTTGTGGCGGGGATCCAGCGACCCGACGTCCGTCGGGTCAAAAAACTCTCTCAGCCCAAGGACTTGGGCTGGCTGGATCTCTGTGACAAGCACAGAGATGACGGAGAGTTTGGCAAACGCATGATTTCCCAAATAACCCGCCAAACTGTGGCGAAACGACTTTCTCGGCGGCCCGAATCCTCGGTCACAACGCCGCGAGTCTTGACATGCCGATACTTACGGCAGCGGCCCCGGGTGCATGTCGGTCCGGCCGTCGTAACGTTCGATGTTCAGTTCGAAAATATCGATGCCTTCGATGCAGCGCGCGTTCACCGACACGCGTTCGCCGGGATAGCCGCTGCGCATCAGCGCAACGCCGCATGTGGCGCAAAAATGATGACCTTCGGTGATGCTGCGCCAGACATAGGTGGAGATCCGGCGTTTTTCGCTGACCAGCACGATCCTGCTGGCCGGAACCTTCCAGTGCAGGAAGCCTGAACGGCGGCAGGTCGAGCAATTGCATTCGACCACCTCGGAAATCTCGGCATCGATTTCAAAGCAGATATCGCCGCAATGACAGGAAAGGCGATAGGGTCGTTTCATCGGTCATCGTCTCGCTTCAGTCACTCAACGTCCATCAATCCGCCTCCTGCGGGCGGTGTCAAGCGGAAGCGGCCAGCAATCGACCCGAAAATGGTCAGCTGTAAATGTCGAGAACCCGGTTGCGATGATTGGGATGCGTCGAATAGACGAAGATGCGATTGAGGTCACGCTCGGACATCATGCGCAGAAAGCGCGCCTCGATGATGTTGTTGGCATGCACGCGCTTGACGATGCAGCCGACCATGCCGATGCGGGCACTGGGAACATCGAGATAGAAATTCTGCGGCAGCTTGAACTGCGTCGCAATGCCAATAACGGCGCTACTCTTCGATATTTTCAAGAGTTCGCAACGGCGTGAAGTGAGGTTGAGCATGCCGTTTTCGGTATACTCGATGCGGGCATCATTGCGGGTGTCTTCCATCGGGAAATTGGCTTCCCGATCATACATGAAGGACTCTTCCTTGCTGAGATATGTCGGTCTATCGGATGCCTGTCCCCGCATCAGCCTGCTCCATGCCCTTTGTTTTTTGAAACATTAGCAGCAGAGATTTAACAGAGCGTGAGTCCGTGACCGGTTCTGGCACATCGCCGATAAAAAACCCGCCCGGAAATACAGCCCAGGCGGGTCGCAGGCATGTTGCCCGGCTCTACGTGCGGTAGCTTTTTCCACCCGCGTCAAACAGGTGAAGCTTCGCCTTATCGGCGGTAAAGCGCACCTTCTCGCCGCGCTTGATGTCAAGAATGCCCGGCACCTTGGCAATAATCGGCTCGTTGGCGACCAGCCCCTCGATATAGAGCAGCGTCACCTCACCCAGGGCTTCGATGATCGAAACGGTTCCTTCGAACAGAAAATTGTCGCCGGTCGAGACGCGCAGGTCTTCCGGCCGAACGCCGAAACTCGCCGCCTTGCCATTTTCGGACGCTGCCGTCGCAATATCCAGCACATCGCGCTTGCCGCCCGGCAGCTCCACCGAGGTCTCGGCACCGGTGCCAACGATCTTGGCCGGGATGATGTTCATGGCAGGCGAGCCGATGAAGCGGGCGACAAACAGGTTGGCCGGCCGCTCGTAGAGTTCCAGGGGCGGACCGACCTGTTCGATATGACCGGCCGAGAGCACAACGATGCGGTCGGCGAGTGTCATTGCCTCGACCTGATCGTGGGTGACGTAGATCATCGTCGTATCCGGCATGGATTCGTTCAGCTTGGCGATCTCGATGCGCGTGGCGACGCGCAGTGCCGCATCAAGGTTCGACAGCGGCTCATCGAACAGGAACACTTTTGGATCGCGGCAGATCGCCCGGCCGATGGCGACGCGCTGGCGCTGGCCACCCGAGAGCGCCTTGGGCAGGCGGTCGAGATATTTGGTCAGTTGCAGGATGTCAGCGGCGGAGCGGACACGGCGGTCGATCTCCTCCTTCGTTTCCTTGGCGATGCGCATGCCGAAGGCCATGTTGTCATAGACCGTCATGTGCGGATAGAGCGCATAGGACTGGAAGACCATGGCGATGCCGCGCTGTGACGGCGGCACCTCGTTGACCAGGCGCTCGGCGATATACATTTCGCCGCCGGAGATTTCCTCAAGGCCGGCGATCATCCGTAAGAGCGTCGATTTTCCGCAGCCGGACGGGCCGACGAAGACGACGAACTCGCCCTGTTTGATATCCAGATCAATGCCATGGATGACATCCACCGCGCCATAGGACTTGCGGATCTTCTTCAGTTGCAAACCTGCCATGACATCCTCCCCTTCATTCTCTCGTTTTTGGCCGGCTCTTTACCCGAACCGGTTCGATCTCATTCATTCGACCCGGGCGAAAAAGCCGCTCCAGGCCGGTAGTGTGATGGTGTCGCCGGTCAATGCCGATCCAAAGCCATGGCCTTCAAGCACATCGAGCTTTTCAACCGGCTGTTTGACGGTCACCGCCTCCCCGCTCATGTTGAACAGGCACAAAATCGTCTCGTTGCCGAATGTGCGTTCGAAGCCGAGCAGGGGCGCTTCGTAGGCGCGGAACTCGATTTCGCCCTTGGCAAAGGCCGGATGGTGCTTGCGGAATGCGAGAAAACGCCGGTAGTGGTTGAGCACCGAATCCGGGTCCGTCTGCTGTTCGGAAACGGCGCGGCCAAGATGCTCCTTCGGCACCGGCAGCCAGGGCTTGCCCTCGCCGAAGCCGCCATTGACAGCGTTCTTGTCCCACACCATCGGCGTCCGGCAGCCGTCGCGGCCCTTGAAATCCGGCCAGAACTGGATGCCGTACGGATCTTGCAGGTCTTCGAAAGCGAGTTCGGCCTCGGTCAGGCCAAGCTCTTCGCCCTGATAGATGCAGACAGAGCCGCGCAAGGTCATCAGCAGGCTGGCAAGGAACTTTGCGTGGGCATCCTGATCGGCAATACCCTGGCCCCAGCGGCTAACATGGCGCACGACGTCATGATTGGAAAATGCCCAGCAAGCCCAGCCTTCCGGGGCAGCCCGGGCAAAATCATGCAGCACCTGCGCGACGCCTGATGGCGTCAACGGATCCGGCGCCAGGAACTCGAAGGCGTAGCACATGTGCATCTTGTCGTTGCCGGATGTGTATTGCCCGGCGATCTCAAGGCCGATCTGGCTGTCGCCGACTTCGCCGACCGCGGCGATTGCCGGGAATTCGTCCATGACGGCGCGGAAGCGCTTGAGGAATGCGAGGTTTTCCGGGCGGTTCTTGTCGTAGAGATGTTCCTGATAATTGTACGGATTGACCGCCGGCGCCGTATTGGCATTGCGGTGCTCCGGCGCCAGCGCCGGGTTGTCGCGCAGTTCCAGATCGTGGAAATAGAAGTTGATCGTATCCAGCCGGAAGCCATCAACGCCGCGTTCCAGCCAGAAGCGCTCGACGGCCAGAAGCGCATCCTGAACTTGCGGATTATGCAGGTTGAGGTCCGGCTGCGAGGTCAGGAAGTTGTGCATGTAATATTGCAGGCGTGTCGGATCCCACTGCCACGCCGAGCCACCGAAGATCGACATCCAGTTGTTCGGCGGCGTGCCATCCGGCTTGGAATCCGACCAGACATACCAGTCCGCTTTCGGATTGAACCGGCTGGACCGGCTTTCGACGAACCACGGATGCTGGTCCGAGGTATGGGACAACACCAGATCGATCATCACGCGGATACCGAGGCGGTGGGCTTCGGCGATCAGCGCATCGAAATCGGCAAGCAGGCCGAAGATTGGGTCGACGCCGGTATAGTTCGATACGTCATAGCCGAAATCCTTCATCGGCGAGGTGAAGAACGGCGAGATCCAGATTGCGTCGACACCGAGCGAGGCGACATGCGCCAGACGGGCAGTGATCCCCTTCAGGTCACCGATGCCGTCGCCGTTCGAATCCTGGTAGGAGCGCGGATAGATCTGATAGATCACCGCGCCACGCCACCAGTCCCGGTCAGCCTGCAATGTGGAACCACTTGCCTTGGTCATGCTCGTATTCATTCCAGTAGACGTCCTTGTACTATCGAAAAGTCTCAGCCGCCCTTGACCGATCCCGCCAGCAGGCCACGCACGAGGTAGCGCTGCAGGGTGAAGAAGACGATCAGGGGCACGATGATGGTGATGAAGGCCGATGCCGTCAGGATTTCCCAGTTGCCGCCGCGTGAGCCGAGCAGGTTGACCAAGCGGCCGGTGAGGACCAACTCGTCATTGCCGGTTCCGAGGAACACCATGGCGACCAGCAGGTCGTTCCAGGTCCACAGGAACTGGAAGATCGAGAACGAGGCGAGCGCCGGGAACGACAGAGGCAGGATTATCTTGATGAAGATATCGAAATCGCTGGCGCCATCGACGCGGGCCGATTCCAGAATTTCGCGTGGCAGGCCTGCCATATAGTTGCGCAAGAGATAGATGGCGAGTGGCAGGCCGAAACCCATATGCGCCAGCCAGATACCGACATAGGTCTTGGCCGGAACACCGAAGAACGCGCCGACGCCATTGTACAGTTTCAACAGCGGGATCAGCGACATCTGCAGCGGTACGACCAGAAGGCCGACGACAACGGCGATCAGGATCGCCCGGCCGGGAAACTTCATCCAGGCCAGTGCGTAAGCGGCGAACGCCGCAACGAGGATCGGGATGATCGTCGCCGGAATGGCAACCGTCAGCGAGTTGATGAAGGATGCACCAATGCCTGCTGCCCGCATGACTTCGCGGTAGTTGTCGAAGGTGAAGCGCGGGGGAACGGCGGCGGTATAGAAGATGCGTTGACCGCGTGTGCCTTCCATGCGGGCCGGCGAGACGATTTCGTAGCTGCCGTCGTCCTTGACCGTCAGCGTCTGCCCGTCACCGATATCAGCGACTGCATCGGCCTCAAAGGCGGTGGGCTGCAACGGACGGAAACCGAAGGCCGAGACCTTGGCCACGCCGCTTTCCAGCAAATTGCCCGCGATGACGAATTTGCCGTCACGTTCTACTTGCGTTTCGGGGGAAGCGGCACGGCCGGTCATGTTTTGCGATGACGTGGAGAGCGCCGTCCACCAGCCGGAAACGGCGAGCTGATCCTTGTCACGCAGCGACGAGATCAACAGGCCAGCGGTCGGCAGGGTCCAGAGGGTCACAAGCAGGATCACGGAAAGATGGACGACCCAGATGAGGGGCGAGCGGGAAGAAGCAATCATCTCAATGGCCCTCCATTTCCTTGGCAGCGTTGCGGATGTTCCAGATCATGATCGGGATCACCAGCACCATGATGATGACGGCGATCGCGGCACCGCGGCCGAAGTCACCGCCACCGCGGAACATCCAGTCGAACATCAGATTGGCGAGAACCTGGCTTTGCCACTGCCCGTTGGTCATGGCGAGAACGATGTCGAAGACCTTGAGCACCAGGATGGTGATGGTGGTCCAGACAACGGCGATCGTGCCCCACATCTGCGGGATCATGATCTTGAAGAAGATCTGCAGGCCATTGGCGCCGTCGATGACGGCAGCCTCGATGGTTTCCTCCGGAATGCCGCGCAGGGCGGCCGACAGGATGACCATCGCAAAGCCGGTCTGGATCCAGATCAGGATCACCATCAGGAAGAAATTGTTCCAGAACGGCAGCGTTACCCAGGCTTCCGGCGTACCGCCGAAATAGACGACGACGGCATTCAGCAGGCCGATCTGCGCGGTACCTTCGGCACGGTAGTCGTAGATAAATTTCCAGATGACCGAGGCACCGACGAAGGAGATCGCCATCGGCATGAAGATCAGCGTCTTGGCGATATTGCCCCACCAGATGCGATCGGTCAGCGCCGCGATGATCAGGCCGAAGAACGTCGCGGCAGCAGGCACGACCAAAAGCCAGAGGAAATTGTTGTAGATCGACTGGCGGAATTCGCCGTCGTTGAACATCCAGATGAAATTGTTGAGACCGACGAAATTCTCGCCCGCCCTGTCATGCAGACTGAGCCAGACGGAGGCGATCACCGGATAGATCAGGTAAATGGTCAGCGACAACAGCGCCGGACCGAGGAAGAGCCATGGCCGGATGGCATTGGTGATGCGCAGGTTGCGCGAGGCGACCGGACCCGTCAGGCCTTTCGATGGAAACAGCTTGTCGAGAATCCAGTTCGTGCCGAAGAAATAGGCGGCACAGCCAAGAACGCCGGCGGCCATCATGGCAATGGCAAATATCAACTGCTGCATGGCAACGTCCTCCCCAGGAATGTAAGGCCGGTTATACGGCCTGCCCGCCCTTTTTGCGTGCTGCTCCCGGCTTTTCGGGAGAAAACATCGCAAGAATGGTCACACCGTCTACGATGCCGGAACACTCAGTGCGGCCGGCAAGGGTGTGTTCAATTCAAAAAGGACTTCGTTTGTCAGCTTCCCCCAAGCCGTTCCGCCGCGCCCATTTGACCGGGCAGCTTGCAGACGGCGTATCAGGCCTCGCAGTTTCTTGAATGTGGCTCCGGGATTTTCGCCCGGAGCCGTTGGTGTATCGGGCGATCTTTACTTGATCGAGTCCCAGGCCTTCTGGATGCCGTCGGCAACGTCCTTGGCCGACTTGCCACCGACATAATCGACCATGCCGGTCCAGAATGCGCCGGCACCGATCTTGCCAGGCATCAGGTCGGAACCGTCGAAACGGAAGGTTGTGGCATTAAGCAGGATTTCGCCCTGCTTCTTCATCGGGCCGTTGGCATAGGTGTCCTTGTTGGCACTCTTCAGCGGCGTCAGGAAGCTCGACTGCGCCATCCAGACTTCATGCGCGATCGGCGTTTCCAGGAACTCGATGAAGGCGCGGGCCGCCGGCGTGTCCTTGGTGATCATGGCGAGCGTGCCGGCACCGAGAACCGGATTGCCGAGATCCGGCTTGCTGGCGTAAGGCGGCATGTAGAAGAAGTCGGCATCTTCGCCAACCTTGGTGCCTTCCGGGAAGAAGGACGGGATGAACGACGCCTGATGGTGCAGGTAGCACTTCGGCGGCGAGGCAAACAGGCCCTTCGGGCTGTCGCGGAAGTCGGCGGACGCAACGGCAGCAGCGCCACCATCGACATTCTTGTCGTTCTTGGCGAACCAGCCGAATTCATCGATGGCGCCGACGACAGCCGGGTCGTTGAACGGGATGGCGTTGGTGACCCACTTGTCATAGGTCTCCGCCGGCTGCGTGCGCAGCATCATGTCCTCGACCCAGTCGGTGGCCGGCCAGCCGGTCGCGCCGCCGGAACCGAGACCAATGCACCACGGCGTGCCGCCATCAGCAACGATCTTTTCGGTCAGCGCCTTCAGGTCTTCCATCGTCTTCGGAACTTCATAGCCGGAGTCCTCGAAGTTTTCCGGCACGTACCAAACCAGCGACTTTACGTCGATTTTGTAGGGGAATGCGTAGAGAGCTTTCGTGCCGTCCTTGCCGGCATAGGTCGACAGATCGACCCAGGACTGGCCAGCGGCGTAATTTTCGAGAAGCCACTTCTGGGTTTCTTCGCCGAGCGGCGTCAGATAGCCCTTCGAGGCGAGGTCGGCGATCAGGCCCGGCTGCGGCAGGATGGCAACATCCGGCGGGCTACCGGCCTGCGTGTCGATGACGATCTGCTGTTCGTAGTTCTCGGATGAGGAGTATTTCACCTCGACGCCGGTCGCATCACGGAAATAGTCGAGCATGGATTCAGCCAGAGCTTCGTCTTCGCCGCGCCACGGTCCGAAGATCGTCAGCGTCTGACCCTTGAGGTCATGGCTTTTCTTGAACTCTTCGAAGCTTGCCCAATTGAATTTGGAATCTTCACCCGGCTTGAATTTCAGCTCGGCGGCGTTCGTGGCACCCGCCACAAGCGCGAGCGCCGCCACCCCCAACAAGAATGTTCTCTTCACGTCATTTCCTCCCAAGAAAGACCCGACCCATTGATGCCGGGCGAACACCGCAGCGCCGCCAAAATTCAAAGCGCTTTGAGTTTGCTAACAAACCATTGCCACAGGCATCAAGTCAAGAGCTTTCCCGCAATGGGCGAACAAAGCCCCAATTCATGCAGTGCAGCGAAGGTTTGCAGCGCAATGGAGCGGATTTTTCTGGTTGATCAGCAAAGCCGATGATACAAAATCCATCGCGCGTTGTGGACTGAAAGCAAATACAACATAAAAATCAAAGCGCTTTGGGAGTGTGCGCTTGCCATGAACGTGAATTTGAAGCAGCTGGCGGAGATGTTGGGCCTGTCGCAAACAACAGTCAGCCGGGCGCTCAACGGTTATCCGGAAGTTAACGCCGAAACACGCCAGCGGGTCTTGAGTGCGGTGCGGGAAACGGGCTACCGGCCGAACCGTGCAGCTCAAAGACTGGCAACAGGCCGCGCCGGCTCGATCGGGCTGGTCATGCCGATCGCGCAGGGTATCGATTCCGATGTGCATTTCGGAGAATTCCTCGCTGGGCTCGGCGAAGAATCCGTCCGGCATGATTTTCATTTCGTCATCAATCCGAGCGCACCCGACGACGAGGAGGCGACCTTCAAGCGGCTGGCCGCCAGCGGCAACGTCGATGCGTTGTTTCTCGCCTATGTGCGCGCCAACGATCCGCGCATCGCTATGCTGAAATCACTGTCGATCCCGTTCGTCGTCCACGGCCGGGCGATCGGCCAGCCGGCCGACTATCCCTTTCTCGATATCGACAATACCGGTGCCTTTTATGATGCGACCCGCCTGCTCATTCAGCTCGGACACCGGCGGATCGCGCTGATCAACGGGCCAGGAAACCTGACATTCTCCATTCGCCGGATGAAGGGCATGCGCCGCGCGCTTGAGGAGAACGGGCTGCAGTTCGATGAAAGTCTGGTTCAGAACTCACTGATGACCGACGAATACGGTCACCGCGCCATGCAGCAATTTCTTGAACAAGGCGAACCGCCGACCGCCGTTCTTTGCTCCAGCACCGTGATCGCGCTTGGAGCCGTAAGGGCCATCAATCGGGTCGGCCTGCAGATCGGCCGCGATATTTCGCTGATTGCCCATGACGACGTGCTGCCGATGCTGAAACCTGAAAATTTCAGCGTGCCGCTGACAACCACGCGCTCGTCGCTGCGGGCGGCGGGCTCACGCATCGCCACCCGGCTGATTTCCGGCATTCTCAAGACCGGCGAATACCCGGAACAGGAATTGTGGCGAACGGAACTGATCGTCAGGGCCTCGACCGGCCCTGCTCCGAAATCGTAGCCCGTTCCGCTTGCATCAGAATTTTGGTGCGGCCTTGCCTGCCTTGCGGTAGGCCGCAATCACCGTGTTGGCCATCAGCATGGCGATGGTCATCGGGCCGACACCGCCCGGCACTGGCGTGATGACGGCTGCGACTTTGGCGCATTCGTCGAAGGCAACATCGCCGACCAGACGCGACTTTCCTTCACCTTTTTCAGGCGCAGCAATACGGTTGATGCCGACATCGATCACGGTGGCGCCGGGCTTGACCCAATCGGCCTTGACCATTTCCGGGCGGCCGACGGCGGCGACCAGGATATCGGCGCTGCGGCAGACGGAAGCTAGATCCTTGGTACGCGAATGAGCGACGGTCACTGTCGCGTTGGCGGCAAGCAGTAATTGCGCCATCGGCTTGCCGAACAGATTGGAACGGCCGATGACGACGGCATTGAGGCCCGACAGGTCCTCGCCATGCGTGCGCTTGACGAAGACCATGGCGCCGGCCGGCGTACAGGAGACGAGGCCTCCGTCGAGATCGCCGGTCGCCAGCTTGCCGGCATTGACGACATGCAGGCCGTCGACGTCCTTTTCCGGTAGGATGGACTGGATGATCGCCTCGGAATTGAAATGCTTCGGCAGCGGCAACTGGACGAGAATGCCGTGCAGGCTTTCATCCTTGTTCAAGGTCTGAACGAGAGCGGCGAGTTCGGCCTGCGTCGTCTCTTCAGGCAGCGTGTGCTGTACCGAGGTAAACCCGCATTCCTTGGCCATCTTGCTTTTCGAAGAGACATAGGCGTGGCTTGCCGGATCGTTTCCGACGATGACGACGGCGAGACCGGTTTTGACGCCGGTCTGTTCGGTCAATGCCTGCGATGCGGTTTTCACGGCATCGATCACCGACGCTGCAACTTGTTTGCCATCAATCACGGTCGTCACGCTGCTCTCCCAGATTCTCGTTTGTTCTGTTCACTCTAGTTTCAGCAAAAAATGGCGGCCGCCTCAATGCGTCCTATGCTGTTCAGATCGAAATAAATTCACCACTGATCCGCGCCAGGTCCAGCATAAACATCACCACGATCTGCGTTCCTATCATTCGTGAAGGATTTTCGCCGTGCGTCAAAGCGGCCTCCGTGGAGACAGAGTGTTAATAGCGCCGGCCGCCGGCCCGCTGTTTCGCGTAATGCTCAACCCGCGACCGCAGCGCGCGCAGGTTTTCCTGCACTTCGGCGATGTCGCCATTATCAGCGCCGTCGTTCTGCATCTCGCGCAGATAGTCACGCAGGCTGGCCGAGCCGGCCTCGCCACCTCGTTGCGGAAACGCTGACAGTGCTGCGGCAGACGCTGCCGCGTGATGCGCCGATGGCATCCGTGCCCTGTAGACGACAGGTGCGGGCGTTGGATCGTCGATATCCTGCCGCGTTCCCGGGCCATCGGGGTGATGATCATCCTTTCCGGGTGGATCACGCTGCGGAACCACGGCAACCGGGCGGCTCGACCGCTGCAGCAGGTCCTTTAGGCTGCGATAGAGGCCCAGCGCAACGCCCAGTCCAATCCCTGCCATGAAGCCGGCAATCAGGCCGCCGATCGCGATCAGCTTGCGCGACGGCCCGTTGGCTTGCAGCGGAGGCTGCGCCGAGGCGATCACCCGGATATTCTTCGAGGTCAGTTTTTCCTCCTGGCCGGTTTCGCTCGCCCGCTTGAGGAAGGATTCGTAGATCGTCCGGGTTGCGGTGGCCTTGCGCTCCAACTCCCGCAGCTCGATGAAGCCGGTGGACGAATTCATCTGCTGTGCCTTCTGCACTGCCAACTGCTGAACGAGATCCTTTTCCGTCCGCACCGCGCGGTCGAGTTCGGTCTTCGCCGTTGCGGCGATGCGGCGAAGCGCGTTGCCAATTTCGGAGCGTGCGACCTCAAGCGACTGGACGGCAGCCAGGCGCTGCGGGTGCCGCGGCCCAAGGCTCGCATCCAGCGCGCCCAGTTGCGCGCGCGCCTCGGAATACTGCTTGCGCAGATCCTGAAGCGTCACGGAACTCACCTCTTCGGGAAATGCACCGCTCAAGACGTCGTTCAAGCTGATCCTGGCCGCAAGATCGACCTTCGCCTGCGCATCGGCGATGCGATTGCGGACAGCGCCGACCTGATCGTTGAGGGCCAGCAACTGCTTGTCGAAGATCAACTCGCCGGCGGCACCGACAATGTCGTGGTCGGCCTTATATTTCTCCACCGCATTTTCAGCCGCGTCCAGTTCCGTGCGCAGATCGGCCAACCGGCTATCCAGCGCCTTCGTCGTCCGCTGGAAGAAACCGGATTGGGCAGCCTGCTCCTCGCTGAGGAATGTCGACACGAGGCGATTGGCGATCAATGCCGATTTGGCCGGATCCCGGCTCTTGACCTCGATGGTCACGATAAACGTTTTCGGATCGCGCGATACGGAAACGGCATTGCTCAGTTTTTCCAGCGTCCGCGGGTTGACCCCGGAGGCAGGTGCTGGCGCCGCTTTGCCGGGGGCAACGATATCGCGGATGACGCCGATGCCGTCGGCAAGGCCGCCCTTGCCGGTGGTAACGCCGCCGAATTCAGGATCACGGTCGAGCCCCAGATCGATGGCGACCTTTTCCAGAACGGTCCGCGACCGCAGCACTTCGAGCTGACTGTCGACCAGCGCCAGGATCGCTTCGGTCGCCAGGCTCTCCTTGGAAAGATCGGAATCCGTCAACCGGACTTCGCGCGGATCGACATAAAGCTTGCTTTGGGAAACATAGACACTTGGGGTCGATAGAGCGAGCAGGACACCGCCGATGGCGCCGGCGGCCGTCATGAGCAAGATCGTCTTTCGAAGCTGCCAGACGGATGTCATGATCGTGGCGATGTCGATCAGCGGCCGGTCCTGCGGCTCTCCATAATAGACTTCGGCACTGACGGCAGGCACCGATGCCGGATCAATGCGGGCTGGGATGGTCTGCGGTGTTTCTTTGCGCTTGAACCAACCGGAAAAGCGTCCGGACGTCTTTTTCGGCGGCACTTCGGCGGACTGGGGAGTGGCGCCTGATACTTTGGGCTTTGCGGCAGGACTGCCCAAACGGTCCAGCAGTTCGCTGGCGGTACGCGCAACCGGCGCTCCGCTGCGGGTGGCCGTGCGGGAACGCGAGGACGCAGCCCCCTCCTTCGACCCAAGGCCGACCGGGGAGCGAGGCGCCACTGTCCTTTTGTTATCTTCCGGGTCGAACATCAATGCCTGCAAACGCCCGCAATGGGCAAAGTGACGAATTGTGAACGAAGCTTAAGTTTTTGTGGCAAACAAACCGTTAACAGACAGCAGGTTAAGGCGTTGAAACGCCGTAAATCTGCAAGCTCGAACCGCTCATTAAGCTTTACCGGCTAGAAACGGGTCAGCACATCCGGACGCCGCTCGTGATCGATTTCGCCAAAAAACTCTACGCTCGCCACGCCAGCGTCATTAACGCCTATATCTCGATGACAAGCGGGTCTGCGGGCAGGCTTGTACTGTCGCTGGTCTATTTCATCTGCATCGCCAATGGGCTGTCGATCGCCGAATTCGGCCTGTTCGCCACCGCATCGGCGGCCGGCATCATGATCTCGCGGGTGCTGGCCTTCGGTTTCATGTCACCGCTGTACCGGGTGGCAACCGTCAAACCACTGCTGGTGGGCACGTATAGCACAGGGTTTGCCGCCGGCGCGCTGCTGTCGCTGCCCTTGATCGCGGTCCTTTGCCTGGCGATCTATTATGCCGTTTTTGCCGGCGACATCACACTTGCCGTTTTCCTCGCCTTCATGGCCGCTGAAATCCTCTGCTGGCGTGGCCTGGAAGTCGTGGTCATCGTTCTCAACGGTCTTGGGCGCTTTGGCCGCGCCGCCCTTCTGGTGGTGATCGGCACGGGCATCCGCACCGCCGCCGCGCTGGCCTTCGCGCTGTCGCATTCGGCCGACCTTGCCACCTGGTCGCTGTTTTACCTGGGTGCCAACCTTCTCGCTCTCGTCATCGCGCTCGGCTGGTTCTTTCCGAAGGTCCGGCTTCGCTGGCGCCCGGCGCTTTACATCCGCCGCTGGGCGGATTCAGTGACCGTCGCCGGTGCCGAGGTTCTGTTCTACATCCAGTCGGAATTCGACAAGATCGCCGTTCTGGCGATCGGCGGGCCGGAGGTTTCCGGCATCTATGCAATCATCATGCGGCTTGCCGACCTGACAGCACTGCCGGTGCGCTCGTTCAACACGCTCTTGGTGCAGAAGATCATGCGCACGCCCGCAACGATCGCATCCTGGCGCACCCGCTTGACGATCGAAGCACTGGTGGCAGCCGTATCCTTCCTGGCGATATCAGCGATGGCGGCCTATCTCTGGGTCTTTCCGCGCGGACTGGGAAACAATGTCGCGCAGGCAGCGCCGTATCTGATGGCGGTGCTGCTGGTGCCGTCCTTCCGCAACCTTGTCGAATATCACTCCGAATTGCTCTATGCGACCGGCCGCACGGTGCGCCGGATGGTCAATCTGGTGATTGCAGGGGTGATCAAGGTCGCCTTGCTTGCCGTACTCTTCAGGACGAGCACGGATGTCACCTATTGGGCGCCGCTGCTCAATGGTGTCTATCTGGCACTCTATGCCGCGTCCTTCCCCCTCACCTATTCCGCCTTGCGCCGCGAAATGGGCCGGGTCATCTGACCGGATCAGGCGGCGCGTTCGAGAACGACGTTGCGGATGTCGGTGAGATCGTGACCGACAAAGGACTGGACGCCGATCCCGATCTGATGCGGCCCCATATCCCGCATGAAATGCCTGAGGCCATTGATATCGCGGGCGTAACTGTCGTCGAACCAGAGCACGTGGCAAAGTCCCTCTGCAGACGCGATGTGGCCCTGCCCCATCAACACCTCGTCGACAAAGCGGCCATAGATCAGGCATTCCGAAAACTGGCGCGAGTGAAGGACGGCGCGGACCCAGTTGCGGCCATGCAGGGCCTCGACATGATCAAGCAGCGCCCGGCACGTGTCGGTGCGCCAGGCAATCAGTGTATTGATATAGTCATTGGCGGGCAAGCTGAAGGGACCGATGCCCAGCAGCCGGTCGGAATGAGCAAGCCATTCGAGATGATTGGAGCGCATACGTTCGCCGATCGCGCCATCCTTGCGGTAGAGCGTCAAGCGGTCGCCCTGCCAAAGGTCGGCCGGATCGAAATCACGCAACAACACCACGTCGGAATCAACGGCAAACATTGTCGCCTCGCCGATATGGCGGGCCAGGGCCAGACGGCGCAATTGCTGCGCATGCCAGCCGCGCAGTGGCAAGCTGAAGGGGCTGATCCAGAGCTTGCGCCTACCGGCTGAAAGCGGGTCGGGAATGGCCCTGAGCCACCATGGCAGAAGATCGCTCTCGCTGATGACCTGGCGCCGCGATCCTTCCAGCTGCCGGAACAGCGCGACGTCGAAGGGTGCGACGAGCAGGTAGTGCACCCAATCGCCCTTCAGCCGCATATCCATGCTTTCGCATAGCAGCCGGCAGCGCTCGAAATCATTGGCGTAGGAGGCCGTGACGACAGCTGTGCGCATGATGGTTTCCGTCAGAACGATCGTGATCCGGCGCGCTGACCACCGGCTTGCAGCGGCGGCTCACGCCCGCCCAGCTTATGGCGGAGAATATAATATATGAACAACGGGTTCCCGAGCAGATAACGCTGCCACAAACGGCGAGGCTCCTGGACCAGCCGATGCAGCCATTCCAGGCGGAAGCGCCGGATGGTTGGCGACGCGCGCGGGACCTCGTCGGCCATGAAATCGAACAGCGCGCCAACACTGATCACCAGCCGCGCGTGGCCGGGGCCGACATGGCGGTCGATCCACTTTTCCTGCTTCGGGCTGCCCATCGCAATCAGCAGGATATCCGGCTTCACGGCACGAACCTTGGCCATGACCTCGTCGGATTGCGCCGGATCGAAAAAACCGTCGGAAACGGCGATGAACTCATGCCACGGCGCGTGTTTCTGAAAGTTTTCGGCAGCGCGCTTGAGTACCTCCGGGCGCGCGCCAACCATGGCGATGCGCTTCGGTGCCGTCATGTAGGTCATCAGCGCCGGCACGAAATCGGTGCCATTCAGGTTGGCCGGAAACGTCTTTCCATGGAACAGCCAGGATGCGAGATCGACGCCATGCCCATCAGGCAGGACGATATGCCGGCCGAGCACGGCCCGGTACTCCGGATCGTGCATCATCAGGTTGGCATTGTGGGCGTTGAGGAACGATATCACCGTCTGCCCGATCGGCAGCGCGGCAACTTCATCCGCAAAGGCGAAGGCGTCGGCCCAGCCGAAATCGCAGACCGGCAGGTCGAGGATCATGCGCTGCGAGGCAACGATCGATGTACCCGGGAAAACATTCATCGGGATTTGCCCCCCTCATGCACGGCAAGACTGTAAGATGCGCGGGCAACTTTGGTTGCCCGCGGACGCGCCTCGTCTCTTGCAAAAGTAAGGTCAGATGCGACGGCGGGCTTGCCGAACCGGGACAGGCCGGCATCCAGCATCTCCAGCAGCTCGTCCTTCTGCGCCTGATGAAAAATCGCGCCTGACAGGCGCTGACGGTCGCCGCCCCGCACCTGCGCGACCTTGTCGATCAGCAATTTCGCAAATTCGGCGGGATCGTCGGCAACCGCGCAATTTCCGGGCAGCGTACCGATGCCGCGCAAGGACGAACCGGTCGCAACACAGGGCATGCCGAGTTCGAAGGTCTCGATGGTCTTCAGCTGCACACCGGTGCCACCACGGCTGATCAGTGGCAGAACGGCGCCGGATTCGACGAAGGCACGAGCATCAGGCACCCGACCAAGCAGGCGAACCCCGGGATGGGCAATCGCCGGGGCATCCGGCAGCTGGCCGGCAATGCCGATCGTCATCTCGGCCGGCAACAGAGGAACGACCTTTGAGAGAAACCAGTCGAGGCCGATCCGGTTCGGCTGCCAGCTCCAGGTTCCGATCAGCGCCAGGTCATATTCCGGCGGCTTTTCCGGGACGGTCCCAGTCATGTCCCACCGGGTGACCAGCGGCAGCACGGTTGCCCGGCTGGAGACGGCAGGGCCAAAGCCGAGGCGATCCGCCTCTGCAAAAGTCCAGATTGCCGAGGCTGCCTGTGTCAGTGTCCGCTCAAGCCGTTCGAGGTAATGCGCTTCGCGCTTGAACAACCAACGCTCCACAAGGCCGGATGCGGTGGCGGCGTTTTCACGCGCCGACCCGGCTTCGACATTGTGTGCTATGTAGATTGTCTTGTGTTTCTGGAACGCGGCGGCAAAGGCGCCTGGCAATTGCACGGAGTTGAGGACGATGCCATCGAATGGCTGCAGGCGCTGCAACAACGTTTCCACATGGGCGCGGCTGACCTCGAGCATCTTGGCCGACGACAGCGTAGTGCGATGGAGACAGGCTTTTGCCAGCCAGCGCAGCTTGGTGGCGGCGCCGACCTTTGCATTGGTGACTTCCAGCTCGCCGAGCAGATGCACGTCCTTGCCTGAGGCAGGGGTCTGGCCTGGCTGCAGGTAGCCGATCACGCTCACCTTGTGACCAAGGGCGCGAAGGCCGTCGAAGACGGCGCGGTTGGCGATGTCGAACCCCGATGAAGGGTTCTCCACCGGCACCAGCGAGGAAACGAAAACCAGATGCATGCTGCCACGTGAGACTTGAGAACAACTGCCCAGACTGTAGCAACACGGCGTGAAGCGAGCTTTAAACCACTCATTCGAAAGCGAATTTAGAAATTCAGCATCTGTTTAGGAACATTTGCTTTAGTGCTTGCCAGCTTTCCGCGCTCAACAGGTACTTGCCATGACCCCGCCCGCCCAGGATGTGACCGAATTTTACCGGACGGCGGTCGATAGCCCTGACAGCATTGAACTCGTTGTGACGCTGCCGACGTTCCGCCGCCCGGAACATCTTCTCAAGACGCTGAAGACCGTTATTTCACAGGCGCCCGGCTCTCCCTTCGCGATCGTGGTGATGGAGAATGACGCGGACGGGCTGGAAGGGGCAAACGCCGCAAAAATGCTCTTTGCCGACCACCGCGTCAACGCGCTGGTGGTGATTGCGCATCAGCGCGGCAATTGCCACGCCTACAATGCCGGCTGGTCGACGGCGCTTGCCGCCTACCCCAATCTGCAGGCCATTGCCGTGATCGACGACGACGAACTGGCAGCGCCCGATTGGCTCGACAGTCTCGTTTCGGTACACAAGCAGACCCGGGCGGATCTCGTTGGCGGGCCGCAACTTCCAGATTTCGAAAACAAGACCCGCAATGAGCGCAAGCGGCATCCGGTCTTCGTGCCCCATTATGACGCGACCGGTCCCGTTCCAATCCTGTACTCTTCGGGTAATGTCCTGATCACACGCCATGTGCTTGACGCCATGCCTCGGCCGTTTCTCGATCCACTGTTCAATTTCATCGGCGGGGGAGACAGCGATTTCTATCGCCGGTGCAAGGAGAACGGCTTTTCCTTTGCCTGGGCGGCGGAGGCCTGGGTGGCCGAAACCATTCCGGCGCGGCGCACGGAACTGTCGTGGATCAGATCGCGCAGCCTGCGAAACGGGGCGATTTCCGCACTGCTCGAACACCGCGCAGCCCCCGGCCTTGCCGGACGGATCAGGACGATCGCCAAGTCGCTGGCGCTTCTGGCCGCCTCGCCGTTTCGCGGCATTTCGCTCTGGAGATCATCCGGCCTGCCATCAGCGGGCCTCTACCATTTTCATGTGGCGTGCGGCCGGCTTATGATGGAGTTTGGCTTCGTCAACGAGCAGTATCGCAACCCGGAAAAAAACTGAGACGCACCGGGCACCGGCCTATTTTCCCGCCGCAGCGGCACGCTTTTCGCTCTCGGGCATCTGATCGTTGGCCACCTGGCCATTCTTGTCGACGATCGGCACGGGCTTGCGCTGCTTTTCGTTCGCCGCATTGGCGACACGGGCAACGTCGGCCTTCGACAGATATTCAAGCTGCTCGACCAGAACCTGGAAAATCACTTCGTCATGCAGCTGCTTGTTGAGCTGTTCCTTGACGATAGTCTTGAAGCTGACAAGGTCGAAATTGCTGGTATCGGCGACGTTGATCAGCTTCTGGCCGATCAGAATGTCGAACAAGGCGTTCGTCACCGATTCCTTGAACGGCACTTCCATGGTCTTCGCCTTGGCCTTGTCGACCGAGAACGACAGTTTTGTCAGGAAATAGCCCTGCACCGCGCCATCGGTGATGACCGGCACGGTGATCAGCTCGCCCGGTACATATTCCTGCAATGCGCGGCGTTCAGCCTCCGCATCCGTTTCCACCGGCGCCGATGCATGCTGGATCGAAAAATACACGGATCCGAGCGATACGGCGCAAATCCAGACACCGGTGAAAACAAGCTTCAGCATCAGAAATCGCCGTAGCGGAACTGCTGTTCGGTATAAATGCCGTCCGCATCGGCGTCCTGAACAGCGGCCTTCAGCAGGTCGACGACCGAGCGGCAGGCTTCCATATGGGCGTTGACCTTCTGCGAATTGGTCATCAGCTTGGTCTTGATATGCCGGGTCTGCGACACGAATGCCGGGGAAATTTCATCGGGCGACGCATCGCGATGCAGCATCGTCAGCTCATAGAGGCAACGGCTCTTGCGGGCGTTCGACGTCTTCAGGTCGAAGTTCGGATCAACACCGATCCGGGTATTCTCGTTGTCGAGGATCATTTCGAGACGACCCAAAACGTTCTGGATACGCACGTCACTCGATGCTGCAACTTCCATCATTTAGCTCCCATTGGCGCCGGCAGCACGCGGGCCTGAGCCCTTGGCGTGATGTCTGCGCGAAACTTTTGAATTAGGTCAGTCCGGCCGATGACCGAGCCCACCTCAGGCTTGATCGTTATTGTCTTGCTTCCCCAGGAAATTGGCGACCGCCTTGCGCTCGTATTCCTGCACCATGCTCAGCGCGACATTGCTGCTATTGCCATCGAGCGATGCGTTGACCCGGTTGGGGGCTTCCCCGACGATGCGGTCCGTCACCATGCGCTCGGCGATGCCGACGCCGTCGCCCTGCGCCATGACGTTGCCAATCTGCTCGGCCATCATGCTCTTCCACATATCGCCGGACGTGCCCTTGCCGTAAACCTCTTCGCTTTCGGTCGGCAGCATCGACTTGACGAAATTCTGCAGCACCATGGCTTCGAATTTGCGGTAGCTTTCCGGAATCTTCTTCGCTTCGGCCCGGTTGGTGATATCGCCGAGGCTGTTGGTCGGGCTGTCCTGGTTGAGGATCGCCACCGTATTGGCAAAGCCGTTTCCGTTTTCCGCAAGGCTCGTTGCCTGGAATGCGGCGCGATTGGCCTTCAGCCGCGCCTGCGCTTCCTGCACTTCAGCCGGATCGGCAGCACGCACGACATCCATCACCAGGTCGCTTGGAGGAGAAATGGCCATGCGGTATCCTCTCGGTCACGGAGTGCATGGCGGGCGTTTCTATCAACGCCAGCGATAACTCCATAAAGTCAGCCTTTTAGCGAGCGGTACGGCCATAAAATCCGACCGTTCCTAAAACCGCACTATGACCGGCCAACCTTACCGGAAGCTGGTGACCCGCTCATCACGTGCTGATCGACGAGATCGTAGATGGCGTCGTCCGCTTCGATCCGGTCTTCCAGGACCCGGGCGTCCTTCATGTTGCCTTCGAGCCGGTCGCCCTTCGCCCGCTCCTTGAGAACCCGGGCCTCATGCCCCTGCTGGATATCCAGGAGCATCTGGTCCTTCATGGCAAGGCGGCCGAGCTGCGAGGCGTAGTGTCCGGAAAACATCGCATGCAACGGGCTTGCCGAGCCCATTGCATCGACCACCACATCGATGGTCTCGGCCAGATCGCGGCGCTTTCTTGCGGTTTCGGCCAGATCGTTTTCCGCCATCTGTTCCAGGTGCCGCTGGACGGCCACGAGGCGCTTGAGCTTTTCAGACCGGCTCTTCATCTGGCTAGATCCCCTGCATCATCGGGCCGAAGCCATCGGCAAATAGCTTCAGCATCGCGGCGATACCGAGATAGAGCAGGAACATGCCACCCATGATCAGATAGGGCAGCGAGATGAAGTAGAGCGGCATCTGCGGCGCCAGCTTGTTGACCATGCCGATCGCGACATTGAACAGCAGGCCGTAGATGATGAAGGGGCTCGCCAGCCGCAGCATGATATAGAACGTGGTTTCCAGCGCATTGGTCAATGTGATCAGAACGCCCTGCGGGTCGAAACCGACGCCGAGCGGCATCACCTTGTAGGAATCGACGATGCTCGACAGGATGACATGGTGGAAATCCAGCATGAACAGAACCATCAGACCGGCAAAGCTGATCAGGTTGGTCAGCTGGTTTTCGGCCGTGTCTTCCAGGACGTCGTTGGCAGGGGGCGCGTTGAAGCCCATCATCATCGTGATCACCGTGCCGGCAAACTGCAGGCCAAGCACATAATAGCGCGCGATCAGGCCGATGACGCTGCCGATCACGGTCTCGGTCGCGACGATATAGATGTAGGTATGGCCCTTGCCGGAAATCTGCGGGTAGATTTCGTTCCACATGATCGGCAGGATCGCCATCGAGATTGCCACGGCCACGAAGAGGCGGATCTGCACCGAGACGCGGGCCGTGGAAAATCCGGGCATGACCATGATGCAGGCGCCGATCCGGCAGAATGCGGCGAAGAGCGCCAGCACTGTGCCTTCCGGATCAGTGATCATGAAATCGAGCCGATGATCTTTATCTCGAGGCCCTTTGCGAGCTCGACATGCGAGAGAACCGGCAATGTTGCAAAAAGACGCTCGATGATCATGCGGACATAAGAGCGGGATTCGGGCGAACTTACCAGTACGAACGGCATGCCGCGGTCAAGATGTTCACGGATAACCTTGGTCGCTTGCTCGCTGAACTCCTCCAGATGGCGTGGGTCGATGTCGAATTCGACGATATCGCCCTTGGCGTCGCGCTTCAGCGCCTGGTGGAACACCATGTCCCACTTGCTGCCGAGACGCAGGACACGCAGGGTGCCGTTGTCGGCGAGATCGCCGCAGAGCTGTTGCGACATGCGGACACGGACGTGCTCGACGATCTGCTCGGTCTTCCTGACATGCGGTGCGAGTTCGGCGACCGCTTCGAGGATCAGATGCAGGTTGCGGATCGAGACACGCTCGGCCAGAAGCAGCTTCAACACGGCCTGCAAGCCCGAATAGGACATGTGCGAGGTGCAGATTTCGTCGGCGAGCTTGCGGTATTCCGGGTCCAGCCGCTCGATCAGGATCTTGACGTCCTTGTAGGACAGAAGCTGCGGCAGGTTGTTGCGGATCACTTCGGACAGGTGCGTCAGTACCACCGACACGTTGTCGATCGGATGGAAGCCCTCGCGCTTCAGATCCTCGGTAAAGGTTTCGAGGATCGACACGGCAGGCATGCCGAATGCCGGTTCGCGGATCTCGTCGCCCGGAATGCTCGGTTTGCGGCCGCCGCCGGTGACGACGATGACTTCGCCGACGCGCACGGTGTTCGAGGCGATCGTCGTGCCGTGGATACGGACATGATAGGCCTTGTCCGGAATGCTGATATCGTCCGACACCTTGATTTCCGGGACGATCAAGCCGTATTGGCCGGCGAACTTGCGGCGCATCTTGCCGACCCGGAAGGCCAGTTCCTGATGGGCGCCGAGAAGACGGGTGGAGACCTGCTTGCCGAGCAGCAGCTCGATTTCCGCCGTCTTGAGGACCGACTTGACCGAGTCCTTTTCACTGTCCGTCTTCAGCTGTGCCGTCTGCTGGTCCTGATCACGCTTGAGCTTGTTGGCCGCGGCCAGCTGACGCGGGATGACCCAGCTGAGGAAGGCCATGCCGCCGCCAAGAGCAGCGAACGGAATGAACGGCAGACCCGGCATGAACGCCAGCATCAGGATCAGGCCCGACGCGACCATCAGCGCGCGCGGATAACCGGCGAGCTGATTGATGACGGCCTGATCGGTGGAGCCCGATGTGCCACCGCGAGAAACGAGCAGGCCTGCGGCGAGCGACACGATCAGGGCCGGGATCTGCGAAACCAGGCCGTCGCCGACCGAGAGCTTGACGAAGACATCAGCCGCTTCGCCGATCGACATGCCGTGGCGGACATATCCGATGATGATACCGCCAAAGACGTTGATGGCGGTGATGAGAAGACCGGCGATCGCATCGCCGCGCACGAACTTGGATGCACCGTCCATCGAACCATAGAAAGAGCTTTCCTCTTCCAGTTCGCGGCGACGCCTTTGCGCTTCCTTCTCGTCGATCAGGCCGGCGGAAAGGTCGGCGTCGATCGACATCTGCTTGCCGGGAATGGCATCGAGGGTAAAACGCGCGCCGACTTCGGCGATACGCGTTGCACCCTTGGTGATGACGATGAAGTTAACCGTGATCAGGATCAAAAAGACGATCAAACCGATAACGAAATCGCCGCCCATGACGAGTTCGGCAAAACCGGCGATGACACCGCCGGCCGCATCATGCCCCTCATGACCATGCGAAAGGATGACGCGTGTTGTGGCGATATTGAGCGCCAGCCGGGTCATCGTGGAGATCAGCAGAATGACCGGAAAGGACGAGAAATCCAACGGCTTCTGGATCCACAGCGACACCATCAGGATAAGCACGGAGAAAGCGATGGAGAAAGCCAGCCCGATGTCGATCAGAAACGGCGGTATCGGCAGAAACAGGATCGACAGGATCGCTACGATGCCGAGCGCAAAGCCAATATCCCGGCCTTTGGGCGCGACTTTCGGAATGATCAGAGCAGGAGGTTGTGCCATCGGAAGTTCCGTCTCTTCATGAGAGGCGGACAGCATTCATACCTGCTGCCCATACTAAGCAGCAGGCCTAACGCACCAAACTTGCGCGAAGGTGGCATCAATGTCGAAAGGAAGAGGCAGACACGCTTTTTGAAGCGCCCGCGCCGATATCCGCGTTTTCCGGCAGTCAGAATCCGGTTTGAATGCGGGAAAACACCACGTCGGTAAAAATCGAGATCTGCGCACCGACGAAAGATGCGGAAAGCGCGATAGTGACAAGCACGGCAAGGATTTTCGGCACGAAGGTCAGGGTCATTTCCTGAACCTGGGTCAGCGCCTGGATGAAGGCGATGACAACGCCGACCACCATGGCGGCAACGACGGCAGGCCCGGAAGCGACGACCACAGTCCAGATCGCCGCTTGCACGATATCGAGGGCATCCGCCTCATTCATGAGCTATCACTTTATGGTAACGCCGGGTCCGATAACCAGTTCTTGCTTGTTATCGAGGACGGCAATGATTCCATCCGAGTATAGCTTTACTTCCTTGACGACACCAGTTGTCTTGCCGTCGGCGCTGGTCACCGTCTTGCCGATCACGGCATTGGCTTCGCTCAGCGACGTGCGCTGCAGCAGACTTTCCAGATTGGTGTTGGTCTTGATGGTCTGCTCGACCTGCGAGAAGGTCGCCAGCTGGGCAATCTGCTGGGTCGAATCCATCGGCTGGGTTGGATCCTGGTTCTTCATCTGGGCCACGAGCAGCTTCAGGAAGCTGTCATAGTTCAGGTTTGCCTTGGCCTTGTCCCCACCGGAATCGACGCCTGACGCTGTGGGCACGTAACTATTATTGACGCCGCTTACCGCCATGGTGCGATCTCCTTGCGAATCTGTTCGATCGTTGCCGGGGTGATTTCCTGGTTGTTCAGGATCCGATCTTCAAGAGCGTAGAGGCCGCGGATCGCCTTCAATGCGTCGAATGCGCGGCCCTGCGTCACCATTCCGTCGATCTTCTTCAACTCGGAGACGATTTCCTCGTTCTTGAAGCAATTCAGAAGCATGACGACCGACTTGCGGAACATGTTCGTCGATTGCTCGGCGCCTTCCGGATTGATCAAGATCATCTGCGCGATGAAATAGAGTTGCTTCAGCGGCGTCGTCGCGTCTTCCGGCTGCAGAACATGGTTTTCGAGCAGGAATGTCACGTCATTCAGGAATTCGACGGCGACCTTGCGGTCGACACGCAGCACTGCCCCGTTGACAAAAATTCGTTCGCCAGACTTCAGCGAAATACGCAGTGTGCTTTTCATTTGAGTCCATCCCTGATGATGGTTGTGATATCGATGATGCCCTGGAAGTTCGAGGATTCGCGTTTGCGGATCTTCTCTGTCTCACCGAGAATCCAGATGGCTATGGAAATGAGATTGGCGCGCAGTTCGTCGTTCAGCTGATTGTCCGAAGCGCGAAGATCCTCGATGAACCGGATCCACACCCGCCGTGTGTAGTAGATCGCCTCGATAGCCTCGCGCGAGTAGCCTTGCTGCCGCTTTGCGGATGCGAGCAGCGCGATCGAGCGATCGAGCACCTGCCGTTCGCGATCCTTGGAGTCGGCAACGCCATCCTCCATGATCTCGGCATATGAAAACTGATACATTCAGACATCCCTCATGTTTGTCCTGGTCCTCACCGCATCAGAGGAAATTAATCAAACTCAACTGTTGAAGCCGCGCCGTCAGCGTGTAGGAGGTCTCGAGCTGGCTCTGCAAAGTCTTGAGCATGGTCGACGCTGCGAAGGTATCGATGCCCTCAAGATCCAGCTGATTGGCCTTGATGATCTTGGTCTGCGCCTCGATCGAGGTGTTGGCCTTCTTGACGCGCTCCTGCGACAGACCAAGGTTGCTTTGCATGCTGATCAGGCCGGTGACGGCTTCGCCCGTGAACTCAATGGCCTTGCCTGTGACCACGCCACGAACGTCATCGCTCAAGCCGGCGCTGAGAAGTTCAGTGGAAATGAGGCTTGCCAGGGCAAACTTCCGTGCGCCCTCGGCATTGAGGTTTGCGGAACTTTGAATGACTTCGTTGGCACTGATGCGGCTGACCATGTTCTGGCTGGAAGCGTCCGACCAATCCGTCCATTTCGACCCGGCAACCGAGGGATCTGCGTACATCGGCGCCAACGAGTTATCGATGAAATCGGTCATCTGTGCCTTGGTGAACTGGCTAGCCGAAGTCAGCGGCGGCACCTGAGCTGGTTGCGACGCGATAAAAGACGACAACGCCGCATCATACGATGCCTTGGCAGCGGACGTGGGTGTGTATTCCGTGAAAGGTTGGACATCGGTGTTGATGCCGGAGAACAGATACTCCCCATTCAAGGATGTGTTGGCAGCCGACGTGAACGTCGTCATCGCCGCAGCGTTCTGATCCTGCGCGATTTTCAGAAGATCAGCAGTGCTGTTGTCCCGGAAGGCCATCAGCGACGACAGCGACTTCTGGGCCGCATCCTGCATCGTCTTCAAGGCTTCCTGAGACCCGGCAAGCCTTTGCGTGACAATGGAATTGGTGCTCTTCAAAGTCGCCAACCGGTCCAGCTGCGACGAGATATTGACGGATTTCGACGTCGAGGCCCCGAGTGCCAGACCGTAATCGGCATGAACGCCAGTCGAGACCTCATCGTTCAGCTTCATCATTTCCACCTGACCTCGTTGAATGGTCAGGCGCATGGCATTTTGAACAGCCAGATTGGAAACGAAAGACGTTTTCATGATTTTATCCTACAGCTTGCAGAAGGGCCGCCATCATGGCGTCCACCGTACTGACCAATTTCGCCGATGCTTTGTAAGACTGCTCAAGGTCGAGCAATTGCGACAGTTCCTCGTCCAGGCTGACGCCCGTGACATTGCTCAATGCATCCTGCGTACGCGACAACAGGGCCATCTTATTGTCGTTGGCGGTGGATGCACTGCTGCGCTGCTCTTCCAACCAGCCGATCGAGGACGCCGAGAAATCCAGGATGCTGCTGGTGCCATCGAGGCCCGTTGCAGGATCGAAATTCATATCCGTACCGATCGCGGTGACGAAACCATCAAGCAGCGCGGAGTAACCGGGGCTTCCGGTGGTATTCGACTTGTAGCCCGCGCCGTTGAAGCCGCCGTCGCGGATCAGCGTCGGATTGGCTGTCGCCAGCGGATTGATTGTCAGCGATGCGGCCATACCGGGTACGGTCGTGCCTGCGGCAGGAACGGTGCCACCCGCCCAGGTAAAGAGACCAGGCAGCGGCGTCGTGGCCGGTGTCGTGTTTTCCTGGAACAGCGTGACAAGGCCGCGCGCGATCTCATCGAGCTGCGACTGGAATTTCGGCGCCGTCTCGTCGCGCAACTGCAGCAGGCTGGCCAGTTTGCCTTCGGCGCTCGTGTCAGCACCCTTGCCGGCCTTCATCGGTACGCCATCGACGTAAATCGCGTTGCCGGTGGTGGTCGCACTGAAGCCGGGCGTCGGCTGAAACGTCACCGCGCGCGCGCTGTTTTCAAACAGGACCGTACCATCGGATGTAAAGATGACCGTATCGTTGTTGGCGCGCGTGACCGTCGATATGCCAACGATCTCGGAAATCTGGCGAAGCAGCTTGTCGCGCTGGTCGAGTGCGTCGCTCGCATCCGACCCGCTGGCCGTTGCGCCTTGCACTGCATTGTTGGCCTTTTCGAATTCGGCCAGCAGCCCGTTCAGCTTTTGAACCGAAGCGTCGATTTCCTTGTCGGCATCGTAGCGAACGTCCTGGACAGCAGCAGACGTCTTGTTCAGCGACTTGGCAAGATCCGACGCGCTTGACACGGTTGTCGCTGCGATGGACGCATTGCCGGGGGTCGCCGCAAAGGTTTGCAGGCTGTCACGGAAAGACTTGAGGTAATTCGACGGCGAGGTTTCATAACCATTGCCGCCGAGTGCCGCCTTCACAGCTTCCAGGCCGGTCAAAAGAGCGTCCTGGGCCGATGCCTGTGAAATGCTGATCGAATGTTGCCGCATCAGCGCGTCGTTCTGGGCACGCTGAATGGAGACGATCTGCGCACCGTTGCCACTCGTGCCCAGCATTGCCATGCGGCGCGAATAATCCGCATTGCCCACATTCTGGATATTCTTCGAAACGAGCGCCGTTTGGGCGGCCGTGTTGTTGAATATCGTCTGTGCGGTATTGATGGCTGATGACAGCGACATGACGCAGACCGTACCTTTTCAATTAGCGCTTCAGGTTCACAAGAACGTCCAGCAGGTCGGCGCCTGTCTGGAAGACCTTCGAGTTCGCCGTATAGCTGCGCTGGGATTCGATCATCGCCGTCAGTTCGTTGGCGATATCGACGTTGGAGCCTTCGAGCGCACCGGACTGGATGCTGCCAAAATCGCCGGAGCCGGCAAAACCGGTGATGATGACGCCGGAATCGACGCCCTGCGAATAGACATTCCCCGACTGCGGAATGAGATTGTCCGGGCTCTGGACGGTGGCCAATGCCACACGGTAACGCGGGTCGAGCGTGCCGTTCTCGTACTTGACGTAAACGATACCTTCCTTGTCGATCTGGTAACCGGCCACCTTGCTCGGGGCACTACCGTCAATCGTACCGCCGTCCGGAGTGAACTCGCGGCCAAGCTGTTGGGTTTTCGAGAAATCGATCGTTATCGCGCCGAGGTTGGCTCCCGTACCCGGGAGACCGTTGATCGCGGTCGTCGTCAGCGTCGCCGGGGTAGTCGTTAGCTGTCCAGCCGCATTGAAGGCGAGTGCCTGGGTTGCCAAAACGCCGGTGCTCGGCGCGACATAAGTGGCGCGGTCACGAACTTCGACTGTCCAGGCATTCGGGCCTGTCTTCTTGTAGACAAAGTCGAGAAGGCGCGCGTTGCCCTGGCTGTCGAAAACCTTGAGCGAGGTTGGGGATTCCGTACCGACAGCATCACCCGAGTTGAGCGTCGCGCCCATTGCGCCCTTGGTCGAACCCTTGGCAACCAGGCCGTCGGAGGCGAGGTTGACCTTTGTCAGGCCGTCAAAACCATTCACAACCACCGTCGGATCGACGCCTGCCTTATACTCGTAGCCCATCAACGTGTAGCCGGCGGAGTTCACCAGATCTCCGTCACCGTTCTGCGTGAAAGCGCCGGCACGGGTGAGGAAGTTGGAACCATTGGCGCCCTCGACGATGAAGAAACCGCCACCGTTGATGGCCATATCGGTTCCGGACGTGGTGTAGGTCGTCGGGCCTTGTTCCGAAATACTGTATCGGACTTTTGTCTCGACACCGCCGGAATTGTACGCGCCATTGCTGGTGGGCAGAATCAGCGACGAGAATTCGGTCGATGCCCGCTTGTAGCCGGTGGTATTGGAGTTGGCGATGTTTTCAGCGACCGTACCCAGGCGGTTTGCCTGAGCATTCATGCCGGAACCACCGGTTCTCATCATTCCGTAAAGACTCATGTCCGATCCTCGTTTTCGTCGTTATGGGCAGACTATGGGGTGGGCCTTGCGTGAACCTGTCTTGGGATGCCGGGTGCAGTGCGTCCGGAACCCTCTTGCGGGGTCAGCTCCAGTCGATGCAGTAGCCAAGGAAACGCTTGGAATCGATCGGGTCAAAACCCAGCCGCTTGCGCAGTTTCTTGCGCAGCTTGCTGATATGGCTTTCGACGACGTTCTCTTCGACATCCTCGTCGAAAATACCGTAGATCGCGTTGAAAATCTGCGACTTGGAAACGCGGCGGCCGCGGTTGGAGACCAGGTATTCGAGGATGCGGCGCTCGCGGCGCGGCAGGGCGAAAACTTCGCCCTGGACTTCCGGATCACGGCCGTCGGAGAATACCCGGATCGGGCCGATATCGGTGAAATTCACCAACGCCTTCAGACGACGGCGGATTGCTGCCGCCCGTGCCAGGATTTCGCGGGGATGAACCGGCTTGCGCACAACGTCATCGACGCCACAGTCGAAAAACGCCAGTGTCGTTTCCAGTGAAGGAGTATCGCTGATTGCAATGACCGGGGCCGTGGAACGATCCCGGATCGCGCGCGGAAGGCTCATCGCCCTTTCGCCCTGACCGATCAGGAATGCCTCGACCGCGTCGATATCGCTATCGGCCGCCTTCGAAACCCAATCGCCGAATTCGCTTGGATCGAACCCCTGGGAGGGCACGCCCTCCCGTCCGAACAGTGAAGTATATCCGTCTTTCACGAGCTCACGCTCATCAACCACTACGATCATTCGTCCGCCTCCGAATCAGTATGGTGCCTCTATGGTTAAGAGATACGAATCGGTGGATTCATGAACAACTATGGGAAGTTAATGGCTGAAATTAATACTAGATTAAGATTTTTGTGCCGATTTGATCTAGATGTAGTGGGGTAGCGTTAACGCGGCACTAAAATTCATGTGGAAACGTTAACGTCACATTAAGAAATCGCTTGAGCCATTTTTCCAACGCAATCTTGCCGCATTCATCTGACGCGAATTAAAGCGATGCGTAATTCATTTATAAGTTGTATTATTGACAGAAATTCGACGCGTTCTGCGTCCACTTTCCATAGCCCGTCGCCACCAGATTGGCGATCACCCGGCAGACATACTTCTTCTGCGCTGGGTCATTGTTCGGTCCGGCGTGATAGCGGGCGACGGCCATTGTCCAAGTTTCGTGCCGGGCATGAAGCCTGGAGAGAAACTGGGCCGCATATTCGACATTCTTTCGCGGGTTGAGCATCTCGTCGGGCGAGCTGAAATTCTCGCCGTGGAAATAGTAATTAATCTGCATGCAACCGAGATCGATCAGCTTGGCGCCCTGCGCCCGCGCTGCGGCGAAACGCTGCAAAACCTCTCCGGCGCTGTTTTCAAAATAAGCCTTACCTTCAATATTCATCGCAAACGGCTGAAGCGATCCCTTCCGGCCGGTCTCCGTCAAACCGACGGAATAGAGGATTCCTGCCGGTATCTGGTACTTTGCCGCCGCCGCCGTGATCTCGCTTTCGCAGACACCGGCGCTCGCAAATGCGCTACATGTAGACGTCACCAGTGCGGTTAAGCTCAGCCCCAGAAGACGCATCGCCCGTACCTTCATTGCCCGTCCACCTTCCACGGCCTTGTTCCTGACCGCCATTGTCATTACGCTGCCCTCTGGAGCCATCCCCAGCCGCCTCGCGGCCCTGCTGGCCCGCCTGAGGTTGCTGCTGCTGGGCGCCGTTGTTGCCGGAGGTGTCCAAAGCATTGAAAACGATGTTGACCTGATCGACGGCGAAGCCCTGCGCACGCAAGGCCCGGACCATCGCAGTCTGATCGTCGCTCAACTGCCGGAAGGCATCGCCGGTCTCAACCTTGATCTCGACTTGCAACTCATCGTCCTTGAGCCTGAGCGTCGCCGTGACCATGCCAAGATCGATCGGGTGCATCTGGATCTTCAGAGTGTTGAGAACCTTACCGGTAGACGCCTGTGTCAACGGGGCCTGATCCGCAGCACTACCCGGCTGAAGCGCCCGCGCCCATTCCGGGTTGCTGGCGATCTGGCTGGTCACGGCCGCCGCATTGCTGCTCGGAGCGAGGCCGAGATAACGGCGCGCTTCCAGCACGGTAACCGTTTCAGCCTTGGTTGTGGCCGCAGACGCCTCGTTCTTGGCGACAGCTTTATCTCCGTCGGACGCCAGGCTCAAGGACACTGCCTGCCCCTTGCCGTCTGCGCGCGCGAAGCGGAACACCTGATCGGAGCCCGCCTCAGTGGCATTCTTGACCGCGTTCGCATCGCCAGCCATCTGTCCGCCTGCCCTGACCGTGTCTTTCCCGGCTGGCTTTGCCTTGCCAGCGCGTTCGGCGAGCGCCTGGAATTCGGACATTCCCGGCGTCGCTCCGGTCTGAGCTGGTGAGCTGGCGGCAAGCGGTTTCTGTGTTGTGTCCAGGAGGTTGAGCAATTGACTGACATCGCCGGTCACCGCCTCCGTTGCTTCGTCTTGCGGGGTTCCCGCCAATGTATCATCGGGCTTACCCGTTTTGGCGTTGCTCTTGCTGGCGCTTGCCTCGGCGTTCTTGATCATATCTGCGATTTTCTCGCTGGCATGCCCATCGACGGCCTTGCCGGCGTCTTCGCCAACCCCGGCGAAACTGGCCTGCAGCAGCGAGAATTTTTCCGGGCGGTCGCCCTTTGCAGCGACCAATGTTCCTTGCGCCTGTAGCATCTTGCCCGTGGCGTGAGGATCTGCGGAGCCGAGTGAGGGTTTCATGAAGCCATCGTTTTTCGTTGCACGATCCTGCAGAGACGGAAGGCCGCTCGCGTCAGGGTCCAGGGCCTCGATGTTGCCGTCCCCGGATGCCGCGGCGAGTGCCTCAGCCGCAGTCAATTTGAGGTTCGGCGTGACATTGCCGTCAACGGCCGGTTTCGCACCGATCGACACGACCGGCTGCTTCTTCTTTCCGGCATCGGCAAAGGCATTTTCGAAGGCGGACTTCTGCTGGGCAGCGTCCATATCCTGCGATTTTCCCGCTGGCCTGGCACCGACCTTGCCCGACCTTACTCCCGTCAGGTTATCGTCTACGAATGTCATTGTTGGCCTTCCCCCTTCAGGAGAGAATCGATCGCGTCGAGCTTCGAGCGCCCCGCGCTCAGAAACGCATCGTGAACCGGATCAGCAGGACCTTGTTCCGGCGAGGCCTCCTGCTTAACCGCGTCCGGTTGCGCAGCCTTCAAGGCCACCTCCGACGCCGGTGTTGCAAAGGGGCTTTCGCCGCTGCCGGTCGCTGCTCCGTTCTCCTCCATGGTAATGTCGGGCCTGACACTAGGAACAATTGCTTGCGTCAAGCTTTCCGGATCGGGCGCGCGCAGCACTTCCTCCGCAATGACGGTTGCGGCCTGCCGCAAGGCGCGATCCCTGGGCGACAGCTCCGCTTCGGGTATGGCATTGATATCCTTGACGGCTTCGAGAATGCCCTTGGAAGGAACACCGGCAAGCCCGGAATAGAGGTTTGCCAGGGCCTTCGGCCCGGCATCCGCGACATCGGAAAGATCTTCGGCTCGGGCCGAGGCAAGTGTCGCCAATTCCTGAAGGCCGCCGATGGCTGCGCGGCGGGCAATGCGCAGATAAACCTCGCGCTGCCGTGGCCTGTCCATGAAGCCAAGAATCTCCTGAATCTTGACTTCCGCCTTCTCGCTGTAATTGGCCACGGCCAGTTCGACGAAGACATCGGCAAACTGGCTGGCGTAAGGCGATGTCAGAAAACGCCGGGCATAGGAAAGCGAATAGGCAAACCCCTTGTCCGGCATGCCGCCACGCGTCGCCAGCGCGATCGAACGCCGCAGGGCGGCCTCTTCGATATTGGTGCCCGGCGCCGTCAAACGCGCCCAGTCGTAATATTCCAGCGATTTCGCGGGGCTCTGCTGCGCAGTGCCGTTGCCGAGAACCAGATAAAGATAAGGCCCTACCCGGGAGTTCCGGTATTCCGGAACGGCCTTTGCCAGGCTTTCGACCATCAGCCCGCCCTTGCCCGCCAGATAGTGCGTCAGCGCATCGACCACGCGGCTATCGAAATTACCTTCGATGTCATGATTGGCGAGATAAGACAGCGTTTCCGGATTGCCGCCACTCATCGCATAGATGAAGGCCGCATCGACATTGCGCGGATCGTCGAAGACCTTGGAATCAGATTCCCGCAGCCGCTTGTCGATCGCAGCCAGCATGAAGCGCTGCATTTCTGTTGCGGAATGGTCCCCAAGCACGATGGCGTCCTGGATCGCCTGCAGCGAGCGCAGCATCTTGTAGGGCGGCAGATCCTCCGGACCTTGCGCATGCGCGGCCGCCGCCGGGATCGCCCCAACGGCACAGGCGCAAAGAAGGAGGGTGCGGATCGCCTTCAACATTGCCATCAGCCCTGGTTCGTCTGCAGCAGGATTTCGATGCGACGATTGACCGGCGCCAACGGATCTTTCGGGTCCTGCAGACGCTTGTCGGCAAAACCGCTGATCTGGCTGACGCGGCTTTCGGCCAGACCGCCGCGAATGAGCATGTAATAGGCACTCTGGGCGCGATCGGACGACAGGCGCCAATTGTCATAGGCACCCTTTTTGAACGGCCGCCCGTCGGTATGGCCGCGAATGGCGATAGCGCCGCTGCGGGCCGACAGAAGTTTGCCGATCTTCTCCATGGCGATGACCATATCCTTTTCAGGTACAGCCGATCCGAGCCCGAACATCGGCGTGTCGGCCTGCTCGCTGATCGTCACCAGAAGCCCGCCTTCGGTCGGTGTGACCAGCAGCCCTTCGGCAAGTTTACCGGCGGAGCCGCCGATTTCCTCTTCGATCTCGGCCTTCAGTGCCTTGGCGGCATTGTCGTCAGCCTTGCCCGGCGTGCTGTTCTCAGCAGCGGCGGACGTGTCAATTACACTTTTGTCCACAGTCTTGCCGGCCGCATCCGTCTTGGCTGCTTCGGACTGTTCTGCGGAAGCCACAACCGTTTCCTTGGAGGCGTCCGACGGACCGCTTCCGGCCTTGGCTTCGAGACTGTCCCCACCCTTTTCCGCGTTCTGCAATTCGACCTGCTTTGTCCAGAAATCCGGGTCAAACGGATCGCGATAAGCTTCGCCGCCATCGGCGCCGGTCGCGGGTCCGGACGTCGATGCGCCACCGTCTCCCTTGGCACTGATATTGGCGTTGCGGCCGACTTCATTGACGATTTCGGACATCACCGAGTAAGGATTTTCGAAGAAGTCGGCGTCCGAATACTGGGTTTCCTCGCCGGACGTCGCGGTCATGTCGTCGCCGCTCTTGGCCGAACCGCCGGTCTTGGTCTCTGTACCGTCGACCTTCGACTTCATCTGGCTTTCTTCACCCTTGGCATCCTTGGCCGGCTGCTTGACACCCTTTTCGGACGGTTTTGCATCGGTCAGCTGCACCGGGTTGAAATAAGAGGCGAGCGCTGCCTTCGTCTGCGGATTGGCCGCGTTGATCAGCCACATGACGAGAAAAAAGGCCATCATCGCCGTCATGAAGTCGGCATAGGCAATCTTCCAGGCGCCACCGTGATGCCCGTCGTGCCCGCCGCCGTGACGTTTGATGATGATGATTTCGTTCTTGCCGTGGTGGTGGCCTTCATTCTCGCTCATGCCAGCACCTTGCCAACGGTATCGGCCCAAGCGGCCATGCGTGTCACCAGGATCGAATCGCCGAACTCGACCGAGAGGTCGACATCGCCGGATTCCTGATGGCGGAAAATCAGGGTTTCATCATCGAGGTGCTGCTTCAGCGCTTCGAAGAGCGCTAAGGGACCCTGCACGACGATCTTGGCACCCTCACCGGAGCCGACCGACAGCGTGATCATCCTGGCGAGATCTGCGATGGACTTCTGCAACAGCACGTCGTTCATGACAGGTGCCAGTACCCGGGCCGTCTGGTCCGACAGCATGGTCACGAGCTGCGAGCCCATATCGGAAAAGCGGTCATAGATCATCGCGGCGGTTTCGTTGTCGCAGCGGACGCGCATGGCCTCGAGCTCGGCTGCGTGGCGCGCGTTCAACGCGGCAATCTCGGCTTCGTGCAGGGCACGCTGCTCGGTTTCCGCTTCAAGGCGGCCTTTTGCAAACGCGTCGCGGCGCTCGGCGTCGATATCGATTTGCGGCTGAACCTGCGGCTTCATGGCAAACGTACCGTTGGCCGGAAAGTCGTCGTCCAGATCCGGAAAATACTGCGGAGGAACCAGGGACAACTCGACTTTCGGGGCGCTGAAATCCTTGAGATAGCGGGAAATGGACGCGCTCATCGGCGGCCTCCCGTGAACCGGGCCACGGTCAAACCGGCCGTCCGTTTCGTTGCGGACGGCACTGGGCTAACAAGCCTAAAAACATAAGACTGTGACACTTCCGGAATGTCTCCCTCAGGACCCTGCGGAGCGGGAGTGCCGCCTGGCCCGAACATTTTCAATCCGTACCAGCCCCGCGCCGGGACAACCGGCAGCACAGGCAGCATACAACGGCAGCACAACAATCATGTTGGCCGGCAACCCGGATGAGGATGGCTGCGGTTGGAGATTATCCGGTCAAACTTGTGCGAAAATGTAGGTCACAGAGATATCCTGCCTTGGTGGGAAGTCTCCAGCAAGCGAGAGGTGTTGGACCGCGCCTGGGCAATGAGCGCGGTCCAACCGTTTCCACCTGCCGATGACCGCGGCTTGGCGGAAAGAGTTTGCAGTCCCAGATGGGAGGGGCTGCGACAAGGATGCCAGAACCGGTTTCATGCCCACCGGTCCGGTGCGTCCGCGCCTTATTGCTGGAACAGGCGCAGGATGTTTTCGGAGTTCGTGTTGGCGATCGAAAGCGCCTGGATACCGAGTTGCTGCTGCGTCTGCAGCGCCTTGAGGCGGGTCGACTCTTCGTTCATGTCGGCGTCGACGAGACGGCCGACACCCTTGTCGATCACATCCATCAGGTTGGCGACGAAGTTTTCCTGCATGTCGATACGGCTGGTGATCGCCCCGAGCGTCGAGGCGGAATCGGTCAGGTTGCTGAGAATGGCATCAACAGCCTTGATCATGCCTTCGATGTCGTCATAGCTGGTGGTGGAGGTCAGCTCGACGAGATCCGAGCCCGTAGGCGCCGTGCCGCCGGTGACCCCGATCAGGTGATACGTCGCAGCAGCCGTCGTCGCGCCATTCGGCTGGGTAACCGCAACGGCCTTGGTCAACTGACCCTTGGAGGCATCCTTGGTATCAATCAGGATCGAAGCAGCCGTGTTGTAGTCCAGGGTCGATACCGACACCGTACCGTTCGTCGAGCGGTTGAAGGATGCCACGATGGACTTGGTACCCGCCGGCGTCGTGCTGTCATTGTACAGCCAGTTTTCGCCCGAGAACGAAGCGGATTCAGCGGCGGATGCCAGCTGGTTCTTGAGCTCGGTCAGTTCCTTGTTGATCTTCGTCTTGTCAACACCCGGTTCGCGCGCCGCAACCAGCTTGGCCTTGATTTCGGACACGACGTCGATCGCGGAGCTCATGCCGGCATAGGACGTATCGACCTTCGCGGCGCCCAGCCCGAGCGCATCCTGAACTGTCGAGAGGGCGGCGTTGTCCGAACGCATGGTGGTCGCGATCGACCAGTACGCTGCGTTGTCGGCTGCGGTTTCGACGCGGTAACCCGACGAAATGCGGTTCTGCACTTCTTCCATGTTCGTGTTGATCGAACGCAATGTCTGGAGAGCCGCCATAGCGGCGGAATTGGTCAAAATGCTGGTCATGGTCATTGCCCCAGTTCGAAATTAAACGGAACATTCCGGATCGAAACCGGTAGCGACGGGACCAGCGTCATGCAAACTGACCCATGTTTAGCCCAGGGACAGCCTATCGCTCTTAACGAACACTTAATGCTCATATAGTTAACAAATCGTTAAGCGCGTTAGCAAGTCGGTAATCATAATGAACGAAAATAAAGGTCGATTGCCATTTCGTTAATGGACAGGCGCTCGCCCGCGACAACGAAAAAAGCCGCGCCCCTTGCGGGACGCGGCTTTTGGGAATTGCCGGCGGAACGACGATGACATCGCCCCGCCGAAGCTATCTTCGTGCTTGCTCCGATTAACGGAACAGCGAGAGGATGTTTTCCGAGCTGGAGTTGGCGATCGAGAGCGCCT
>UCNE01000019.1 GCA_900473685.1 Hyphomicrobiales bacterium
TATTCCACGCCGAAACACACTTTCGATCCGTTCTCTCAGTCCTGCCAGCCCAAGGCTCGTTGGCTGCACGGCGTCCGGGTCGAAGCCCGGCCCGCTATCGGCAACCTCGATCCTGACCCGGTCACCTTCCATGGTCTGCACAACGCGTTGACCGATGCCGCCACCGTGCCGATACGCGTTGTTAAGTGCTTCCTGCACAAAGCGGTATATGCATATCCTGGCTGACGGTGAAAGGTGATCAGGCGGGGTGGATATCGACAATTCCACGACTGATCCCGTTCGCTGCTTGTGGACCTGAACGCTCCGCTCCAAAATCTCCGGCAGGCTTGCGGCCTCTATCTGGGGCAGGATCAGTCCGCCAGATATCGTTCTGATCTCATCCATTGCCTCGTCGAGGCTTGCCTTGATGGCCGCGATTTCGCGTTCGCGCACCGCCATCGACGTTGCCGGGCTGGTCAACGCATTGCTGTCCAGTCTTAGTGACGCAAACGCGACGAGCTGCGCGGGGCCGTCATGCAAGTCGGCGCCGATACGCCGCAGATGGCTCTCATTGAGCGCCGTCGCGCGCTGCGACGCGCGCTGGAGGCGTCCCCGGAGCGTCTCGTTCTGCGAAAGGAGCGCCGAGAGCTCGTCTATGCGCTGCCGAAGAGAACGGCGTTGACTTTCGATGGTCCTGCTACCCCGCAGGACAATCACCAAAAGCACAGTGAAAAAGGAGATGGTGAAGGCGGCGACAGCCAGCCAGCTATGGAACCGTGCCTGGCTCAAGCTGTGTTGGAAATCATTGGCAATCTCATGGAATTCGGAAACAGCAACAACCTGGCCCGACCACGGTTGCAGGACAGGATTGTAGATCTCAAGGAGCGGCTTACCCGCCAACTGGTCACTCCCGCCCGTGGCATCAAAGGGCTTGAACTGGGCGACCATCTCGCCGGCAAATGCCGTTCTCAGCTCTTCACTGAGTTTAAACCGCTTTCCAACGGTGTTCTCTTCGTTCGAATAAAGAACGGTGCCGTCTGCCCGCCACAGCCGGAACGACAGGAGGCGATCCCCCAGCGCTCCCTGCCCAAGCGTTTCATTGAGCGCGCGGGTGGCTGCGTCGTCGAGGACCTTGGTCGTCTGCATGTCTGGCAAGAGGGGTGCGATAACGCTATCGACATAGAGCGCAGTTGTCGCGGCCGAATTTCGCGTGACGGCGTCTTCGATAAGGCTGGATACGAACCCGCCAACCAGGACCATGGCTGTCGCCGCAACAATGCCACCGATCAGCAGGAACTGCTTCGTTAGTGATTGCGAGTTCCATCGTGTGATTAAAGTGTCGGCGCGCACGAGAAATCTCGGAGTCGGCCGCCTAACGTCAAGGCAGCATTTCGGTAATGTTGGTGCCGGCAAACTACCGTCTCCAGGTGAGCGGTCAATGCTACGCTATCCGTTTGCATACCTGCCGGACCTTTGGCGCAGCTCGATCAGACCTAAGTCTTATATACCCGAGCAATGGTCTGAGGGCGATGGATGTCGCCTCCCGCAGCAACTATTCTGCCGCCACTTCGAGGGCGGCTCACTCATCTGCAACAGAGGCCGCAAAAATTCAAAAGGAGGACACTATGGCCATTGCAAGAACAATCGCACGAGGCATCGTCGCATTGAGCATTGCAGTTGCCCCCTTGGCAAGCGGCACATTTGTCGTGACGGGCGCAGCTTATGCAAAGGGCGGAAACGGCAACTCCGGAGGCGGGAATGGCAATGGCAATGGAGGAGGTCACGGCGGCAACGGCGGTTCCAGCCATGGGAAATCGGGGGACACCCACTCGGAAAAAAGCGGAAAAGCCAACCACGCCAAAGACACGCCAGCATTGAAGTCGCTTTTCACGTTCGGGAATAAATCCGATAAGGCAACCCGCACGGAAAAAGCGCCCAAGACGGCTAAAGCGAAAACGAACGCTGCTGACTCCAATACTGCCGGAATACGTTCGCTGAACCGGAACTATCACGCCTACCTGAACTCGAATGATCCTCGCATGGCGGCAATTTCGGCCTACGCAATCGCATATGCGCAGTTCGAAGCTGAGAACGGAACGGACGTCATTCCGGCTGATCCGGCCCTGAGCGACGATGCCTTGCGTGACGCGCTCGCCAGCTTCACGAAGAACGGCGTTGTGACCGATGACACGCTGGAGACGGCGAAAGACATACTCGGCGTCGGACCTGCGGTCGGCAAGATCGATCAGATTCGTGACACGCTTCCGGAAACGGACGCTGAAACAGACTCGCCCGAACTGGATACTGCAAACTAGACCTCAGTGTTGCCGGCACAAATCTGGCGTGCCGGCCACGCGTTCGTGTGGGCGGGAATGTCAGTTTGCCTCACTGTCAAGGCACGCCGCGGTGCAATCTGCTGATCAAGCTGCCGCTCGTCAAAGTCTGGTCGGATTCGCCTTTCATTCTCCGGCTCTGCCATAGCACTTCACACGTCTGTATGGACGCTGACAAGGTGAATACGGTGGGCCGGAGGAACGGTATTGGGGAGCTAGCACTATCAAGGAGAGCGTCCGATAAACGCTGACAGCCAAGAGGTGTCTATGCCGAATGCACGCGACCGGCAGCTGGACGGGCTGAGAGCCGTCGCCGTCACGATGGTGCTGTACGCCCATTTTTTTGCCGCTGACGGGTCCCATTGGGGTCACCTCGGCGTGCGCCTGTTCTTCGTGCTCAGCGGATTCCTGATAACGCGGCTCCTTTTGGATGCGCGTCGCGCCGATCGCTATAAACCATCTACGGCATTGAAATCATTCTATGCGCGTCGTGCGCTGCGCATATTTCCTCCCTATTTCGCCATGTTGGGCTTCATCTGGATTGTCAATCTCGAAGGCGCCAGGAGCAACGTGCCGTGGCACGCGCTCTATCTGTCGAACTTCTGGTATGCGCTTCGCGGTGAGTGGGACCCTTGGATTTTATGTCACACATGGAGCCTAAGCATCGAGGAACAGTTCTATATCATCTGGCCGCTGGTGATCCTTCTGGCGCCACGCCATTTGATTGAGCGCATCTGCATCACCGTCATCGCATGTTCGTTGGCATACCGTTTCTTCTGGCCCGTGACCGGGACGCCGTCCCTCATGCGCGATCTGCTCCCTTTCGCGTCGATGGATGCGCTGGTATCGGGCTCGCTGCTGGCAGCTTATCGCGCCAGAACGTCGGTCTGGCCGCAATGGATGAGGCTGAGCTGGATGCCGTTTGCCGCTGCCTTTTTCATCCTGCTGGGGCTGAAATCGACACCGATGATGCGAACGCTTGAGTGGGCGACCTGGATCGGCATGGAAGTCATTCCACTCGTACCGCTTACAATGCTTGTGGGATCTTGTTCGGCCGGCTTTGGAGGCTATCTCGGCCGATCGATCGAATCCCCCCCGCTGACTGCTCTGGGACGCATCAGCTATGGCGTCTACCTTTTCCATCCGATCATGCTTTCCCTGGTGGTCAAGGCCCAACCCTGGATTCCCGTTGATGTTGCCCAGCAGGGTCCGGGTCGGTTTGTGGTCGCGGGCGCAGCCACGGTGATGCTTGCCGTGATATCCTGGTCGGTCTTCGAAAAGCGGCTCAACCAGCTCAAGCGCCACTTCCCCTACGTTGTCCCTCGAGACCACGGCGCTGCAACATCATTCGCGCATGGGAGCAATCCGGTTGAGTTGATTCACCGCAGAAGCGACCACGCGTCCGTGAATCATGCACACGCCAATCGCGGCGACGCTTTCCAAGCATCCGATCTTCAATAAACACGCGAGCTGAACCATGCCCCACCCAATGGTCTCCGTCCTGCTGCCCGTCTACAATGGCGAACCCTATCTCGCCGCTGCACTTGAGAGCATCCTGCACCAGGATCATGATCGCCTGGAAGTCATTGCAATCGACGATGGCTCGACGGACCGCTCCCTGGATATTCTGCGGCGGTATCAAAAGGCCGACGATCGCATTTCTATCGTCTCTCGCGAAAACCGCGGCCTCATTGCGACATTGAACGAGGGCCTGACCATCGCGCAGGGCGACCTCATCGCGCGGATGGACGCGGATGACATTGCCTATCCTTCGCGTCTTTCCCGCCAGGTTTCATCATTTATGCAGCAACCTGAGCTCGCAATCAGCGGTACCGGCATCGACAGACTTGTCGGTAATCGAATGGCCCGCGGCATGCCCAATCCGATCTATCAATCGGGAAATTGGCATATATTGTCGATGTTCTTCACCATCTTCATGCACTCGACCGTGATGTATAACCGGCGGGTCATACCGGAGGACATGCTGGTCTATGACGCGAGCTATGTGCATGCGGAAGACTTCGATCTGTTCAGGCGAATTACCGGCCGCTTTCCCGCGGCGATGATCGATGAGAGCCTGGTCGCCTATCGCATCCACGACGGCAGCGTCACAAACAAGCATAAACGGCTGATGCGTCAAACGCACCTGAAGATTGTCGCGGAGAACCTTGTGCGTGAATCCCTTATCGACAATCCCGATGCCCTGCGCGACATCGGTGTCGCGGTAACGTCCGATACCACGCGACGCGCGGCCGATTTCATCCTCTCGCTCGAAGCGAAAATCTCCGCCCGCCCGACGGCGGAGCAGTCCAGTTATCAGGACGGCGCCTTGTGTTTCTTCTATTTCCTCTACCAGCTCATCACCGATGCGGAGCAGCCGCAGCTGACGCATGAGTTTCTCACTCGAACAGAGAAATGGAGGTCTATTCGACGCCGTGAGCGATACGGCCTGCGCGCCGGTGCTTGCGCGCCATGGTGCAGCCGTCTCTCAATCGCGGCAACCAGGCGGCTGGATGCGCTGTCGCGATATTTTGAGTCCGTACCTGCCTCCACCATTCTGCCGCAGTATGGTCTTGGTTAGCATGGCTCCGGAACGCCCCGAAATGCAGGAGAGCGCCCCGCCCATTGTTGCCGCTCCTTCATCTGCTCAGCGGCGCGAACCGCTGGCGAGCTTCATCGTCTGCACGCGCAACCGCGCCGAGGCTCTGGAGGCTTGTATCCGATCGATTGAAAGAGCTTGCCGGTCTCACCCCACGGTCACCAGCGAGCTTGTGGTGGTCGATAACGGTTCCACCGATGGCACGGCCGAATGGTTGATGCGAACCGCAGCAACGTCGAGTCTTGCGATGACGCTGGTGACGGAGCCGCGCCCGGGCCTGGCCACCGCCCGCAATGCAGGGATGGAAAGGTCGTGCGGCCGGATTCTGATTTTCGTCGATGACGATTGCGAAGTCGACTGTCGCTACCTGCAGGATTTGGAACGGCACTACGCGACCGGCGAGCGGTTTATCATCCGTGGCGGCCGCGTCGAACTCGGCGGGTCGCTCGATCTCCCCTTTACAATCAAACGGTCGCAGAGGCGCGAGCGTTTTACCCCCGATATCCATCCCGGCGGCTTCATACTGGGTTGCAATATGACGATGCATCGTGAGATTGCACTCCAGGTCGGCCGTTTTGACGAGCGGCTTGGAGCCGGCAGCGCCCTGAAATCGGCCGAGGACACGGACTACCTGGTGCGGGCTTTTCAACTCGGCATCCCGATTGAATATGTTCCCGACATGACCGTCCTTCACTATCACGGCCGGAATTCGCGCGAGGCGATCGAAAGACTTCACCGGGATTACAGCCTTGGGAATGGCGCGCTTTGCCTGAAACACATACTCAGGGCGCCCTGGCTGCTTCGCCATTTTTGCTGGTCTGTGCGATCTGCGTGGCGGGAACTTTTGGGCGGCCCCCGATTCGATCCTGAGGTCTCCCTGTCCCACTGGCCGATCGTGTTCATGAATCTGGTCGGAGCGGCGAAGTTCGCGCGCCTTGCCGTAACCAGACGGGCGCGGCCCCCGGAAGTAACCCAGATCAAACAGGCGACCCGTTCGCTGAGGTGATATCGATCATGTTGAAATTCGTCCTGCCGGGCTTTGAAGTACTACGCAGCACGCTGAGTCGACAGTGGCGCCTGCTCGCTGCCGTCGTTGCTTTGGGGTTGGGCAGCGCCGTGCTTGAGGGCACCGGCATTGGTCTGATTATCCCGATGCTCAGCATCATTGCCGGTCAAAAAGACGCGGTAGGCGCGGGCGGACTATCTGCAGTCTTCGAACAGGTCGGGTCGGGCTTCGACGATGGCGAACGATTGCTGGTGATCTCCGTTGCCGTCCTCGCATTGATCACGCTTAAGAACATTCTGGCCTTTGCGAATACCGTCCTTACCAGTTTCATCTACGGCAAAGCCAGCCATGCCATACGAAGCGCGCTCGCGGGTCAGCTCTTGACGGTTGGGTACCCATTTTTCCTGCAGCAAAGCCCGGGGCGATTGCTGAACATAATTTCCAACGAGTCCTGGCGTGCGTCGGATGCGATGCAGACCGTCCTTGGCGCAATCGTGAACGCTTCGGCCGCCGTCATTCTGGTTATCTTCCTGCTGCTCCTGTCATGGCAGATGACGTTGTGCGTCGCGTTCGGCCTGATGTTCGTCCAGCTTGCGCACGCGGTTCTGTCGGCCAGCCTCAAAAATCCAAGCCGCAATGTCACATGCCTCAACAGTGAACTTGCAACACGGATGCTCCATCTCGTTCACGCCGGTCGGCTTATCCGCGTATTCGGACAAGAACCGCGAGAAAAGGCTGTCTTCGATACGGTTTCGGACGCAGTTCGAAAGGCAGGCTTCGTCCTTCAAACCCGGCAGGGCGCTCTGCCGCCCTTGACCGAAGTGTTGCACTCGGCTCTGTTTCTGGCAGCGGTGGTCAGCGCATGGGCTCTGGGAGTGACCTTTCCCGTCATTGTGGCGTTCGTCGTCCTGCTTTACCGGTTGCAGCCGCATATCCGCGCCCTACAGTTGGCGTGGAGCCAAATACAGGGCTGGAGCGGCTCTCTGGAAGAGGTGCGCTGGCTGTTGGATACGTCGGACAAGCCGCCGCCACCGGCAGGCGACGAACCGGCCAGAGGCTTGCGCCAACAGATTAAATTTGACCGCGTGGCGTTCAAGTACCCCGGGACGGACTCACGGCCTGGTGTGCTGCGCGCCGCAACATTTGAAATCCGGAGTGGCTGTTCGACCGCCATCATCGGTCGATCTGGCGCCGGAAAGACGACGATCGTCAATCTCCTGTGCCGGTTTGTTGAACCTGATCAGGGTCATATTCTGATCGACGGAATGCCCCTGAACAGTATCGAGCCGGCCCAATGGAGAAGCCAGATTGCCGTTGCCAGCCAGGATCTCGAACTGGTGGATGGCACTATTCTGGAAAACATCACCTATAGTCAGAGCGCTTCGATAGCCGATGCGGAGTATGCGGCCAGGCTTGCCGAGGCGCACGAATTTATCGAGAAACTACCCCACGGCTACGAAACGATCGTCGGCTATCGCGGCGCAAGCCTGTCTGCCGGCCAGCGCCAGCGGATAGCGCTGGCAAGAGCCCTGGTGCGGGATCCCGAAATCCTCATTCTCGACGAAGCCACAAACGCCATGGACGGGCTGTCGGAAGCAGCAATCGTCGAGACCTTGCGGTCGAGGGCCGGTCGCCGCACGACCATCGTGATCAGCCATCACCGCAGCACGATTTCGTTCTGTGACGACGTCGTTGTCCTCGGCGACGGCCACGTGACGAACCGGGCTTCTTTTGCCAACGTCGCTTCCTTGAGCATGGACCAACTCTATGAGCTATCCCTCCCTCCCGGGCTGACATAGGATGAGCGGGTTGATGTTCAGGCGCATAGTTGACGTAAATATCTGCAGAAAGCACCAACCGCTCATTGTGCTCCGGCAGGTTCACAGGGAAAATGATGCAGTTCGAAACAGATATTGGTTGTTGCCTAAACTTGTCGGGATGAAGGAAAGAGAATATCCACAAAGACACGGTAGACGTGCATTAATTTTGAAATTTCTGTTTGGCGCATCTTTAGATGCTATCGGGCTTAGCCGAAGCATTGCAGGCCAGCACGCGTCACGCATTCCTCTCATTTTCTCCGCAAACGGTTTACACGGAGATGGAGTTGTATATCCACACCCTCCAAACTTCCCAATCTTCATGATGAGCGCGTGATCCGTGGCAAAATTCAGTAATAAAGGAAGTACCTCGCGAACCACGCCAGATCAGAAGCAACCACCCCACTCTCAGTCCCAAGTCCCTAACTCACCAAACGGATCTGTTGCAGAAAAAATCTGAAATAGCAGGGTCATTGGTTCTGATCCTATCAAGAGCTTAGATCTCATATGGCCGATCAACGGACGTCTTCCGATCAACGCGTATGAAACGGGAAGGCATCTAAGCGGAAATCATTTCCGCTTAGATCGTTTAGCGGTGGTTCGAAGGCATTCATGACGATTACCCATGGTCGTCAAACAGCGCATCTGAGGTTACTGCGCGTAACGCGCCGTAGAGGCTGTTGAGTTTTATATTCCGTCCAATGGATACCATATCAGGATCAGAATTCCACAATTAGACCGAATATTAGCATCCTGTCGTTATCATTAAGCTATAAAATACATAGACTATGGCAACAAATAAGGTGTTGCCGAAATGAAAATTCTGGGTCTATCGGGGAATGTCAAACAACCGTCGCGAACTGCGTTCCTTGTGGAAGCGATCGTTTCGGCAGCCGCATCAAGCCTGGGTCTCGAGGGGCGAACCATAGAGTTGGTTGACGCTGCCCCCATTCTCTTCAAGGCGCTTCGATCCGACCAACTGGATGCCGAGGGGCGTGCGATTATCGGCGCCGTCGAGGCGGCTGATGTCCTGGTCGTCGGGTCGCCGGTCTACCGGGCATCCTATACAGGCGCACTCAAACATCTTTTCGATCTTGTCGACTACCGCGCCCTGACCGGCAAGCGGGTGATCCTGGCCGCCACGGGCGGCACCCCCCTACACGGTTTGATGACCGAGCATCAGTTGCGTCCGCTGTTCGGCTTCTTCAACGTCCTGACGCTGCCGACCGCGATCTACGCCACCGAATCCGATTTCGCGGATTATCAGATCACCAGTCCTGCGGTTCACGAGCGCATCGCGCGTGCCGTTTCAGAGCTGGCGCAGGTGCTGCCGGTCTCCGATCACACCGCGGCCGCCCGTGCTCATGGACATCGTCCAGCGCTCGTCGCCGCGTCAGCCTAGCCATTTCAAGAGGGAGAGTATCATGTCCTATGCCAGCAGAGAGCCGGTCAAATTCGCCTACTGGGTTCCCAATGTTTCGGGTGGCCTCGTCATTTCCGATATCGAGCAGCGGACGAGCTGGACAATCGAGTACAACAGAAAGCTGGCGCAGATCGCCGAGGCCAGCGGCTTCGATTATGCGCTGAGCCAGATCCGCTTCACCGCAGGTTATGGCGCCGAATTCCAGCACGAGTCCGTTTCCTTTAGCCATGCGCTGCTGGAATCGACGACCACACTGAAGGTGATCGCCGCCATTCTGCCGGGGCCTTGGAACCCGACACTGGCGGCCAAGCAGATCGCCACGATCAATCACCTCACCAATGGGCGTGTCGCAGTCAATGTCGTCAGTGGCTGGTTCCGCGGCGAGTTCCACGCGATCGGCGAGCACTGGCTGGACCACGACGAGCGCTACCGCCGCTCGGAAGAGTTCATCCGCGCGCTGCGCGGTATTTGGACCGAGGACAATTTCACCTTCCACGGCGATTTCTATCGCTTCAACAATTATTCGCTGAAGCCCAAGCCGATCGATCCGCAGCCGGAAATCTTCCAGGGCGGCTCGTCGCGCGCCGCCCGCGACATGGCATCACGCGTTTCCGACTGGTACTTCACCAATGGCAACACGCCGGAGGAAATCGGCAAGCAGGTGGCCGACATCCAGGGCAAGGCGAAGGCCTACGGTCATTCCGTCCGGGTCGGCGTCAACGCTTTCGCCATCGTCCGCGAGACCGAGGAAGAAGCGAGGGCCGTTCTGGCCGAAATTATCGAAAAGGCCAATCCGGCCGCGGTCAATGCTTTCGGTCACGAGGTCAAGAATGCCGGAAAATCATCGCCTGAAGGGGAGGGCAACTGGGCGAAGTCCTCCTTCGAGGATCTGGTCCAATACAATGACGGCTTCCGCTCCAACCTGATCGGCACGCCGGAGCAGGTGGCACAGCGGGTGGTTGACCTAAAACGGGCCGGTGCCGACCTGATCCTGCTCGGCTTCCTGCACTTCCAGGAAGAGGTCGAGTATTTCGGCAAGCACGTCATCCCGCTGGTGCGGGCGATCGAAGAAGCCGAAGCAGCTACCGCAATCGCTGCAGAATAAGTCAGCATGACATGGGCGGCCGGTTATTCGGCCGCCGCCGGGAATAACAGAACCGTAGATCGTGTCGCGATCTGCGGGTGGGATATTGCGCGCCAGAGCATCCGGTTGGGTGCCGCGAAGAACAGGGGCATGCACGCGATGACATTGGCTTTCGGAGCGGTGGGATCAGCACCTTTCCTGCCGGATATACAGGAGCATCTGGCTGGTCTCGACAGGTCCCCGCGCCATGACGACACGCAGCAGCTAACCATCGGCGACACGGTTCTGGATCTCGTCGGCGTGACCCTGTCCTTCGGGGGCGTCGTCGCCCTTGCGGACATAGACCTGTCGGTACGCCGTGGAGAAATCCTCGCCATTATCGGACCGAACGGCGCAGGAAAGAGCTCGATCATCAACGTCATCAGCGGCGTGTATCGACCGGATCGCGGCCATATACGGCTCTCCGGGCGATCCTATTCCCAGATTCCGACACAGAAACTCGCGCGCCTCGGCATTGCCCGCACGTTCCAGAACCTGGCCTTGTTCAAGGGATTGAGCGTTCTCGACAATGTCGTGGCCGGCAGGGCGCACAAGACACGGTCGAGCTTCGTCGAACAGATCGTCGGCCTCGGTCGCGCCGGTAAGGAGCAGGCGGATGCCCGCAGTCGGGCCCTGGACGCGCTTGAATTCCTCCACCTCTCACATGTCGGCGACCGTCTAGCCGGCACATTGCCTTATGGGCTGCAAAAACGGGTGGAACTGGCGCGCGCGCTGGTCGCCGAACCCGAAATCCTGCTTCTCGACGAACCGATGGCCGGCATGACGGCGACGGAAAAGAACGAGATGGCCGATTTCGTGCGCGCCGCACGTGACAGGTTTGGTACGACTGTCGTGCTGATCGAACATGATATCGGCGTGGTCATGGGGCTTTCCGACCGCGTCGTCGTGCTCGATTACGGACGCAAGATTGCGGATGGGACGCCCGACGAGGTTCAGCGCGACCAGCGCGTGATCGATGCCTATCTCGGTGTCGCCCCCGAGAACGAAGACGGGGAGGGTATCTGATGGCCGATTTCGACTGGCTGTTCTTTACCGAGGTCCTGGTTGGCGGTCTCCTCTCCGGCGTCATGTATTCGCTGGTCGCGATCGGCTTTGTGCTGATCTACAAGACATCCGGCGTACTCAATTTCGCGCAAGGAGCGATGCTGCTGTTTGCGGCGCTGACCTTCGTCAGTCTCACCGAGCGCGGTATTTCCTTCCCTCTCGCATTCGTCATCACCTTCGCCATCATGGTCGCCATTGGCATCGCCATCGAGCGGACCGTTCTGCGGCCGCTCACCAACAAGCCGCCGATCACCCTGTTCATGGCCACACTCGGCCTCTCCTATATCCTCGAGGGCGCGGCGCAACTGATCTGGGGCACACAGGTTCACGGGCTTGATCTCGGTATCGAGGATGTGCCTTTCGATGTTGGCGGCGTCTATATCAGTCAGTTCGACATCTTCGCCGCCGTCGTTGCCGCCGGAATGGTGCTGCTGCTCTCCGTCTTCTTCCGCTACACCCGCATCGGGTTGGGTTTTCGCGCCGTCGCCGACGACCAGTTCGCGGCGCTTACCGTTGGGTTGAGGCTGCCCTGGATCTGGGCGACGGTCTGGGCCGCCGCAGGCCTGGTGGCGCTGGTCGCGGGTCTGTTGTGGGGAGCCCGCGTCGGAGTGCAATTCTCCCTATCGCTGATCGTTTTGAAGGCTTTGCCGGTTCTCGTGCTCGGCGGATTCGACTCGATCCTCGGCGCGATCGTTGGCGGATTGCTGATCGGCGCGTCCGAGAAACTGGCTGAGGTCTATATCGGCGAATATTTCGGCGGCGGCATCGAAGGCTGGTTCGCCTATGTCATCGCGCTTGCCTTCCTCCTCATCCGGCCCTCCGGCCTGTTCGGCCAGAAGCTTGTGGAAAGGGTCTGACCGATGGCCGTCGTCGCTGCTGATCTTCCCTCCTATCGTTTCTCGGTCCGCTGGGCCGCGCCACTCGCCCTGCTTCTCATAGCCTATATCGCGGTGCCATTGCTGGGTTCCAATTATCTGTTCGAGGCCATACTCCTGCCGTTCCTGGCGCTCAGCCTCGCTGGCCTCGGTCTCAATATTCTGACCGGTTATGCCGGCCAGGTCTCGCTCGGCAGTGCCGCGTTTATGGCGGTCGGGGCTTTTGCCGCTTTCAATTTCAATCTCAGGGTCGATGGATTGCCACTGATCGCCAGCATCGTGCTGGCCGGGTTTGCTGCAGCTTCCATCGGCTTGGTGTTTGGCCTTCCAAGCTTGCGCCTCAAGGGGTTCTATCTCGCGGTGTCGACCCTTGCAGCGCAGTTTTTCGTCCAATGGGCACTGACGAAATTCAGCTGGTTTTCCAACGAGTCCGCCTCCGGTGTGATCGACGCGCCGCAACTTTCCATTGCGGGTTTCGTTTTCGAGGGACCGGTCGGGCGCTATTATTTCGCGCTGACAGTCGTCGCGGTGCTGACCTTGCTCGCTTACCGGCTGGTCAACTCCCAAACCGGTCGCAATTTCATCGCCGTGCGCGACAACGAAACGGCAGCGCGTATCATAGGCGTGCCGGTGCTGAAGACCAAGCTTCTCGCCTTCGCGATCTCGTCCTTCATCATCGGGGTTGCCGGTGTGCTCTGGGCCTTTGCCTATCTGCGCACCGTCGAACCAGCGGGCTTCAATCTCGACCGGTCGTTCCAGATCCTGTTCATTGTCATCATCGGCGGGCTCGCCTCGATCCGTGGAGCTTTCTTCGGTGCGGCTTTGATCGTCGTGTTTCCGCTGGTGCTATCGCGAGTGGGGTCCTTCCTGCTCGGGGATGTCTTCAATTCAGGTGTTCTCGACATGAGCCAGCGTATCGTGCTCGGCGCACTTATCATCTTGTTTCTGACCCTCGAACCGGATGGGCTGACCGCCCTTTGGGACCGGGTCCGAAAACGGTTCGGCGCCGCCATAGCGTGGTCCTGATCGAAACGGAGCCTTCAAAGCTCTGAAATGCCACCAGTCTTCATCAGATCAACCCGGACCGGCGCCTTGCCCCGGTCGATACCCGGAGTGTGTCCAGACATGACAATCCTTTCCAAATTCAAGATCGCGGCTCTTGCCGCCGGCCTCGCCTTCACGGTGGCGCTGCCGACTGCCCATGCCGACGAGCAGTATTTCCCGCTGCAGAGCTACCGGGTCGGCCCGTATGCCGCCGGCGGAACCGGCTTCTTCGGTGGCTTCATCGACTATCTCAACCTGATCAACACCCGCGACGGCGGCGTCAACGGCGTCAAGCTGACCTGGTCGGAAGCCGAAACCCAATACGAGGTCGAGCGCGGCGTAGAGGCCTATGAACGCCTGAAGAGCAACCCGAATGTGGCTGCATGGAACCCGCTGTCCGTGGGCATTGCGTATGCGATGATCGACCGTATCACCGCCGACAAAGTGCCTTTGATCACCATCAACCACGGTCGCACGGATTCGACCGACGGCCGCGTTTTCCCCTATGTCTTCCCGTTGCTGCTCAACCCTTACAGCGAAACATCCGGCATCGTGAACTACATCGCATCCAAGGAAGGTGGGCTGGAAAGCCTGAAGGGCAAGAAGATCGCCGTGCTCTATCACGGCTCGCCCTATGGCAAGGAAACGATCCCGATCTATGAGCTGCTCGCGCAGAAATACGGTTTCGAATTGCAGCAGATCGAGGTGCCGCATCCCGGCAACGAGCAGCAGTCGCAATGGCTGGCGATCCGCCGCGCCAAGCCGGACTATGTGGTCCTGCGCGGTTGGGGCGTGATGAACCCGGTTGCGCTCAAGACCGCCGCCAAGACGGGATTCCCGGTCGATCACATCATCGGCAATGTCTGGTCGAACTCGGAAGAGGACGCCATTCCCGCCGGTGACGCCGCCAAGGGCTACACCGCGATCACCACCCAAGCATCGGGCGCCGAATATCCCGTCGTTCAGGAGATCGTCAAGACGATCTACGACGCCGGCAAGGGCAACCTTGAAGACAAGAAGCGCATTGGCTCGGTCTACCACAATCTCGGCATCGTCAACGGCATCCTGAACGTCGAGGCTATCCGCATCGCACAGGAAAAGTTCGGAAAGAGGACGCTGACCGGCGACGAGGTTCGCTGGGGCTTCGAGCACCTGCAACTCGATCCGGCCCGCGTCGAGGCGCTCGGCGCCAAGGACCTGTTCCACTCGATCAACGTTACCTGGGATAACCACGAGGGCAACGGCTACGTGACCTTCCAGCAGTGGGACGGCAAAAAGTGGAATGTGGTTTCAGACTGGATCGCGCCGGACTGGGCACTGCTGCGCCCGATCATCGAAAAGTCTTCGGAAGCCTATGCGGCCGAAAAGGGCATCAAGCTGCGCACGGCGGAAGATGCCGAAACGGCGACCAACTGATCCCTCAAAGCCGCGCACAGCGGGTGCGGCTTTGAGGACCGGGCGCGGGGATGGCTGTTGTTCCCTCTCAACCACCTCGCGCCTTCTTCTTTCAACCCAGGCCTTTCAAGGCTACAGGAACACGATCATGGCTCCCGAAACCGCGCTGCTTGCCGTCGATGGCCTGAAGGCGACCTATAATCACGCCATCACGGCGCTCGACGGTGTGAGCTTCAGTTTGGCGCGCGCCGAGATTCTGGCGCTTCTGGGCGCCAACGGTGCAGGCAAGACGACAACGCTCAAAGCGCTGTCCAACCTGCTTCCCGCGGAGCGTGGTCAGCTCGTCTCCGGCAGCATCCGGTTCGAAGGGCTCGATGTCACGCGGACAAGCCCCGCCGATCTGGTGCGGGCCGGCCTCGTGCAGGTGCTTGAGGGCCGCCATTGCTTTCGCAGCCTGACAGTCGAGGAAAACCTCGTTTCCGGTGGGCTCGGCCGCAGCAGCACACGCGCGCAGATCGCCGAAGATATCGAGAAGGTCTACACACATTTTCCCAGGCTGAAAGACAAGCGCCGCACGCTGTCCGGCCTGACTTCGGGCGGCGAGCAACAGATGACGGCGATCGGCCGGGCGCTGATGTCGCGACCGCGCCTCCTGGTCCTCGATGAGCCATCCATGGGCCTGGCGCCGATCGTCGTGCAGAACATTTTCCGGACGTTACGCCAACTCAATCGCGAAGAGGGTCTTTCCATCCTCGTGGCGGAGCAGAACTCCGCCGTCGCGCTGAAATATGCCCATCGCGCCATCATTCTCGAAAACGGCGTTACCGTGCTTGCGGGCGATGCGCGGGAACTGCGGACGCGCGACGACATCAAGACTTTCTATCTCGGCCAGCGGAGCGTGGCTCCGGCCACTCCGGCCCTTGCCGGCTAAAACCATCCAATCCACGAGGAGAAACCGAAATGACGCTTTCCAATATCAATACCGAAAATGCCGCAAAAGCCGTTCCACCGGTTCCGCGTCCCACTGAGCCTGCCCACATCATCAAGACCGACTCTGAAGCAATCGCCGTCGCCAAGGCACTCGCGGTGGAGTTCATCAAGGGTTCGGCGGCACGCGACCGCGACCGTATCTGGCCGGTCAACGAACTGGATGCCTTCTCGCAGAGCGGACTCTGGTCGATCAACGTACCGAAGGCGTTCGGCGGACCGGAAGTCTCCTATGCAACGCTTGCCAGGGTGATCGAAATCATCTCGGCAGCCGATTCTTCCATTGGACAGATCGCGCAGAACCATCTGGGTGTCGTTGCCGCCATCCGGACCGTCTCGGACGCCAGCCAGCAGAAGCTGCTTTTCGCCGAGGTATTGAAGGGCACGCGCTTCGGCAACGCCTTTTCCGAATTCGGCTCCAAGCGCGCCGTCGATTTCGAGACGCGGTTCATCGACGCCGGCGATCATGTCGTGGTCAACGGACGGAAGTTCTATTCGTCCGGAGCGCTGCTGGCGCATCTCGTGCCGATCGTGGCGCTCGATGACGAGGGCAGGGCCTGGTACGCGATCGCGGAACGCGATGCGCCGGGCCTGACTGTCATCGACGACTGGTCCTCCTTCGGCCAGCGCACGACACTGTCGGGCACCGTGCTGCTCGACAACGTCAAGGTGCCGAAGACGCATCTGGTGCCGGGTTACAAGGGATATGAGGTGCCGACAGCGGATGGGGCAATCTTCCAGATCATCCAGGTCGCCGTCGATACCGGCATTGCCCAGGCGGCGATCGACGAAACGATCAGTTTCGTACGGACCAAGAGCCGTGCGTGGGTGGACTCCGGCGTCGACAACGCTTGGGATGATCCCTACACGATCCAGGCAATCGGCGATCTGACGCTCCGGCTGCATGCGGCCCAGGCATTGCTGGAAAAGGCAGGCCATGCCATCGACCGGGCCATTCTCGACCCCAACGCCGAAACCGTGGCCGAGGCGCAGATCGTCACGGCAGAGGCAAAGATCCTGTCGACGGAAATCGCAATTGCCGCGACCAACAAGCTCTTCGAACTGGCGGGAACGCGCTCGACCCTGGCAGAGCACGGGCTTGATCGCCATTGGCGCAACGCCCGCACCCATACGCTGCACGACCCGGTTCGCTGGAAGTACGCCATTCTCGGCAAGTATTTCCTGAACGGCGAGAAGCCGCCGCTTCACGCCTGGAGCTGAAAGGCGCTACTGCAAAGCACCCTTGGGTGCTTTGCAGATTGTGTCTCGCCGCAGTGCACTTCAGGAGCTGTGAGTTTGAGCGCCTTGCAAGGCAATAAATGATCTCAATACCTGCTTTGGTCTGATCCTGGACCTTCGCACTCGGGCTTCATGAAAGGACACCAGACAGGGCCGCTCAACTCAGGTTTCGCTACGGCGCCCGCGTCTGGTGCGGCCTGGCCCTGCGTTGGTTAAATTAGTAATTCAGGAATTTTGCAATCTGGGGGCGCCACCATTTTTCCCAAGATTGACCCGTTTATGCTCGCGCTGAGAAATCGAGTCCCGCCTCCACGCAAGGCGTTCCCGGGAAAGCCCTCGGGAACCCGAAGCTTCCGACCGGGCCAAGTCAAAAGTGGTGTCTTGTTTCGACATGATCGGATCGGGCGGGCCGGAAATCGAGACCAGCTTGCCGCAAGACTTCAACGCGGCAAGAGATTTCTCCAGCGTGTCTTTCCCAAGGCCATGCTCACTCCCGTAATCAAGATTTGTCTTGGACAGATTTCCGGTGGTCCGAGAAGCTATGTCTCCGTGCCGCTTTGGAGAAGCCCCCAAGCGGCACGCTGTTCTCCGTCACGGCATCTGACGCTTCCAATCACACACAGCGATACTCGCCCGAAAGCGCGTGGATATGGTCTGTGCCAATACCGCAGCAGCCGCCGATGATGCTGGCGCCCGACGCCGCCCAACGTTTGGCCCATTGCCCGTAAGCATCGGGGCCGAGGTCCTGGCGGACTTCGGTGATCGTGGCGTTGGCTTCCTCGTCATCCTGCTGGGACGGGAAGGCATTGGCGTAAACGCCGACCCGGATATCGGCACCCAGTGCCTGGAATGTCGATGCGGCGGTGTTGATGGCTGCCTCCATCACTTCCGGCATGCTGCAGTTGAACAGCATTGCCTCGACACCCAGCGACGCAACCAGTTCGGCGGCGGCCTTGACCGTTTCGTTGGATCGCAGCAATGGCTCGGGCATGTCGGAAGGTGCGACGTCGTCGCGAAGTGTAAAGGAAACCCACAGTGGCTTGCCGGTGGTCTTGGTGGCTTGATAAGCGGCGCGCGCTTCCGCAAGGCTGCTCTGAGTTTCGGCGAGCCACAGATCGACCGATGGCTGCATGCCGTGGACCAGAACGTCAAGGTAACGTCCGGCCAGTTCAGGATTGAAAAGGTCAGGCTGATATGAGCCGAAGATGGGTGGCAGCGAGCCTGCGACGAGGATTTCGCGATCCTTCGCGGCGTCGGCAGCCTCCCGCGCAATGCGTCCGGCACGGGCGGCGAGCATCGCGCCGTCGGTTTCGAAACGTGCGTCGCCGATATGGAAGGGCACCACGGCGTAACTGTTGGTGGTGATGACGTCGGCGCCGGCGCCAATATAGTTGTCATGCACCGTGCGGACGAATTCCGGCGCTTCCATCAGTGCGAGCGCCGACCACTCGGGCTGACGGAAGGGTGCACCGATGCGCTCGAGTTCGCGGCCGGTGCCGCCATCCAGGATAAGTCCACGCCGTGTCATGCCATCATTCCTTGTCATTATGTGTTCGTGAGGTTCAGCCGTTTATAAGGGGTAACGTCCGCCTGGCGATGACTTCGTCGAGCCAACCCGGACGCATTTCGGGAACCGAGGCAATCAGTTTCCCGGTGTACGGATCAAAGGGCGGTGCCAGAACCTCGGCCTTGCGACCGTATCGCACCACCTTGCCGTCAAGCATGACTGCGACCGTATCGGCGATCGCGCGCACGATGGCGAGATCATGGGTGATGAACAGATAGGACGTGCCAATGTCCTTTTGCAAGCGCATCAAAAGATCGAGAATGCCTTCGGCAACAAGCGGATCGAGCGCCGAGGTCGGTTCGTCGCATATGATGAGCTTGGGATCGGCGGCCAGCGCACGGGCAATACAGATGCGCTGCTTCTGTCCGCCGGACAGTTCGGCCGGATAGCGGTCATTAAGGGTGCGCGGAAGCTCTATCTGGTCGAGCAGGCCTGCTACCCTCCGCTTCAATTCAGATCCCTTCAGCCCAAAATAGAAGGCAAGCGGGCGCGACAGGATTGCCTCAACCGTTTGGCGCGGGTTGAGCGCCAGATCGGGAATCTGGTTGATGATCTGGATATTGCGCAAGGTCTCCGGAGTGCGCGCGGCAAGCTCGCTTGGCAGCCCTTTGCCCTCAAAGCGCAAATGGCCGGCCGAGGCCGGAAGAAGGCCGGTGACGACACGCGCAAGGGTCGATTTTCCCGATCCGGATTCGCCGACCACCGCGAGCGTTTCGCCACGCCCGAGATCGAGGCTCACATCTTGAAGTACGGATACGCCTGGCGTGTACCCCGCCTCGATGCCCACGATGCTGAGCAGGTTGTCGTGCGTTTCAGCGCCCGCCTGCTTTTCAGTTTGCCGCATCGAGACGAGGCGCCGTGTATAGTCTTCCTGTGGTGAATTGAAGATGTCATCGACAGATCCGCGCTCGACCATCCGCCCGTTGCGCAGCACCAGGATCTCATCGGCTATCTGTGCGACGACTGCGAGGTCGTGGGATATATAGAGTGCGGACGTGCCGGTCCGGGCGATCGCGTGCTTGATGGCGGCAAGGACCTCGATCTGTGTCGTGACATCAAGCGCCGTGGTGGGTTCGTCGAACACGATCAGCTCTGGATGTGGGCAAAGCGCCATCGCAGTCATGGCGCGTTGCAGCTGACCGCCGGAAGCCTGGTGCGGATAGCGGTCGCCGAAGTTCTCCGGATTGGGCAGGCCGAGCAGGCCGAAGAGCTCCTTGGCCCGTTGGATCGCCTTTGCGCGGCTCATCAGCTTGTGCCAGAGCGTGGCCTCGATCACCTGATCGATCAGCCGGTGCGCAGGGTTGAACGCTGCTGCTGCCGACTGTGCAACATAAGTGACAGAAACGCCGCGCAAATCCCGCGTGTCCCGCGGCGACAACTGCAATATATCGCGACCGTTCAACTCTGCCCGTCCGCCGGTGATCTGCAGGCCTGCGCGGTTATGACCAAGCGAAGCCAGGCCGATGGTCGATTTGCCAGCGCCGGATTCGCCGATCAAGCCAAGAACGCGACCCTTTTCAAGGTCGAACGAAACCTTGTCGACGATCGTCGCATCGCTTGCCTTTACTTCAAGATCCGTGACTTTCAGCAGGATATCAGCCATTGCGGCGCGCACCTTTCAGGCTTGTGGTCTTCTGGAGCATCCAGTCCACGACAAGATTGACGCAGATGACCAGAACGGCGATCGCGGCGCCGGGAATAAGCGCGGCGAAGACACCGAACAGCAAGCCATCCTTGTTCTCTTTCACCAGGCTTCCCCAATCGGCGATTGGCGGCTGCACACCAAGACCCAGGAAGGAGAGGGTGGATAGAAAGAGAATGGCAAAGGCGAAGCGCAGGCCAAGTTCGGCCAGAAGCGGCGACAGTGCATTCGGAAGGATCTCCCGCACCATGATCCAGCGCCAACTCTCGCCGCGTAGCCGCGCCACTTCGACATAATCCAGCCCGACCAGATCGGCGGCGATTGCGCGGCTGACGCGAAAGACCCGGGTCGCCTCGAGCGTCGCCATGACGAGGACGAGTACCACCATGTTCTTCGGAAGGACCGCGAGCACGACGAGTGCAAAGATCAGCGTCGGGATCGCCATCATCAGGTCGTTCAGCCGCGACAGGACCTGATCGACCCAGCCGCGCCGGACGGCCGCATAGAATCCGAGGGAGACGCCGATGAGAAAGGCGATGGCGGTCGCAAGCGCCGCGATGGTGAATGTAACCCTGGCACCCCAGACGAGTCGCGAGAAGAGATCGCGGCCGATATTGTCGGTTCCCAGCAGCGCATCGGCGGAGGGCACGTCCCAGACGCCGCCGACCACCTCTGAAACCGGATGAGGTGCCAGCCAGGGCGCAAATGCCGCCAGTACGATAAAGGCAGCGACGCCGGCAAGGCCTATCAGCGCCATGGGCGTCAGGGGCGGTAGATTTCTCATCGCGAGTGCCTCAGCCGCGGATTGGTGAGAACGGACACCATGTCGGCAAGAATGTTCAACAGGATGTAGACGGCCGCAAAAACCAGGCCGGCCGCTTGAACGACGGGTACGTCACGCTTTGCCACGTGATCCACCAGGTACTGGCCCATACCGGGATAGACGAAGATCACTTCCACCACGACAACGCCGACGATGAGATAGGCAAGATTGAGCGCCACGACATTGACGATCGGCGATAAGGCATTGGGCAGTGCATGTTTCCAGACGATCCGCCACCAGGGCAGTCCCTTGAGGAGGGCCGTTTCGATGTAGGGGGAGGCCATGACGTTGAGGAGGGCGGCGCGCGTCATCCGCATCATGTGGCCGAGAACGGCGAGGACCAGCGTCAGGCACGGAAGCAGCATGACGACGAGCCGCTGCCCAATCGGCATGGCGTCCGAAACGGTGGCGCTGCTCGGAAGCCAGAAGTGCGCGACGGAAAAATATGCGATGAGCAGATAGCCGGCGAAGAATTCAGGAAGCGATATCGCGCTCAGCGTCACCAGGCCGATTGTCCGGTCGATCCAGGTGCCGTTGTAGAGCACGGAAAGAATTCCCAGCAGGATCGCCAGCGGCACGGCAATGACGGCAGCCATCGCTGCCAGCAGCAGTGTATTCTTGAGGCGCGGCGCGATGCTCTTGGCGATATCCTGCCGGTTGCTGTAGCTGCGGCCGAAGTCGCCGCCAATGGCGGCGCCGAGCCACTTGACGTAGCGGACGGGTGCCGGCTGTTCGAGACCAAGCTCCTTGCGGATGCTCGCCACCGCTTCCGGTGTTGCCTGCTGGCCGAGCATGGAGGTCGCGACATCACCCGGCAGGATCTGCGTTCCGGCAAAGATGACGAGCGACACGGCCCACAGGAGCAACAGTCCAAGCAGGAGCCGCTTGACAAGTAGCAACCATACGCTGCCGCCGCCCGCTTTTTGTACCGGTAAAGGGCTTATCGCCCGGATGTCTGTGTCAATTCCGTCAGCCAACGGCGGACCGCCCATCTGTCTGTTGTCGAGATTTGGTAACCGGCGCTATCGCGAACATGGCTGCGACGCAACAGTTCAGTTGCAGGGCGCCGACAATAAGTGCCCCCGAAGCGTCCTCCGGGGGCAAGGATTGTGTGGTCTTCGCTGCCTGGTCAGGCGTTGAGCCACGCGCGCTCGGCAAGGCGGTAGCCGCTGAGATCGCCGCCGCCCGGGACAGGAACATAACCGCCGACCTTGTCGGATGCCGCCGCCAGATTGTCGACAAAGAGCGGAATGAGTTCGCCACCTTCATCAACCAGCTTGACCTGCAGGTCATGGTAGATCTGTTTGCGCTTCGTTTCGTCCAGCTCAACGCGGGCATCGGCCAAAAGCTTATCGAAGGCTGGATCGCGCCAAGCCGTTTCGTTCCATGGTGCGTCGGACTGAAAGATCAACGACAACATGGCATCGGCTGTGGGGCGCACGGACCAGTTGGAGGCAACGAAAGGCTTCTTCAGCCACACCTCATCCCAGTAACCGTCGGAGGGCACGCGTTCGACATCGATCGTAATCCCGGACTTGGCCGCCGACGCCTGGAAGAGCTGCGCGGCATCGACAGAGCCCGGAAAGCCGTTGTCGGAGACGCTAAGCTGAATGCCGCCGGGCGAGCCTGCCTTCTTGAAATGGAAGGCTGCCTTGTCCGCATCATAGGCACGCAGTGGAATATCCTTGGCGAAATAGGGGTTCCAAGATGCAATGGGATTGTCGTTGCCGATGGCGCCGGTGCCAACGAGGAGGCTTTTCTGCAGTTCCTCACGATCGATCGCATATTTCAGCGCCAGGCGTAGATCGACGTTGTCGTAGGGTGCTGCATCGACGCGCATCGGGAAGCAGAACATGGTGTTTTCCTGCGAACGCAGGATCTGGATGCCCGGACGGGAACTCAGCCGGTCCAATGTGCGCGGCTCGACGCGGTTGATAACGTGGACCTGTCCGCTAAGAAGAGCGGCCATGCGTGCCGTCGCATCGCTCATGGCAATGGTTTCGACAGAATCCACATGGGCGCGGTCGGATGCCCAGTAGTTCGGATTGCGCTTGGTCAGGGCGCGAACGCCGGGCTGAAAGTCTTCCAGAATGAAAGCACCGGTGCCGACGCCCTTGTCGAAATCGCTCCCATCGGGGCCGATGCCCATATGGTAGTCAACGAGCGCGGCGGGAAAATCAGCATTGCCGGCGCTCAACGTCACGGTGACTTCGTGCGTGTCGGTGGCCTTGATGTCGGTGACGGCCAGCAACTGGCCCTTGCCGCCGGAATTGCTGTTCTCGCCGCGGTGATGGTTGAGCGAGTAAACGACGTCCTGTGCGACAAGTTCCTTGCCGTTATGGAATTGGATGCCCTTTTTCAGCTTGAAGACCCATTTGCTGGCGTCTGGGGTCGCGGCTTCCCAGCTTTCGGCCAGGGCGCCGAAGAGCTTGCCATCCGGCCCGAGTTCCAGCACCGTGTTGAAGAGCTGGAAGCCGACCGTGTACATGTAGGCTTCGGTATAGAAGGCCGGGTCCAACCTGTCGGAACTCGATGCAGTATCAAGGCCCAAGATAAGGTGACCGCCCTTGGTTGGCGCCGCTGCCTGAGCGTTGGCCGAACCGGGCAGCAACACCCCCCCGGCCGAAAGCGCCGTGGTCATCAATCCGGCATTTTGTAGAAACTGTCTGCGCGTCGGCTGCAGGATGTTCGAGAGAGTTGGGGAACCCGGCATCATCTATCCGTTCTTGGCGTGGTCGTTATGCGGCTGCGAGAGGGGATACTGGCGCCGTCTGCAGTTGTCTAAGGGGTTCAGAGCGCGCAATCTCGCAAATTCCTTCTAAAATACGCCTACCGAGAGGAAGAAAATGCGGATTGCGCGCAAGCGCTATTCCAAAGGGAAGCGAAAGGCGAGTTTGCTGCAATAATGACGGTACACGCCGCACGAAATCCCTCTATGAGAGCAATCTCACCGCCGCCAGAGAAAGTGCCACCACGCCATTGCCGATGCAGCGCTCATCCGGCTGATAATCGGAATTGTGCAGCCGGTCATTGCGGCCCTCCTGCGAGGCGCCGACACCGAGTTGAAAGGCGGGAACCTTTGCGCCTACCAGGGCGAAGTCTTCCGCTCCAAGGCTGGACTCGCGCCGGTGCACGACATCTCCGAAATGGTCGCGGATGGCCGCCGTCGTCGTTTTGACAAGGCGATCGTCGGAAACCAGCGATGGAACGCCACGCACGTAATTTATCGCGCACCTTACCCGCATCGAAGCCTCAAGGCCGGTGCAGACGCGTCTCAGCGCCGCCTCTATGACATCGCGCGAGACGGGATCCTGGCAACGTACTGTGCCCATGATGCTGACGGAATCCGGGATAATATTGTGTGTGTTGCCCCCATGGATGGAACCAATGGTCAGAACCGCTGGCAGCATGGGGTCGACCTCACGCGAAACAATCGTCTGCAACTGAGTAATGAGTTGTGCGGTGGCGACAACAGGATCAATCGCCATGTGCGGACGGGCTGCGTGGCCCGATGCCGCGTGGATGGTAATATCGAATTCGTCGGACGAGCCATTGGAAATTCCCTCGACAAAACTGAACGTGCCGATCGGTTCGTCGGGGTGGTTGTGGAAACCGAGGGCAAAATCGACGCCATCGAGGACGCCGTCGGCGATCATCGCGGCGGCGCCGCTTTCCTGCGTTTCTTCGGCGGGCTGAAACATCAGCTTGATGTTTCCGCGAAGACGCGGAGCGATCTCCTTGAGCACGGCTCCTACTCCGATCAGAGTGGCGGTATGGAGGTCGTGACCACAGGCGTGCATCTTGCCTTCGACAATGCTGGCAAAGGGCAGGCCGGTCTGCTCCTCGATCGGCAGAGCATCCATGTCGGCGCGAATGACCAAGGTTGGTCCCGGCGCTCCACCCTTGATGAAGCCGACGACACCGGTGCGTCCGACACCCGTCACATGTTCGATGCCAAGGGCCGCCAACTCGCGAGCCACGACTCCGCTGGTTCTTTCGACGTCAAACCCGGTTTCAGGATGCATATGGATGTCACGGCGGAGTTCGATCAGGTGTGTCTCGTGATCCAGAGAGAGTTTCTGAATGAGCCTATCGAGGTCATTGATCTGGGAGTCCATTTTGAAGTCCTTGCGAATGCGGATCTGGAGCGAAGAATGCTGACTGCAACACGAGGCCCCTCGTCAGCGCATGTAGGGAATGAAGTCTGGTGTTAAAGTGTCTGCACTCTTTTGCCCAGATTCGATCGCGTATCCAAGGATCCTAACGCGTCATTTGGGAGGGGGGGGGCGGAGCCGCGTTCGATGATGGACGTCGCCAAAATTACCCTCTCAGGCTGCCGGATATCGCCCTTAAGCCTGCGGATCAGCAGTTCTGCAACACTTTTACCGAGGCCGTAGACCGGCTGGTCGATGACTGTGATCGGAGGGCTTGTAACACTCGTCCAGTCCGCATCGTGGAAGGTGATCAGCGAAATATCCTCAGGCACACGGTCCCCGCAGGGACGCCTCTTCACGCCGCGGGCGCTACTGTCAACGGCGGAGCAGAACATGGGGTAATCGCGGCGCGATGTTCCCAGGCCGAATTTATAAGTTGGCTGGTAAGGGTAGTTGCCCACGATAAGATGGAAAATACGGGCTCACGATTAGCACCGGGCCCAAACATCAACCGGAGGCAACCATGGTGGAATATATCGGACTGGACGTTTCATTAAAAGAGACCGCAATTTCGATCCGAAAGGACGGGAAGCGGATATGGCGGGGCAAGTGCCAATCCGATCCAAGGGGGCTTTGGCGCAAATGACCCGGAAACACGCCCCGCACGCCAAGCGCGTTGTATTTGAGACAGGTCCGTTGTCGACATGGTTCTATCATGCGCTAACGGCCGAAGGGCTCCCCGTAATCTGCATTGAGGCGCGGCGCGCGCAAAAGGTCTTGGACGAGACGCTCAACAAGACCGATGCCAATGACGCGGATGGCCTGGCCCATTTGGCCGAAGCCGGCTTCTACAAAGCAGTCCGGGTAAAGTCTTTTGATAGCATGCTGACCGCACGCTGGTGGCGGCTCGCAATCAGCTCCTCAACATCTCGCCCCAACTCAGCAACCAGATCCGCGGCCTGATGAAGACATTCGGTCTCATCGTCCCGAAAGGGAGGGGTCGAATATTTGATGGGAACGTGAGGCAATTCCTGGATGGGAATGACGGCCTGGGGAAAATCATATTGCCGCTCCTGGCATGAACAGCGGTGCTAAAATGCGCGTTGCAAAACTCTGGTGCGAAATTCCAACTTTTGTTGGGACTATTGCGAATTCAGCCCTTCGTTATGAGTTCACGTCCAATACGCTTGGCGGGCTCGCTGCGCAGAACGATCGCCGTGGTGACCGAACCATAGCGGGCAACGGCATCGACAATGCTTTCCAGCTCGGCTGGTGAAGGCACGATCACTTTCAGGTGGAAGCAGTCCTCTCCAGTCAACCTTAGTACTTCAATGATCTGGGGCATCTCCGAAAACTGCTTCAAGCACGTTTTGATGTATTCATGCGTGGTGCGCAGGCGAATGATAGCCATCATTCCAAGCCCTATCGAGGCAGGATCAATGACAGCCCTGTAGCCGTTGATGATACCACGCTCTTCGAGCCGCTTCAGACGTTCCGACGTTGCCGGCTGAGAGAGGCCGACCTTTCTTCCAAGTTCGGAAACGCTGATGCGTCCGTCGTCCTGCAAGATTTCGATCATGGAAATGTCCGTCGGATCGAGTTGGGGACGTGAATCGAAATATTTCGTCATTGACATTGAATCCATCGGTTTGTGAGGCTCTTTTCCGATGAATGCCTATTTTTCCTGTTCTCGTAAATGGTCATAACTGCAGGAGGATAACGAAGAGACGAAGCATGACTGAAATCATTCATCTGCCGGGTATCGCCAATTCCGGCCAGTCCCATTGGCACACGCTTTGGGAGGACGCCGATCCCGCGATACGTCGTTTTGCCCCTACGAGTTGGGACAAGCCTGATCTTTCCGACTGGGTAGCGGCGCTGGAGAAAGCCGTGCGTGCCGCCCAAACGCCGCCCATTCTGGTGGCTCATAGCCTAGCCTGCCTGCTTGTCGCACATTGGCATCAAGTTTCTGATCTGCCAATCACGGGGGCAATGTTGGTCGCCGTGCCGGATCCGGAATCTTCGGTTTTTCCCTTACAAGCTGTAAGCTTTGCAGATACGCCGCAGAGGAAATTCCGATTTCCTTCCCTCATCGTGGCAAGTACCGATGATCCCTATGGTTCACTGCCTTATGTCCAGACGCGCGCAGAACAGTGGGGTTGCGATTTGAAGGTAATCGGCGCGGCTGGCCATATCAACGGCCAAAGCGAACTCGGCGGCTGGCCAGAAGGTCTGGCGCTTCTGAGAGACTTCGTGAGCCGTGTGTAGTCCGCGCTGCACCTGGGCTGCAAGGGGCTCCGTGGGAATCTCTGCAATAATACCCGCTACGGGATTTTGCGGGTGACGGGAAACAAGTGATTTCCGCATAGCGGTGTGGCGGAGCGAAATCGCTGACGTGAACCGGCGCTTTTTTTGCGCGACAAACCCTGTCGGAATGTGACACTGTACGACAACGCCTGATTTGGGGTTTGTCGCCTGTCGTGTTTTGGGCATTGCGCTACATGTTAAGCTTCAGGCTCATTTGATGAGTGACGAGGCAAAGGCATTCATTGCTATTGGCGAAAACTTCGCCGCACACGAGAGGGGCAACCACACCAGCCGTGAATATGTCCGGGATACCGTCCACGTGATTTCAATTGAAGGATTCAACGCTCGAGTTCGGCGAACTATCGCAGGTGTTTTCCAAATTGGTCAGTATCAAGTTAGAAAGTATTGCAGACCAAAATTTATAGCGAAATTTTGGTCAAACCCTGCGCCCAAGCGGGGAGGGGTGGCGGCTCGGAGAGAGTATCCGCTGCTCGCCAGGGAGCAGTAAGCCTCACCAGCATGAACTTGCCAGCGCCCTTGATCAGGTCATGTCGCCCAACCATGCTCCCCGAGATGACGGTGACACCCGCAGGGGTCTATCCCATTTGGCGGCCGAATCCTCTTTCCTGGCATCCGATTTCCATCGTGCAGGCCATCTGAACAAACCATCATCTGCGATTTGCGATCAGGCGGGCGCCAGCCGGAAACGGGGAGGGCGGCGGACCGGAAAGGGAGGGAGAGGGGGGAAGGGGCGTTCGTGGCGGGTTGAGGTTGCTGGAGAGAGGCTCCGGCCGATCCGCTACGGAGAAACGATATGGCACAGGCCATTCAAAAAATCGCGCTCAATGCCGGGCGCGATATCCCCTTCAACAAGCTCGTCCTCAGCCAGCAGAACGTCCGCAAGACCAAGGCGGGCGTTTCGATCGAGGAACTCGCCGACGACATTGCCCGGCGCGGGCTGCTGACCAGCCTCAACGTCCGTGCGGAATTCGACGCCGAAGGCAAGGAGACGGGCATCTATCGCATCCCGGCCGGCGGCCGTCGATACCGTGCGCTGAAACTGTTGGTCGACCGCAAGCAACTGACGAAGACCACCGGCATTCCCTGCATCGTCAGCGAGAGCGAAACCCTTGAAGCCGAGGACTCGCTTGCCGAAAACGTCAGGCGCGTCGATCTTCATCCGCTGGACGAGTTTCGCGCCATGATGGCCCTGCGCGAACAGGGGTTGGACGAGGAGGAAATCGCCGCAAATTTCCATATGTCGGTCGCAACCGTGAAGCAGCGCCTGCGGCTGGCGTCGGTCTCGCCGCGCCTTCTCGAATTCTACGCCGACGACGAGATGAAGCTCGGCCAGGTCATGGCGTTCACAATCACCAATGACCACGTCCGTCAGGAGCAGGTCTGGGATACGATCTCCCGGTCGCACAATCAGGGCGCATATTGCATCCGCCGGATGTTGACCGAAACCGCGGTTCGGGCTTCCGATCGCCGCGCCGTCTACGTCACCGTCGAGGCCTATGAGGCGGCTGGCGGCGTCGTGATGCGCGACCTCTTCGAGCAGGACAATGGCGGATGGCTACAGGATCCGGCAACGCTCGAGCAACTCGTCCTCGAAAAGCTGACGGCTGACGCGGAAGTTCTCAAGGCGGAAGAGGGGTGGAAATGGGTCGATGCAGCCTTCGACTTTCCGTATGGCCACACGTCCGGACTGCGGCGCTTCTACGGTGAAATGGCCGAACACACCGAGGAAGAGCTTGCCCGCCACGATGCGTTGAAGGCGGAATACGACAAGCTTGAAGCCGAGTACGCGGAAGCGGACGACTCTTCCGAAGAAACCGAGGCACGTCTCGAGGAGCTCGGCACCCAACTGGATGCGCTGAATGACAGGCCTTACGTCTTCGACCCTGAGGACGTTGCCCGTGGCGGTGCGTTTGTCTCGCTAGCCGCCAATGGCGAGTTGAAGATCGAACGCGGTTATGTCCGGCCCGAAGACGAGCCAGTCACTGAGACGGATGACGCCGCCGGCGATGATGTCGATCAGGACGGTGAAAGCGACGACGACGCTGTTCCGGCGACGGGTGGTGTGTCGGTCAACGGCAAGCCGGCCGGCGTCGAGGAACCGGACGAGGACGACGGCAAAATCCGGCCGCTGTCCGAGCGTCTCATCGAGGATCTGACCGCGGCCCGCACTGTCGCGCTCAGGAACGCACTCGCCAATGATCCGATCATGGCGTTCATCGCCGCGCTACACCTTCTCGTGCTGAAGACTTTCTACCGATATGGGACGGCGTCTTGCCTGGAAATCACGGCGCAGCACGGGGTTTCGAACCAGGCGCACGGACTGGCGGATACCGTCTGGGCAAAGGAGATCGATCAGCGCCAAGAGAACTGGGGGCACGATCTTCCCGGTGATGCCGATGCGGTCTGGAGCTATCTCATCACACTCGATCAGGATAGCCGCATGGCGCTGTTTGCCCATTGCACCTCGCTGGCGCTCAACGCCACGATCCAGCAGTGGAACCGCCGGGCAAAGGAAAACGACCATGCCAAGCAGCTTGCCCAGTCGATCGGGTTCGGCATGGTCGAGGCAGGCTGAACGCCGACGGTCGATAATTATCTCGGGCGCGTCACCAAGGCCCACATCCTGCAGGCCGTCCGCGAAGCCAAGGGCGAACAGTCGGCGCAACTGATCGACCACCTCAGGAAGCCCGATATGGCGCACGAAGCCGCACGGCTGCTGGAGGGCACCAGATGGCTGCCGGAGGTCCTGCGGTATCCGGCGGATGAGATCCCGGTCGAAGCTGCGCCTTCCGAGACCGCGGGAGAGGCGACCATCGACGACAATCCCACCGAAACTGTCGACGTCGATTTGCCCGCCTTTCTGACCGAAGAGGTCGATGCCAGGCAGGCGCCCGCTGATCCCGACAAGGACGGGGGCGAACATCTCGAAGCGGCGGAATAGCCCGTCAGGCGACCATTGATCAATCCGAGGCCCGGCCATCGCGCCGGGCTTCTCCATTTCGGGAGGTCATATGCCTGCCTATAAGATCGAAACGACCTATAATTTGCCGGTGTACCGGCAGCGCAGTTATGAGGCGGACACGCTCGAAGAGGCGTGCCGCGCAGCCATCGCCGACGAGGGCTGGGACGATGGCGAGGAGGATGTCGACGCCTCCGGTGAAACCTACGTGAGTGGGATTTGGAAGGGCGCGGACTCCGCGAATACCGGAGCGTCGATACCGATACCCTCCCAGTTCGACGAACTCACCCGGCGCTGGGCCCGTCACTTTGAAATCCTGCTCGGCCTGTTGAAGATACTGTTCCGCGGAGCTCGCACAGCGCAGCTGCCGTCCCTCGACTGGCTTGCCAGATCGGCTTGGGCGATTGCGCGGGGCGAGGCGATCTTGGCTGGCGCTCCCGATCCAGAAGGGCCTCCCGACGCTCCAAAGCCAAGCCATGTCCTTGTACGTTTGCAGGAAGAACGTGTCCGCGTTGTGATCGACGTCAAGTACGGCAACGATCGCGATTTCTGCGGGCTTTCGCCAGATTTGGTGAGCGATGAGGAGATCCAATCGGCTTGTGAGACCGTCGTAGCCACGATGGACCTTTCGGATGCTGTCGGCACTGCCGAGTTTCGGGCGGCAATGGCAGCGATTCGAACGGCGTACCGGCGCCTCCATCCAGGTTAATTCCTGTTGGGGCACTCGGACTTTTGACCCAGTCCGCCGTCAATGCAGAACCTCACTTCAATCTATCCCAGCCCGGCCGTCGCGTCGGGCTTCTGCTTCTCGTCAAGCAGCGACCCGACGTCTGCCTCCTTCTTCCCGCGCGGGCGAAAGAAGGAGGCGGTTGGTATCGGCCGGAAAGGAAAGAGTGGGGCCGGGAGAGGGGCGAGCCGGACGGTTAAGAGAGGGCCGGCCGGCCTCAATCCTTTCGCCTCCCTGGAGAAAAATCGATGTCGATATCCGAAGTTCCCCTCCAAACCGCCTCCATCGTCGGTGACGAGCGCCGCCTGCAATTCCTGCCCACCCTGTTTGGGCGTTCTCTCCTGATCATCGGTGAGAACGCCACTTACAGCTTGATGGAGCGGCTCAGCCCGCTCGATTATGGCGGCGGGTTCTGGGATTTCTACGAGTATGAGGGCAAGCCGCTGTTTCTGGCTCCGAGATCCAAATCGCGATTCAGGATCACCGGCGAGATTACCGGCTTTCAGGGAGAGGTCTCGGCCGAGGCCGCGGGGATTATAGCAACGCTTTTTGCGTTCTCGCATCTTTCCTTCCAATATCGATCCGACGTCCTGTCGGATGGTTACACGCGCCTCTACGAATATTCGGCGGACCACTCCGAGGCCGCCGAAATCTTTCAGGCGATCGATTGAGGTACCAGTATGCACCCGTCTCGATTGGCGCATCTATCCGGTAGATCGGGCGGTTCGATCCCGACGGCATATTGTCCGGACCGCCGTACCACTAAAAGGTCAAATCCATGACGAAACCGGAAAGCCACCAATTCGTGGCCATCTCAACAGGTCATGTAAGTGCCGAAACCGCCCGGATGCTCCACAGCACCCCGTGCGCGCAATGGCCGTGTGTGGGAGGGGCGTATGCCGACTATGGCTGGTTCTTCTACGCCCATGACGAAAACGCCGGCGAAGGGGACCTGCGCATTCCCGGCGATCTTTTCGGCGTCATGACATGGGTCCGCCAGCAGGGGTTCAGCCATGTCTTGCTCGATCGCGACGCAGAGCAGGTCGAGAATCTGGCCTGGCATCACTGGTGACGCCAGCACATCCGCGATCGTGCCGGTCAGCGCAACAATCGCCGTTCCAGGAAGGACTGCATATCGCGACGGCCATCAACGACGCAGTAGACCACCACGTCGTTGTCCATGATGCGGTAAATCACCCGCCAGGGCTTATGATGCAGTTCACGATAGTCCGAGATGCCTATAGAAACGAGTTCCTTCGGAATGTTTCCCCGCTCCGGGAGCGCGTCCAGGCCGAGGCAGGCCGTTTCGATTTCGCCAAGAATGCGCTCGGCCGTTTCGACACCGTCTCGCCCTGCGATGAAGCGGTATAGCTCCTCGATATCCCGTTCGGCGTCCTCGGCAAAGAGAACCCGATAGGACATCAGGGCTGCTCATCCGATATGCGCTTGCGAATGCGTGCGAAGGCTTCCGCGGCCGGACGAACCTTGCCTTCTTCCACCTGCTTGCCGGTCAGAGCCAGCACCTTCAGGAGCGCCAGGGTTTCCTGCGTCTCTTCATATTGCGCCACGTCCTGAAGCACCGCTTTCGCCTCTCCATGCACGGTGATGACCACCGGCTGGCGGTTGTCGCCAAGCGTGCGGATGATCTCCGGCGCATGCGCCTTGAGATAGCTCATTGGCTTGACCTGTTCCGACAGCTTCATGGTTCGCGTCTCCTTTGACCAGAATATAGACCGTGAACAGGTCGATGAGAAGAGGTGCCGGCTCTCCAATCCCCCGCGGTCACCGCTCCGCTCATTCCTCCCCAAAGAAAGGATCAACCATGACGACGCTCATGACCATCGCCGAACGAACCTGGCCACGGGACCTGCAGCCATGATCGGGACCATCATCATCTCCAGCGGCAGCAAGATGGCCGGTGAGGCGTCGGATACGATTGATGCTCTGATCGCGGTGCTGGAGCAATATCCGCTGGATCGCTTCTTCGAAGAGCACTTCGTCAGGACTCTCCCCGACGGCGAAGTCCGCTTCCACGGCAATTTTCGGACCGTCCCGCATGTGTTCGACATTCGTTCGGACGATCCTGACGTGATCGAACGCTTGACCTCCGCGATCCGTAGAAACCGCAGGATGCCAGGAATTCCTGGCGCAGCCCTCTGCCGCGCGGCAGTGGCGGTTGATCCGGCAGGAGAGGAGAGAGCGGCGGCGGGCGGGGTGGCCGCGAGGGGGTTAGAGAGAGCACGCTCCGCAGCGGCAGCAACTGAGAATCCGTTTTCGACCCACCAGCCCGGCCTTCGCTCGACGCGGAACCGCCGGGTTTTCCGTTTCAGGAGACTGCATCATGAACAATCTTGCCCAACATTCCCGCTCCGGCTCCGCCGGTTTCAAGGTCGATATCTCGCGCGGCGAGCGCATCGGCCGTGTGTCGTCCGAATGGTTCTCACGCCCGGACGACGAACGCTATCTCTCGCTCTGCGATCTGCATCGCACCGTCAGCGCCAGGACCGAGCGCGCCCGTGTCCGTACCGTCGAAACTGCCGAGATCCGCGTCGAGGCCACTCGTGACAATGCGGAACGTTTGTCCCTGATCGTTCCCGGCGGTCGCGATCCACTGGCGCCGACCCAGTGGAGTTATGGTCAGCTCTGCAGCCTGGTTGGCGCGCCGGCGAGCTATATGCGCCAGTTGCCGGCGCCACTGGCCGCGATCAACCTCCAGCACGGGCTCCTCAACCACAGCGCCGAAATGGTCAAGACGCTGGAGATGGACGACGGGCGCGTCGAACTTCGGGCGGTGACCGGTCCCGAATATGGCCGTATCTGGGGTCGGAACAAGACCAGTGCGAAATCGTACGCTAAGGGCGAACGGAGTAGGAACTTACGCGGCGTGCCTTAGCCCAGCCGGAAGGCGGAGCGATCGGAATCCGCTCGACATCTGATGCTCCGCATCCCAGGTGTAGATACCTGTAAGGTTGATATGTTCCCAACTGAGCGGGGAGATGTGCTTCAACAGAGCGTCAGGAATGTCTCGCCCCGCTCGTTTCAGCTGAGTGACCGCGCGATCAAGATAAACCGTATTCCAGTGCACGATCGCACTGACCACCAGATTGAGCCCCGAGGCGCGGAAAGCCTGGCTTTCGAACGACCGATCACGGATTTCGCCTCGCTCGTGGAAGAAGACAGCGCGCTTCAGCTTATGCGCTGCCTCGCCCTTGTTGAGGCCGGCTTGACAGCGCCGCCGCAATGCTGGACTTGAGTACCATTCGATCATGAAGAGCGACCTCTCGATACGGCCGAGTTCTCGCAGCGCCCTTGCGAGATGGCTTTGCTTTGGAGATCCGGACAGCTTCTTCAGGATCGTAGACGGCACCACGGACCGCGTTGTGATCGACGCCGCGAGATGGAGCAGATCGTCCCAATGGTCGAGAATGAGAGTGGTGTTGATCGGCGCCCCGATATGGTTCGACAGGGCCGGATATGCGTCGCCCTTCTCGAACGTGTGGAATTTCCGGTCTTTGAGATTGCGCAGTCGCGGTGAGAACCGCTTTCCGAGCAAGGCGAACAGCCCGAAGATATGATCACTGGCACCACCCGTGTCGGTAAAGTGTTCATGGATGTCGAGGACCGTGTCCTGATCGAAGAGCCCATCGAGCACATAGGCCGCCTCGCTTTCGGTCGGACTGATGGGCAAAATGCTGAAGTAGCCGTACTGATTTGATAGATGGCTATAGAATTTCGATCCGGGTTCACTGCCGTAATGCAAATTGATGTCGCCGCGCTTTGCGGCTCGGTCGCTCGCACGAAAGAACTGGCCATCTGAAGAAGATGTCGTCCCGTTGCCCCAAAGGCGGGAATGCGGATGGCGGGTGTGTGCATCGGTTATAGATGCTTGCGCAGCACGATATGTTTCGGATCGGGCGTGGAAAGTGCGCATCCAGCCGATCTGGTGAGCGCTGATCCCCTTGGATGCGCCCGCCATTCGCTTTGGCCCGAGATTGGTCGCATCCGCCAGTACGCCCGCGAGCATGGCAGAGACATTTTTCGGAGTGTCGCCGGTGCGAACATGCGTGAAGAAATCCGCAAAGCCGGTCCATTCACGCACGTCTCTCAACAGATCGGGAACCTCGACCAGCGAATACATGTCGCTGATCTCGGCATTCAGTTCCTCGGCGGCCACGGGGACTTCGCCGGCGGTTGGTGTGACGATCAACGTTCCGGCCGCAAGACGAACTCCTTCGAGCTTTCCGGATCGGGCTCTGTGCGCCAGACGCTTCAGGTTGAAGTCGAGCATCTGACGGGCTTCGGCAAGCCACCGCGCGCCATCAGCCTCGACGCCCAATCCAAGACGATCCTCTTCCTTCATCGTGATGAATGTCGACCGCGGCATCAGATGTTCGTCAATCGGCCGGAAAGATCGGCTGCCGTCGATCCAGATCTCCGCAGATCTAAGCCGGTCTCGCAAAACTGCGAGCGTTGCGATCTCGTAGAGACGGCGATCGGGTTTTTCCTGTTCGAAGATGAGTCGCCGATCGGTCTGGCTGAGGTGGGTGAGCGGGATGCGATCCGGCAGTGTCCGCCGTTTCTCGGCATGGAGTCGCTTCAGCAGTGCAATTGCCGCGAGAAGCGGATCGTGACGACGCGCCGAGCGGAACGTGAAGACCTGAAGGAATGCACCGGCATATTTGTTGACCGTCGCATATTGCTCGGCTGCTACGGCCAACGCCGCTGCCTCGTTGTCCTCAACCATCGACTCGAGCTCAGGCTTGATCCGAAGCAGCCGGTCCCAGCCGACTTTCTGGTCGAGCACCTCCAACGCGTTCCGACCATAGTCGTTGGCGGACTGCAGTGCGGTGATCGTATCTAGAAACATGCGTAGCGCTTTGGCGGTGTTCGCTCTGCAGTCCACCTGTCGCTGCTTCTTTCGATTGTTGGCTTGTGAGAACAACTTACCCATCAGCTTGATGAACATCGTGACCGCATCGTCCGTGAGCTTCTGGCCAAGCTTGATGACTTGAGCCACGATCAGAGCGTGGCGACGGCTAGCGTTGAAGTCGTTGGCAAGCCAGGCCGGCGTTGCGTTACCTTCCCGTATCATCTGCTCCCACCGTCGGGATGATACCCGCGCCTGTAGTTTCGGATCGATCTCCAGCCGCCGCAGAAAAGCTATCCGCTCGGTCAGCCCGACGAGGTTCGACGCGCCCGGCGCGTCTGGCGCCGAGCGCAGCCAATGACGGCGCGTCTGGCCAATCGACGGGTCAACCTCTAACAGCCGATCCAGTGATTGAAGCCTATCGACTGGGATGTCTTCAACCAGAGTTCTTTCTGCCCGGCGCCGGGCTATCGCACGGCTGGCAAGGCCGATCCGTTCGATCGTGTCGATCGCCGGCAGAAGAGCTCCGTGTTCGCGAAACGTTGCGACAAGCGAACTGGCTATTGCAGCACCGTCGTCGGACGTCGCCGCCGCCTGGATTGCGGCCAATAGCGCGGCTCGGCGATCTTGCACCGTGGCGCTTCTTGTATCCAGATATGCCATTAAACGTGCCGTGTGATCCCGACGTGTTTCTTCGCGGCGTGCATAGAGGGTAAATGCTTCTGGGGTGGCGCCGATTTGATCAGCAACATATTTCAGCATGGGGCGAGGCGGAGTTTCCTCTGCCCCCAGCGCTCGACCCTAGCTGGATGGCAAAGCCGAGCCGATTGTGATTACGTCTCCGCAGTTCGATCTCCAGGCGATCGGCCGGCGACAACGAATAGTGTCGGATTAGGCTGTCCTCGTCGACTGGTACGTCGACAAGCTTCCGTCGATCTTGATCTTTGAGAAGCTTGCGCTTTGCCATCGCCCGACTCCATTCGTGACCAATCTTTGTGGAGCGTTGTCGAGCCGAGCCGGACAGAGAAATCAAAACTGGCGCATGTCGATGGCTATCCACAGAGATCGGATGCCGCAGATCCGAGCTATGACATCGTTCACGTTCCGTTCGGCCTTAGCGTACGATGTTGGACTGCTCTTGTTCTGACCCCTCTTTGCCGGGCCATATTCCCTCAGCGCATCCCGCCATCTGAGCCCATTACGATTGACGAAGATGATCCCGCTCAAAACCCGCCCATCGTCGACCCGCTCGCGGCCATGGCTCTTCGGAAAATAGGGCTGAAAACGCGCCATTTGCTCTCCGTCAGCCAGAACAAATCACGCATCATCCAAGCTCCTCACCGCGAGCCTGAATCACAGCCCTCAGACCAAATCAATGGGTCCTGACCCTACGAATGCCCCTGCCGGGAACAGATGTTCAGCCATGAAATCAACGAACGCCCGCACTCTGGGCAACAGTTGCCGATTGGAAGGCCACAATATCCAGAAGGTACTGGACGAACCGGCCCATTCGTCCAACACCGTCACAAGTTCTCCACGATCGAGGGCCGCCTTGACCGCGAAGTCCGGCAGATAGGCGATACCGTGGCCCTGGATGGCCATATGCCGCAGCGTCTCAAGGTGGTTGCTCGTCATGCTTGCCGCTGGGCGCATGTCGGCGTCCTCGCCGCCGCGCCGCAAACGCCATTTCTCCAGCAGACCGGTGCTTGGGACGCGATGCAGCAGACAAGCGTGCCGGGCGATGTCCTCGGGTTGTTCGGGCATGTCGTGCTGCTCGAAATAGCGTGGTGCGCCCACGCAGACAAAGCGGCTGATACCCAGGCGCTTACTCATCAGTCGGGAGTCGCTCAATTCTCCAGTGCGCACCACCACATCGAATCCTTCGTCGACGACATCCACCAAGCGGTCGCTGAAATCCAGGTCGAGTTCGATTTGCGGATAGTGGCTGGCAAAAGCCGACAACACCGGCCACATCAACCCGCTGACCAGAGGCAGACTTACCCGCAATCGGCCTTGCGGGGTCGCCGTCGTGCTGGCCAACTCATTCTCGGCCGCAGCGATCTCCGCAAGGATGCGCCGGCAACGGTCGAGGAACAGCGTGCCTTCCGCTGTGAGGCTCACGCTGCGGGTACTGCGCTGAAACAGGCGCACGCCTAGCTTCTGCTCCAGCCGGGCCACGCCCTTGCTAACCGCCGACGCGGAGATACCCAACCGCTGTCCCGCTGCCGCGAAGCTGCGCAATTCGGCCACCTGCACAAAGATCGTCATGCCGCTGTGGCTATCCATTTCACCCTCCAATTGATGATCAATCAGTCATGATCATCATGATATTTGCTCTATTTTTCCATGAATAGTTCCTTTGTATCATCAGTTATTCAATAGAGCCTTCGCGGCATTGCCGCTACAGCCATGAATCCGAGGACGTAAGTCACTCTCGGCGGAAACCGGGAGTGACGCGCCATCTTTAAGGGATACCCGATGAGTACCACCACCACCGAACCTGCGTCGGACGCGAGGGTTTATAAGACCCCGTTGATCGTGACCGGTTGCCTGACAGCTGCCGTCATTCCGTTGAGCATCGCCGGCCCCGCTGTGGTCGTCCCCTCGATCAACCAGGCACTTGGCGGCAGCGCGGTCGAGCTGACCTGGATCATCAACGCCTACATCCTGACCTACGGCAGTGCGACACTGGCCGCAGGCAGCCTGGCTGATACCTATGGGCGCAAGCGGGTCTGGCTGTCTGGCATGTTGTTGTTCGCCTTGATAACGGCGGCCATTCCCTTCATGCAGTCCGTGTTCTGGATCGACATCCTGCGGCTCATTCAGGGCCTGGGCGCCGCAGCAGCCTTTGCGGGCGCGATGGCTGCGCTGACACAAGAGTTCGATGGACACGCCCGCACGCGCGTATTCAGCCTGATCGGTACGACTTTCGGCGCTGGAGCGGCATTCGGCCCATTTATGGCTGGACTGCTGATCGACACCCTGGGATGGCAATGGGTGTTCTTTCTGCCGGCGCTGGTCGCCTTGCTGGCAGCCGCACTCATTGCACCATTTGCCCGCGAGACACGCGACCCCGACGCCACGGGACTGGACTGGCCCGGCGCCATCAGCTTTACCACCGGTCTGGCCGTGCTGACCTACGGCATCATTCTTGCCCCCGAGCGAGGTTGGAGCCATGCCTGGGTACTGGCTTGCCTGGCGAGCGCCCTCATGTTGCTGGCCGCCTTTGTCGTCATCGAACGCCGGCAGACCAAGCCCATGCTAGACCTGTCCCTGTTCGCCAATGCCCGGTTCATCGGAGTGCAGGTGCTGGCGATTGCGCCGGCCTATGCGTACATCGTGCTGCTGGTCATGCTGCCAGCCCGATTCATCGGGGTCGAAGGATATAGCGCACTGGCAGCCGGGCAGATGATGATTGCGCTGTCCGCGCCACTACTGGTGGTGCCCTTCATTGCCGGCGTGCTGGCGCGCTGGATCAACGTCGGTGTGCTGTCTGGCATCGGCCTCGCCATTGCGGCAGCCGGACTGGCCTGGTTGGGTTTGACGCTATCCGGCGGTGCGCAAAGCGCACGTTTGCCGGCGATGCTGGTGATTGGCATTGGCATCGGCCTGCCCTGGGGGTTGATGGATGGTTTGGCCGTTAGCGTTGTTCCCAAGGAACGGGCGGGCATGGCTGCGGGAATCTTCAATGCGGTACGCCTGGCCGGCGACGGGATGGCCATTGCCGCCGTGGGGGCCATGATGTCCGCCAACATTCTCTCTGGACTGGTGACTTCAGTGCCGAATGGCGCATCAGGGAAAATGGCGAATGCAGACTTGGTCGAAGCATCGAACCGGTTGGCAATGAGTGATCTACAGAATGCCCTGGTGCATTTGCCGACGGCTGGACGGTCGCTGCTGTTGCAGGCATATGAAGGCGCATTCCGTTTTCAGCTTCTTGTCCTGGCGGGTGCTGCGACAGCGACGGCGATCCTGGTGCTCGTGCTGTTGGGAAGGGTAAGACGGCATGACTGACCGCGATGGAATTTAGGGTCAGGACTCATTGATCAGAGCCGGAAGATGACGGTAGCAGCGAGTGCCACGGCGGAGAAGAAGGCCTGGCATCGTAAACTTAAGGGACGGCGGTCAAGAATCTCGGCTGCCGCTTTCGCTTTATGCGGCGTTCAGGCGTGCGATCTCGTTCCACATCTGCATGGCGGCGGTTCTCAGTCGCGATGATGGTCGGACGGAATATCATGGCGTGGGGTGTGAAAGAGGTTGGCGACCGGGTCATGAATGGAGACGAAACGCTGGAGATGTCGGGTTGACTTGAAACCCTTCATGATCCGTTCTCGTCGTCGTGTCGGCTGATGGGAAGTCTCCGCCCGATTGTTTAATCCTTTGTGCGAACGATGTTCGACGCCGGGCATGATGTCGCGCTTTGCCGCGCCGTAGGATCGAAGTTTATCAGTGATCGTGACGCGCGGCGCACGCCCTTGTCCTTTCAGAAGCTTTCGCATCAGACGTCTGGCAGCCTTGGTATTACGGCGGCTCTGCATCAGCACGTCGAAAACGAAGCCATCCTGATCGACAGCTCGCCACAGCCAGTGTTTCTTGCCGCCAGATCGCCTATCTCCCTCGACAGCCCGTTAAGTTTACGATGCCGTAGCAAGTCCAGAAAGCTATCTGTACTTCACCCGTGAGATATCATCGGCATGGCGATGCGGGAGATTCAAATTATTGTCGTTGAAAGGGCGGGCTCCTGCGCAAGGAGATCGACCAGAAGCGAAAGGCTACGCGTCAATTCCTTCATCGTTGCTGGAGCCCCTAATCCAAGTCTTACTGCTTCCGGAGGTCGTGACAGCGCAAAAGCGTCGCTTGAAACGATACCGACTCCCACAGAGCGAAGCGCCGAAACCAGTTCGCCTCTCGACCATGGTTTCGGTACAGCAAGCCAGACGTGGAACCCACCAGGGGAAACTTCAACCTCGTAAGGCAACATCGCCTTCATGGCCTGAACTCTGGCCGCAGTTTCCTGAATGATTGCTTGGCAGACCGCATCCGCTACCCCACTCTCGATCCAACGTGATGCAGTCGCACTGGTAAGAGGTGAAACCAGCGAGGCGGACGCACGGATGGCGCTAGCGACCCTTGGACTACGCCCGTTGGGCACCGCGACGTAGGCGACCCGCAAGGCTGGAGACAAACACTTGGACAAACTGGCCACATGATAGACAATCTCCGGCGCGAGCACAGCGAGTGGCGCGGGCGCATCAGAAACCAAAGCACCGTAGGCATCATCTTCGATAATAGGAACGTTGTACGTGCGCCCCAACTCCACCAGCTCTAGGCGGCGGCCGTGCGGCATCGTACGGGACGTAGGGTTATGGAGCGTCGGCATGCAATAGAGAGCTTTTGGCTTTGTTTTTTGGCAGGCCTTCGCGAATGCCTCTGGAAGCAAGCCCTGTTCGTCCATTTCCAGCGGCAGCAACTTGAGCTTCAAATGCGAAGCTACCGAGCGGAAGCCTGGATAAGTCAGTTCTTCGGCACAAACCGTATCCCCCGGTTCCGCGAGAACGCTCAATATGGCGTGCAGACCGCCCTGAGCGCCCGCCGTAATCAGGATTCGGTCTGCAGAAACGTCGGGGAGACGTTTCCTAAGCCACGATGTTGCAGTCATCCGGTCCCGCATGATCCCGCCAGGCTCCTGGTACCGCATCAAAAGATCAAGTCCTTCGGCTTCAAGGTCTTTCGTTGCGTCCCAGATCCGGCGCGTGAGTGCTGTGTTATCGAAACGCGGCGGCAGGTTCATGCTCATGTCGACCAAACCGGAAGGCTGTGGGCTGGACAATCGGCTCGGTCGCGTTCTGACATATGTGCCTTGGCCAACCCTTCCTTCTACCAGTCCTCGGCTTCGAGCTTCGGCATAGGCGCGGCTCACCGTCGTGAAGTCAATGTCGAGATCGCCAGCTAGCCTGCGCTGCGTCGGAAGCCGAGCACCCTCCGCCAGCCGCCCGCTTGCAATATCCGTCGCAAGTGCGTCAGCGATTGCCAGGTAGATGGGGCTATCCTTTGTGTCTAGTCTTGGCGTCCATGATGTCGCAACCATTGGAAGTCCTATAGTATTTGATTTGCTGATTGTATGGACATTATCTGGAAGTGTCTCGCAGCTGCTGTCAAGCCAGACATAGCATCTGTAAAGCGTGACACCTTACCGCCCAGATTTCGCTGATCTATCCAAGCTTCAGGACTTGGCACTTACCGCGGAGACCTTCTGGGGGTCAAGCTGGCCAAGCTTTTTAAATAGCAGGGAACCTGCGGTCGCAGCAAGGGTTCAGCCCATGGAGGTTGTATGTGCGGCATTTTGTAATCTTTCTGGATTGATTGCATTAATGTATGTATTGATAGTGCATATAATCTAAAATTGAAAGGAAAGACGATGGCAAGTGAATGGCCTCCGCTGCCGCCAATTCGGACTGGCATTAAAGGTCTTTGCCCACGGTGTGGGCAGGGTCATATCTTTGATGGGTTTCTTTCTCTGAAGCCCAGATGTGATGCATGTGGCCTGGATTATTCCTTTGCCGATCCCGCCGATGGGCCAGCCTTCTTCGTTATATGTTTTACATGCATTCCTGCTGTCGCAGTCGCCTGCTATATCGAGGTGGCTTACACGCCTCCCATCTGGGTACATCTTCTTACATCGGTACCTTTGGTCTTGGCCGCCTGTCTTCTACCTCTGCGCCCGCTCAAAGGCTGGTTAGTCAACAGCCAGTATTTCTACAAAGCCGAGGAAGGGAAAATCGACTGGGAGTTCCGTCGGCAGGGAAGCGGAACGAGCGAACGAGACCCGATCTGATCTTGTAAGAGTTCAAGCGCGATGAGGATTGCAACATGAGCTTTTTTGGGCTTCGAGGCTAGAATACGATCTTCGCTTCGCAATGGGTGTCGTCTCCGGAATTGTGATGTCCTGCCAGTTCGACACTAGTTGGTCGGCTGGCGCATGACTGACGCCTTACGCCCTGGTGAATAGTTTGCAGTCACCAGTCTGATCCAGCTGAACACCAGTGAGAACCGGCAAACGGTCGCTCGAATGCGTGGGCCGGACCTTGCATCGGTCAATCTGACGATAACCACCAACCCTGCGACAATTTGAATTGTGGGCGACATTGATTGGATAATGTATGCACAATAGCATCCAATCAATTCTAGGAAGCTGCAACAATGACTGACAAATCGCCTCTGCTGTCGCCGAGCAAAAGAGGGTTGGGACGTGGCCTCGAAAACGCCTCCGCCAAGCCAACTAATCGTCTGGCGTTCTTTCTAATCTGCTTCATTTGCTTAACAGGCGTGGCGCTGGCGTGCCGAATCCAAGTTGCTTATGCGCCCTCTATCTGGGCGCACCTCTTCATCGCACTCCCACCCGTGCTTCTGGCTTGTCTTCTGCCCATTTGGTTGTTGAAAGGCTGGCTTATAAGGAGCCGGCCTTGCTTTGAGGCGGAAGAGCGAAAAAACAACCGCGACTACGCTCAATCGAAGCCTCGCAATGGCACACCGAACGCGGTTAACATTAACATCTGCAATCGCACACGAGTTCCGAATTGAGAACACTTTGACGCTCGGGGTCGGAGGCCGAGGGCTTCGGTTACCCAGTCCGGTCGTCACCTCATACAGCTCATGTCGGCAGTTGCTTAGTTTAAACAAACTATTGAGGCGAACAGGTCAATCGTTATTCGAACCCACAAGTAGCCACCTGCCGTTACATCTAAACATTGCTACGTTTGCCTAAGTTGAAATCATAACGCGCGTAGCTCATACACTTGAGAGCCTTCATTATGGATTGGGTACCTATTGCCTTCGGTACGTTCAAAGCCCTCGGATTGGGCGCGGGCATGTTCTTCGCGATCAAGTGGCACTACGACCAAGGGGGGAAGGAGGAAAGGCGAGCTGCGCTACGCGCGAGCGGGATGATTGCTGCAGCCTTCCTTTTGGCAGTTTTGGCAGTAGGGCTGTTAGCGTTCGTCCTTAGCAGGATGCTTGGTTTGGACCTGAGTTACCCGTGATGGCATCACGTTCTCAGTTTTGGCTACGCCGTGCACCGGCAAGGAGATAACATTGGCTTCATCTGAACTTCCTTCCGTCGGTTCCTTCAGCTGGCAAGTCGTTTGCCCAGGACACCTGTGATTAGGTGTTGAAGTTAGACTCCTTTCGGCACGGAAGAATGATCCTGGTCTGGCTAGATTAATATGCTGACCAATTTGAGTTTCTTCTGTGTGGCTGGGGTCAGCGGTCGGTGCTGATGGTGGGGTTAAACATCACGCCGAAACACAGTCGTGACTTGCCATGAAGCTATTGCGTGAGCGGCCGGACGGTGGGATTCGTGGAGGCGTGGCCTTACTACGAATGGCAGCAATGAGGTCATTTCCGGAATAGCAGGTTTCGGGCGAGGTGATGAAAGCCAGAATTGAACGACGAGAGTCGTGAGGCGCGGTGTCCTGAGCGAACGGGAAGCCCCGCCGACCGAACTTCACGTGACACGCGATCTACTCGACGGGCGTGCCATCAGGGAAGGGGGCAGGCCGTGGCTCACTTCATGAATTGTGGGGTGCACCGGGTTTACCGGCGCTGCCTCTCCAGATGTCATCGAGGCGAACGATGATGGCGACAAATCCTGTCATGCCCGGCGTAGTCGATCGCATAGATTGGAATACGTGTTACCCACAACAGGGCTTTGGGAACCGGCAGGTCGACTCTTGAAGTCGTGAAATCGGGAGCGAAGCCGAGGCTTTAGACGATCCGCGACCGCCTGAGGCCAGGACCTAACGATGAAAAGTGACGTGGATCGTGCCGCTTTCGGCCGTTTCTGATTTGACCGTGTAGCCGGCCTCCAGGCCGCGCACATCGTCCCATAGGCGTATGCCACGTCCTAGCAGAATGGGAACAATGGCGACATGCAAGCGGTCCACAAGTCCGGCCTTTAGATAATCGCGAACCATCGTTGGCCCGCCACCTATCCGTACATCCTTGCCGTTTGCGGCTTTTACGGCCTGCTGCAGCGCATCAACCGGGTTAGCGGCGAGGAAGTGGAACGTGGTGCCTCCAGCCATTTCGATCGAGGCGCGCGGTGTGTGCGTCAGGACGAAGACCGGGCATTTGAATGGCGGCTCATTGCCCCACCACCCTTTCCAGTTTGGATCATCAGGAAAGTTGTGCAGCCCGAACTTGCCGGCGCCCATGATTTCCGCGCCGATATTGTCGAAGTAATCCCTTGCATAAGCGTCGTCCATGCCGGTGGTGCCTTTGCCGCTGGTGTCCTTGAACACACGCTCCCGGAACGTCCTCGTCGCGACATAAGCGCCGACTAGGCGCGACCAGTCCTGGCCGAACGGATTGTCTGGCGTCTGGTCCGTCGTTGTTGCGAAGCCATCGAGCGAGATAACAAGGTCGACACGTACTGTCATTGAAGTACTCCCAAATACTAAGGTATTTACCTTCCTAATTCAAACAAAACACTAAGGCAAGTGCCTTTTTATCATTGACTGGCACACGCGATGGGCTTACCGAGTTGGTATGCCCTACCACTCGAACCCGCTCGACCTCGCCTTTCATGCCTTGAGCGACCCGACCCGTCGCGCGGTCGTGTCGCGTCTGGTGGAGGGCGAATTGCCGGTCACTACACTGGCTGAGCCTTTCGACATGGCGCTGCCGTCCTTCGCCCAGCATCTCAAGGTTCTGGAGGATTGCGGATTGATCACCAGCGAGAAGCGCGGACGAAGCCGCTGGTGCCGCCTGGTCCCATCTCGCTTCGACGAAGCGGCGGACTGGATGGAAATGGAGCGCCGGCGTGGGGCCGAGCGGCTCGATCGCCTTGAAGCCTACCTGAACAAGACGGAAGGGCATGACGATGGAAAAGCTGTTTGAAACTTGGTCGATCGAGCGCGAGATCGTGCTGGTGAAGGTGCTGAAGCACCCGCGGCATAAGGTCTTCGCCGCTTGGCTGGACCCAGCCGCCCTGGCGCAATGGTATGGCCCGGCCGGCCTCAACATTGAGAGCCACGAAGCCGATATCCGCGAGGGTGGGCAATGGCGCTTCGACATGGTGGGCGTATTCGAGGGCCAAGAGCGGCGCTTCCCCAATCTCATGCGTTTCTTGAAAATCGTTCCGGATGAGCTGATCGTGGTGGACTATGGTACCCCAGACCCCGACGACCCGGACCGCTTCTACATGACGATGACCTTCGATGAGCAGACCGACGGCAAGACTGTGCTGACCATGCGCCAGCTCCATCCGAGCCGCGAAAGGCGCCAGGTGATCGTCGGCTTCGGCGCAGTGGAGTATGGGCTGCAGACCCTGGACGGCCTCGCCACCTGGCTGGATGGTTGAGCGATGCTCATCAGGAACGTCGATGGCCGTCACCACGGGATCCCTAAACGACTGCCTATCGGGCTGATCTAAAGATTTCTGAGATCCAGGTTGGCCACTGCGAGGGTGATGGCATGTCTAGATGGTACCCGTTTGGCAATGTGATTTTAGCCGGCGCTTGAACTTTGCGGGTCGGGTGCAGTCATGTCTTCGGTGTGTTTGTGCGGCGCGTTATGACCGCTGGCCCTGATATTGCCCGCAGGTCGATTGGAAAACGAAAGTACGGCAGGAATGCGCCGATATCGGTACTGCTGCGATGATCAGCTCCGCGACCATATCCGAAGGCCTCGCTCCCCATGTCCGCCAAGCTAACCGCGACTGGGGTAACCGCACGCCGGTGTTACGCTTCATACCGGATCAGGATCGGTTAAACCTGATCGGCCTTTCTCCATCGGAGGCGGCACAGCAGATGCTACTGAACGGCATTCCGGTCACGCAGGTGTGCGACAACATCCGCAACGTGCCTGTCGTTGCTCGAAGCGCCGGCGAAAACCGACTTGACCCTTCGAGGCTTGCCGACTTTTCTCTGATGAGCAGAGATGGCCGTCAGGTACCGCTCGATCAGGTCGGGCACTCCGAGATCCGGTTTGAGGAGCCAATCCTGAAGCGTCGCGACCGGACGCCAGTGATCACGATCCGCTCCGACATCAACGAGGCGACACAGCCCCCGGAGGTCTCGCAGGAGGTCATGACGGCTGTGCAACCACTCATCGCCTCGCTGCCGGTCGGGTATCGTATCGAAATGGGCGGAACATCGAGGAATCCCAAAAGGCCAATAACGCACTCGTCCAGGTCTTTCCGCTGATGATCGCGGCGATGTTGATCGTCATCATCCTGCAGGTTCGCAGTCTCTCGACAATGACAATGGTGATGCTGACGGCGCCGCTAGGCCTCGCCGGCGTGGTGCCGGCATTGCTCCTGTTCAACCAACCGTTCGGCTTCAACGCCATTCTCGGCTCGATCGGATTGGCAGGTATCCTGATGCGTAACACGCTGATCCTGACGGAGCAGATCAAGGAGAACCAGGCGGCTGGTCTCGATGACTATCACGCCGTCATTGAAGCGACTGTACAGCGCACACGCCCTGTCATCCTGACGGCGCTCGCAGCCGTCCTGGCCTTTATACCCCTAACGCATTCGGTGTTCTGGGGATCAATGGCCTATACGCTGATCGGCGGAACGGCAGCAGGGACGGTGATGATCCTGCTTTTCCTTCCGGCGCTGTACGCCGTGTGGTTCCGGATCAAGCCTCCAAAGGAAGGGCGCCACCGCGAAACGATTGCGGAGGAGCCGCGGTTTACCAGGACCATGGCTGCCGAGTAGGGCAACCTGCTGTGCAAGGAAGATAGCACAATCATATCGGCCATGCCTGCGAGAATAACGTTGTTCCCAACCATGGCCTCCTTCATGCCGGCCCCCTTATTCATCGTCGTGGCGCCAATTGTCTCCGAGAGACCCGCGCCACACTCTGCCTCCCGACTGTTAATTCCTATCAGCTTGCAGGATTGCGCGCGGTGACGATCCAAGTCGCGCCGTTGATCATCACCGACCGCTCACCGGGGCAGCCCGCGAAGCCGGCACGAACCGCGACCGAGGCGCGGTTGCGTATGTCGTCGGGCTGATCAGCAAGCACGCGCGACAGCGGGCCGACCCCAAAGGTCATGTTTACTGCGTCGTCGAGCGCCGCATCCCGCGTCTCCCCCTTACCGAATGGGATGGAGGCATCGAATGGCACGATAGCGACATCGGTGTAGCCAGCCGCCGTTAGAATACGCGCCACACGCCCCTGGTCGCCGAACGAGAACGGGCCGGGCGCTTCGGGAGCGGCCGGCGGTGTCGGCGGGACGATGCCTTTGATTGCGCCAACCGGAAGACGCATCCAATCGTTCTCCGCCATGCCGCGCCAGCAGACAAAAGCGACCCGTCCGCCCGGCTTGAGCGCACGGCGCATATGGGCGAACGCCCCTGTCGGATCGTCGAAGAACATCACCCCGAAACGTGAGAACAGGATGTCGAACGCGCCGTCGGGCAACTCGGCCCTGCTGGCGTCGGCTACTCGGAACACGACCGACATATCCTGTGGCGCAAGAGCGCGCGCTCTGGCAATCATCGGTTCGGATATGTCCACGCCTAGCACTTGGCCCTTCCTGCCGACGAGGGCAGCCAGTGTCAGACTCGACTCGCCTGCGCCGCAGCCGACGTCCAGCACGCGTTCGCCGGTTGTGGGCGCGGCGGCTTCGATCGCGGCCTGGCCGAACACCGCCAGCATGGCGTCCAGCCGGGCCTGGTGGATGACCCAGCGCTCGCCGCTTTGGTCATTCCAATCCGCGACCCGATCACCAGTTTGCTCTGCCATGTCCACATCCTGCCTTGTCCCGATCCGTTCTTAACCAGGCTGTCCACCTGCATGGTCGTTGCCGCGGTGCGCGGCGATGAACATGGCGACGGCCGACCGGCAATAGGATTCGATCTCGTTGTCGTCCGATGCTTTCGCCTCGTCGAAGCGTGCAATCATAAGGAGATCGGAGCCCTTGAAAAGTGCTGCAAACAAGCGGGCGGACCGGAGCGGATCGGGCGCGTTCAAAGCCGCCTTTGCATGCAACTGACGCAACAGGCCCTCGATTTGCGCAATGATATGGGCGGGGCCCGCTTCGTAATGGAGCTTGCTCAACGACTTCTGGTTTGGCGTGTCGGCCATGACCATGGCTTCGACATTGCGGACCTCCGGGCGCAGAAGCGTGCGAAGCAGTGACGATCCCGCCGCCATGAGCTGATCTTCGGCTGAACCATCGACGCCTTCAAAAAGTTTCTGCGGCACTAACTGCTGGCAGCGGGCCGCAAAGGCCGCGCCAAACAGCGCCTCCTTGTTCTCGAAGTGCTTGTAGATGCTGAGCTTGGATATCTTCGCGCGCTGGGCGACCTTATCCAATGTCGCCGCATGAAATCCCAGTTCCTCAAACAGTTCGCACGCAGTGTCGACGATCGTTTGACCAAGCGCCTCGTTGGCGGGCCGGCCGCGTCGGTTTCGGACATTTTCACTCATGGCTATTGCGATCCTTGACAGTATCGTTATTTGATATTACGATACCATTCAGTATCTGAAATGTGCAAGTCAAATTCCGCCGACCTAAGCCGCGAGGGTGCCATGCAGCGACGAACAGTGCTGAAGCTGGCCGCAATTTCCGCCATTGGCGTCCCTCCTGCTAAGGCCACCGCACAATCCAATCCAGCCCCCTCTATCCGCAACACGGAGCCAATCACAATGAATCACGTCATTATCATCGGCGGCAGCTTTGCTGGCCTCGCCGCTGCTCTGCAGCTTGGCCGTGCCCGCCGCAAAGTCATCGTTCTCGATACCGGCCTTCAGCGCAACCGCTTCGCTGGCCGCTCGCACGGTGTGCTCGGCCACGATGACAAGCCACCGTCCGACATCCTGGCCGCGGCGCGGCAGCAACTCGCGCGCTACCCTGCTATCAGGATGGTCAATGCCCGCGCCGACAGCATCGCAGGTACCATCGACAATTTCTCCGTCCTCACTGGCGATGGTGAAACCCTTAGCGCGCGCCGCCTGCTCCTGAGCTATGGCGTTGTTGACCAAATGCCTGATATTCCGGGTTTTGCCGAGAACTGGGGCACATCCGTTATCCCGTGCCCCTATTGCGACGGCTTCGAAGTTGCTGACCAGCATTGGGGCCTCGTCTGGTCTGGCCCGCAGTCGATGAATCAGGTCAGGCTGTTTCACGATTGGACCGACAGGTTGACTGTCTTCGGCAATGGTCACGACATCACCCCCGACATACGGGCCGATCTGGCGGGCCGCAAGGTACCTCTCGTTGATGGCCGGATCACCGAAGTCGCACGTCACGGGAGCCATAGTGCCACCATCAAGATCGATACCGGCCCCGATGTCGCGGTCGACATCCTGTTCGCGCATCCGCGCAATAAGCCGTCCGCAAGCCTTCATGACGCACTGGGCCTCGCCACGGTCAATACGCCAACCGGCATCGCCCTCAAGACCGACGAGCGCCGCGAAACCAGCATGCCAGGCATCTACGCTGCCGGTGACCTTGCCAACCCCGGCATCCCCTCGGTTACCACGGCAATATGGCAAGGCGCGAGCGCGGGTATCTTCGCTCAGCAGTCGATGCTCGTTTGAGAGCAGAATTTGCGTTCTCCGGTCCCAATTAGCCAACCCGAGTGGCGGCGCTCCAATCTGAAGCAAAAAGGGAAGTGATCCTCATGAATACGACCAGTTTTGGCGTCGCACTGGTGACCGGCGCATCCTCCGGCATCGTCCCGTCCGCTGGACGCGCTCAGGAAGCCGTGGTCGTGTCCGATAATCCGGAAGCACTGTTCACAAGTGCCGACCCAAGGCTGAATGCCAACAACAGGTGGTCTACAAGATTATCCTTGAGCTTTTGGAAGCGGGCCAATGGGACAAGGCAAGCCAGTACATTGCTGACGACTACATCCAGCACAATCCGAACGCTCAAAGTCGATTGAAGCCTGTCATTTACTATTTTATCGAAGTGCTCAAGGTGAAACCCAAGCCGATCCCGGCGAAGATCTCCATGAAGATAGCCAATGTGGTTGCGGAGGGCGATCTGGTGGTAGTGACCTATGCCCGGACCGAAGAAGACCCGCAAAATTTGTCGAAAACCTACAGCACGACCTGGTTCGACATGTGGCGCATCAAAGATGGCAAGGCCGCAGGGCATTGGGACCCGGCGTTGCTCAACGAGGCGCCCGATTTGCGCTGATCGCGGCGAGCCCGAGAATTTGCACCGGATGAGGTTCATCTTGCCCGCTCAATGCGGGCAAGGTTCAGACCTTTGGTTTGTCGAGCGACAGAAGTTGCTCGATCTCAGTCTCCGAGCGGCGTTTTGGCTGCAGTTGGGCCAGTTGTTGTTCGATCTGGCGGACCCGCTGTTCAAGGCTGAGCAATTGATTGCCGCGCAGGTCATCGATACCGGTCAGGGCCTCCTCCCAGATCCGCCATTTCGCCAAAAATCGTTTCAGCATCGTCTTACTCCCGCATGAATGAATCCAGGTTGTGCCCAACGCTGGGACATCTAGGCGACCCGCGCGCCAAGCACGGATGCCGACAGGGCACGGCTCAGGCCCGTTGCCACGATAGAGACCCGCATCGTGTCCCCGAGCGCAGCGTCAAACGACGCACCAAAGATGATGTCAGCATCCGCATCGACCTCGTCGCGGATCCCGTTTGCCGCCTCATCGACTTCGAACAGCGTCAGGCCATGAGCGGCCGACATAGCGACCAGAACCCCTTTTGCCTCTTTGAGTGTGGCGTCGCCAAAGAGCGGATTGTCGATCGCGGCCTTTGCGGCTGCCGCTGCCCGGCCTGGACCTGACGCTTCTCCAGTGCCCATCACGGCCATTCCCATATTCCGCATGACCGAGCGCACATCGGCAAAATCCAGATTGATCAGTCCTTCGGTGAGGATCAGGCGGATGATCGAATTGACGCCTGCCGATAACACCGCGTCCGCCATGGCAAATGCCTCAGCGAGCGTGGTGGATGGATCAGAAAGACGAAAAAGGCATTGGTTGGGCACGACGATCACCGTGTCGGCGCATTCGACAAGCCGCTGGATACCCTGTCTTGCCTGCCGCAAGCGATGGGGACCTTCGAAGGCAAACGGTTCCGTGACGACCGTGACCGTGAGAATGCCAGCATCACGCGCCGATCGCGCAATGACGGGCGTCGCTCCGGTTCCCGTCCCGCCTCCCATTCCCGCCGCGAGGAAGCACATATCGCAGCCGTCCAGATGCGCCATGATCTCGTTAATCGATTCTTCCGCTGCGGCACGGCCGACGTCGGGCAGGGACCCGGCGCCAAGGCCTTGGGTGAGGTTCAGGCCAAGTTGCACGATGCGCGGCGATGTGGAGGACGCGAGCACCTGGGCATCGGTGTTCACAACCAGAAAATCGACCTCTGCCAGATTTTGCGCGAGCATGTTAGCGACCGCGTTGCCGCCACCACCACCGATGCCGACCACGGTGATCGCCGGCTTCGGTCCTGCCATTTTTCGTGAAGGGGTCATTGTCGTCATCCGTTCGTCGGCGTCGAAGATCATACTGCTTTTCGAGGCCAGCGTTTGAACAGCGCGCTTGCGTTCACCCCGCCGAAACCAAAGCCGTTTGTTATGGCGTAATCCATTGAAACGGATCGGGCTTTGTTGGCGACGAAGGGAATGCCGTCGCTTGCGGGGTCGGGCGCGTTGAGGTTCAAAGTCGGTGGCGCCACCTGGTCTCTGAGCGCCATGATCGTGAAGATTGCCTCGAGTCCGCCGGCAGCACCTAGAAGATGACCTGTCGCAGATTTCGTCGCGCTGACGGCAAGATCCGTTCCTATCCCGAACACGGTCTTGATCGCTTCGATTTCGCCACGGTCTCCGACCGGGGTCGATGTTGCATGCGCGTTCAGATGACGGATCTGATGTGGGGCTATTCCTGCCTGATCGATGGCGATCTGCATTGCTCTTGCCGCGCCAGACCCATCCTCGGGGCCGGAGGTGATGTGATGGGCATCTGCGGTGGTGCCGTAACCAACAAGCTCGGCCAAGGGTTCGGCGCCGCGCGCAATCGCATGGCTCAGCGCTTCGATGACCAGCACGCCCGCACCCTCGCCCATCACGAAGCCGTCGCGCAACATGTCGAATGGCCGCGAGGCAAGCTCGGGGGTGTCATTGAAGCCGGACGACAGCGCGCGCGCCGCCGCGAAGCCTCCAAGACTGACGGTATTGATGCAGGCTTCGGTGCCACCGCAGACAGCTATGTCAGCTTCGCCCGCCCGGATCATGCGCGCGGCGTCACCGATGGCCTGAACGCCGGCCGCGCAGGCTGTCACCGGCGCACCGAGAGGACCCTTGAACCCATGCCGGATCGATACTTGACCGGCCGCGAGATTGACGAGGAAGGAGGGAATCGTAAAGGGCGACAGGCGTCGTGGACCCTTCTGATCGACGGTCCTGACAGCTTCGGTTATCGCCGGAAAGCCGCCAATCCCAGAGGCGATGATTGTTGCCGTTCGTAGGTGCTGTTCTTCAGAGCCTGGCTTCCACCGGGCTTGCGCGATCGCCTGATCTGCCGCGGCCAAGGCAAGCAGAATGAAGCGATCGACCTTGCGCTGATCCTTGGGCGCAAAAACGATATCGGAATCAAAGCCGGCCTCCGGATCATCCTCGATCGACGGAACGACGCCGCCGACCTTCGCGGGAAGATCCCCGACAATGTCATCCGGCAGACGGCGGATGCCGGACCTGCCAGCGACGAGCCGTGTCCAGGAGCTGGACACAGTGGCACCGAGCGGACTGACCGCTCCCATGCCGGTTACGACAATGCGACGCATGTAAGCTCCAATATTCAAGACAGGGGAGGCGGGGCGGAGTCCGGGTTAGTCGTCCTTGATCGGCGCGAGACGCTTTACCTCGTTAACGGCCGCTTCCAGCACGCGGTTTGACATATCGCCATCGGTCATGACGCGAGAGAGTGTGACGGCGCCGACGAGGAGCGACAGAACAACCATTGCCTTCTCGTCAGCGCGGATGTCGCCTGCCCTTGGCATCAGTTCCTCCAGCACCTGAAGGTGCGCTTCTATGCCGTCCTGGAACGGGGTCCGAACCTGCGTACTCTGGCGTGCGGCGTCAGCACCGAGCGCGACCAGCGGGCATCCGTCGCCGGTTTCCCCCCGATGATCGGCGGAGAGGTAGAACTCGACGACAGCTCGAAGCGGATCCGAACTGGAGGCCGCAACGGAGGACCATCGGCGGGTCGCACTTTCCATGGCGCGCCGTGATGCAAGGGCTGCGAGATCGTCCTTCGATGCGAACTGCTTGTAGAAGCCGCCCTGGGTGAGACCGGCTCCCTTCATCAGATCCTTCAGGCCAATGCCGTCGAAGCCGCGCTCTCGAAACAGCCTGCTGGCGACGTTGATCACGGTTTCCCGGTTAGCCTCTGCCTGGGCGCGGCTTACTCTCATGGTGACTTCCTTTTAGATTTCATTTGACATCTATATACGTTTTAGAGTTAGAGTGCAATCTAATTCGAATTCGTCGACCGTCAAGAAGGGTCAGCCCATGAAAAAGAAACTTCTCCTTTCCTCCGCGGTGCTGGCCAGCATTGGCATCGCGGTGACCGCCATTGCCTTTTGGCCCGCTGAAAAGGTGGCTGCGGCTGCTGACCCCCGCACTAACGCGCCGCTCGTGAGCATCTTCAAAGCGAAAACCCCCGATACGGTCTCGCGAAGCTTCACTGGCACGATTGCGGCACGGGTACAGAGCGATCTTGGCTTTCGCGTTCCTGGCAAGATCGTCGAGCGACTGGTGAATATCGGTGATGAGGTGCGTGTTGGGCAGCCCTTGATGCGGATCGATGAAACGGATCTTCGTCTGGCCCTGACCGCTAAACGTAACGCGGTCGTGGCTGCCCAGGCAACATTCGTTCAAGCCCAGGCGGACGAGAAGCGTTTCGCAGCTCTGATCAAATCGCTGGCTGCATCAACACAGCAGTATGAGCGGTCGAAGGCGGCGCTTGATACGGCGACGGCTCAGCTTGCCGCGGTCAAGGCCGAAGCCGAAGTGGCTGAAAACGAGACGAAATACACACTCCTTCTGGCGGATGCGGACGGCACGATTGTTGAGACCCTCGGAGAACCGGGTCAGGTCGTTGCGGCAGGCCAGACGGTCGTGAGGCTTGCCAAGGCTGGTTCGCGCGAAGCGTTGGTCTGGATGCCGGAAAATCAGAGGCCCGATATCGGCGCTTCCGCTTTCGCGACGGTTTACGGGCAGGAGACGCAGGACAAGGCAGTGCTGCGGCAAATGTCCGCTGCAGCCGATCCCCGAACACGCACCTATGAAACGCGTTGGGTGTTGGAGGGTGCCGCCGCGTCGGCAGCTTTGGGCGCGACCGTCACGATCCGCATCGCCAACAAGGACGCTCAGTCGCACGCGGAGGTGCCTGTCGGGGCGCTTCTGGACGATGGCACCCGCACCGGCGTCTGGGTGATCGATACGAAAGCATCGAGCGTCCGCTTCCGTGAGGTGAAAATCGAACGGCTTGGCGAAGAGACCGCGATCGTCTCCGGCGTGAAAACGGGCGAGGAGGTCGTGGCCCTTGGTGCACATCTTCTGACCGACGGCGCCTCGGTTCGCACCACTATCGAAGAAGCAAAGGCGGCGAACTGATGACGTTCAACCTTTCAGCGCTTGCCGTTCGCGAGCGGGCGGTCACCCTGTTCTTCATCGTGCTTCTGGCGGCGGCGGGCGTTTATGCCTTCGTCAAGCTGGGGCGTGCTGAAGATCCTTCCTTTACCATCAAGACGATGACGGTCACTGCCGCCTGGCCGGGCGCGACGGCCCGCGAGATGCAGGACCTGGTCGCCGAGCCGCTCGAAAAACGTATACAGGAGCTGACCTGGTACGACCGCGTGGAGACGATGACACGTCCGGGCTACGCCTATCTGACAGTGACGCTCAAGGACAATACTCCGCCAAGCGCCGTTGAGGAGGAGTTCTATCAGGCTCGAAAGAAGCTGGGCGATGAGGCCAGGAACCTTCCGCCCGGTGTGTTCGGGCCATTCGTCAACGACGAATATTCCGACGTCAGTTTTGGCCTATACGCTCTAAAAGCCAAGGGTATGCCGATGCGTGATCTCGTCCGGCAGGCCGAGACGATCCGCCAGGACCTGCTGCACGTGCCGGGTATCAAGAAGATCAACATTCTCGGCGAGCAGCCCGAGCAGATCTTCGTCGAGTTCTCCTTTGCCAAGCTGGCAACACTCGGCATTTCGGCACAGGACATTGCCGGCGCTCTCCAGAAGCAGAACACCGTTACGCCGGCGGGTTCGATCGACACGCGTGGACCGCAGGTGTTCATCCGCTTCGACGGCGCCTATGACAATATTCAGGCCATCGCCGACACGCCGATCGTTGCTGGCGGCCGCACGTTGAAACTGTCGGATTTCGCCGAAATCCGCCGCGGCTACCAGGACCCGGCAACCTATGTCATTCGCCACGAAGGCGAGCCGGCCATCATGCTTGGCGCCGTCATGCAGCAGGGCTGGAACGGGCTCGAGCTCGGCAAGGCTCTTGAAGCGCGTTCGGCCGAGATAGCACAAAAGCTGCCACTCGGCATGACGCTTGCGAAAGTCAGTGATCAAGCCGTCAACATCGACGCGGCGGTCGGCGAGTTCATGCTGAAGTTCGCGATGGCGCTCGGCGTCGTACTGTTCGTGAGCCTTGTCGCCCTGGGCTGGCGCGTCGGCATCGTCGTGGCGCTCGCCGTCCCGCTGACGCTCGCCGTCGTCTTTCTGATCATGCTGGAAACCGGGCGTTTCTTCGACCGCATCACGCTCGGGGCCCTGATCCTGGCGCTCGGTCTGCTGGTCGACGACGCCATCATCGCCATCGAAGTGATGGTCGTGAAAATGGAAGAGGGCATGGATCGGATCAAGGCAGCCGCCTATGCTTGGAGCCATACGGCAGCCCCCATGCTGTCAGGTACGCTCGTGACGATCGTCGGCCTGATGCCGGTGGGCTTTGCCAAATCCGCGGCCGGTGAATATGCTGGCAACATCTTCTGGGTCGTTGGTTTCGCCCTGATCGTCAGTTGGGTCGTCGCGGTGGTGTTCACGCCGTATCTCGGCGTGAAAATGCTGCCCGACATCAAACCGATCGCCGGCGGTCACGCCGCCATTTACGGCACGCCGAACTATCAGCGGCTGCGTTCGGTCATCAAGCTCGCCGTGCGCCACAAGTATGTAACCTGCGCCATCGTTGTTGTGGTCATGGCTCTTTCGGTCGTCGGTATGGGTGGTGTGAAGCAGCAATTCTTCCCGACGTCAGACCGTCCGGAGGTCCTGGTCGAAGTGCGTTTGCCACAAGGCACCAGCATCGAAACGACGACGGCCACCGTTGCCAAGGTGGAACGCTGGCTCCAGGAACAGCCCGAGACCAACATCGTCACCAGCTATGTCGGTCAAGGCGCACCGCGCTTCTTCTTTGCCATGTCGCCTGAACTGCCGGATCCCGCTTTCGCCAAGATCGTGGCGCTCACCCCGAATGCGGAAGAGCGCGAGGCGCTGAAGCATCGCCTGCGTGCCGCGATATCCGATGGTCTCGCGCCGGAAGCGTTTGTGCGTGTGACACAGCTCGTCTTCGGACCGTTCACGCCGTTCCCTGTCGAGTTCCGCATCATGGGACCCGATCCGGAAAAGCTTTACCAGATCTCGGAAGAAGCCATGTCCATCATGCAGACGGTACCGGATGTGCGCCAGGTCAATCGTGACTGGGGCAACCGCACGCCCGTCCTGCGCTTCATTCCCGATCAGGATCGCTTGAACCTTATAGGGCTATCGTCCGCCGAGGCCGCGCAGCAGATGCAGCTTCTGTTGAGTGGAGTTCCAATCACCCAGGTTCGCGAGAACATTCGCAACGTACCGGTCGTTGCCCGCAGCGGCGGAGAAAACCGCCTCGATCCATCTCGGCTCGCGGATTTCTCCTTGATGAGCAGGGACGGGAGAGCGATCCCGCTCGACCAGATCGGTCACTCCGAAATTCGTTTCGAGGAGCCGATCCTGAAACGGCGAGACCGCACTCCGGTCATCACGATCCGGTCCGACATCAACGAGGTGACGCAACCGCCTGAAGTCTCGCAAGCCGTGATGCAGGCCCTTCAGCCGCTGATCGCGTCGCTGCCGGTCGGATATCGCATCGAGATGGGTGGCAACATCGAAGAATCACTGAAAGCGAACGTTGCGCTTGTCCAGGCGTTTCCGTTGATGATCGCCGTCATGCTGATCGTCATCATCCTTCAGGTTCGCAGTCTCTCGACGATGACCATGGTGATGCTGACGGCACCACTTGGCCTTGCCGGTGTCGTGCCGGCGTTGCTCCTCTTCAAACAGCCGTTCGGCTTCAACGCCATTCTTGGATTGATCGGTCTTGCGGGCATCCTCATGCGCAATACCCTCATTCTGACCGAGCAGATCAAGGAGAATCAGGCGGCCGGTCTCGACGACTATCACGCGGTAATCGAAGCGACCGTGCAGAGGACGAGGCCCGTCATCCTGACAGCGCTTGCTGCCGTGCTCGCCTTCATCCCCCTGACGCATTCGGTGTTCTGGGGATCGATGGCCTATACGCTGATCGGTGGCACGGCTGTCGGAACACTGATGATCCTGCTCTTCCTGCCCGCGCTTTATACGGCCTGGTTCAGGATCAAGCCGACGCCGGACGTGGCACATGAGGAACACGTGACCGAAGAACCGCAATTGCCGTTAAAAATGGCGGCGGAATGATCACCATGAGTTTCGATGCAATTTGCCAGGGTAAGTCCAACCGGAAGGCACCTGATGAGCCGCTTCCGCTAAACGAAGTGTTCGTGTCGCAGGAGGTCAGATCTGGGCTTGAACGCGAGCGCATAGCGGACGTTGGGGAGAGGCTTATTCGCCACGTTGGCCACCGTAAGACAACGGTCGCCGATATCGCGTCGGACCTGCAGACGAGCCGAGCGAACGTCTACCGCTTCTTCCCGACGAAGGAGGCCATTGATCAACATGTTTGCGGTCGCGTGATCGACCAGACGCTACAGGCCTTGCGCCTGGTCGTAGGCGAAAATGAAGCCGCAACGGTCCGCCTCCAAAAGCTTATTGAGCATCTACACCAGCTAAACATACGTCGTGTGACGGAAGAGCCTCACGTTCACGAGCTTCTTCTGGCTGCAATGGAGCAACGGTGGAGTGTGGCGCTTCGATATTTCGCAGAGACAGCGCGTTTGGTCGAGGCGGTGGTTCGCGATGGTCTCATTGGTGGAGAGTTCAATGTCCGTGACCCGGTAGAAGCGGCAAAATGCGTCGTGATCTCCATCACACCATTCATCTACCCAAGCTTTGCCCGCCAGCCCGTCCTTACGCACCAAAACATGGATGACGCGCTTGGCATCCAAATCCGGTTTCTGAACGCGTCTCTGCAAAGTCGACGTTAGAGGCGCGTTCGGAAGGGCACGGTTCGTACTCGAACATTTACCCCGGGGGGTCAACTCGGGTTCATCATCAAAGAAAGGAGGTCACAATGGCCGAACAAAAAGTGATCGTAATTACCGGTACATCCTCGGGGATCGGCGAGGCGGCCGCTCTGCAACTCGCGCAGGCAGGACATCTCGTTTACGGGGGCGCACGCCGTGAGGGCACATCCTCCATTCCCAACTTCAAACGCCGCATTGTGGATGTATCCGATGACGCCTCTGTTGCCAGCTTCATAGAGGGCGTATTGTCGGAGGCTGGACGGATTGACGTGCTGATCAACAATGCCGGGGTGTCCCTCTTGGGGCCAACCGAAAACACCACGTCTCAAGAAGCATCGTGGGTCTTTGACACCAATGTCCTTGGTCCTCTTCGCCTGATCCGCGCAGTCCTGCCTTCAATGCGAGCGAGACGAAGCGGCCTCATCATCAATGTCAGCTCCGTACTCGGATTCCTGCCGGCCCCGTTCATGGGCATCTATGCAGCCAGTAAGCATGCGTTGGAAGGTTTGTCAGAGAGCCTCGACCATGAGATTCGCGAGTTCGGTGTCAGGGTTGTTTTGCTGGAGCCAACCTTCACGAATACGAACTTGGACGTGAATGCCGTGCAAGCGGCCGTACCGCTCGGCGCCTACGCCGCGCAGTTCCAGGCCACGATTAATGCCGTGCAGGGTCAGATCAAATCGGCGCCATCGGCTCAGTTCGTGGCTCAGAAAATCGCCGATGTCATCAACGGACGCTACAAGCTGCGTCAGCCGGTCGGCAAAGACGCAACCCTTCTTTCCCGTCTGCGCCGGTTTATGCCGGCCAAGGCTGTCGACGGCAGTCTGCGCAAGACATTCGGTTTCGCCAAAGGAAAGTAAAGTAAAGTCCGATTTCCTCGGCCAGCACAGGCGTTATTCCACAGCTGGTGAGGGGGCCGCCGGTTCACATCCTTTCAAGGCGGTCAACAACAAGTGGCAACAGACGAATTAGAAAGCGGTGGGCCGGAATTCTCAGACGACAGATTCGCCACCATCCACCACGAGGATCTGGCCGGTCATGTAGGATGAACGGCTGGAAACGAGGAACAGGATCGATTCGGCGATCTCGCCGACATCGGCCCATCGGCCCATCGGCACCTTTTCCCGCACATAAGCCTCGATCGCTGCGCGCCCCCCCATCTGGGCGATGAAGGGGCTATTGAAGGGGGTATCGACCCAGCCGGGGCAGAGCGCGTTGACACGGATGCCGAACCTTGCGTAATCGCCGGCCATCTGCTTGGTCATGGCGATGACGGCATGTTTGGTGGTCGTGTAGGCGATCATCTCGCGGTCGTAGAGCACACCGGAAGAGGACGAGGTGTTGAGGATGACGCCGGCGCTTTGCGCCTTCATCGCCGGCATGACGAAGCGGGCGGCCATGAAATGGGCACGCACATTCAGGCTCCAGGAGCGATCGAAGCCTTCGATCTCCACCTGTTCGAGATCGCCCGCCACCTGAGCGCCGGCATGATTGTGCAGGATATCGATGCGGCCATGACGGGCAAGTACCGAAGCGATTCCGGTTTCAAGCGAGACGTCGTCGGTGACGTCGAGGACGAGGCTTTCGGCGCTGCCGCCGGCATTTCGGATCAGCGCGACGGTTTCGGCTGCACCTTCGGCGCTACGATCGGCGACGGCGACATGGGCTCCCTCGCGCGCCATGATCGCAGCACCCGCCTGTCCGATGCCGGAGCCGGCGCCGGTGACGATAGCCACCCGGTCTTTCAGGATCATCGTCTACTCCCGGCTTGCACTTTTGGTGTCTTGTCCCGCATCAGCACGCGGGCAATCAGGATCGTCAGCAAAGAGGCGATCAGAACCATGGTGGCGATCGCGTTGATCTCCGGTGTTACGCCGCGCCTGATAGAGGCAAAGACGTAGATCGGCAGCGTCGTCTTCGAGCCGGCGACGAAGAAGGCGACGATGAAATCGTCAAAGGAAAAGGTGAAGGCGAGCAGGAAGCCTGCCAGCACCGATGGCAGGATCTGCGGCAGGACGATCTGGCGGAAGGTGGTGAATGGCGTGGCATAGAGATCGCTGGAGGCCTCGACGATATCGCGGCCGAGGCTGGCAATGCGGGCCTTGACGATCATCGTCACCAGGGCCAGGGAAAACAGGCCGTGGGCTGCAATGATCGAGCCGTAGCCCAGGCCAAGCTGCGGTGGTTTTTCGCCCGGCCAGATCAAGGCGAGCGCGGGATTGAGGAAGGAGAACACTTCGACCAGCGCCACAAGCGTGGCGATGCCGATGACCACGCCGGGCACAACGATGGCGGCGGCAAACAGGCCGTCGAAAATGGCACGGCCGCGGCTGCTGAGCCGCTGCATGCCGAGCGCTGCCATCGTGCCAAAAACCGCCGCAAGCACGGCGCTGGTGAAGGCGATCATCAGACTGTTCTGCAGCGCGGTGATCAGGAACGTGTTGCCGAGCGCCTTGCCGTACCACATGGTCGAGAAGCCGGTGAACTCGCTGGCATTGCGGCCGGCGTTAAAGGAGAACAGCACGACCAGCGCAATCGGCGCATAGAGGAACAGATAGACGAAGGTGATCAGCGCGCGCATCAGACGAGATCCACCTGTCTTGAGCCGGAGACTCTCCATGCGATCCGCATGGCGACGCTGAGCACGATCACAACCACGACCACCAGCGTCACCGCAATGGCCGAACCGAACGGCCAGTTGCGCGATTGCAGGAAGAGATCGACCAGCGCATTGCCTATGAAGAACACCTTGCCGCCGCCGAGCAGCTGCGGGATCAGGTATTCGCCGAGCAGTAAGATAGTTACCAGCGCCACGCCGGTCATGACGCCGGGAAGTGACAGGGGCAGAGTGATGCCAAGGAAGGTCGAAACGGGTTTTGCTCCGAGATCGGCCGAAGCTTCGAGCAGGCGGCGGTCAAGTTTTTCCAGGCTGACATAGATCGGCATGATCATCAGCGGCAGGTAGCCATAGACGATGCCGAGCAGCACGGCGCCGGGCGTGTTGAGCAGCCTGATATCCTCGATGCCGATCATGCCGAGCAGATTGGGAATACCGCGCGAACCCAGAATGTACATCCACGCATAGGTGCGCACGAGCAGGCTCGTCCAGAACGGCACGACCACCAGCGAAACCAGCACCAACCGGTATTTCGGATTGGACTTGATCGCCAGATAATAGGCGGCGGGATAGGCTACGATCAGGCAGAGGAAGGCGCCGATAGGCGCGATCATCATGGTGTTCCAGAAGGCCGCCGCGCGGGAGGGTAGATTGGCGAACTGTGCGAACGTGAAGGCCGCCTGATATCCGCCTTCCGGCGCGCGCTCGCCGAAGGCGAAGACGACCATGGCCATGAAGGGCAGGACGAGGAACACGCACAGCCAGAGCCCGGCCGGCGCTATAAGTGCGGCCGTAACCAGCTGTCTCTTTCTGTCGGTTGTCATGGGCTTCATTCGACTTTCAATAGCTGCGACTTCGCTCGAAATCTGGACGGAATCGTGCCGCGAACATCCTCTTCTCCCCAGTGGGGAGAAGAGCCGAACGCAGTAAGGCGATGAGGGGGAACCACACCCGGTGGGCTTCGCGCGCCCTCATCCGGCCCTGCGGGCCACCTTCTCCCCGTCGAGGAGAAGAGAAATCAAGCCGATTTGAACCGCGCCATGAGCTCAGCACGGGCCGGATCGGTCAGCGTCACCGCCGCACCGAATTCCAGCTTGGTCAGCGACGCCTCGTCCGGATAGACGATCTTGTTCGACGTTACATCGGCCGGAAGCAGCTTGAGCACGCGGCTGTCGGTGGTGGGCGCACCGTTGGCGATATGTTCCTTGACGGCGTTTTCCGGCGTCATCAGGTAGTTGAGCAGTGCATAACCCGCCGGTTTGTTGGCGGCGCTTTTGGGGATTGCGTAGAAATCGGTCCAGATTTCACCGCCGTCGACGCCGAGGATGTAGGCGATTTCCGGCATGTCGCGGTTGAGTTGGGCGCCGTCATTGGTCCAGCACATGGTCATCCAGGCGTCTGTCGCCCGCATGCCCGGCTGGTAGTCGCTGTTGATACCGTAGAGATGCGGCTTGACCTTGATCAACAGTTCCTCTGCCTTCGCCAATTCTTCCGGCTTGATCGAGTTGAAGGAATAGCCAAGCGACACCAACGCGCTGCCGATGGTGGTCAACTGGTAGTCATGCACCATGGCACGGCCGTCGGCCTCGGTCATGGCGACTTCAAAGAAGTCCTTCCAGGAGGTCAGCTTCGTCTTGATCTTAGAGGTGTTCACGGCCATGCCGGTTGTGCCCCAGTTCTTTGGCAAGGCGTAGGTCGTGCCGTCGATGGCGCCTTCGGAGGTGAAACGCGCCGATTCTGTGGCTTGCGAGAAAGCGGAAACCTTCGACATGTCGAGCGGGTCGATCAGGCCGAGTTTCACATAAGTGGAGATCGTGTAATTGGTCGGCACGAACAGATCCCAGCCGGTGCCGCCGGCCTGGAGCTTCGCCAGCATTTCCTCGTTCGAGCCGAAGACGTTGACTTCGACTGCAACGCCGGTCGCCGCCGTGAAGGCTTCGAAGGTCGCCGGGTCATGATAGTTGGGCCAGGTGGCAAGCGACATGGTCGTACCGAGGTCTTCGGCGTAGGCGGTGGAATTGAACAGGCCGGGCTGGCGGGCAAGAACGGCTGCGGCGAGGCCAAGGCCGGTGACGCCGAGGAAGTGGCGGCGGGTGACCGAGCCGCGCTTCAGGCGCATCCATTCGTCAGTGAGGTCTTCGGCTGATATTGGAGCATTTTCTCTGTACCACTTTGTCATGACTGTGTTCCCTTTTTTGTCTTGACGTGTACGGCCGTTCCTCAGGCCGGAAAAACATGCACTTTGCCGGGATCGAAAGTGAGAGCGACCCGCTCGCCCGGTTCGACGAGATCGCTTTCCTGCATGCTGCGCCGGTCGGCAGTGACGAGGAAATCGCCAAGGCCATCGACGCTGATCTGGTATTCGGCGGTGGAGCCGAGAAAAATGCGGTGAGTCACGATCCCGGCCAGCGAACTGCCGTCACCAGTCGACTGCCGGACGAGGTCGATCGCTTCCGGCCTCAACGCCACGGTCGCAGCACCCGGTTTCAGGCAAGACCGTGCCGCGAGCGCCATTCCGTTCGACAGCCGCAGGGTGGCGCCATCGGGTTCGACGGTTACCGAAATCCGATTGGTCTTGCCGACGAAATCGGCCACGAAGAGATCAGCTGGCCGGTCGTAGATTTCCTGGGGCTTGGCCATCTGGACGATCCGTCCGGTGTTCATCACGCAGACCATGTCGCTCATCGACAACGCCTCTTCCTGATCGTGGGTGACCAGCACGAAGGTGATGCCGAGTTCGCGCTGCAGCGTCTGCAGTTCGATCTGCATGGCGGTGCGCAGCTTCTTGTCGAGCGCCGCTAAGGGCTCGTCGAGCAGAAGCACGGAGGGCTTGTTGACGATGGCGCGGGCAAGCGCCACACGCTGTTGCTGGCCGCCTGACATTTCATGAATGCGACGCTTCTCGAAACCGCTGAGGCGGACCATCTCGAGAGCCTCGCGCGCCCGGGCGGAAATCTCGGATGCCGCCAGCTTCGGCCGCGCCTGTTTCAGGCCGTAGGCGACGTTCTGCTCGACGTCGAAATGCGGGAAGAGCGCATAGTGCTGGAAGACCATGTTGACGGGACGGCGATAGGGCGCGACGCCGTTCATTTCGCGGCCGTCGATCAGAACCGTGCCTTCACTCGGCTGCTCGAAACCGCCGATCATCCTGAGACAGGTGGTCTTGCCGCAGCCGGAAGGCCCAAGCAGCGCCACGAAGGCACCCTTCGGCACGGCCAGATTGATGTCCGAAACGGCGGTCACACTGCCATAGCACTTGGTGACCGAACGGAACTCGATGTCGTTCGCTGGAGCGGCTGTCACTTAAAAATTCCCCGCGGTTGTTTTTAGAATACCGGGCCACCTCGCGGCTGCCCGGTTTCTCACCGTCTGGCCAGCAGCCTATTCAAAACGGCCATTGGCGGTATATACCCCGAAAGGGGTATTTCAAGCCATTCACCGCTGTGGAAGGTGTATACCCTGAAGGCAATTGCCACTCTTTTTTGCAGGCTGGACAGGACATATGGGGATCGATCTGGAGGCACTGTTCAAGACGCTCGGGCCGATGGTCGGTGGCGCCTCGATCGGCGACGAGGAGGCGGGTCGTCTTTTCTGTACGTTGATGCGTTCGCTGGTCAGTTTCGACTATGCCGTCGTCTTTGCCTATCGTGAAAAAGAGCGGCCGATCGATCTCTACAGCACCTTCACGCCGGATGAACACGTCATTTTCGTCAGCCTGTATCAGGCCGGGCCCTTTCTGCTCGATCCATTCTACCATGCGGCGCGCGAGCCCAGGCCGGGTGTCTGGCGTATGCGCGAGCTTGCCCCGGACCGATTCTTTTCCAGCGAATATTTCCGCAGCTACTATACCCAGACAGGGCTGGCGGAAGAGATCGGGTTCTTCATCGTGCTGGAGGACGGTATCACTGTGGTCCTGTCGCTGATGCGGAGGGAACGGTCAGGTGTGTTTCCTGCTGCCGACTTTGCCTTGCTGAAAAAGGCGGAGCCGCTGGTGGCTGGTCTGGTTCGCCATGCCTGGCCGGAGCTCGGCCGGCGCTTCGATGCGGCCTTGGCCAAGCGGGAGCGCGGCGGGCGCAAGTCCGCGCATCCGGCTGCCGACCGGGTGTGGCGCAATCTCAACCTCACAGAAAGGGAAGCCTCGATCATCGAGCTTGTCCTGCAGGGGCATTCGTCGGAATCGGTCGGTCTGCGACTGGGCATTTCCACCGGTACCGTCAAAGTTCATCGCCGTAACGTATATCGTAAGCTCGGCATCTCGTCGCAGACGCAGTTGCTGTCAATTTACCTCAAGAATCTTGGGCAGTAGGGGACGACAATATAGGTAGACGATGCTGATTTCTGGCGGTGTCATGTCTGGATGGCGCCCGTTTGGCCCATGCCGTTGATGTAGCGGCTGAAGCCAATGTCCGTGAACGTCGCTCGGCGGTGAATTTCAGCCATCGTTGGCTCAAATATCGCGTTAGCGCGTTCGAGCTTCGCATGAGTAGCCTGAAAGGCCGGCATTCTCTCACGAATTTCGGCAAGAATTTCCGCCTCGTTTATCGTTGTCATCCGATCATTCTCAACGACGATTTGTCCGTCGACCATGACCAGTTCAATGGAGCGGCCGTTCTCGCTATAGACCAGGTGCTTGCCGATATCGTTCAGTGGCGCAAAACCGATACTGTTGAGATCGAGCATCAGAAGGTCGGCTGCCTTACCGGTTTCGAGCGAACCGGTGACCCCGTCGAGGAGGGCGGTTCGTGCGCCGCCGATCGTTGCCATGGTGAGGACTTCGCCGGCGTTCAGCCAATCACCAAATTCAGGCCCGGTAGCACTCTGCACCAAGGCGGCAACGCGCATAACGTCGAAAATTCGCGCGGTATCGTTGGAAGAAAGGCCATCGGTGCCAAGACCTATATGTACGCCGGCCTCGAGCAGGCGTCGGATGGGCGCAATACCCGCGCCGAGCTTGAGGTTTGAGATCGCATTGTGGGCGACAGAACATCCCGCTTCGCCCATCAAGTCGATGTCCGCATCACTGACCCAAACGGAATGCGCGATCGTCGTGGTCGGCCCAAGGACGCCTAGATCGTGAAGGTAGGCAACGAGGCTTTTCCCGTAGAATTCCGGGCCAGTCACCGCCTGGGTTTTTGTCTCCAGCACATGCGTGTGCATGGAAACGCCGTGGCGAAGCGCAAGTGCATAACACGCCTGCAGCATGTCGGCCGTGCACCGCTGCGGCGCTGAAGGCGCCACCATGAAACGAAGCCGTCCATTTGCCCGCCCATGGAGGGTGGAAAACACCGCGCCGCAATAGTCCATATAGGCATGGGTTGGCATCGGCGGTCCGAAATCGAGTTTTGCCTTCAGCGTTTCCGGCATGATTTCTCGCGCATAGGGCAGGGCGTCCAACGTATGAATGTTCATCACCGCGCTGGAGACATTCGCGCGAATGCCCGCATCCTCGTAGGCAGAAAAGGCGCAGGCGAGCCGTTCGATATCGTGGCCGGGCGGGTCGAAGAAATCGTCGCAGAGTGTGGTGACGCCGCTTTTCAGCGATTCCATCGCCAACAGTGCGCTCCGTAGATAGACGAGCCGCTTGTCGACCTGCGGGCCCATCAGCAGCGGGTAGGCGTAGAGCAGCCATATTTCCAGCGGCATCCGTTCATACCGGCCGCGCAGGAAAGTTTCGCTGGAATGCGTATGCGCGTTGACAAGGCCGGGCATCAGCAGTTTGTCGGTCGCGTCGATTATCCGCGCGCCATCGGCTGCGAGGTTCGGACCGATGGCCTCAATACGGCCATTCGAGACCAGAAGATCTCCGGCAAAGGCCGTGCTTCCATGCGCCTTGTCCATCGCCAGGAGAGTTGCGTTGCGAAACAGCGTTTTCATGGGCGTCTCCGCTAAGGTTCTGGGACTCGCCCGTTCAGTTGTCACGTAACTCGGTGATGCCACCATTGCTATCACCTCTCAGGCGGCTGCTGAGCCAGAGACCGAAGACCGTCGCGAGATAGGGGAGCGCCTGAATGAGATCGTGCGGCACGCTATCGCCGAACACGAGCTGCGCGCGAATGCCGATGGCGCTCAGCACGGAAAAGAACATCGCCGCGAGTGTGGCGCCTATTGGATGCGCAGCCCCGAAGATGACCGCGGCAAACGCCATGAAGCCCCGCCCCGCCGTCATGTTCTGCCCGAAAAATTGCAGGCTGCCCGCTGCCAGCTCTGCGCCGCCCAATGCTGCCAGAACACCGCCGATCGAAAGAGCGATCAGGCGCATCATCGATGGGTTGACACCGACGCTGCGGGCCGCAAACGGATGTTCGCCACAGGCCGATAGTTGCAGGCCGAAGCGTGTGCGGCACAGAAGAAACCACAGTGCGAACACCACAACCGGCATCAGCACCACGAGGATCGAGAGAACACCGTAAGCGCCGAAGGCAGGCCCGAGGCGAGGGAGGCCAAAAGGCGCGTTGACTGCGGACTGGCTGCCGAAGAAGGATTGGATGGCAAGCGCCGTGCCGCCAAGCCCGAGGCCCGTCAACCCAAGTCCGGCGATGATCGGATTGGCTTTGAGCTTCTCGACCACGAACCAGAGGAGGACTGAAGCCAGAACCGCAAAGAGCATGGCGATCAGCAGCGCAAGTGTGACCGAGCCGGTGACGACGATGCCGAGGATCGTGGCGCAGGCGCCGATGATCATCAGCCCCTCAAGACCGAGGTTCCAGATACCCGCTCGCTGGGCTATGACGCCGGCAAGGGTTACGTAGACGAGTGGGGTGCCGGAGCGCAGGATGGCTATGATGATGTCATTCATGAAGAACGTCCCCCGATGCGCAGGACCTTGTCGAGCAGTTTCGACCGGGCTGTGATGAAAAGGGCGATCGCAGCGTTGATAACGTCGATCGCGGCTGACGGTAGCCCCGCCATCACCGGCAGGTAGAGCGCCGCTGAAGCGAGCCCGCCGAAAAACAGGGCTGCTATCGCCGTTCCCGCCACGGAGAAGTTGGCAACAAGGGCAATCAGGATGGCAGTGAACCCGTGTGCCGGCAGGAAGCCACTGGCGATGCGCCCGTTGGGTCCCATGAGCTCGATCGTTCCGGCAAGACCCGCCAAAGCACCGCTCAACAAAAAGCTGGTGATGCCGAGCTTCCAGAGAAGCGCACCCTGCCAGCGCACCATCACCGGGTTGCGGCCGGCGAGACTGGCTAGCATGCCGAAAGTCGTTCGGTTGACGAGTAGCCACATGGCCAGGCCGACGACCACAGCAATGGCGATGATCGTGACTGAGAGGCCTGACGATGTCGAGATGCGATAGGCTGCTTCAAGCGGGCGGCTGGAGGCTTGTTGCCCGGAGCCCGATGGGTCCTTGAGTGGTCCGGAAGTAACATAGACCAAAAGCAGGCCCGCCATGAAATTCCCCATCAGTGTCGTTATGACCTCATCGGTTCCCGAGCGGATGCGAAGGTATCCCGGCCAAAACGCCCACAGTGCGCCCCCAACCATGCCAGCGACCATGCAGGCCGGTATGACAACGAACGCCGGAGCGCCCGAAAGCCATTCCGCGACGAAGGCCGCGCAAATGGACCCGACATAGAATTGTCCCTGCGCGCCGATATTGAAGAACCCGGCACGGAATGAAATCCCAACCCCAACGGCGGTAATGAAGAGCGGCAATGCCCATCGGAGGCTCTGCGCCAGAGCGCCGGGCCGCAGGAATGCCCCATCTGCTACATTGGTCAGCACCATGGACGCAGAATACCCGGCAATCTGAAAGACGATGGAACACAGAACCAATGCGAAGATGACAAAGATCAAGCTACGAAGAATATAGGAAACGCGCGCTATCATCGGGACCCCCCAATCATTGCGGCTCCGACCGCACCAATGTTGTAGGGAGCCGTGAAGGTCCCAACGACCCGGCCCGATAGCATCACGACGACGCGGTCGCTGATATCGAACAGTTCATCCAGATCGGACGAAATTAGGATGATGCCGCAGCCACGATCGCGCGCCTGGCGGAGTGCGTCCCAGACAAAGGCGGTGGCGCCGATATCGAGGCCGCGTGTTGGCTGTGCCGCGATAATCAGTTTCGCATCCGGATCGATTTCGCGTGACAGGATAACCTTTTGCGCGTTGCCGCCAGAAAGCGCTCCCGCCTTCTGGGCGACATTGTCATAACGGACGCCCCATGCTTTCAAGGCGGCGTCGCATTCGCTGCGCAACCGCGCCGGATTGACCAGACGCAGAAGCGGCTTTTCAAGAAGCGCACGGGCGGTCCAGTTTTCCCACAAGCTGGAGGTGAGGCTAAGCCCTTCCATGTTTCGCTCGAAGGGAATGATGCGTAACCCCTTGATACGGCGCTGAGCGAGGGACTGGGTGGTAATGTCGTGTCCTGCCAGATGGACTTCGCCATGGCTCGCCTTGGCGAAATCCGCGATTAGGCGGACGAGCGTCCGCTGGCCGTTGCCTTCGACGCCGGCGATACCGACGATCTCGCCGGGGCGAACGTGAAAGTCCACATCCTGCAAAGCCGGGCCTTCCTGATCGACAAACGTGGTAATGTTTGAAAGCTTGAGAACCGGTGCGGCCGTTGCCGCCTCTGCGACAGTCGAAGTGTGTTCCACCGTGCCAGCGCCGGTTAGCGCCTGCGCATCGGCGGCTGCGAGCCCGCGGTTTGCCTCCCCGATGATGAGTCTGGATAGCCGCGCGCCATCCACATCTGTCGTCATCAGCGGACCATCGACAAGCCGCCCGGCGCGCAGCACAGTTACCGTGTCGGCGACGGCAAGAACCTCGCGAATTTTATGAAGAATGAGAAGCACGGTAACGCCCTGCGCTTTCAGCCGGCGCACGCGTTCGAACAGTTTCTCGATGCCGGATGGCGATAATACTGCAGTCGGCTCGTCGAGGATGAGAACCTTGGCTTGCGTGACCAGCGCCCGGGCGATTTCGATCCCCTGCTGGCTCTCCACCGGCAGGTCGCGAATGCGGGCGCCGAGATCGACCGATATGTCGAGGCTTTCGAGATGCGGGCGCCAACGCGCAAACAGGTTCCTGCGGGTGAAGAACCGTCCGGTTCCCGTTGCGCCGAACTCCATGGCCTCTGCCACGGTGAACGATGGCGGCAGCGCGAAGCTCTGGTGAACCAGTTCGACACCGGCAGCGCGTGCCTCACCGACATTGCCACCGCGCATGACCCGGCCACCGATCGCGACATGGCCGGCGGCCGGCCGTACGAGACCGGATGCAACGCGAGCGAAGGTCGTTTTTCCTGCGCCGTTCTGGCCGACCACGGCGTGAATAAGGCCGGCATTGAATACGGTCGATACTGCATCGAGAGCGGTGACCGGCCCATAGGTCACCGAGACGTTCTGGCACAAAAGTGCCGGGGCATGAGGATCGGTCATGGGAGGCCCATTCACGTGGCTGATATGACGGATGGCGGCGTGAACGCCACCCGCCTGCTCATCAGATTGTCGTATTGAAGGGAACAGTTATCGAACCGTCGAGAATGCCTTTTTTGGCAGCTTCGATTTCCGGCATGATGTCCTTGATCTTGGCGACGACGTCCGCCGGACCCTGCTCCAGGAAGAGTGGCGACACAATGAAATCGATAACGCCGGTGTCCAGTCCGGTTTTTTCATGCGTTCCGCCCTTCCAGTCCGGGCCGAGTGCCTTGGTCACTTCGTTATAAAGTGAAACGCCGAAATCAAGCTGAACGATACTGCTGATCGACTTTGGCCCCTGTGGGAACTGCGCCTTGTCGAGAACGCTGACGATGCGGCCTTCCTTCTCATTTGCCGCAGCGATGATGCCAGCGTCGGTCGCCGCTGAATCGGTCTGGATGAAGTCGATACCGTCATTGAACATCTGCGCGGCGATTTCCTGACCCTTCGCCGGGTCCTGGAACGAGCCCGCAAAAGCCACGGTCACTGTTGCCTGCGGGTTAACGGAGAGGGCGCCTGCCTTGACGGCGTTGAAATCCGCGTTGATCGGCGGAATGGAAATGCCGCCAATGAAGCCGACCTTGCCGGACTTGCTCATTCGTCCGGCGAAAATGCCCGAGAGATAGCAGCCGAGATAGTAGTCGTAAGAGACGGTGACGACGTTTTGGATCGCGGGCTCCATCGGGTCACCGAAGAGCTGGATCCATTTGATCTCGGGGTACAATGGTGCCAGGGCCTTGAAGGGCTCAGCCACTTCATTGAAGGTCGAGACGATGACGGTCGCACCGGCATCGCAAAGCGTGCGGAAGATCGTCTCGTAGGTGGCTGGATCCTGCGCATAGACGGCACGATACTCGAAGCCCTTCTCCTCCGAGAGCTTCTTCAGATTGGCAATCATTGTATCGACAGGGCCGCTGTCGCCTGCCGATTGCGTATGAACGAGAGCGACAAGTCCGCCTTCGGCATGGGCAACCGCAGGCAGTAATCCACCCGCCAGCGCCAACGCCGCTGTGCCGGCTGAAATTTTCAGAAAGTCGCGCCGATCGAACGAGTTCTGGTTAAAAATATTGGCAGTCATCTTCTGTTCCCTTTTTTTGGTTGATTGGTTGACCGGGCAGCACTGCTGCCCGGTTTTCTTCAGACTTGCGGAGAGTAGGAAGCCGGGTTCATGATCATGACATCCTGGCGCTCGATTGCGTTTAGCGCCCAGATTTCGCCGATGAATTTCTGCCAGTCTGGGTCGGCATACATCGCCGCCCGCCGGGCCTCGCGATCCGCAAGGCTTTCATAGGCCCACATCAACACGGTCGTATGTAGGGTGCCGATCTCCGACACATACAGGCCGACAAACCGGTTGAGATGCCGCTTCTGCACCGGTAGGCCTTCTGCCTCGTATTTTTTCATCCAGCCATCAACCGTGCCGGGGCGAAAAGTATAGGTGCGGTGTTCCAGGATCATTGCCGGTCTCGCTTCAGCTGTTGAGAATGAAATCTGCGCAACGCTCGCCGATCATGATCGCCGGTGCGTTCGTATTGCCGCTGGAAATGATCGGCATGATGGAGGCATCGGCGACCCGCAGTCCTTCGACGCCTCGCACTTTCAGGCGCGCATCCACCACCGCCATCGGATCGTTGCCCATCTTGCAGGTTCCAACGGGATGGAACGTCGTCATCGCGGTTGCCCGCAGCCATTTCGACAGATCGGCATCGTTGAGCGCTGCCGGTCCCGGCGCCAGTTCCTTGCCGCGATATCCGTCGAAAGCGGGTTGGTTGATAATGTCGCGGGTCAGCCGGATGCCGTCGATCATGGTGCGCATGTCGAAATCGGTCTGCAGATAATTGGCAAGGATCTTCGGGGCCGCCATCGGATTAGATGAGCGCAGGGTGATTTCGCCACGGCTTTCCGGATTGACCGGCCCGACGCGCAGGGTGAAGCCATGGTTGGCCTCGACCGTCTCGCGCTTGAAGGGGTTTGGAAAGTGCAAATTGGCGGTCTTCTCCAGAGCCGGCATGAAATGAAGCTGGATATCCGGCGCGATAAGGTCCGGCCGCGAGCGAACGAAGGCACCAGCCTCGTAGGGAAATGTCGTGGTGATGCCTTTCCCGAAAAGCATGCCTTGAATGACGGACAACGTCAGCTTGTCGGCACGCAGATCCGAATAGAGCGTCACCGGCTTGCGGCACTCCCAGGACATCACGCAGTCGACGTGATCCTGAAGATTCTTGCCCACACCGGGTAGGTCCAGCACAGTATCAATGCCATGCGTGCGCAGTTCGTCGGCCGGGCCGATGCCTGAGAGCAACAGTGTCTGCGGCGAATTGACTGTTCCGGCGGAGAGAACGACCTCGCGCTCGGCATAGGCCTTCTGCATCGTGCCGCGATGAAGGTATTCCACGCCGACGGCGCGGCCCTTCTCGACCATGACGCGGTGAGTGTGCGCCTGCGTCATCACTGTCAGGTTGGGACGCGACAGGGCCGGGCGCAGAAATGCAAAAGATGTCGACCAACGTTTGCCCTGGCGGATCGTGAAATCGTAACGCCCGAACCCCTCCTGTTCGATACCGTTGAAATCATCGTTGAGCGGATAGCCGGCCTCACGGCCAGCTTCGTTGAAGACATTCAGCAGGCTGTTCCAGCCGCGCGCACGGCAGACGGTCAGCTCGCCATTTTTCTCGTGGAAGGCGTCGTCGCGCTCGATGTGCCCTTCGGAGCGGCGGAAGGCGGGCAGTAGCTCGTCGTAGGACCAGCCTGGAAGGCCCATCTGCGACCAGCGATCATAATCGTGACGATTGCCACGCACGTAGATCATGCCGTTGATGGTAGACGTTCCACCCAAAACCTTGCCGCGAGGCCAATAGAGAGAGCGGCCGTTGAGGTAGGGCTCGGGTTCAGTGTGGTAGTGCCAGTTATAAAGGCCGGAGTGAAAAAGCTTGCCCATCAGCATCGGCAAGCGGAACAGCGGATTGCGATCCTTGCCTCCTGCTTCCAGCAACAGCACCCGGTTGGCCGGGTCTGCCGAAAGCCGGTTCGCCAGTACGCACCCCGCAGACCCCGCACCGATAATGATGAAATCGAAATGGTCACTTCGCGCCATGGTCACCACGCAATGGGATTGGATCCCATGTCCTCTAGAAAGTCGTTACAGAGAATGAAGGGATTGGGGCGCTCTAATACCGCATCAGCGCGGGCTGGATGATCCCGCAGGATTGCGGCGACGCTGCCGTTGCGCCCCTCGCGAATACCGGCTGCCGCGAAGGCTTCGGCAGCCACATCGCCAAAGGCGATGAAGACGATCGGCCTGCCGCTGCCGGCCAGCATGGCCAGTGTTTTTTGAATGAGGGGGCGCCATAGAGGAACGTGGCCGCGGGACTGATGCGGATCTATGCCCACCTGAAAGCGCGTCAGCGTCAAAGAGGCATTCAACAGGAGCACGCCTTCGCCGACCCATCGATCGGCGACCGCCGACGGCGCCTCCATTTCGACCGAACCCTGCTCGATATCGCGAAGCGTTCTTGGCCACTCGGAAAAGCCACTGGCATAGGAGGCATCACCGGTGCGTGCCGCCACGATCAGTTGCGTGAAAGCACGGATGCTGCGCGAAAACATCTTGTCGAGCTCACGCCATTCGTCAACGTTACCGGCCTCAAAGGCCCGGCCGGTGGCAAAGCCCGGCTCGGGGTAAGGGTCCTGGCCGAGAATGACGCAAGAGACCTGTTCCGGCGCAATGCCGTCATAGGCGCGAAACAGATGTGCGCCCTTGGGCATGCCAGGAAAATGACGACTGCGGCGAACAGGAAAGATCGGCTCCCAGATCTCGAGCTCGAGATCGCCGCCGATTGCTTCTAAGTCGGGCGCTGCACCTGTGCAAAGATCCCGCCAGGCTGGCGGCATATCTGCCTGCCACCCATCAAGAAACTCCCGCATCGCATTTCTCAGTGACGAAGACATTTCGACACCCCTCCCTTGTCATCGGCTGTGATGCTAGTCAAAAGCTGACCAAAGTGTCAACTTATTAAACGAAAAAACCTGACCGGATCGTCAGATTATATCGACGTGCGTGATGAAGTGTGAAAAGGTATGGTTGCGGGGCCGGTAATCACTGCCTGTCTTCACCGCAATAATCTGGAATAAATGAGCGACCTAAGATGCCAAAGATGCCCGCCAACAAAACCCCGAAGGACGGGGGCGATACCGACGAAAAGATCCGCGCCCGCAACATCCGCGAGATATTGAAGGCTGCGACGGAGATTTTTTCAAGAAAGGGCTTCGACGGCGCGCGCATCGCTGAGATTGCCGAGGCATCCGGCCTTCCGAAGGCCAATGTCTACTACTACTTTTCCTCGAAGGAGGAGATTTACCGCGCCGTCATCGAACACCTGATCGAAGGCTGGGACGATGCGTTCGCCCATATCTCGGGAGATCGTGAGCCGCAGGATGCGATCCGGTCCTATGTCGCGGCCAAGCTCGCCTACACTCGTCGCAATGTCATCGAATCGCGCCTGTTTGCCAACGAGATCATTCGTGGCGCGCAATTTCTGTCGCGCAAGGATCGCCAGCATATGCGCACGGTCACTGATGAAAAAGTGAAGGTCATCGAGGATTGGATCGCTGCAGGCAAACTTTTGCCTGTGGATCCCCGGCACCTGTTTATCATGCTGTGGTCGGCAACTCAGTTTTACGCAGATTTTGAGCCGCTGGCTTGCGACGCTCTGCACACGACTAAACTCAAGAGCATGGATTATTCGCATGCCGCCGCAACGATCAGCGAAACTGTGTTGCGAGGTCTTCTCCCCGCAGGACAGATCTGACGCCTAGGTTTCCATTTGTGAAACAGCTGCGCTTGGGTGGATGGAAATGGGGGGTGGCTTTTGTATTCCTGGTGTGGGTGGACATCGCTATGACGACAGACAGCTGGATAGACCAGAGTTAGACCGCAGATTGGTGGCGCATGGCAATGCATGCGTGTGCCTCCGGCGTCGCCACGTGACTTGGCGCGCTTAAAGGAAATAAACTCACCCCCACTTGCGGATCGGTTCTGTGTGCACTTTAGGGGCAAGGATCGAGCCTATTTCAATAAGCCGATCGTTCAGCTCGAAGAGCTTCTTCAGCGATCTCAATTGGCTACTGGTTTCGTGACCAGAGGTCATTGGTTCTGATCCCTTCAAGGGTTTAGCCAGCAAAGCTCGATTGAACCCGCGCCTCCCGTACTCAGGGCTGATCTGGCTTAGGCGCAATGTAACCTTCCGGATCATCTACCTCGGCCACGACCTCGCCTAGCCGCATTGTTTCGTGACGTGCAATAAACTCGATACTATTCGCTCAATTGTGGGTGTGACCATCTCACGGCAATATTGCTCCTGTCAGACGATCACAGCGTCGCCTGAAGTTTTCAATAACGAAACCGCAGGACGCGAGATGACGGACACTTTCTCTTCCATGACACGCCGCAACGCGTTGCTGACCGCAGGTGCCGCAGCAGCCGCCATGACGATGTCTCCCGCTTTCAGCTTCGCAGCTGATGCTGCTCCCTCCACAACCTCAATCGAAGGAAAAAAGACCATGGCATATGTAACCACCAAAGATGGCGTCGAAATCTTCTACAAGGATTGGGGTCCGAAGGATGCGCAGCCGATCGTCTTCCACCACGGCTGGCCGCTGTCGTCGGACGACTGGGACGCCCAGATGCTGTATTTCCTCTCCAGGGGTTATCGCGTTGTTGCCCATGACCGCCGTGGTCATGGCCGCTCGGCCCAGGTCTCGGAAGGTCACGACATGGACCATTATGCCGCCGACGCCTTTGCCGTCGTCGAGCATCTGAACCTCAAGAACGCTGTCCATATCGGCCATTCCACCGGCGGTGGCGAAGTCGCACGTTATGTTGCCAAGCACGGCCAGCCATCCGGCCGCGTTGCCAAGGCCGTTCTCGTCTCGGCCGTCCCGCCGCTGATGCTGAAGACCGATGCCAACCCGGAAGGCCTGCCGATGGAAGTCTTCGACGGTTTCCGTTCGGCGCTTGCCGCCAACCGCGCGCAGTTCTTCCGCGACGTTCCGGCCGGCCCGTTCTACGGCTTCAACCGTGATGGTGCCACAGTCCAGGAAGGCGTGATCCAGAATTGGTGGCGCCAGGGCATGATGGGCGGCGCGAAGGCCCATTACGACGGCATCAAGGCCTTCTCCGAAACCGACCAGACGGAAGACCTGAAGGCCATCACCGTGCCGACGCTGGTCCTACACGGCGAGGACGACCAGATCGTGCCGATCGCAGACTCCGCACTGAAGTCTTCCAAGCTCCTGAAGAACGGCACGCTCAAGACCTATCCCGGCTTCTCGCACGGCATGCTGACCGTCAACGCCGATGTCCTGAATGCCGATCTCCTCGCCTTCGTGAAGGCCTGATCGGTCCGGCGGCGGGTGCGGCCTCCCACGCATCCGTCGCCTCCATAAACCACAAGTGCCTACTCGGCGCGCCATCATTCAATGCAAGGAACCTATCATGACGAACAGCAACCTGTCCAAGAAAGTAGAGAACCATGGCGTCGCCTGGGAACGCGCCTTCGGATACGTCCAGGCCGTGCAGGTCAAGGACACGATCTATGTCTCAGGGCAGTTGAGCCACGATGACGACGGCAAGCTCGTCGCTCCAGCCGAACTCGATGCGACCGGCCGACCCGCGGACTTCTCGCAAATGGAGGAACAGATCCGCCAGACCTACGTCAACGCGAAGACTCTGCTCGCCAGATATGGGGCGACCCTCGATGATGTCGTTGAAGAGACACTGTACGTGCTTGATGTTCCTAGCGCGTTTGCGGCCGCATCCAAGGTCCGCAAGGAAATGTACGGCACGGATGTGCCGCAGTGCGCCAGCAACCTGATCGGGGTTTCGGCACTGGCTTTCCCCGAGCAGATCGTCGAAATCACATTCCGTGCGGTTATCGACCGACCCGCTGATTGATCGGGCGGCAGCTACGCCAAAAGCCACCGGATGCAACCAAGCGTCGGTGGCCGTCTCACAAGTCTGGTCTCCAAATGCTAAGAACACCCATCGCCCGAACACGGCCTCAATCCTCGTTACATCTGACCCCTGAACTGGTTGCCAGAACGCTTAGGGTCGTTGAGCCGGAGGGGCCGGAACCAAACTGGACGCCGATTTCATCTCAACAGCTCGAGGACCTCGTCAGTCGGGTAGAAGAGGAAGCTGGCAACGAGGAGATATGGGTGTTCGCCTATGGATCCCTGATGTGGAACCCCGGCTTCGAAGTGGCCGCCAGCGAAAGCGCTGCCGCATCCGGATGGCATCGCGCGTTCTCACTCAGGATAGAACGGCTCCGGGCTACCTCCGATGCGCCCGGCCTCATGTTGGCTCTCCGTCCGGGAGGAAGCTGCTCTGGCTTAATCCTCAAACTACCGTGCGAGACGAAGAAAGAGGATCTGCGTACACTTCTGGCGCGCGAGATCCGCTATGCCGAAGTGTGCGGCATGGTGCGTTGGGTTTCAGTCAGGACACCCACGGGTATACGTCGCGCGCTGACATTTTGGGCGAGCCCGAAGCGATCTCAACTCACGGAAAAGGTGCCGCTCGATGAGGCCGCGGAACTGATTGCCCAGGCATGCGGCCCCGCCGGATCCTGCGCGGAATATCTGCATCGGACAGTTCTCGATCTGGCGGAACGCAAGATTTTCGACCGTAACCTTTGGCAGTTACAGAAACTCGTCGCGGCAAGGCTGCAAGTCCTTCCACCGCAGGATTGGCCCGACGGGGGCGTCGATCACCCGAGGCCTGTCAATCCAGCGTAACCATATGCGCCGCCACCTGCTCCTCGAAGAATTTCGAGAACGAAGCAATGCGTGGCGGCAGCGCCTGATAGGGTGGATAGAACAGCGTCAGCCAAAGCTCCGGCGGCGCCCATCCTTTGAAGACGTGAGTAAGACGGCCACTCCTGATATGGTCGGCAATATTGAAACCTGGCAGGAGCGCCACGCCTGCTCCGTCGGCGGCCATGTCGGCCAGAACTTCACCGCTGTTGGCACTGAAGGCACGCCCCGCGGATATCGTCATGCTCGAGCTGCCATCGGACAGAACCCAGTTCTCGCGTCGGCTTTCCCCACTATAGGCAAGGCAGTCGTCGGGCTTTAGCTCGTTCGGATGCTGCATATCAGCAAACCGGCTGCCCGGTGCCGCCACGAGGATGCGTGGCACTTTTCGAATCTTCCGCCAGATCGTGAACTTGTCCGAAGGCTGGGATGAAATGCGGATTGCAAGATCGTAGTCGTCATCGACGATATTCACCAAGCCGTCAGACAAGGAGATCTCGAAGCTCATCTTCGGGTAGCGTTCCTTGAAACCCGACAGGATTGGCGGAAGCACGGTCTTGCCAAACCACGTCGGTGCACTGATCCGCAGCCGTCCTTCGTCAGCCTTATGGGCATTCATGACGTCTCGTCGTGCTTCTTCGAGCGTTTTCACCGCCGGCTGGATCTGAGCCGCAAAGACCGCACCATCGGTTGTCAGCGAGACCTGCCGTGTGGTGCGCACGAAGAGCTGCACGCCAAGTTCTGCTTCCAGCGCCGCAATCGCGCGCGTGACGGCGGCGGGTGTCATGTCCAATTCGCGGGCCACCTGGGCGAAGTTCCGCTTCTCTGCGGCGAGTAGGAAAGTCCGGAGAGCCTTGTAGTCGTTCATTTAATTATTTCACTCTGTGCAATTCAATCGCAAGGAATATTGCAATTCTCCGCGGGGATCAACTGGCCTAAGTTTCCATCAACACCAGAACACAACGCCAGTTGAAAGGCACCGACATGATCAAGGATATCAAGGGACTGCATCACGTGACCTCGATGGCATCGGATGCAAGGCAGAACAACCGTTTCTTTACGGATACGCTCGGTCTTCGCCGTGTCAAGCAGACCGTCAACTTCGACGACCCAAGTGTCTACCACCTGTATTATGGCGATGAGAACGGTTCCGCCGGTACGGTCATGACCTACTTCCCGTTCCCGAACATGATGCTGGGTCGCCCGGGTGTAGGAGAGGTTGGCGAGACGCAGTTCGCCGTGCCGAAAGGTGCTCTGAAGTTCTGGCAGGATCGTTTCGTTGCTCAGGGTGTCGATGGGTTGGAAACCGATACCGTGTTCGGTGCCGAGCGTCTCCGCTTCATGGGACCGGACGGCGACAGCCTTGCACTGATCGAAACCGCGGACGACAAACGCGCTCCATGGCTTTCCGAGGGCATTCCAAGTGATGCCGCCATTCGTGGTTTCGCCGGGGCGCGCTTCAGCCTCCATGATACGGCCGGGACCGAGGAGCTCCTGGGCTTCATGGGATACGAGAAAGCCGAGAGGGAGGGGGATGTCACCTGCTTCATCATTCCGAACGGTAACGGAGCAGACACGATCGATCTCGCTTCGCTACCCAAGACAGCGTTTGCGCGCCAGGGCGCAGGCTCGGTTCATCACATCGCGTTTGCGGTCGACAACCGCGAGAAGCAGCTCGAAGTGCGCAAGGCTCTGATGGATACCGGATACCAGGTCACTCCGGTCATCGATCGCGACTACTTCTGGGCGATCTATTTCCGCACTCCCGGCGGCGTACTGTTTGAAATCGCCACCAACGAGCCTGGGTTCAACCGTGATGAGGATACGGCGCATCTCGGAGAGGCGCTCAAGCTCCCCAGCCGATACGAGGAGTTCCGGGATGAAATCCAGGCAAACCTCGTGCCGCTCGCAGCCTGAGCGAAGCACTGAATGCCAAAATGAACATTTTGAAGCGTCGCGAACTCCGGTTCCGGCGCTTCAATGCGTTGAACGAGAGCGGCCGTACCAATGGCGACTGCACGAGCGGACAAGCCGTGCGCGGACGCTTCTTCTCGAAACCGACGCCTCTCTTTCTGAGGTGGCGATCGCATGCGGGTTCTCGGATCAGGGCCATTTTACCCGCGCCCTTTCGACGGTCGTCGGCGTCACCCCTGGAATGTGGCGACGCACGTTCTGAGCATCGGTCGTTACACCCTTGTTACAGGTAGCCAGGATTTGTCTGTCTTTCATTCTATAGATCTGACTAATCGACAAGACCTCGCTGGATAGTTCAAGCGACGATCCTATCGACTATCCGCAAGCCAGTCGGGAGCACGGATCGATTATTGCAAAATGTGGAATTCATTCGCAATGAATATTGCAATTCCGCACTAAAGTCAGACGCGATAGATTTCCAGTCAGCAGCCAAGACGACGGATGAACGGCTCCAGCAAGGAACCGGAACCCCCAAGGATTGAAGAGCGAGCGCCGCGCCGCGGCGTCCGATCGACTGCGGCGACCCATCTTCATGATGCCACACTGCTGGCCAACACGTTACGAGGAACAACAACATGTCCAAGCTCGAAGTCCTGACCCCGGCAAACAGCCAGCTCATCTTCATCGACCAGCAGCCGCAGATGGCCTTCGGTGTGCAGTCGATCGACCGCCAGACGCTGAAGAACAACGTCGTCGGTCTCGCCAAGGCAGCGAAAATCTTCGACATCCCGACCACGATCACCACGGTCGAGACCGACAGTTTTTCCGGCAACACCTTCCCCGAGTTGCTCGCCGTCTATCCTGAGAACGATATTCTCGAGCGCACCTCGATGAACTCATGGGACGACCAGAACGTTCGCGACGCACTGGCGAAGAATGCCGCAAACGGCCGCAAGAAGATTGTCGTCGCGGGTTTGTGGACTGAAGTCTGCAACACGACCTTTGCCCTCTCTGCTCTCCATGACGTCGCCGACTACGAGATCTACATGGTCGCCGATGCCTCCGGCGGCACGTCTCTCGAAGCCCATAACCGCGCCATGGACCGCATGGTTCAGGCTGGCGTGATCCCGGTCACCTGGCAGCAGGTCCTGCTCGAATGGCAGCGCGATTGGGCCCGCAAGGAAACCTACGATGCTGTCACCACGCTGGTGAAAGAACATTCCGGCGCCTACGGCATGGGCATCGACTACGCCTACACTCACGTCCACAAGGCTGCCGAGCGCGTCGCGCACGGAAAGCGTATCGGTCCGAACCCCGCCCAGAAAACTGGCAAGTAAGGACCCGATCAGACCGCTCCGATAACCCCGTCGGAGTGGTCTTTCTCTATCCCGTGGAGGGCTCACATGAAAATCTATCTTCTGTCTCTCGGCGCAGGTCTGCTGGTCGGCGTTGTCTACAGTCTCCTGAACGTGCGGTCGCCCGCACCCCCGGTCATCGCACTGGTTGGCCTTCTCGGCATTCTCGTCGGCGAACAAGTCATCCCGCTCGCCAAAACCCTGTGGAGCAAGGAGCCGGCAGCCGTCTCTTGGCTTCATCAGATCAAGCCGCACATGTTCGGCCACATGCCTAAAGGCGGTAGCCACCTCGAGACTGCTCATCGCGTCGAAACCCGAACTGAGGAGCGGGGCTGATGACCACGCGCCGAACCTTTCTCGGAGGCGCGTCGAGCCTGGCGTTCTCGAACCTCTTCTCAACGGCCAATGCTGCCGATCCCAAACAGACCGGAGTAGATACCATGCATCCTGACCTGATACTTCATAACGGGCGCTTTACGACCCTCGATCGCGCCAATCCGAACGCGACCGCAGTCGCGATCAAGGATGGCCTGTTTCAAGAGGTTGGCTCGGACAGCGAGATCATGGCACTGGCAGGATCCGGCACGAAGATCGTCGATCTCAAGGGCAAGCGTGTGCTTCCCGGTCTGATCGACAACCACACCCATGTCGTTCGCGGCGGGCTGAACTACAACATGGAACTGCGCTGGGACGGTGTGCGATCGCTGGCCGATGCGATGGACATGCTGAAGCGTCAGGTGGCGATCACTCCTGCGCCGCAGTGGGTGCGGGTCGTGGGCGGCTTCACCGAACATCAGTTTGCAGAGAAGCGACTTCCGACGATCGAGGAGATCAATGCGATCGCCCCCGATACGCCAGTTTTCCTATTGCATCTTTATGACCGCGCTCTGCTGAACGGTGCTGCCCTTCGCGCCGTCGGTTACACGCGCGACACGCCGAATCCTCCCGGTGGAGAGATCACTCGTGATGCCAACGGCAACCCGACGGGCATGCTGCTGGCCAAGCCGAATGCCGGCATCCTTTATTCGACCTTGTCCAAAGGGCCGAAACTGCCGTTCGACTACCAGGTCAATTCCACACGCCATTTCATGCGCGAACTGAACCGCCTTGGGGTGACGGGCGTCATCGATGCTGGTGGCGGCAACCAGAACTATCCGGACGACTATGAGGTCATCCAAAAGCTTTCCGACGAGAGCCAGCTTACCGTTCGGCTCGCCTACAATCTCTTCACCCAGAAGCCCAAGGAAGAGAAACAGGATTTCCTGAACTGGACGCAGTCGGTCAAATACAAGCAGGGCAACGACTACTTCCGTCACAACGGCGCTGGCGAGATGCTCGTCTTCTCCGCCGCCGACTTCGAGGATTTCCGCCAGCCGCGTCCGGAAATGGCGCCGGAAATGGAAGGTGAGCTCGAAGAGGTCGTGCGGGTTCTGGCGGAAAACCGCTGGCCGTGGCGCATGCATGCCACCTATGACGAGACGATCTCCCGTTCGCTCGATGTCTTTGAAAAGGTCAACAAGGATATTCCGCTCGAAGGCCTGAACTGGTTCTTCGACCATGCCGAGACCATATCGGAGCGTTCCATCGATCGCATCGCGGCGCTTGGCGGCGGGATCGCGACCCAGCACCGCATGGCCTATCAGGGTGAATATTTCGTCGAGCGTTACGGCCATGGCGTGGCGGAAGCCACACCTCCGATCAAGCGCATGCTCGAAAAGGGTGTGAATGTCTCTGCTGGTACCGATGCCACGCGCGTCGCCTCCTACAATCCTTGGGTTTCGCTGTCCTGGATGGTGACTGGAAAGACTGTCGGCGGCATGCAACTCTATCCGCGTGCCAACTGCCTCGACCGTGAAACGGCGCTCCGGATGTGGACGGAAAAGGTCACCTGGTTCTCCAACGAAGAGGGCAAGAAGGGTCGGATCGAGAAAGGTCAGTTTGCCGACCTCGTCGTTCCGGACAAGGACTTCTTTTCCTGCGCAGAAGACGAGATCTCATTCCTCGTGTCGGAACTCACCATGGTCGGTGGAAAGATCGTTTATGGCGCTGGTGACTTCAAGGCGCTGGACGAGAACGACATCCCGCCTGCGATGCCGGACTGGTCGCCCGTCCGTAAATTCGGCGGTTATGCTGCCTGGGGTGAACCGCAAGGCGCGGGGGCCCGGTCGCTGCGTCGCACGGCTATCTCGACATGCGGCTGCGCCAGCGATTGCGGCGTACACGGGCACGACCACGCCGGAGCTTGGACGTCCAAGCTACCGATTGCCGATCTGAAGGGTTTCTTCGGCGCTCTCGGGTGCTCCTGCTGGGCAGTGTGACAAAGCACTCCCTCGGGCAGCCGACAAGCCGCCCGAGGGATCGAACCGATAATTTCAAAAAACGCAATTAAATCGAAACGATTGCTGCAATTGTTGGCAAGGCGGTTACCAGCCAATATCGCTCTATCAAACGCAGCCGTTCGATCCGACGGCGAACATGAAGGAGCAGCTATGACCTCCCATACCAATCTGTCTAATCCAATCCGGGCAAGCCTGGCCCACATCGTCGGCTCGCCCGTCACAAAGACGGTTGCGCTACTGGCCCTTTGCGCCGCCTACATCCAGGGGCCACTCACCAAGCTATCCGACTTCAACGGCGCATTGGCTGAAATGGACCACTTCGGTCTTCATCCCGCCACCTTCTTCGCAGTCGCGGTCATCATATTCGAACTGGCGGCTTCCGCCATGGTGATCACGGGCTTCTATCGCTGGGCTGGTGCCTTGGCCCTGGCAGGCTTCACTCTCATGGCAACGTTCATCGCTCTCCGCTTCTGGGAAATGGCTCCAGGAATGGATCGAATGATGGCGACCAACGCCTTCTTCGAACATCTCGGCCTCGCTGGCGCATTCGTTTTCGTCGCTGCATTCGACCTCAACAAGGGAGCAGCCAGATGAGCGCCTCTAAATCCTCCGGGGGCAGCTTCGCCCCTCTCGCACAGCCCGTCTTCGCAGTTCTCTGGATTGCCACCGTCCTCGGCAATACGGGCAGCTTCATGCGTGACGTGGCCAGCTCGTGGCTCATGACGGATTTGTCGGCATCGCCCGCCGCGGTCGCCATGGTGCAGGCGGCCGGAACGCTGCCTATCTTCCTTCTCGCGATCCCGGCAGGTGTTCTCACCGACATCCTTGATCGTCGCAAGTTCCTGATTGCCGTCCAGCTTCTGCTGGCCTCCGTCAGTATCTCGCTGATGGTTCTTTCGCAGACAGGCATGCTCTCAGTCAGCGCGCTGATCGGCCTTACCTTCCTCGGTGGTATCGGCGCGGCACTAATGGGGCCGACCTGGCAGGCGATCGTGCCTGAGCTGGTCAAGCGCGAAGATGTGAAAAGCGCAGTGGCGCTGAACTCCTTGGGTATCAATATCGCCCGCTCCATCGGGCCTGCTGCTGGCGGTCTGCTGCTCGCAGCTTTCGGTGCCGGGATCACCTATGGTGCAGACGTTGCCAGCTATATCTTCGTCATTGCGGCTCTGGTCTGGTGGCCGCGCGCGAAGAACGCCAACGACTCCCTGCAGGAGAACTTCTTCGGCGCATTCCGTGCCGGACTTCGTTACACCCGTTCCAGCAGGCCCTTGCATGTGGTTCTTCTGCGCGCTGCAATCTTCTTCGCCTTCGCCAGTGCAGTCTGGGCGCTCCTTCCGCTCGTTGCGCGTCAGCTGCTCGGTGGCGATGCGAGCTTCTACGGCATCCTGCTTGGCGCGGTTGGTGCAGGTGCGATCGGTGGTGCGCTGGTCATGCCGAAACTACGTGAACACCTGAGTGCCGACGGCCTGCTTCTCGGCGCCGCGCTGATCACCGCAGCAGTTATGGGAATCTTGTCGTTCGCGCCGCCGAAGGTCGTCGCTATCATCGCTCTTCTGTTCCTCGGTTGCGCATGGATTACCGCTCTGACAACGCTCAATGGCGCGGCGCAGGCTGTCCTTCCCAACTGGGTGCGTGGCCGTGGCCTCGCCGTGTACCTGACCGTCTTCAACGGCGCGATGACAGCCGGCAGCCTGGGATGGGGTGCCGTCGGTTCGGCTGTCGGAATTCAAGCCACCTTGGTCATCGGAGCTGCAGGCCTTCTCGTCGCAGGCTTCATCATGCATCGCATCAAGCTCCCTGCAGGCGATGCCGACATGATCCCCTCAAACCACTGGCCGGAGCCGCTTGTTGCAGAACCTGTCGCCCATGACCGTGGCCCGGTCCTCATCCTGATCGAATACAAGGTTGAGAAGCATAACCGCAGCGCCTTCCTGCATGCCATCGATCACCTCTCCAAGGAACGCCGCCGCGATGGTGCCTATGGCTGGGGCGTTACCGAAGATTCTGCTGCTCCGGAGAAGATCGTCGAATGGTTCATGGTGGAATCCTGGGCCGAGCATCTCCGCCAGCATAAGCGGGTTTCCAACGCTGATGCCGACTTGCAGGGCAAGGTTCTTACCTACCATGCCGGGCCTGAAAAGCCGGTCGTCCGTCACTTCCTGACCATAAATCGGCCAAGTGCGGCTTAACAGAGCCAGGAGGGAAGGGCGGCCTCGGTAGCCCTTCCCATTATGTCGATTTTCGCAATTAACTCGAAGCTATTGATGCAATTCTGCAAGCCGACAAGCAGCGCTAGAAGAAACATCGGTTCGCGGGCAACGACATCGCGGCAGCGGTAAAGAGATCAACACCATGAAACTTCCATCACTTCCCACCCTCCTGAGCTTCAATGGCGGGTACGTCGATACACTCGGCTTCCTTTCGCTTTCCGGACTGTTCACGGCACATGTCACGGGCAACTTTGTCACACTTGGTGCGACGATGGCGCATGGGCTTGATGGAGCCTGGTCCAAGCTGCTCGCACTTCCGGTGTTTTGTGTGATCGTGTTCGCGTCCAGGCTGGCCTGCCTGAAGATACAAGGTACGGGGCGTTCCCCGATCCGAGCGATGCTGGTCGTCAAGCTAGCCCTGCTTGTGGCGGTCGCAGCGATGTCTTTTGTGTACGGCCCGTTCAACGGCGACAACAGCCGGATCACTCTTGCGGTTGCATTGATCCTCGTGTCTGCGATGGCGATCCAGAACGGCTTGCACAAGGCACATCTCGGGAAAGCTCCGCCATCCACCCTGATGACGGGCACGACAACGCAGATCATGCTCGATCTGGCCGATATCCTCGCGAACCCGAAATCCGATGAAATTGCTGCAGCCAAGGCGCGTGTGATAAAGATGGGAGCCGCCGTCATTACGTTCGCCGCTGGCTGTGGAATCGGCGCCGCCGGGTTCATGTTCGCACCTTTGGTCGCGTTCAGCCTGCCAGCCATTCTCACGGTCGTCGCTCTGTTCGCAAGCAGCGCCGGCGCAGACTCCTGAACCCGGCCAATCGTCTCTGATCTGAACCTTTCTCGTGAAAGGACACCCATATGGATATCGGCCACGATGCAGGCGGTTTCTCCAATCTGATTGCGCCCGTCCTGAAGCCATTGGCGAGCGGCCTCGAATTCTTCGGTGTGGGCGTGATCCCAGTTCCTCTGGCATTATGACCATGCAGGTGCTCAATGCCGTAGCGCTGTTCGAGCGTGATTTGCTGATTGAACGGACGCAGTCTGGCCTGAAACGTGCAAAGTCTGAAGGCAAGCCCCTTGGCCGTCCCTCGACGGTCAACGATGAACAAAAGAAAGGCGTGCGTGACGATCTTGCAAAAGAGATGAGTGTTTCGGCCATCGCCAAGAAATTCAGGACCAGCCGCCAGACCATCATGCGGGTCCGCGATGATGGTTCACGCTCCGTTCGACCTTAGCGCACGATTTTCTGCAAATCTTGTTCCGACCCCCAGCACGTGCGAAGGCCTGCCTCGATCCGCAATGATCACAGGTCCATTTTGCGCGGCTTTCTTGGCGCTGCTGACAGGTGGTCGCGATAAAGGGGATCATGAGCGGCTTGAGTCATGCTGCAAGATCGCCCAACTCGATCGCTGACCCGTTCATTTCACAGTGCCGACGGTCGGCATGAAGCATGCTTAAGCTTTGACGAGGATGCGCTTTATCTGTTCAGCGCGGACACTGGCGCTAGGCTGACCGGGGTTGCCGGTCAACCTAATCCTTACCAGGAAACGGTTTGTCCATCGAAGGCGCGGAAGCTGGCGCTGTCTGCCAGCGTGGCTCCATCGATTATACGGCGCAATCCGGCAGCGCTATCTGCGACGGGCACGACGGCCTCATCGCCGCCCATGTCGGTTTTCACCCATCCCGGATGCAGCGACAGAACTGTGATGCCGTCGGCACGCAGGTCCTGAGCGAGCTTGACGGTTGCCATGTTTAGGCTCGCCTTTGAGCAGCGATAGGCGTAATCGCCATCGTCGTCATCCAGCGTTCCCTCGGCGATCGAGCCGGCACGGCTGCTGATATTGGCAATGATTTTTCGTTTGCCGGACAGCAGGTTCGGCAAAAGCGCCCGCGTCACGAGCAATGGCCCGAGCGTGTTGATGCGCATGACCTCCAGGAAATCGTCCGTAGCCAGCGTTTGAAGCCCGCCGGTATCGCCGCGGATGCCGGCATTGTTGATCAGCACGTCGATTGGTATGCCGTTCAGGCGGCGTGCCAGATCGAGAATGGATGCCGGGTCGGCCACGTCGAGCGTCTCCGGCACGATGCCGCCCTCGGCTGCCGGTGTACTGGCGCGGCCGCAAGCGATCACGCGCCAACCGGCCGCTGCATATTGCTGTGCCATCGCGCGGCCGAGGCCGCGCGCGGCACCGGTAATCAACACCGTTGACTGAATGCCTTCAGCGGCCAAGGCCAGCGCTCCTTGCTGGTTCCGAATGGCTCTGTGCTGCGATCCGTCCGTAGATTTCTCCGGAATATTTGATCGTCCGTACCTGGGTATCGAAATCGACATGGGTGATGCCGAACGGCGTGGTGTAGCCATAGGCCCACTCGAAATTGTCGGTGAGCGTCCAGGCGAAGTAGCCCTTGACCGGAACGCCCTCGCTGGCGGCCTTGGCGACCTGTTCGAGGTGGTCGACATAGTAGGTGGCGCGCAGGTCGTCCCAGACATGGCCGTCCGCCGAGACGGTTTCGGGTGCGGTGGCAACGCCGTTTTCGGAAATGAAGATCTCCTTCGGCGCGTAGTTTTCATGCACATAGTGCAGGATATCGTAGATGCAGCGCGGCCAGATCTCGTAGTTGACCTCGGAATATGTGCCTTCCGGCTGGATACGCTGAAAATTCAACGGTGCCAGTTCCGTACCTTCGGCCATGACCGAGCGGCGGTAGATGTTGACGCCGAGATAATCGACCGGTGCCGCGATGATGGCATTGTCGTCGGCGTGGATCGGCGGCAGCAGATCGCCGTAGAGGTCGAGCATGTCCTGCGGATAGCTGCCCTTGAAGACGGCATCGAGGAACCAGCGGTTCTGGGCGCCGTCGAAGCGCTTTGCCGCCGCGATGTCGCGCGGGTCGTCGGTTGCGGGCTCTGTCACATTGAGATCGAAGACGATGCCGACGGCGGCATCCGGAACCTCGGTACGAATGATGGGCACGGCCAAGCCGTGGGCCAGCAGCGCATGATGGCTGGCGGTGACGCCGCCCTTGGTGCCGTCATTGAGGCCCGGCGCGTCCTCGCCGTTCGCATGTCCCGACCAGCAGAATGTCCAGGGCTCGTTGAGCGTCGTCCATTTCTTGACCCGGTCGCCGAAGGAACGGCTGGCGACGGCGGCGTAGTCGGCGAAATGCTGCGCCGTTTCGCGATTGTACCAGCCGCCGCGATCCTGCAGCACCTGGGGCAGGTCCCAGTGATAGAGCGTCGCATAGGGCTCGATGCCTTCCGCAAGCAAATCGTCGATCAGGCGGTCGTAGAAGGCGATGCCTTTCTGGTTGACCGTACCGGTGCCTTCGGGGATCAGCCGCGCCCAGGCAAAGGAAAACCGGTAGGCGCTAAGCCCCATGGCCTTCAATACGGCGATGTCCTCGCCCCAGCGATGATAGTGATCGCAGGCGATGTCGCCGCTCGTGGCGTCGGTGATGACGCCGGGCACCTTGCAGAACCGATCCCAGATGCTTTCGCCCTTGCCATGGGCTGACGGTGCACCCTCGATCTGGTAGGCGGAGGTGGCTGCACCGAAGACGAAGCCTTTCGGGAAGACCAGGCCGCCAGCGCGGGCTTCGAGGATTTTCCGGTTGTTAGCGATGTTTGACGTCATATTTTCTCTCGATGGTGTTGACGAGGCTCGCCGCGGCAAGCGTCAGGAAGATGTAGAAGATGGCGGCGGAGTTATAGGGAGCGAACGGCAGGAAGCTTGCCGATTGGAACTCGCGCATGCGCTGGGTGATATCTCGGATCGACAGGATGGACAGGAGCGAGGTGTCCTTGAGAATGGCGATCAGTTCGTTGCCAAGCGGCGGGATGATGATCCGGAACGCCTGCGGCAGGACGACGAGACGAGCCGCCTGCCAGTGGGTGAGACCGATACTGTAGGCCGCTTCCACCTGGCCGGCTGGAATGGCATTGATGCCCGAGCGGAAGATTTCGGCGAGATAGGCCGAATAGGCAACGGCCATGGCGAAGATGCCGCGCACCAGGTTTGGTGGATCGACGACGCCTTGCGTCGCATCCTTCAGAGCGCCGCTCAGCGGCAGGCCGACATAGAGCACGATCACCAGCATCGGAATGCCGCGGATGGTATCGACGATGAATTCCGAGCCGATCGCCAAAGGATGCCGGCGGTGCAGGTAACCGCCGAAGGTAAGCAGCCCGAGGATGATCGCCAGCACGGCCATGGTAATGCCTGCCGAGCGGTCACGGTCGTTCAGCGTTTCCACCTGCCAGAGAACAGGCCAGCCAGCCGGAACCGATGCTGCAGGCATCAGGGCGGCGCTGACATCATCCCTTTTTTCAAGGGCGGCGATCGCCTCCGTTGGGCCAAGGAAGGTTCTGACCGGCGTTTCGGTTGTTGGTCCGCCCGGATACTGGCCATAGCGGACAGCGCCGATCAGCGATGACGGCGTGTTGCTGATGATCGCCACCTTGCCGCTGAGCGTGCCGGTCAGCACGTAGCTATCGCGCGGCTGCAGCAGGAACCAGCCCGATGCGATGGCGAGGACCAGGGTAGCTGTTGCAAAATAGAGGCCGGTGCGCTTGGCATAATGCAGTTGCAGCAGCCCAACCCAGATCAGTCCCATGATGGCTGCGAGGACATAAGCCGCAAGTGCTGCGCGGATGGTAGTGGCAACGCCGGCGGCAAAGGCGATATGGGCAAAGAAGAAGATGAACAGTGCGCCCGCGCCGTTGGTGAGGCCGAGGATCCAGCGGCCGGTGCGGCGCAGGCGGTTATCCACGGCAGCGCGCAATGTGGAAAGGAAAATACCAAGGCCGATGAGTGTCAGCCCGAGATAGGCGGGATAGAGCACGGCTTCGACGCTACGCACCATCAGATCGGCAGCCTCGGTCAGTTGCCGGGGCGTCACCCCCTTGGCAACGAGGGTGGAGGTGAAGGAATCGACACCATTGGCGACGACCGATGCGGCGAACGGATGGGCCGAGCCGCTGGCGACGATGGTCAAGGCCGCCACCAGATTGAGGGCAGCGGTAGCGAGCGCCAATTGTGGCCGGTTTGCCTTGGCGCGCGAAAAGACCAGAACGGCAATGCCGGACGAAAAGGCGATCGCCAGCGCCAGGAAACCGGGCACGAAGGCGGACGAGCCGTTTTCGACGCCGAGAATGGCGCGCAACGAGCGCTGGTAGTCTGCCGAGGACGTGAACAGGTAGATGATGAAGGGCAGCGCGGTCAGAATGATGAGATTGCTGGGCCGCACGCGTTTCAGGAATGACATTCATTCCTCCGCAGGTTCGGGAACATTCGAAAGGCACTTCCCGGAGCGCATGGAGGCGCTCCGGGTGGTCGCAGCTTCAAGGCTTACTTGAGGCCCCAATACTTGCCGATCAGCTGGTCGAGCGTGCCGTCGTCCTTGATCGCCTTCAGGCCTTCGTTGAAGGCGGCGATATTGGCGTCGTCCTTGCGGAAGACGAGGCCGAGCGGGTCGGATTGCAGATCCTTGATGGCAACCACCAGTTCGCCGGCGAACTCGCGCTCATAGGCGGCAGCGTTGGCGCCATTGATGACGACGCCATCGACATCCTTGTTCTTCAGCGCGATGACGGAAGCCGAGAAGCTGTCATAGGCGATGACGTTTTCCTTGCCGACGATGCCTTCGGCAACCTGCGCGTCGGTGGTGTTGGCCTGCGCCGAGAGCTTCTTGCCCTGCGACTTGAAGTCATCGAGTGAAATGCCCTGGTCGGCGACGCGCATCAGCACGGCCTGGCTGTTGACAATATATGGTTCGGAGAAATCCATTGCCTTCTTGCGCTCGTCGGTGATCGAGACGCCCGAGGCAACGAGGTCGAAGCTGCCCTGGTCGAGCGCTGCGAAAATGCCGTCCCAGCCGGTGGTGACGAATTCCGCCTGGCAATTGATCTTGGCGCAGATGGCGTTGACCACATCGACGTCAAAGCCGACGATCTGGCCGCTGGCCGGATCGACGCTTTCCATCGGCGGCGAGGTGGTGTCGGAACCGACTTTCACCAGCTTGCCGCCGAGATCGGCAGCATGAGAAACGCCGGATGCAAGGGCAGCCATGGCAAGGGCAATCAGCAATGTCTTCACGTTCATTCCTCCGTTTGTGAATGGATGTCAGGCCGGGCGCGCGCCGAGATTGTCGGGCTGCCTTTCGATCAAAGTTGGCCTGAAAACCTGCCTCAGCATCTGCGGATCTCCGCCCGCCATGCGCTGCAACAGGAATTGTCCGAGCGTCCTCCCGAGGACTTCGATGGGTTGGTAGAAGGTGGTGATCGGCGGGGTGAAATAGGCGCTGACATTGATATCGTCATAGGCGATGACATCGATATCGGTGCCGACCTGCCGCCCGAGGCTGCCAAGCCCCGAGAACACACCGAGCGTCGTGGATTCGTTGATGCAGATGAAGGCCGTCGGCGGTTCTGCTCGCTGCAACAGCTCAAGGGTGCTTTCGCGGCCGAAGCGGGTGGAGAGATCACCCTCGGCAATTAGATCGGTTGGGGCCTCAAGTCCTCCTTCCCTGAACGCGCGGGTAAAACCGTCGATCCTGTCCATGGCGTAGGAGAGGGGGCGTTGCGGATTGATCAGAGCGATGCGGCGATGGCCGCCGGCGATCAGCCGTTGCGTGGCGGCAAAGGCTGCCCATTCGTTGTCAATATCGACATGCGCATAGACCAGCGGCTTGCGGCAGCGGCCGAGCGAGACGAAGGGAAAGCCGCTTTCGACCAGCAGATCTATACGCGGATCGTCGGCCAGAATGCCGGAAAAGATGATGCCGTCGGCAAGGCCCTGATCCATGATCCGGCGCGCCATGTCGCAGCCGTCCTGGGTATCGCGGATGACATGGACGGATATGCGGTAATCGGAGCCTTCCAGGGCTTGGCTGATGCCGCTGAGAATCTGGGTGTATTCGACACCGTCCCATTCGTAATCGCGCACCGCCGTTACCGGCATCAGCACGGCGGCCTGGTAGGTCTTGCCGGTTCTGAGCGCCATGCCGCGGGCATTGGCTTGGTAGCCGATGTCCTGTGCGGCCTTGAAGATCGCGTCCTTGGTCGCCTGGGCAACGACCGGTGAGTCCCTAAGGGCCTTGGAGATGGTGGCGATGGAATAGCCGGTGAGATCGGCCAGCGTCTTGATGGTCGGGGGGGCGCGGCGCGCTGCTGCTTCAGTCTCTGCCATGCATGCCTCCCAACTCGCTAAGCCGATGAGAGACTCGTAGCATGCGATAAAAACGTTTTCAATAAGAATAAAATCGTTTTTATTTTGAGTCGCACTGTGGGAAGCCGCATACGTGGCGACATGCGCATCGACCGATGCACCCGCGACATGCCCTCTATTGTCACCCACGAAATTGGCAGCGAAAAGCTGCGGCATCCCGTCTCAGGCACGCCCGTGGGGCCCTCCCATGCGTCTGACGGCTTCGCTGGCTACGCGCATATCAACCTGACCTCTCGTCGCAAAAGGCGAGACCAGGAAGCATTGACCGAAAAATAGTGCTCTCAAGCCGCTCCCGGTCGTCTGGGCATCCCCAGTCCAACAAGCCAACGCCACTGCAGAAGAAACACCACAGGTACATCATGACCAGCAATATTCTTTCCAGCCCTACACCCTCGGCGCCATCACCCTCTCAAACCGGATCGTCATGGCGCCGTTCACTCGCAACCGCGCCGGTGCGGGCTTCGTGCCCGGCGAAGTGACCGCAGAATATTACGCCCAGCGCGCTTCCGCCGGGCTGATCATTTCCGAGGCAAGCCAGATTTCTCAGCAAGGGCAGGGCTATCAGGGCACGCCCGGCATCTATAACCAGGCGCAAATCGACGGCTGGCGCAAGGTAACCGCCGCCGTGCATGAGAAGGGCGGACGCATTGTGCTGCAGCTTTGGCATGTCGGTCGCATCAGTCATGTCGACCTGCAGCCAACGGCGGTCAGCCGGTCGCCCCCTCGGCAATTCGTGCGGCGACCAAGACCTTTGTCAACAATGCCTTCCTCGATGTCTCCGAGCCTCGCGCCTTGGAGATCGAGGAACTCGCAGGCATCGCCAACGACTTCCGTCATGCGGCAGCTAATGCCATGCGCCGCCGCTTCACCAAGACCTATATCGCCGACAATGGCTATGATCTTGAGCTGGCGACGTCGCAGCTGGCCGATAGCAAGGCGGATCTGATCGCCTTCGGACGCCCGTTCATCGCCAATCCGGATCTCGTGGAAAGGCTGCAAAGCGGCGCACTCCCGGCTGAGATCAATCCGGCGACGATCTATGGCGGCGGCGCTGCGGGCTATACCGATTATCCGCGCTTTACCGAGACGTCCGGCAGTTGAACCGTAGGGGCCGTCCTGCGGTGCGGCCCGTCATGATGCCGATCATCATCAATTTCTGACAATTCCCAGGGCTGCGCGGCCGGCTGTCGCGCGCCAGATCGAGAAGAAAGCTATGTCGACCTTTATATCGAAAGGACAGAAGACTGCATTCGTGACCAGTGCATCCAGCGGTATTGGCAAGGCAGCTGCGGATGCTGAGCCGGAGTATTCTGAAAAAGGCAAAGAGCCGGGGCGCCGACTACGCCTTTTTGTTCATGCGGGCGGACGGGCCGCAATTGCGCGAGATCGCCAAGCTGGTAGACGCTGGCACCATCCGTCCGGTCGTCGACAAGGTGTTTTCCCTTTGCGCAGACGCCCGACGCCTTGGACTATGTTGAGACCGGACACGCCAAGGGCAAGGTTGTGGTCACCGTTTCGTAACGACCATCTAGCCAGCAACTAGGTCGCTTTTTTAAAGTACGACGTCCGCTTCAATGGTTCTCGTGACAGCAACCGACATTCTCCTTCCGGCCCCAAACTAGACATTTTAGACAGACCAAGTTTTTGGCCCGTGTATAAAATCCTCGCAAAGGGATACTGGGCCGCCGGTTCACATCCTTTCAAGGCGAGGGATGCAATGACATGTGATCGATCATCTCAGATGGCTGATAACGCCATATAGGGAGCTCGGGGATGACACCTCCAACGTACTGAGTTTGTCCGTTTGCAGGCAGGCGACTTCTTAGCGCTCGAAAGGCCAAACCGCACACCAATTTGGCCCAGGACCCAATCGCCAGGAACATCGAAACCTTCTTGTTCGCAAAATTCTGCAAGTAGCCGCGGGGGCTGAGAGCTGGTTGCGCGCGGTTCATTTGTCGTTCCAGTGCCTTTTTAGAGGTGACAAGCCGACGATTCCAACTAAGTTGCGTGGCGGGGCGAGGGGCGCAGGCAAACGCATGTGGTGCCTGCGGAACATTGGCAGTTGCAGAACGGCATGGCCGTTACTGCACACGATAGTCACGGAGGAGCCTCGCAATGCCGAAACCACGCCATATTCGCGACGACTGGTGGATCAACGATCAGACCCCGGACAACCCTTATGGAAAGAGTGACGACTATGACTCTTTTCTTGACTATCTCGGGGCATTGCCCCGCAGCCTAACACCCGAGATCGCGGCTGAAACGCTGCGGATCAATGTCTCCGAGCTCAACAACCATCCCGAATACAAGGCCGCCGCGATCGGCGCCTTGCAGATGTGGGCTGCCGTTACACCGCTGAAATTCGAGATCGTCGATGACGCGCCGTTCGACCCTGCAACGGACTGGATCGAGGTCGTCAGCCCCGAACTTGGCGAAGAGGACGACGGCAGCGCCTATTCGGCAAATCGCTATGTCAGCATCGGCCAGCGCTTCCATGACACGGAGCCGAACAAGACGGATGTCGGCGGCTATGTCTTCGATTCCTTCATTCACGAGTTCGGCCACGAATTCGGCCTGAACCATCCCGGGCTCTACAATTACAGCGGTCCCGGTGGCGTGCAGATAAACTATCTCAACAATGCGACCTGGACTTACGACCGCCAGCAATACAGCGTCATGTCCTATTTCGACGGGATCGACGTCGGCGAAACCAGCCGCTGGTCGGCCTCGACGCCGCTCATGGCCGACATCGAGGCGGTCATTCGCCGCTTCTTCTCGGCTGTTGACGCGGAGGGCGCGCGCACCTACCAGCATATCGACCTCAACACAGGCGACAATGTCTACGGCTTCGGCGCCGCGCTGGCCGGCTACAAGTTGACCTCATCCGGAATGCAGCATGACATCGGCTTTGCGATCCATGATACTGGCGGGACCGACACGCTCGACTTCTCTGGCTCGACAGCGGGGACGATCCTCGATTTGCGCGCCGGGCAGTTCTCCAGCGTCAACGGTCACAGCAACAATGTGTCGATCTTCGCCGGTCACAACTCTGATGAGACCGACTATTACATCGAGAACGGCATCGGCAGCAGTTACAACGACATCCTAATCGGGAATGACGGCGACAACGTTCTTGACGGCCGATACGGAGGCGACCGCATGGCCGGCAACGGCGGCGACGATGTCTATTTCGTCGATTCGCTCGACGATATCGTGCGCGAGGAAGCCAATGGCGGCAATGACACGGTCATTCTGCTGTCGCGAAACCTGAAAATCCGGTCAATCGCCAATATCGAACATATCATCTACGCCAACAAGTCGACGCTGCAGCCCGGAGATGCCGGCGGTGGAGACCGGCCAGTTTTCGGCGACAACACATTGACCAGCATCATCTTCGGCGACAATGGAAACAATACGCTTGACGGCGGCAGCGGCGACGACACGATCTTCGGTCAGGGCGGTGACGACCTGATCATCGGCGGCCGCGACTCGCTCGCCAGCCGCGACATCAACAACACGATCAATGTCGCCGATCTCGAGGACCAGACCGAAAGCGACGATGGCAACGACACGCTTTACGGCGGCCGCGGCAACGACACCATTCTTGGCGGCCAAGGCAACGATATCCTCGACGGCGGCGATGGCGACGATACACTGAGCGGCCAGGACGGCGTGGATATATTCAGAGGTGGTGCCGGCGTCGACACGGTCGATTTCAGCAAGGAAAGCCCCTTCCAGCTGCTCGTCAACCTCGCCACGAATGTCGCCAGTGGCGGCACCGCCTCGGGCGACACGTTCTACAGTATCGAAAACCTGATCGGTTCCGATGACCGCATCGACCGCTTTATCGGCACCAACGCTGCAAACCATTTCTGGGGCCAGGGCGGTGGCGATTACTTCAACGGCGGCGGCGGCAATGACATCCTGGATGGCGGCAATGACGGCGACATCCTCTATGGCGAAGCCGGTAACGACACGATCATCGGCGGCGCCGGACAGGACTATCTGGATGGCGGCGCCGGCATCGATACCGTCGTCTACGCCGGCAGTTCCGACGGCGTGACGATCGATCTGGCGAACGGCACCGCCAACGGCGGCGACGGCGATGGTCCGGTACAGATCGTCGGGCGCGGCACCTTGATCAAGCACGACATCCTCTCCGGCTTCGAAAATGCCGTCGGTTCGTCCTTCGATGATCGCATCATCGGCAACGCGCAGGCGAACGAACTCTCCGGCGGTGCCGGCGACGATATCCTGACAGGTGGTCGTGGTGCCGACAGGCTGAATGGCGGCGCCGGCAGCGACACGGCGGACTATTCCGACGCGACCAATGGCCTCAGGCTGACGCTCGCCGGGCAAGGCTCCGGCGGAGACAGATATGTCTCGATCGAAAATCTCGCCGGCTCGGGCTTCAACGATCACCTGACCGGCAACGGCGCGGCCAATGTGCTGACCGGTCAGGGCGGCAACGACAGGATCGATGGCGGCAGGGGCGATGATACCCTGCTCGGCGATTTCGCCTATCAGGGCGATGCGCCGCCACGCCCCGGCATGGGAACCGGCTATGCCACTCTAGGACCGGACGCGGTGAACAATTCGATCGCCGCCGCCTTCGATATCTCCAACAACTTTTCGCTTACCAGCGACCCTGACATCTTCGATTCGACCAGCATCCTCCATACGACCGTCAATGCTACCGGCAACGGCAAGGGCGGTTATTACAGCGTCGACCTGGCGGCCGGCACTGTCATCACGATCGACATCGATCACATTGCCGATCCGAACGTCCACGACAGCTGGGTGAGACTGCTTAACAGCAACGGTGATATCGTCGCGCAGAACGACGATGGCGGTGGCGACCCCGGCTCCAACAGCACCCGGGATTCAGGCACGGTCTTCGTCGTCCAGGAAACCGGGACCTATTACATCCTGGAAGGCAGCTGGTCGGAGACGACCCCGGGTGATGGCTGGACGGAAGCCGTGCCGGACGGCTCCACATATGAGCTGAACGTCTCGGTCGAATTTCCGCCGGAACCGGCTCAACCGGGTATCGCGGGATCCGATACGCTCGACGGAGGCAGGGGCAGCGACCTCCTGGACGGTGGCCTCGCGGCCGACACGCTCACGGGCGGTACGGGAGAGGACATGTTCCGCTTCTCGACCGAGCTCGGCAACGGCAATATCGACTGGATCAAGGACTTCAAGGTCATCGACGACACGATCCTCCTCGATAATCTCGTCTTCAAGAGCGTGGGTGGCGACGGTGCTCTCAGCCTGGGCGCATTTTACAAGAGCGCAATGGGTGTCGCCCATGATGCCGACGACCGCATCATTTACGACACCGATAGCGGCGCCTTGTCCTACGATGCCGACGGTGCTGGAGACGGTGCGGCGATCCAGTTTGCGCAGGTGAGCAAAAACCTGAGCCTCTCGGCGTCAGACTTCATTATCATCTGATGCCAGGCTGGCTGGGGCGCTTTTGGGCGCCCCACCTACAGAACGCCATATGGCTTTTCAGGTGCCCATAGAGCGCTGCAGCAGATTGGATCCCTTCGTGTTTCGACCCTAAATCGGGTGCTTTCAGCAGAAAGAATGCAACAGGACTACCGTGGAGTTGGTTTCTCTTTTCGAATTATAAGCTGAGCGTCAATGCCGCCACCGCACAAGTGTTGCGGGGCGATCATGGAGAGTGTGTGATGAAGCGACCGACCGACCGCCGTGCAGTGTTAATGACCGTCGGAGCTGCGGCTGTTGCCGTGGTCGCTGGGTCAGTCGCTGCGCAATCGACAGATGTTCGCGGCGCAGTCACGTTCGAGAGCGGCGTTGTTATCCCGGAAGGTCATCTTGAGATTTATCTCGAGGACCCGGCCGTTCGGGACGGTGCGCAACGTCGCAAGACGGAGACGCGCATCAAAAGCGACGGGGGGGCAAAGACGATAGCCTTTTCCTTGCCCCTGCCCGAAAGATCGAGTGCTTCGCCAGCGCTGCGGATCATTGCGCGCTTGGAGCGCGCGGATGGCTGGCTGGTGGCGCGCGGCAGCACGCAATTCAAGGCGGGTGAGCCTGTCAACCTCACGCTCAATACAGTTATGTATTAAAGGGCCAAAACTAGTGGGCTGCGTTTCTTGGTTTGAACGGGGGAAACGGATACTCTGATCCAATGCTGGAAGCGGCGATTGTCTGTCGTAATTTTGGGTGGATTTCAGCCTAGGTTGGTCAAATTTGAGCCAGCAATACCTGGATCAGAGCCTGGGGGCGGCATGCCACTGAAAGAGACGTTCGGCTGTCAATGGTTTGAAACGGCCTATCGTAGCATCTAGGGTTAAGTGAGCGATGGCCTCGACTGAGCGGTTGGGTGTCACGAAGCCGTCAATGCTTATGCCAAGTCGCCTCGCCAAAGAGGACCTTACCTGTTGCTCGTCCAGCCATTCTCCCTCGATCGATAGGCCGCTGATGCGGAAAATAGCAAGTTTAGTGTCCGCAAAAATGCGGAGAATAATGAGTGTTATCTCCGCAAGGCCGTCCAAAGTGAAAAGGCATGAAGTCGTCTAATGCAAGGCGATTGGAATTTACAGGCCAATGGCAGGGCTCTGCGCAACGCGCTTTTGGAGGCAGCTATATCGTTTATCTAACTAACTGATCCGCATGCATTGCGAGCGCCGAGGATCGACGTAGAGCAGATAGTAAGTTCATGTCCATTCAAGGCGCGGGATCAGGTTTGGCTGATCTCATTGTCCGGCACCACTACTAGCTTTCCGACGAAATTCTTCTGCATGAAATCCGTCTGGGCCCGATGAAATTCGGAAAGCGGATAAACGCCGCCGACCAAAGGACGGATTTTCTTCTGTTCGATATAGCCGATCAAGCGGCGAAAATCGGCACGGCTGCCCTGGCTCGATCCATGCAGTTCCAGCTGTTTCAGGTACATAGTCCTGAGGTCCAGTTGGACGACCGGACCGGCAATCGCGCCGGCGGTGGTATAGCGGCCTTCCGAACGCAGGATTTTCAGGAGGTCGTTGAACATGGCCCCGCCGACGAGATCGGCGACCACATCGATTGGCTTACCGTTGGCGGCTCGATGGACGGCCTCGACAAAATTGTCATTGCCACGGGTGATGACCACTTCGGCGCCAATGTCGAGCATGGCCTGTTCCTTGCCGGCAGCGGTGACGGCGATCGGAACCGCGCCGCGGGCGCGGGCGAGCTGGATGATGCCCGAACCGACGCCACCCGATGCGCCGGTGACGAGCACGACCTCGCCAGCAGCAAGCCGTGCGCGTTCCAGCATGCGTTCGCCGGTCAGATAGGCACAGCAGAAGGTCGCGAGCTCGATGTCGCTCATGTCGGTTGCAACGACATGGGCGTTTTCGGCTGGAAGCGCCATGTACTCGGCATACCCACCGTCGCGGCCGTGGCCCATGTAGTCGATGTCGGCGAGGCTGTCGTCGTCGCGATTGTAGATCGAGAAATCGACCATCACCCGTTCACCGATCCGGGCCTTGTTGACGCCATCTCCAACCGCGACGATGTGGCCGACGGTGTCGGTGCCCTGGATACGCGGGAAGGTCAACGTGTTGCCCTGCCGCCGCCAGGTCGAGACGGCGGCCGGGTCGTCTTCCGTGCCATAGGCGCCCTCGCGGACCCAGACATCGGTGTTGTTCATGCCGCAGGCGCTGACCTTGATCAGGACCTCGCCCGGTGCCACGGAGGGCACCGGCATGTCGCGGCTGTAGACCAGCTTATCCAGGCCGCCGTGACCCATCAGGCGCACGGCAGCCATTGTTTTGGGGATAGCAACCATCGGATACTCCTTAGCGACCGAGAACCGACTCGATCGCGCCGGCCGCGGCCTTGATGACGATGTCGGCTTCGGCGCGGGTGAGGCAGAGTGGCGGGGCAAAGCCGAGGATATCGCCCTGCGGCATGGCACGGCCGATGACGCCGCGCTCGAGCAACGCGGAGGAGACCTGCGGGCCGATCTTCTTCGACGCGTCGAAGAATGTGCGGTCGTCCTTGTCCTCGACGAACTCTACCGCTGCCATCAACCCGTCGCCGCGCACGTCGCCCACGTTTTTGTGGCCGGCCACGGCCTTGGCAAGCTCGGCGCGAAAATAGGCGCCGGTTGAGCCGGCATTCTCGACAAGGCCGAGTTCATCGACCAGTTCGAGGTTGGCAATGCCTGCGGCGGCGCAGATCGGATGGGCGGAATAGGTCCAGCCATGACCGATGGCGCCCATCCTGTCGGAGCCTTCGACCAGCACCTGCCACATTTTGTCCGAGACAATCGAACCGGAGAGCGGCGCATAGGCGGACGTCAGACCCTTGGCGATGGTGATCAGATCCGGCTTGATGCCATAGTGATCGGAGCCGAACATCGAGCCAAGACGGCCGAAACCAGTGACGACCTCGTCGGCGACCAGCAGGATGTCGTATTTTTCAAGCACCGCCTGGATCTTCTGCCAATAGCCGGCCGGTGGCGGAACGATGCCGCCGGTGCCAAGGATCGGTTCGCCGATGAAGGCGGCGATCGTGTCTGGCCCTTCCGCCAGGATCATTTCCTCCAGCTTGTCGGCGCAATGTTGCGAAAACTGTTGCTCGCTCATTGAGCGGTCCGGGCGGCGGAAATAATAGGGGGCTTCCGTGTGCAGGATCGGCGCACGTGGCAGGTCGAACAGGTTGTGGAAGAGTTCAAGCCCGGTCAGCGAGCCGGTCATCACGCCCGAGCCGTGATAGCCCCGCCAGCGCGAAATGATCTTCTTCTTTTCAGGACGGCCGAGAATGTTGTTGTAGTACCAGATCAGCTTGATGTTGGTCTCGTTGGCGTCCGAACCGGACAGGCCGAAATAAACACGGGACATGCCGGCTGGTGCCCGGTCGATGATCATCTTCGACAGCGTGATCGAGGCTTCTGTGCCGTGGCCGACATAGGCGTGATAATAGGCAAGGTTCTTCGCCTGCGCGGCGATCGCGTCGGAAATCTTCTGGCGGCCATAGCCGACATTGACGCAGTAGAGCCCGGCAAAGGCGTCGAGGCTGGTGCGGCCGCTGGTATCGGTGATGTAGGCACCTTCACCGCTGGCGATGATGCGCGTCGGCGTCTCGCCGCGCGCGTGCATGCCCATATGGGTGGACGGGTGGAAGAAGTGATCGCGATCCCAGGCAGTCATTTCATTGCTGTGTTCGGACATGGTCGTTCCTTTTCTCGGTGTTCGGGGGCGTCGACGAGCCTCAAGCGGCCGTGTCGATGCAGAGATATTTGAGCTCGGTGAAGGCCTCGAGGCCGTGGCGGGAGCCTTCGCGGCCGATGCCGGATTGTTTCCAGCCGCCGAAGGGGACTGGGCCGCCGGTGATCTTCACCCGGTTGATCGCCACCATGCCGTATTCCAGAGCCCGGCCGAGCCGCATCTGGCGCGCTCCGTTTTCGGTGACGACATAGGCGACCAGGCCGTATTCTGTATCGTTGGCGCGGGCGACGACTTCGGCCTCGGTGTCGAAGGCGGTGACGGCGGCGACCGGCCCGAAGGTTTCCTCGTGCATGATCAGCGCGTCGGAGGGCACGTCTGTGAGAAGTGTCGGCGTGTAGAACAGTGGCCCGGCCTTGTGGCGCGCGCCGCCAGTCAGGAGGGTGGCGCCGCGCGCAAGCGCGTCGGAAACCTGTTCCTCGACCTTGGCGATTGCCCGCTCATGCATCAACGGGCCGATCTCGACGCCGGGTTCCAGCCCCGTGCCGACCTTCAAGGCTTGGATACGGGCCTTGAACGCCGCGTTGAAGACTGATAGCGCGGGTCGCTCGACATAGATGCGGTTGGCGGCAAGGCAATCCTGGCCGGAGGTCGCGAACTTGGCATTGACGGCGATATCCACCGCCTTGTCGATATCGGCATCGGCAAAGACGATCAGCGGTGCGTGGCCGCCAAGTTCCATCACCAGCCGCTTCATGGTCGGCGCGCATTGTCCGGCGATCAGCTTGCCGATTTCCGTGGAGCCAGTGAAGCTCATCGCGCGCACCCGGGCATCGCTGCTCATGCGGCCGACGACGGTTGCGGCGTCGCCGGTGACGATGTTGAACACGCCGGCCGGAATGCCGGCCCGCTCGCCAAGCTCTGCCAGTGCCAGCGCGGACAAGGGGGTTTCGGAGGAAGGGTGGACGACGACGGTGCAGCCTACCGCCAGCGCGGCCGCCGCCTTGCGGGTAATCATCGCGCAGGGAAAATTCCACGGCGTGACGATGCCGACGACACCGAGAGCCTCACGGCGCACGATCATTTCCGCACCTGCCAGGTGGCTGGTGACGCTCTCTGCATTCAGCCGCTTGCCCTCCTCGGCATACCATTCGACGAAGGAGGCGGCGTAGTCGATTTCGCCTTCGGATTCCGTCAGCGGCTTTCCCTGTTCCAGCGTCATGATCAGCGCCAGGTCATCCTTGGCGGCGAGCATCAACTCGTACCAGCGGCGGAGAATTTTCGCGCGGTCCTGCGGCAGCAGCGCCCGCCACTTCGGGAACGAAGACGATGCTGCGTCGATAGCGCCGGTGGTCTCGTCCGCATCCAGCGCGGATATCCAGGCGAGCGGCGCGAAGGAGGCGGGATCGCGCACCTCGATGGTGCGGTTCGCCCCATTGGCAATCCACCGGCCGCCAACATAGGCCAGCGATTTCAGGAGATGCTTGTCCTTCAGGCGCTCCAGCGCATCGTGACAGGTGGGGCGTGCGAATACGGCGTTCATCTCCGGCTCCTCATGTTTCAGGCTGCCGGAAGTCTGCCAGTTTTCACACGAGGAATGGTCTGTTCAGCCGGCCGATAAGAGAGGATTGGTCCAAAGAAGACGGCTAGCGCAGAGGAATCCTCTAGCTGTTCGGTGTTTCTGGCGTGGCCAAGAGCGCCGACAGCGGTAGTACTGTTTCCTCTTTCACCGTCTTGGTGACGATATAGGTGAAATAGCGGGCGATGCCGATTTCGCGGTCCAGCAGGCCGTCGACCAGACGCTGGTAGGCATCGATATCGGCAGCCATGATCTTCAGAATATAATCGACGCCACCGCCGACCGACCAGCAGGCGGTGATTTCGGGAATGGCGGTAGCGGCGCGCTCGAAGCGTTCGAAGTCGGCCTGGCGGTGATTTTCGAGGGTGACTTCCATCATGACGCTGGCGACGGGCGCCAAGCGGCGGACCGCAACGCGGGCATGATAGCCGGAGACGATGCCAGCCTTTTCCAGCTTGCGCAGGCGCATCCAGCATGGGGTCGGCGACAGGCCGACTTCCTCGGCCAGCGCCACCTTGGTGATACGGCCGTCACGCTGGACGGCTTCGAGAATGCGCAAATCGATCGCGTCAAGTTTCATGCGGAAAGGGTGTCCCAAATCGAAATCATGGCAAAGTCTATGAAAAAGCCCGGGCGAATGCAATTTTGCATTGTCAATTGACCTGAATTTTATCATTGTCAAATCATGACAAATTGGCGCCCCGATCCGCATCAGCTTCGCCGTCCGGCCTATCTCTCGCTCGCCGAGCAAATCGCCAGTGCCATTCACGATGGCAAGCTAACCAATGGTGCACGGCTGCCGACCCACCGAAAGCTGGCGGAAGACCTGAAGCTATCGATCCAGACAGTGAGCCGCGCCTATGACGAACTGATCCGCCGCGGCATGATCGCCGGCGAGATCGGCCGCGGCTCGTTCGTGCAGACCCAGCCCAAGGAGCCGGAGCCGCCCTATCTACCGGAGCGGCTGGGCGAGGTGATCGACCTATCGATCCTCAAACCCGTCTGCGAGCAGATCCATCTCGACAGAATGCGCGAGGCCTTTGGGTGGCTTGCAGAAAACCTGCCGTCGAGCTCGGCCCTGTCTTTTCGCCCGAACATGGTTTTCCCGCGTCACCGCGCGGTTGCGACCGAGTGGCTTGCGCTCTGTGGCCTCGACGTCTCTCCGCTCAACGTCAACCTGACCAACGGCGCGACCTCGGGTATGACCGTCGCCCTGATGAGCGTCGCTCCGCCGGGATCGACGGTTGCGACCGAGGCGATCAGCCATCATACGCTGGTGCCGCTGTCGACCTATCTCGGTATTCACCTGGAAGGCCTGGCAATCGATGGGGACGGAATGATCCCGGAAAAGCTGGACGCGGCGTGCCGAAATGGGCCGATCCGTGCAGTGTTCCTGCAGCCTTCGGTGGTCAACCCGACGGCGACGCTGATGAGCGAGAGACGCCGGCGGGATCTGGCTGCCGTGGCCGCCAGGCACGATATCGCCATCATCGAGAACGACATTCTGGGACCGATGGTCGAAAACCGGCCGCCGCCGGTCCAGAGTTTTGCGCCGGAGCGAACGCTCTACGTCACCAGCTTCACGAAGATCACCGTGCCCGGCCTGCGTATCGGCTACCTCGTCGCGCCTGACCGCTATGTCGCTGCAGTTGCCAACCGGCATCTGGTATCCAACTGGATGGCGACGCCGGCGATTGCCGAGATTGCCACGCGCTGGGTCAGCAATGGCACGGCGATGGAACTGGTCAACTGGCAAAGGCGGGCACTTGCCCGGCGTCATGAGATCGCGGCGGAAGCGCTGGCCGGGCTGACCTACCATGCGCATCCGCAGAGCCTGCATGTCTGGCTGCCGCTGACCTCCCAGCATACGGAGGAGGGCTTCGTCGCGCAGGCGCGATTGCGCGGCGTGGCGATCGCGCCGGGTGCATCCTTCCAGACTGCGGATCACGGTCGAGCTCCGGCCGTACGCATCTCGCTGGGGTCCACATCGGAGGCCGAATTGCGCACCGGCCTGGGTATCGTCACCGCGCTGGCGCAGGGAAATCCGGAAGCACTTCTGCTTGCGATTTGATGAATCCGCCTGTGATTTGAGCAATACCAGAATAATTGTCATGATATTATTTTGATAATTGACATGATTTAACAAGCTGGTCATCGTTAGGGCATCGCTCGTCTCAACAGGGAGAGACATGCATGCCTTCGCCGATCATTCGCATCGACAACATCATGAAGACCTACGGGCCGCTGACCGTGCTCGATGGTCTATCGATGAATGTCATGCCGGGCGAAAAACTGGCGCTGATCGGTCCGTCCGGCTCCGGCAAGACGACCATCCTGCGCATCCTGATGACGCTCGAGAGGATCAACGGCGGTCATATCGAGGTCGACGGCGAGCAACTCTATCACATCCAGAAAGCGGGCAGCCTCGTTTCCGCGGATGAAAGGCACCTGCAGAAGATGCGCGAGAAGATCGGCATGGTCTTCCAGCACTTCAATCTCTTTCCGCACAAATGCGTGCTCGACAACATCACGCTGGCACCGATGCTGACCAAGGGCGTGGCGAAGGCCGCAGCCGAAACGCGGGCGATGGAACTGCTCGACATGGTGGGCATGGCCGACAAGGCCAAAAGCATGCCGGCGCAATTGTCCGGTGGCCAGAAGCAGCGCGTCGCTATTGCCCGGGCGCTGGCGCTTTCGCCGAAGATCATGCTGTTCGACGAGGTCACCTCCGCACTCGACCCGGAACTGGTCGAGGAAGTGCTCAACGTCATGCGCAAGCTCGCCGCCGAAACCGACATGACCATGCTGCTGGTCACCCACGAGATGGGTTTTGCCCATGACTTCGCCGATCGTGTCCTGTTCTTCGACAAGGGACGCATCGTCGAGGAAGGCAAGCCGGACGACATATTCCGAAATCCCAGGCAGGAGCGCACGCAAAGCTTCCTGCGCAAGATAATCGCGGCGGGGCACCGCGTCTGATCGCTGCGGCGACCCGGCAATGCCTCCGATAAAAATGGGAAAATCCAGAGGAGTTGGAACGATGACATTGAAACATTTCATGACGATGGCAGCCGGCGCCACGGCGCTGATGGCGGTACTTGCCGCAGCCCCCGCAAGCGCTGACGACACCAAGCTCGAAGAACTGAAGGCGCAGGGTTTTGCCCGCATCGCCATCGCCAACGAGCCACCGTTCACGGCCGTCGGCGCGGATGGTAAGGTTTCCGGCGCTGCTCCGGACGTTGCGCGCGAGGTCTTTAAGCGTCTCGGCGTCGCCGATGTCGTCGCTTCGATTTCGGAATATGGCGCGATGATCCCGGGCCTGCAGGCGGGCCGCCATGATGCCGTCACCGCCGGCCTATTCATGAAGCCGGAACGCTGCGCGGCCGTTGCCTACTCCGAGCCTGTCCTCTGCGATGCGGAGGCTATGCTGGTCAAGAAGGGCAATCCGAAGGGCTTCAAGAGCTATGCCGATGTTGCCAATGACCAGTCCGCCACGATCGGCGCGCCGGGCGGCGGCACCGAAGAAAAGCTGGCGCTCGAAGCCGGCGTGCCGCGTGACCGGGTCATCGTCGTACCGGATGGCCAGAGCGGCCTGAAGATGCTGCAGGACGGCCGCATCGATGCCTATTCGCTGCCGGTTCTGTCGATCAGCGATCTCGTCAAAAAGGCCAATGACCCGAATCTCGAAGTCGTGGCTCCGGTTCAGGGTGCGCCGGTCTATTGCGACGGCGCTGCCTTCAAGAAGGGCGACGAGGCTCTGCGCGATGCCTTCGACGTCGAGCTGGCCAAGCTGAAGGAATCGGGCGAACTCGCCAAGATCATTGAGCCCTACGGCTTCTCGGCTGCGGCGGCGATGTCCACGACCCGCGAAAAACTCTGCGCGGCCGCCAACTGACGGCCATCGGGAGAGGGGTTTTCTCCTCTCCTCCTTCCATCTAGGGCCGGCAAGGCCCGGAGTGAAATGGCAATGACAGAGAAAGCACGATGATCGACTGGTCCGGCTACATAGGGTTGATATTGCAGGGTGCGCTGGTGACCATCGAACTGACGGTCATGGGCTCGGCGCTGGCTTTGGTCATGGCTTTCGTTGCAGGTCTCGGGCGCCTTTCGCGCTTTACCGCGGTTCGCACGCTGGCCACGGTCTATATCGAGTTCTTTCGTGGCACCTCGATCTTCGTGCAGTTGTTTTGGGCCTATTTCGTCCTGCCCTTTGCCGGCATTACGCTGACGCCGCTGCAGGCGGGCGTCCTGGCGCTGGGATTGAATGTCGGCGCCTATGGTGCGGAAGTCGTGCGCGGCGCCGTCCGCGCCATCGGCCGCGAGCAGCACGAAGCCTGCGTCGCGCTTAATCTCGGACGGTATCACCGGATGCGCCATGTGATCCTGCCACAGGCGCTACCATTGATGCTGCCGACCTTCGGCAATAACGCCATCGAACTTTTGAAAGGCACCGCCGTCGTGTCGCTGATCTCGCTGACCGACATGACCTTCCAGGCGCAGGTGGTGCGGGCGCAGACGGGAAGCACGCTGATCCCGTTCACGGCCATACTGGTTCTCTATTTCGCCATGGCCACGGCCATTTCCGCCGGCGTGGGCTGGCTGGAACGCCGCGCATCGCGCGGTCTTGACGGGATGAGGGTCTGATCATGGAATGGGATTGGGCATTCGTCCGGGAGATCATGCCGACCCTTCTCGAAGGGCTGAAGATCACCATCCTTGCAACTATCCTCGGCGCCATCGTCGCCGCTGTTGTCGGCTTGTTCCTGGCGATCGCCCGCCGATCTCCGAACCCGCTGGTTTCGCGTCCTGTCGGTTTCATCGCCGATTTCATTCGCGGCACGCCGTTGCTGGTCCAGCTCTATTTCATCTTCTATGTGCTTCCCGATATTGGCATACGCCTGTCACCGCTGATTGCCGGCGTCATCGGGCTTGGTGTCCATTACGGCACCTATACGGCCGAGGTCTATCGCGCCGGCATCGACAACGTGCCGCGTGGCCAGTGGGAGGCAGCGCGGGCCACCAATCTCAGCATCCGGCAGGCCTGGATTCATGTGGTGCTGCCACAGGCCATTCCGCCGATGATCCCGGCGCTCGCCAATTACTTCATCGCCATGTTCAAGGAAACGCCGCTGCTGTCAGCCATCACCGTCCTCGAGCTGATGAACCAGGCCAAGAGCGTCGCCAACAGCAGCTATCGCTATATCGAGCCGATGACGCTGGTCGGCGTGTTCTTCCTGGTCATCAGCCTGATCTCGGTGGTTGCGCTGCGGTTCCTCGAAGAACGTTTTGCACGGGTGGATGAACGATGAGCAATATCAGCATTGGCACCACGAGCCGTGCGCCAAAACTCGACGATCGACCAGTCGCAAAGCGGGTCGGCCTGATCATCCTGGCGACGGATCACACGACCGAGGTTGATTTCCAGCGCATGGTGGCAAGCGAGCGAACCGGCGTCTATGTCACACGCATTCCCTATGCCAATCCGGTGACGCCGGAAAACCTGATGAAGATGCAGCCGTCGCTGACGGCGGCGGCCGAACTGATCCTGCCGGACGAACCGCTCGATGTGGTCATGTATTCCTGCACCTCGGCTTCCGTCGTCATTGGCGATGCGCGTATCGAGGCGGCGGTGCAGGCGGCAAAGCCGGGCGTTCCTGTCGTTACGCCGACGGCCGCGGCCGCCCGGGGACTGAAGGCGCTGGGCGCCAAACGGATTTCCGTCCTGACACCCTATACCGTCGAAACCAGCCGGCCGATGGCGGAGTATTTCGAAGGCCTCGACTTCGAGATCGACAGCTTCACGTGCCTCGGCCTCAGCGACGACCGCGAGATGGCGCGCATTTCCCATGACGAGATCCGCGCCTTTGCCGAGGAGGCTATGGCGCCGGGTTCCGACGCGCTGTTCATTTCCTGCACAGCTGTCCGCGCGGCGGAGGTTGTCCCACGGGTCGAAAAGGCGCTCGGCAAGCCTGTGGTGAGCAGCAATCTCGCGACGGCCTGGGCGTGTCTCCGGATCTGTGGCGATACCGCCTTGCGGCCGGAGCTTGGCCTGCTGATGACCAAGCCCTATCCGGAAGGCTGATGGCATGAACGCGCAGTCCTTCGTTTCACTTGATGATATCCGTGCGGCAGCTACGCGCGTTGCCGGACGCGTCCTGCGCACGCCGATGGCACGATCGGCGGCACTGGGAGAGGTCGCCGGGGTTCCAGTCTATCTCAAGCTTGAACACCATCAGACGACCGGCAGCTTCAAGCTGCGCGGTGCAACTAATGCGGTTCTGTCGCTGACACCTGAAGAACGTGCCCGTGGCGTGGTTGCGGCCTCTACCGGCAATCATGGCCGGGCGCTTGCCCATGCGGCAAAGGAGCAAGGCGCTGTCGCGACCATCTGCATGTCGCAGCTCGTGTCCGACAACAAGGTCTCGGAAATTCGCCGGCTGGGTGCCGAGGTCCGTATCGTCGGACATTCGCAGGACGAGGCCCAACAGGAGGTCGAGCGGCTAGTAGCGGAAAAAGGCATGGCCATGGTGCCGCCCTTCGACCACGCCGATGTCATTGCCGGGCAGGGGACGCTTGGGCTCGAGATCATGGAACAGTTGCCGGAGACAGCAGCGGTGCTCGTGCCGCTGTCCGGCGGAGGCCTTGCGGCCGGCGTCGCTGCAGCCGTCAAGGGAATGAACCCGAAGACGAGGGTGATCGGGCTCACCATGAGGCGCGGGGCTGCGATGAAGGCAAGCATTGATGCCGGGCATCCGGTTCAGATCGAAGAAATGCCGAGCCTTGCGGATTCGCTTGGCGGCGGCATCGGGCTCGATAATGCCCTGACCTTCGCCATGTGTAGCGATCTGCTGGATGACGTGATCCTGCTGTCCGAGGAAGAGATCGCCGTCGGCATGCGGCATGCCTATGCGGCCGAGCGCGAGATTATCGAGGGCGCGGGCGCTGTCGGTATTGCGGCGCTGCTCGCCGGGCGCATTTCGCCGTCCGGGTCCGTGGTTGTGATCCTCTCAGGCCGAAATGTTGACATGAGCCTGCATCGCCGGGTGATCAACGGTGCATCGTCCGCGGAACTGGAGGATGCGGGATGACGCGGATGGTTATCCTCACGGAAGCAGATCTCCGGCGGGTCATCGCGCTGGACGGTGATGCTGTCTCCTGCGTTGAAGATGCCTTCCACGCCTTGGCCACCAAGGCGGTGGCGATGCCGTCGATCCTGAGGCTCGACATTCACGAGCATCGCGGCGAGGTGGACGTGAAGACCGCCTATGTGCCCGGCCTCGATGGGTTTGCCATCAAGATCAGCCCCGGCTTCTTCGATAATCCGAAGATTGGCCTGCCGAGCACCAACGGAATGATGGTGTTGTTGTCGGCAAAGACCGGCCTTGTCCAGGCGCTGCTACTCGACAACGGCTACCTCACGGATGTGCGCACCGCCGCAGCCGGAGCTGTGGCTGCGAAACATCTGTCACGGCCCGATGCAAGCGTTGCGGCGATCTTCGGCGCCGGCATGCAGGCGCGGTTGCAACTGCAGGCACTCACATTGGTGCGGCCGATCCGGAAGGCGCGAATTTGGGCGCGGGATGCGGCAAAGGCCGAAAAGCTCGCCCTCGATCTTGCGGGAGCGCTGGGCATCGATGTCGTCGCGACTGCCGATCGACGAATAGCGGTTGCCGGTGCCGATATCGTTATCACCACGACACCCTCGGAAAAGCCGATCCTGAAGGCCGAATGGCTGGAGCCCGGGCAGCATGTCACGGCTATGGGCTCCGACGCAGAACATAAGAACGAGATCGAGCCGGCAGCACTTGCGCAGGCGGATCTGTATGTCGCCGACCGGCTCGCCCAGACCCGCCGGCTCGGCGAGCTGCACCATGCTATCGAGGCGGGACTTGTGCGTCCGGATGCGGAATTTCCCGAGCTTGGCCAGATCGTCGCCGGGCTTAGGCCGGGGCGCACCAGTGCCAGCCAGATCACCATTGCCGACCTGACAGGCACCGGCATTCAGGACACGGCGATTGCAACGCTCGCCTTCGCGCGTGCCGGCTTTGCCGGCGCGGGCACGCCTTTTGAAAGTTGAGACCTGAAAGTTAAGACCGGCAGCCGCCGGAGAATGAGGGAGAAAATGACCCAACCCAACCTCAAATTTTGGCTTGCGGAATACGACGCGCGTCTTGCCAAGACGCGCACGGCCATGGAGGCAAAAGGCATCGACCTGCTGATCTGCAGCGACCCTTCCAACATGGCTTGGCTGACCGGTTATGACGGCTGGTCCTTCTACGTCCATCAGGCCGTCATCGTGCCGCCGAGCGGCGAGCCGATCTGGTACGGTCGCGGCCAGGACGCCAATGGCGCCAAGCTGACCGCCTATCTCAAGCACGAGAACATCATCGGCTATCCCGATCACTACGTGCAATCGACCGTACGCCATCCAATGGACTACCTTTCGGCCAAGCTGACGGAGCGCGGCTACGACAAAGTGACCATTGGCGTCGAGATGGACAATTACTGGTTTTCCGCCGCTGCCTTCGCCGCCCTCGTTAAGCATTTGCCGAATGCGCGCTTCGTCGATGCAACGGCGCTCGTCAACTGGCAGCGTGCGGTGAAAAGCGACACCGAGATCAAGTACATGCGCAATGCCGCCCGAATCGTCGAGGGCATGCACCAGCGAATCTTCGACAAGATCGAGGTTGGCATGCGCAAATGCGATCTGGTCGCCGAGATCTACGATGCCGGCACGCGCGGCGTCGACGGGATCGGCGGTGACTACCCGGCGATCGTGCCGCTCCTGCCCTCGGGCGTCGATGCGTCCGCACCGCACCTCACTTGGGACGACAAGCCGATGAAACGCGGCGAGGGCACGTTCTTCGAAATCGCCGGCGCCTATAACCGCTATCATTGCCCGCTGTCGCGCACCGTCTTCCTCGGCAAGCCGACGCAGGAATTCCTCGATGCCGAAAAGGCGACGCTGGAAGGCATGGATGCGGGTCTGGCTGCTGCCAAGCCCGGCAACACCTGCGAAGACATCGCCAACAGTTTCTTCGCGATCCTAAAGAAATACGGCATCGTCAAGGATAATCGTACCGGCTACGGCATCGGGATTTCCTATCCGCCGGACTGGGGCGAGCGCACCATGAGCCTGCGCCCCGGCGACCGCACGGAACTGAAGCCGGGCATGACCTTTCACTTCATGACCGGGCTGTGGCTCGAAACGATGGGACTGGAAATCACCGAGAGCATCCTGATCACCGAGACCGGCGTCGAATGCCTCGCCAACGTGCCGCGCAAGCTGTTCGTCAAGGATTGAGGCTGCCATGAGCGAACCCGAACTGCGCGCCTCACCCATCACCCCCACGGTCGATTTTTCGGCCGAGGGCATCCAGCACGGCTTTCTGCGGTTGCCCTACAGCCGTGACGATTCCGCATGGGGCTCGGTGATGATCCCGGTCACCGTCGTCAAGAACGGGGAGGGGCCGACGGCCCTTCTTACCGGCGGCAATCATGGCGACGAATATGAGGGCCCGATCGCGCTGTTCGACCTTGCCCGAACCCTCAAGGTGGAGGATGTCTCCGGCCGGATCATCATCATCCCGGCGATGAATTATCCGGCCTTCGTGGCCGGTACCCGGACATCGCCGATCGACAAAGGCAATATGAACCGAAGCTTTCCAGGGCGGCCAGACGGCACGGTGACGCCGAAGATCGCCGATTATTTCCAGCGTACCCTTTTGCCGCTCGCCGATATCGTGCTCGACTTCCACTCGGGCGGTAAGACGCTTGATTTTCTGCCCTTCTGCGCTGCCCATATCCTGCCGGACAAGGCGCAGGAGGAGCGCGCGTTCGAACTGGTCAAGGCCTTCTCCGCGCCCTATTCGATGAAGATGCTGGAGATCGATACCGTCGGTATGTACGACACGGCCGCGGAAGAAATGGGCAAGGTGTTCGTCACCACCGAGCTCGGCGGCGGTGGCACCGCGACGGCCAGAAGCGCCGGGATCGCCAAGCGGGGCGTGGCAAATGTCTTGCGGGGGGCCGGCATCCTCGCGGGCAAGGCCGAAGTTCCATCGACGCAATGGCTCGACATGCCGGATGGCGACTGCTTCTCTTTTGCGGAAGAAGGCGGCCTGATCGAGCCGTTGGTGGACTTGGGCGAGACCGTCGTCAAGAATCAGGCGGTGGCGCGGATTTACCCGCTTGGACGCACCGGAACTCAGCCTTCAGAGGTGCTTGCAAAGATGGATGGGATGCTTTGCGCCCGCCATTTCCCCGGCCTCGTCAAGGCGGGAGACTGCGTTGCGGTGCTGGCGATAACCGTCTGAGATAGGCGGCAACACACCCCATCTTGTCCCGGCGCCTACAACTTGCCGGGCAGTCCCTCGGGAATGGATACGGATCACACCATAGGACAGACCACCTTAACGAAGTCGGCCCAAATCGGCCGGGCGATTGTTGATGATCGCTTCCATCGAAAAGAAGCCCATGACCGTAGCAAGATCGAAGTTCGTGATGAGTTTCTGATAAAAGGCATCATATCCCGACATGCCGCGGGTCACGACCTTGATCAGGTAATCCCAGTCGCCGCCGATCCGGTAGAAGTCGATCACCTCAGGCAGGCGTTCTACATGGGCGCGAAAACCATCGATCCATTCCTTTGAGTGGTGGCGGGTGCGGATCATCACAAAAACGGTCAGGTCGAGCCCGAGAGCCTTCAGATCGATCTCACTATGCGTGCCGCGAATGAGACCGGATGCGTGAAGGCGCTGCAGCCGCCGCCAGCACGCATTTTGGGACATACCGACCTTATCGGCGAGATCACGCTGCGACAGGCTCGCATTGCTTTGCATGGCGGACAAAATCTTCATATCAAAATCATCGACTTTGACCGTTTGACCGCTCATATGACACGTTCTTTCGTAAAATTGGCAAAAAATAGGTGACTTATTTGATCGTGGAGCAAGATACGATCTGCGTCAACAGATTGATGTCAGGAGATCACCGTGGACCTTGCTCGACCCGCGCCGAAACAGAGCTCTCCTTTGATGAGGTTCCGTCAAAGTCTGAATGTTCCGGACGTTATTGCCCAGCTGCGCGATGGTCTCGTTGGATCGAAGGCGCGGGTTTCCGGGCCTTATGGTGACAAGCCGCTGGTTTATGCCGACTATGTCGCATCGGGTCGAGCGCTTCACCAGATCGAGAGCTTCGTGCTTGAGGAAGTGCTCCCCTATTATGCCAATAGCCATACGGAAGCGTCCTATTGCGGTGGCTTCATGACCCGCATGCGGCGGCAAGCACGCGCGTTGATCGGTGAACTCTGCGGTTCGACGGACCAGCATGCGGTGATCTTCACCGGCTCCGGCGCGACCGCGGGTATCAACCGCCTGGTCAAACTGTTCGGTGTCACGGCGACGGTTGCAGCGGGCAAACGTGCCCGCGTCATTATCGGCCCTTACGAACACCACTCGAACATCCTGCCCTGGCGCGAAAGCGGCGCGGAGATCGTCGAAATCGCCGAGCATCCGCAGGGCGGTCCTGATCTGTCGCTCCTGAAGGCTGCGCTTGAGGACAAAGGCCCGGATCTGACCATCTGCAGCCTGTCTGCGGCTTCCAACATCACTGGCATTATCAGCGCTGTCGCGGCGATCACTGCGATGGTCAAGGCCGCGGGTGCCAGGATGATCTGGGACTATGCCGGCGCCGGTCCCTACCTGCCGATTTCCATGACGCCGGCACCCGGCGCCGAGATCGATGCCATCGTAGTGTCGCCGCACAAGTTCATCGGTGGTCCAGGCGCCTCGGGCGTCCTGATCCTTCGCCGCGACAGCCTGGCGACTGACAAACCCTCGTGGCCGGGCGGTGGATCGGTCAAGTTCGTCTCGCCGCAGACGCATGATTATTCCGACAGCGTTGAATCCCGCGAAGAGGCAGGCACGCCAAATGTCGTCGGCGATATCCGCGCAGCACTTGCCTTCCTCGTCAAGGAGGCAATCGGTGCCGAAGCCATGGCCGCGCGCAACCGCGACCTGGCGCAGCGCGCGTTCGATGCCTGGAAAGGCCTGCCGCAACTGGAGATCCTCGGTCTTCTAAAACCGGATCGGCTGCCGATCTTTTCATTCCGTGTGAAGAACGGCAAGGGGGGCCATGTCCATCAGCAACTGGTGACCCGCATGCTGAGCGACCGGTTCGGTATCCAGGCCCGCGGCGGCTGTGCCTGCGCCGGTCCTTACGTGCATCGGCTGCTGTCGATAGACGACGAACAATCCGAGACTATCCGTCAGGCCATCCTGTCCGGTGATGAAATCGAGAAGCCGGGGTTCATTCGGCTGAACTTCAGCGTTCTGCTGCCGGACGACAAGGTCCAGTTCATTCTCGACTCTGTCGCGCAGATCTCCACCGATGCCGCGGATTTCGAGGCCGACTACGATGTCGATCCTAGCCGGGCGATCTTCTCGCCGCGTGCACAGGCCAGCAAAGGCGCCGTTCATGCTGCAGCCTGAGGTCAAGGGCTTCTACGATGCCCGTACCGGCAGCATTCAATATGTCGTCGCCTGTCCGAATACCCGCCAATGCGCCATCATCGATCCGGTTCTCGATTTCGACGAGAAGTCGGGCTCGACGGCCACCGTCAATGCGGACGCCATCCTCGACCACGTTCGTAGCCATGGTCTTCAGGTCGTGTGGATCCTCGATACCCATCCGCATGCGGATCATTTTTCCGCAGCGCGATACCTGAAGGCCAAGACCGGTGCCCCCACTGCGATCGGGGAGCATGTCAGGGACGTACAGAAAATCTGGGCGCAGATCTACAACTGGCCGGATTTCGCCTGCGACGGCTCGCAATGGGATCGTCTGTTTGCCGACGCTGAAACCTTCAAGATCGGTGATCTTGAGGCTCGAGTGATGCATTCGCCGGGGCATACGCTGGCCTCGATCACCTATATGATTGGCGATACCGCCTTTATCCACGACACGCTCTTCATGCCCGATAGCGGTTCCGCGCGCGCGGATTTCCCTGGTGGGAATGCCACCGATCTTTGGAAGTCGATCAACGATATCCTGAGCTTGCCCGAGGAAACCCGGCTGTTTACTGGTCATGACTATCGGCCAGGTGGGCGCGAGGCACTCTGGGAAAGCTCTATCGCCGAGCAGAAGGCTCACAATCCCCACCTCGCAGGCCGGTCCATGCCGGACTTTGTCGGATTGCGCGAGGCGCGCGACGCAACCTTACCAATGCCTAAGCTCATACTGCATGCGTTGCAGGTTAATATTCGCGGCGGAGAATTGCCCGCCTGCGAGGAAAACGGCCGGCGTTACTTGAAGATCCCGCTCGATGCCCTTCCTGGGTCGGTATGGGGAGCTTGACCACTTGGACGGTTCGCTCCACCAAATCCTGCTCGCAATCGCTTCCGGATCGCTGATCGGCTCCGTTCTGGGTCTGATCGGAGGCGGCGGGTCGATATTAGCGACGCCACTCCTCGTCTATGTGGTTGGCATCCGCGATGTTCATACGGCGATCGGAACCGGGGCGCTTTGCGTCTCGGTCAACGCCTATCTCAATCTGATCGGCCATGCGATCAAGGGCCATGTCTGGTGGCGCTGCGCGCTGATCTTTGCATTCGCCGGCGCCCTCGGCGCCTATCTCGGTTCGAGCCTCGGTAAATTCGTGAACGGCCAGAGCCTGTTGTTCGCCTTTGGGCTGTTGATGATGTTCGTCAGCTTTGCAATGCGCAATGTGCAGAACCAATCGGACATCACCGCTCGTTCACTGACGATACAAACGCAGGGCAAAACTGGTGCCGTCGCGCTCGCAGCAGGGCTCGGTTCCGGGTTCTTTGGCATCGGAGGCGGGTTTCTAATTGTACCTGGGCTGCTGCTATCGACCCGAATGCCTCTCATCAACGCGGTCGGCACATCCCTGTTCGCCGTCGGCACGTTCGGGCTGACAACAGCGGTGAACTACGCCCTGTCGGGTTATGTCGACTGGTTGATGGCGGGATATTTTATCGCCGGGGGCATGGGCGGGGGGATCGTCGGGACGATTGCGGCTGGCCGTCTTGCCAGCCACTGCAACGCACTAGCCGTGATTTTCCGTTGGGTCATTTTCACGGTCAGCATATATGTGATTTGGCAAAGCGCTGCTGCCTTTTGATCGAAAGATACGTCTGCCCCTACCGCGGCTATGATAACAACCAAAGAAGCGAGCAAAATGCCGGGGTTTGCCTCTCGCAACTCTTAACTCGTCGAGCTCATGGGTTGGCCAATTCAGGACTGCGGCCCACGCTATCGAAAATCAGCGCAAAGTCCTCTGGGCGTGTCACGAGATCTGCCAGCGAATACCGATCCAGAACCGCCAGGAAAGCAGACAGTGCTTCCTTGAGCATACCCGTTAGACGGCAGGCGGGAGCGACGATGCAGTTTCCGCAATCCACAAGCTCGAAACCGCCTTCGGTACGGCGGACGAGTGCGCCAATGTTGATGTCTTCGGGGGCCTTTCCAAGCCGGATACCACCGTTGCGCCCACGAATGCTTTCAACGTATCCGGACTGATGGCCGCCCGTGTCGTTGGACTTGCTGCCGCCGGTTGGATCCGGCTGCAGGAAGTGTTGGTTTCGTAATCGCCAACTTCGTGCCCACGCCGGGATGATCTGGCGAGAGGCCGCCCTGTCGATGGTGGCAAGCCGGTCGGATTCAAATTGTGCATTGGCCACCGCCGTGAATTCATGAGCATGGTCAAGGCCATGCTGCAGACGGGCATCGTTCCGGATTTCATCGTGGTCGATGGCGCGGAAGGCGGCACAGGTGCTGCCCCGGTCGAATTCGCCAACCGTGTCGGCATGCCGATGCTCGAGGGCCTCACCTTCGTTCACAACACGTTGCGGGGCGCAGGCATTCGCGATCAGGTCGGGATCGGCGCCGCGGGCAAGATCGTGTCGGCCTTCGACATCGCACGCACGCTGGCGCTCGGCGCCGACTGGTGCAATGGCCGCGCGCGGCTTCATGTTCGCTATTGGCTGCATCCAGGCGCAGTCCTGCCATACCAACCAGTGCCCGGTCGGAATTGCCACTCAGAATCCGGTACGCCAGCGCGCGATCGACCTTGGTGACAAGAGCGACTGCGTTGCCCGGTTCCATCGCAACACCCTGCGGGCGCTGGGGGAAATCGCCGGTGCCGCCGGCCTGAACAACCCCAGTGACTTCATGCCCTATCATTTCATGTTCCGGCAGAAGGACAACGAGTTTCTTGACGGCAACGAGGCCTACCCCTATTTGCCGGAAGGCTTCCTCGTGGCGGGCGCGGAAATTCCGGAACTCGCCGATTGGCAAGATCGCTGGGACCGCGCCGGCGCCGACAGTTTGCGCCCCCCGAAATCCCGCACGGGCCGTTTCGAAAGCGCAAGGCGGCGTAAAGGCCGGAGGATCTGGCCCCGCAGCGCTGTCTGATAACGGACTTGAACGGCCCGATGGCGGTCTCGACCAGCGATCGTTTGCCGTGGCCAAGGTGCGAGGCGAATGGCAATTACGACGCTCATAGCTGGCGACAGGACTCTTCAGCCTCTCTCTGCCAATTCACTGACGCCGCATTGATGTGACAACACCCGCACACAGGGCCTACCGGCATCCGTGGTTGCGCCACCGGTACACTTCCTCAACGCTTGCCTTGCCGCTGCGCGGCCCATGGATAGTGACCGAGCGGGAGGCTGCAGCGACGGCGAAGTCGAGTGCTTCGTTGAAGTGCTGGCCTTGGGCAAGGCACCAGGTCAACGTGCCGCCAAAGGTGTCGCCGGCGCCGGTGACGTCGATGACATCGACCTGAAATCCCGCCGTGCGCAGCACTGTCTCGCTGTTGCGCGCCTCGGCGCCGTTTGCGGCGAGCGTCCGCACGACCCTGTCGATCTGGTGATCCCGCATCCAGTCGCCGATGCGGGTGATGTCGTCATGACCGAAGGCGGCGCGGAAGCCGACCTGATTGAAAATGACGACGGCAGCACCAATGAGATAGGGCATGTCTTCGAGCGTACAGCCACCAACATCGAGATCGAAGATGGCGCGGCGGCCCTGTTGGCGCAGATGGGCCAGAAGCGCTGCCTGCTTCAGGACGCCATTCTCGGTTTGCGCATGCAACCGACGGGCACGGTAAAGCGTCGTGTAGAGAAAGCCCGGCTGGCACAGCGACTCAAGAGTTTCAGATGCGAGCCACATCGGCTGCTCACCCATTTCGACGGTCAGCACGATATGCTCTCCGTCGACGAGAAAGATCAGATTGCGCGATTCCGGAATGCTCGAATCTACCAGCATGTGATCGACACCGACGCCGTTCTTCCGCAGGTCGGCGATCAGCCGCTGTGACAGTGGGCTATCGTTCAGCAACGAGATGAACTGCGTCTCGCCGCCCAATCCGGCATGGACGACAGCGGCATTGGCGATGGAGCCGCCGATTTCGGCGGGCAGTTGGGTGACCATGCCCTTGTCGGCCCGGCCTGGCCAGCGATCAGCGGTGTAATATTCGTCGATTGCCACGTCGCCGATGAAGAAGGCAGTCATATGTTTTGCTCCTCAGCCGGTTTCGCTTGCACCAGCTTTGGCCCGCCTGCAACCGGAACCCAGGGACTTTCGCCCAGACCGCAAACTGCCATCCAATAATAGGCCGTAGGACCAGAAAGACCCCGGCAGGCATCGTGCCAGATGCCACGATGCATCACCACCGCCTGACCGGGCGCAATCACAAAAGCTTCGATTTCGTCCCGTTTGGATGCATCGGCGTCCGATGCGGGGGCAACGGCGAGGATGACCGGTTGGGCAGCGCAGAAGATTGCCTCTTCTGTGCCGGGATGCCGTTCCATTGCCGCGCAGAGCCACGGGGCGCCGCCGCCCCGTGTCATGCCAAGATGGCCGGATCCCTCAATCAGCGCCGTCTTGGTAAAACCATCGCTCCAGCCGTCGCCGGCGGTCCAGATCGCATTGGGGTCGGTATCGCTTGTCAGATCATAGACCCTGCCGAAGCGGGCAAAATTCCTAGGCGTTACCGGACGGGCGACAATCGTATCCGGGGCGCTCATGCGGCATGCCTTGTTGCGCGCACAGCCCGCATCAGACGGGCCACATGGGCGGCCTCGACGCGGCCGGTATCCTTGTGGTCGTGCTTGAACCAGCTGCCGACGACAGCGCCATCGGCATACGCCAGTTGTTCGGCGGCATTGGTTTCGGTCAGACCGGCGCCGATCAGGAGCGGGACGGTCCCGCCGGTTGCGGTACGAAAGCGTGCCACCTTGTCCATGTCGGTCGGTTGGCCGGTCGCGTCCGAGGTCACCACCAGGCCGTCACAACGGGATGCGCCGATGCGGACGTCCTCTTCCTCGGGCCGTCCCGATAGGATCGGCTGGTATTTGAACCGGACGCCGCCGAGCAGCAGCGCCGAAACGCTTTGCCGATGCGCGGCGAGATCGGCGGCGAAGGGCGCATCCTCTTCCAGCGGTAGATGGCCAGCGACGGAATCGATCTGGATGAACGAGACCGGAAACCGCTTGGCGAGCGCGAAGGCGCGCACGTTGTCCCGCAGCACATTGATACCGATGCGCGTGCCGAGATCAAGGCCGCACAGCCGCTCCAGCACTCGCTCGACATCCTCGGCATCGCCGAAATAATTCTCGACCACGAGACCGTCGACCCCCTCGCCGGCCATGATGCGGGCTTCTTCCTCGGCCTGGGTGAGCTTGGCCTTTGGGCCGTCACCAGCCAAATGCAGCATCCCGAGAATGGGTTTTGGGTTGATAAAAGTCTCGTCGAAACGGCTCATATGTTGTTCTCCTGCGTCGCGCGGCTTTCAAGCCGGCGCGGTATCACGCCCCCAGCGGGTGGCGAATTTCATCTGGACGGCCGGCGAGTAGACGATCGACGTGCGCTCCACCAACCGGTCATCGGCGTCGAGTACATCTCCGCTGGCGCAAAGATAGCCCGGCACATCCAGTGCCGGGGCAAAGACCTCCCGCAGGCGATCGGACGGCGGCACGACGGTCAGCAGCAGTTCCGAGCGGAGGGGGTGGCGATCATAATCGCGGCGCAACACCTCGTAGAGCGATTGCGCCGCGAAATCGTTGCGGTCGATGCCAGGGTAAAGGGCAAGATCCAACTGCGACGTATCAACGTTCAGCCAGTTTATCGTTTCGTCGTTGGCAAGGCCGCGTGCTCGCACCAGCAGCAGTTCACCGTTTTCCACCCGGTGTTCGAGTACCCGCGTAACCGGGCGCTGGCCTTGCCGGCGCGCCAGTTCGGTAAAGCTGCCGAAATTCCAGATATTGTGGCTGATCGGCCGATGCGAAACGATCGTGCCCCGGCCACGAACCTGCTGAACCAACCCTTCCGACACCAGAAGTGCCATCGCATTGCGCACTGTCGTTCGGGCGATACCGAACTGATCGCGCAACTGGTTTTCCGAGGGAATGGCTTCCCCCTCGGAAAAATCACCGCTGAGAATGGCGGCGCGCAATGCCCGGTAAAGCTGCCGGTAAAGCTGCTCGCTCGAATAGAGATCAAGGCGCAGCCGGGACAGTCTGTCATCGGAGCGTTCGCCTGTTGCGATGGAGGCGTCTGGTATGGAAGGGTGGGTCAAGGTTGGCTCCCGGGTCGGTTATTTCGTTGTTCCGTTTACCTTGAACTCTTTCACACCGGCTTGCTTCAAGCCGTAGCGGTCGAGGATCTGTGTATAAGTGCCATCAGCCTTCAGAGCGTCGAGCGCGCCCAGCACGGCGTCGCGCAATTGACCATTCGATTTGGCGAAAGCGATACCGTAATGGTTGACGTCGCCGACTTCACCGATCTGGTAGAATTTGCCGGGCTCGTGCTTCATCAGGTCGAGAAGCCCTTCCAGTCCAATCACCGAGGCCTGGGCGCGGCCCTGACGGATCTGCATGATATGCTCCGCCTGGGTCGGGATCTGGATGACGGTTATCAGTTTGTCTTCGGCGCACTTGGCTTTGCCGAGTTCCTCGGTCCAGGTGACCCAGCTTGTGCCGGTCGCCACAGCCACGGTCTTGCCGCAGAGGTCGGTCTCGGTCTTGATCTCGGCCTGATGATCGACGGACGAATAGAAGACGTTGCCGGTTCTAAAATAGTCAATGAAATCGAGCTGCGTCTGGCGTTCGACCTTGTCGGAAAATGCGGTCATGATCAGGTCTGACCGGCCGGTGACGACCTGCGGGATCAGCTGCGGGAATTCGACGTTCTGGAACTCGGCCGCGAGGCCGAGGCGCTCGGCGATAGCCTTGGCGAGATCAATGTCGAAGCCTTTCAGCTCCGTCGAACCAGCATCGTTATATTCCATCGGCGGATAGGCAAGGCTGATCGTGACGTTCAGCTTGCCGGCGGTGCGCACGGCTTCCGGCACGGCGGCCGCCAGCTTTTCGTCGGCGGCGGCGTGGACCGCGCCGCTTGCGGCAAGGCTAAGGAACGTGGCTGAGGCGAGCGCCAGGGCCATCGGTAGCAGTCGTTTCATTTTCTCTTCTCCCATTGTTGAACTGTGGATATCAAGCCAGCACGCGGCTTAGGAAGCTGCGCACACGCGGATCGCCGGGATTGCTGAGCACCTGCCCAGGCGCGCCGGTTTCGCGAATTTCTCCGTCGATCATCACCACGACCCGGTCAGCCACCTCACGGGCGAAGCCGATCTCATGGGTGACGACGATCATGGTGGTGCCGCCGCGTGCCAGGTTGCGCATGACTTCCAGCACCTCGCCGACAAGCTCCGGGTCAAGCGCGCTGGTCGGCTCGTCAAACAGCATCACGCGCGGCTCCATCGCCAGCGATCGGGCAATCGCCACACGCTGCTTCTGACCGCCGGAAAGCTGCGACGGGTAGCTAGACGCCTTTCCGGCCATGCCGACCTGCTCCAGCAGTTCCATGGCGCGGGCTTCGGTCTTGGCGCGGCTGAGACCGCGCACGACCATTGGACCTTCGATGACATTGCCCAACACCGTGCGATGAGCGAACAGGTTGAAATGCTGGAACACCATGCCGAGCTGACTCTGCTGGGCGCGCAGCTGTCTGATCGGCAGCTCCTGGAGGGCGCCGCGATGGAGCGCGTAACCCATGATGGCGCCGTCGACCCAGACATAACCGCTATTCGGCGTTTCCAGATGGTTGATGCAGCGCAGGAAGGTACTCTTGCCGCTGCCCGATGGGCCGAGGATGCACAGCACCTCGCCATAGGCAACCTCAAGGTCGAGGCCCTTGAGGACTTCGTGGCTACCAAAACTCTTGCGGATTCCAACCGCCTTGACAGCGAGATTCATACTTCCCCCTCGACGGCTGGACGTCGAGCCCAACCCTTGAACCAACGCCGGTTGCTGGTGGTGGCTGCGGTATCGCGGCCGAAATAGCGTTCGAGATAATACTGGCCGATGGAAAGCACGGTCGTTCCGACCAGATACCAGACGGCACAGACGAACAGCAGTTCGATAACGGCGCCGTTGATGAAGTATATCCGTTGTGCGGCGTTGAGCATTTCGCCCATGGCGATGGTCGCGGCCAGCGACGAGAATTTCAGCATGCCAATGGCGCTGTTGCCGAGAACCGGCAGGATCAGCCGCAGGGTCTGCGGCAGGATAATACGGCGCATCGTCTGACCCGGTGTCATGCCGAGCGTATGAGCCGCTTCCTTCTGGCCGCGATCGACGGAACCGATACCGCCGCGCACCACTTCCGTCAGATAGGAGCCTTCGTTGACGCCGAGGCCGAGAACAGCGGCGACGAAGGGTGTCACCACATCGACCATGCGCTCATCGACAAGGCCCGGAATGTAGAGCCGCGGAAAGACAAGGGCGATGTTGAACCAGATGAGAAGCTGCAGCAGAACCGGGGTGCCGCGAAATATCCAGACGTAGAGCCAGGCGGCGAACCGCAGGATCGGATTTTCCGAATGCCGCATGATGCCGAAGACGAAGCCAAGCACAACGCCGAGCACCAGCGCGCAGGCCGAGATCAAGAGGGTCCAGCCGAAACCTGTGATGATGACGCCGGCTGTCAGGAATTCTCCGACGACGGGCCATTGGATTTGCCCAACCGCAAAAGCGCGGCCGATCATGGCGAGAAGCAGAATAACGGTGATGCCGCTGAGCCAGCGCCCAGGATGGCGCAGCCGGCGAATGGGCGTGTCCGGTCCCGGCAAATCCGGCAGGGACAACGCGGACGTTGGTTTGGGGGGCGATTGGGTCATGGCATCCAATTGTAGGGTTAGGCCTACAACTTACTAGGCACGTTTCAGGAGGGAGTCAAGCGGGATACCGATCATTCGATACCCGTCGATTGCATCGCTACTTTGATGCCCTGACTTTGATGCCCTGGAAGCGCGACATCGGCATGCTGTTCCAGTCCTATGCGCTCTGGCGCACATGACGGTCGCCCGTAACGTCGCGTTCGGCCTTGAGGAGCAGCGCCTGCCGCGCGCGGAGGTGGAAAAGCGCGTGGCGCGGCGCTGGCACTCGTCGGCCTGTCGCACCTAGCAGAACGCCGGCCCTCGCAACTTTCCGGTGGCCAGCAGCAGCGCGCGGCGCTTGCCCGCACCATCGCCATCGAACCGAAGGTGCTACTGCTCGACGAGCCGCTCTCCAACCTCGATGCGAAGATGCGCGTTGAGGTTCCCCGGGAGCTGCGTGAACTCCAGCAGCGACTGAAGCTCACCGCGATCTTCGTCACGCACGATCAGGAAGAGGCCAACACAGTCTGCGACCGCATCGTCGTCTTCAACGAGGGGGTTATTCAGCAGGTCGGTACGCCGATGCATTTCTACGAGAAACCCGCCAACCTTTTCGTCGCCAATTTCCTTGGCACAGCCAACATTCTGGATGGCAAGGTCAACGGTACAGGTCCCTCGCGCAGTTTTGAGGTCGAGGGAGGTGGTAGCATCCCGGTGCCGGAGGGCGTGGATGTCCCGCCCGGCTCGAAGCTCGTCTTCCGCCCGCAATATGCGACAATCGGCACGGTGCAGCCCGGCGCGGTACCGCTCGATGGCACGATCGCACATCGCGAATTTCTCGGCGCGACGGTACGCGATGGTGTCGAGGTTGGAACTGGGACCGTGCATCGTCGATGCACCCTTCCATTCCGGCGATGTGTTGCTGGCCCCGGGCAGCCGGACGGTGCTGGGCATCAAGACCGGCTCCGTGCTCTGGCTCGCTGATTAATCGCCAGGACCTTCGCCGTCCGGCGCAGCCTGAACGCTGTGAGACCCGTTGCGCTAGGCATCGGATGATGGAGACACCGTAACGTTAACCGTAAATTGCAAAAGGTAGGGTGACCCCACCTATTGCAGAGGTTTCGCCATTTCTACCTGCGGACGCAATTCCGCAGGTGGTTCAAGCAAATCCTGCCTTCTCAGGTCATGGAGATTGAATTCAAACATGTCCCTAAACATGACCATCTTGCAAGGTTTTGCGCGATCCAAAATAGGGCTGCCGGTCTGTTTCGCTGACGCTGTGCGCGTGGCGAAGCCGGAGAAGATCCTTGCGCGCGACGAGGCCGCAGAGCTGCCCGCTCCCGGGGTCGACGATTGGAATTCGGCCGGTGTCGGCCGCCAGCATAAGATCAGCGACATAACCCACCTTGTCGTCGGGATGGGCAAGCGGCAGGGAGGCGTCGGACACGACATCGCCAAGCATCTGCCCGGACAGCTCGTCTTGCTGCTGCCAGCGCAGGGCGTCTCCGCGTGAGACCAGGCCTTTAAGAACGCCGCTATCATCGAGCACAGGGTAGACGCGGTGGGTCTTCGATGCCGAGACGAAGAAGCGGGTTGCTTCGGCAATGGTCATATGCGCTGGAAAGGTGTCGATGTCCTTGATCATGATGTCGCGGGCACGGGAAAATTCGAATGGATCGATGCCGTATTCGCGCGTGATGTGCTGGCCGCGCCGGGCGATTTTCTCGGTCAGGATCGAGCGGCGAAGGAGAAGCACCGTCACCGCGTAGGCGGCAACCGTCGCTGCCAGGATCGGAAGCAATGCCGAAACATCGCCCGTCAACTCAACGGCAAAAAAGGTGCCTGTCAGCGGTGCGCGCATCGTACCGCCCATCATGGCTGCCATGCCGAGCAGTGCCCAGAAGCCGGGATCACCGGGAAGGACAAGGCCGGCGAGCCAGCCGAGTGCACCTCCGAAGATCAGCAATGGCGCAAGGACGCCGCCTGACGTGCCGGAAGAGAGGGCAACCAGCCAGATCGTAGCCTTGACCAGCAGGATGGTCAGGATGGCCGTTGGCAACAGGCTGCTGTTCAACAGGCCATCGATAAGGTCATAGCCGACGCCAAGTGCCCGCGGTTCGATCAGCCCGCCAAGGCCGATAACGAGGCCGCCAAGCGCAGGCCACCACATCCAATGGATCGGCAGCGATTCAAAGAAATCTTCGATCTTGTAAAGCAGCGTTGTCAGAATACCGGATTGAATGCCAGCCAAGACCCCGACGCCCGCGCAAAGTAGAATACCCCACCATGGCAGGTCCATATGAAACTGCTTGGGAAAGAGCGGACCCGCCTGAAACAGGAAGGGCCGCCAGCTGACTGCTACGCAGGCCGCAACGGCAACCGGGATGAAGCTGCGCGGCTTCCATTCGAACAGCAGCAGCTCGACGGCCAGCATGATGGCGGCGACCGGCGACCCGAAGATCGCCGTCATGCCGGCGGCGGCACCGGCTACCAGCAATGTCTTGCGCTCGGCCGCACTCAGGTGGAAGCATTGCGCAAACAGCGATCCGATGGCGCCCCCCGTCATGATGATCGGCCCTTCGGCACCGAAAGGGCCGCCGGTTCCAATCGAGATCGCCGACGACAGCGGCTTGAAAATTGCGACCTTGGGCGACATCCGGCTGCCGCCGATCAGGATCGCCTCGATTGCCTCAGGAATGCCATGGCCCCGGATCTTCTCGGAGCCGAAGCGGGCCATCAGCCCGATCATGAGGCCGCCGAGGACGGGGATGAGAACCATCCAGACCGAAGGATGTGCCTCAGCCATCGATGCGGCAGCAATGCTGAAGCGGCCGTACCAGACGAGATTGGTGACCAGTGAAATGAGGCTGACCAGCACCCATGCGGCAAAGGCACCGCCGGTTCCGATAATCAATGCCATTCCAACCATTGCCAGAACGCGTTTGTCCGTGGTGAAATCTCCGGTCTCGCGCCGCGCAAGGCCGCCCATGAAATCATGGGAGCGGTTTACATCTTTCTGGGGAGGCATCGCTTGTCCTGTCGAATGGCTTCTTTCGGTGACGATTATATCGTAATACGATATATATCAACCGGCAAAATCACACACTGAAGGCCCACTTCTGCCACTCGCCGGCACCATCTGGGCGAATGTCGCCTAGGGGAGCATGTTGACAGGATGAGAAGAATACCTCTTGCGTCGTCTAACGCTGGCCGGTCTCTATCGGACGGGCAGGAGGGCAATGGATGAGGATGCAACGTGAACATGCAGAACGATGATCTCACCGATGCCGACTATGAGGCCCTGTCCAATCTGCGCTACACGCTGCGCCGCTTTATGGATTTCAGTGCGTCCGCGGCGCAGCTGGAAGGTTTGCCGGCACAACAACATCAGGCTCTCCTCGCGATCCGCGGCCATCGCGGCGCCGAAGCCATGACGATCGGAGCCCTGGCCGAGCGCCTGCTGATTGCGCCGCATTCGGCAACGGAACTCGTCAGCCGGCTGGTTGCCGCAGGATACGTATCGCGCAATGCCGACCCGGCCGACAAACGAAAACAAACTCTGGCGTTAACCGGGAAGGCAGAAGGTGTCTTGAAGCGGCTGACGGCGGCACATCTGACCGAGATCAAGGAACTGGCTCCCCGCCTGATAGACATCCTTCGCGGCCTGCACCCGGACCTATGACGTCAGGATATCACCGGCGACCTGGGTTGATGGTGCAATAGCGAGCGACGATGACCACCGGTCTCCGGCAGGCGGTCATCACGTCTGTTTCCTTGGAGCAACCGCCGCCTTTAAAGCGGCGCTAAAGCGTCGGAAATTTGCGATTGGCTGAGCACGCCAGCGTGCCTCGGCCACATCCTCAACTCTGAGACGGGCAATCATTTCTTTCCGCCCAGCAACCCGGTCCTGCCGAGCGCCCCGGACAAAAATCGTTCTTTCGCATCAGTTCGCGGATTTCCGGCGAATGGGCCGTCGACGGCCAGAACGACCTGCGGAAATGTTTGCGGCAAGCCCCTATACATCGAAACGCCGCACCGCAGGCATGAAATTCGCAGCGCCTTTGGCGTTGGCTATTTTCACGGTTCGTCCGGCTCGCCCTGACGCTTGAAACAGGCCCGTCGCGCGCGCGGCTCTTCAAGGCGCTTGATATTCAAGCAAGATTCGCAACAAGCAGGGCCGCGCCGGTTGCCAGGCAGCATTGTTCGTCATGAAAATTTTGCATCGAAAACCGCAGAAAACGAAATTTCATTTCATATTGATGTACTAATGGAGAAAAATATATTGACTGCAAGGGAATTCTACGCATTATTTGGAAAATAAATTACGCCGCTCAGCGGTGAACTATAAACGGGAACATACAGGTTTAGGGCATGGCGGTATCCAGTTCAGCACAGCGCGCGGCGCGATATGCGCCAGCTGTCCGTGGATGGACAGTGCGCGATTGGCCCTTTTCGGAGCAGACTGACATGCCCATTCTTTTGGCCCCACTTGTTTCCAAAGCAAGCATCTCATCGCGCGCTGCCGTCGAGATGGGGGCTTTTTGGCGTTGAAATCGCTCATCCCCCCTCCATGCGGGATTCCAGCCGGTTTCCCCAGCGATCACGCATGCCGTCTCGCTGAATTTCTCCCTGGCGAAGGCGGGCAGGGGGGCGTCCAGACGCGGCCCCCTGTACCTGCGGGGCGCCGGCCTGCTCGCACCGAAGCCAGCCGCCGCTACGTGACCTGTTTGACGATCAAAGGAAAGACCCGATGACTGTGCCTTCCGAGCCCAACCGTTCCATGCTTTTCGAAACGTTCTGGACGCCGCCCGCCGGCGAAGAGGCGCCGCTCTATACGGTGCGGCTGACCAATCTCGGCGCAACGCCATTGACGGATTTCGTACTTTGCTTCAGCGGCCCGGCCCGATTGCAGGCGACGGCGAAAATTCAGAACGGACGGCTGGTCCGGCGCTTTTCCAACCACAGCACGATAGCGCCGCCGGATGGCTTCGTACTGTTACCTGGCGCAACCTGGGAGGCGAGCAGCCGCCAGCTCTCCTATCCATTGCGCCACTGGAGCGACGGCGCGCACAATGCCTATGTGGTCACTGCCGAAGGAACGATCCTGCCGGTGCGTGTGCTGCCAACGATCTCCACGACCGCGGACAATGCACCGCGCCGTGGCACTGCTCGCGCGCCGGTCCCGTTCAATCCGCCGGAACCGCTGTCGATTCTTCCCTGGCCGAAGGATGTCCGGGGCATCGCCGGTGGACAGGTGCCGCACGGGCTTGCCCTTGGCACTGGATCTGCAGCAGCGGCCGAGGCGGCCGGCGCGTTCGCGGACATCACGGCGCGGCTTTTTCCCGGCGAAGGGTTGGTGCGGGACGCTCATCAGGGTGGTTTGACAGTGCGTTTTGCCGAACGGGCGGGCGAAGCGGAGGCCTACCGTCTCGATTTTGCAGCCGACGGCGTGCTCGTCAGTGCCGCTGCGTCAACGGGCTTCCTTTATGGCCTCATCACCCTCGGTCAAATTCTCCGTGGCGCGCGGCGCCAGCCGGCGACCTTCCTCTTCCCCGTGGCGGGCACGATCGAGGATGCCCCGCGCATGGACTTTCGCGGTTGCCATCTCGACGTGGCGCGCCAGTTCTACGCGGGCGCGGAGGTCAAGCAGTTCCTTGCGGTGCTTGCCTGGAACAAGCTCAACCGCTTCCACTGGCATCTCACCGACGATGAGGCTTGGCGCATCGAGATCATTGCCTACCCGCACCTGACGGAAAATGCCGCCTGGCGTGGGCATGGCCTGTCCGTGCCGCCACTCTTCGGGTCCGGACCTTTCGCCACTGGCGGTTACTACACGCAGGCCGAAGTGCGCGAGATCGTGGCGCTTGCCGGCCGCTATGCCATTGCGGTCATCCCGGAAATCGATGTGCCCGGCCACAGCTTTGCCCTGCTTCAGGCGCTGCCGGAACTGCGTGACCCCGATGAGACCGGCGAGTATGCCTCCGTGCAGGGCATGCCGAACAATTGCCTCAACCCCGCCCAGCCGAAGGCGATCGCCTTCATGGAGACGGTGATGCGGGAACTCGCCGGGCTCTTTCCCGCCGGCATCCTGCATGTCGGCGCTGATGAAGTGCCTCTCGGGGCCTGGTCCGGTTCGCCGATGGCGCTCGCCATGCTCGCCATTCTTTCCGGCGAAGACGCGGCCAGGAGCCATGCGCAGCAAAACAACATGGAGACCAACCACAACGGCGCCGATGACATCGAGGATGCGCCGACTGCCGTGCTGCAAGCCGCGTTCCTGCGGCAGGTGCATGAAAGCGTGCGTTCGCTCGGCTGCGTGACCGGCGGCTGGCAGGAGGCGGCGCATGGTGACGTGCTTGACAAGGGATCGTCGTACCTGATCGGCTGGCGCGACGTGCCGGTGAGCGCCCGTCTTGCCGAAGCTGGCTATGACATGGTCGTGTCTCCGGGGCAGGCTTATTACCTCGACATGGCCCAATCCGCCGACTGGAACGAGCCCGGCGCCGGATGGGCCGGCTCCCCTTCGGCGCGCGACACTTACGATTTCGATCCGGTCCAGGGTTGGACAGTGGAGCAGCTCACGCATTTCAAGGGCATTCAGGCCTGTATCTGGAATGAATCCATGGCCGATCGCGGGGTCTTCGACCGCCTCGTCTTCCCGCGCCTCTCGGCCATAGCGGAGACCGCCTGGACGCCGTGGGCACAAAAGGACTGGGACCGTTTCATCGTCAATGCGGCGCTGATGCCCAACCTCTATGGCCACTGGGCCTGACGGAGAGCGAAGCGATGCCCGATCTTCTCGTCAACCTCCATTCCCAAAAGTTCAAGGCGCTTGCCGCGCTGCCACCGGTCGCTGGCGTCGCGATCCGCGCGGTGCTGGCGCCGGAAATGGCGCTCGTCGTCGATTGGGTGCGCGAGAATTTTTCCGACAACTGGGCGAGCGAGGTGACTGTCGCCTTTTCGCGCCGGCCGGCCGCGTGTCTCATTGCGGTGTCGGAAGGACAACTCATCGGCTTTGCCTGCCATGACATCGTGGCGCGCGGCTTTTTCGGCCCAACCGGCGTGCATCCGGATGCACGCGGCAGGGGCGTCGGCGTTGCGCTGCTTGCCGCTGCGCTGTCGGCGCTGAAGGCAGATGGTTATGCCTATGCGGTGATCGGCGATGCCGGGCCGGTAGATTTTTATGTACGTACCGTCGGTGCAACACCGATCCCTGCGGAGGACAAGGGCGTCTACGAAGGCATGTTGCGCCGGCCGAAATCTGACAGAACAAGAGAGGAGTGAGTGAAATGAAATTCCATACCCTGACGGCCGTTGCGGCCCTCATGCTCGGCGCAGCGCCCGCCGCCGCCGAAACCGTCCTGACCGTGAATATCGAACCCGCGACGACGTGGGTGCGCAACTTCAACCCCTTCAACCAGACGTCGGCGCGCCAGAGCACGCTTGACTTCATTTACGAGCCACTGGTCGTCTTCAACCAATTCGACAGCAACAAGCCGGTATTCCGTCTTGCCGAGAGCTTCAAGCTCGCTGACGACCTGAAGAACGTCGAATTCAAGCTGCGCGCCAACCTGAAATGGTCCGATGGCCAGCCGCTGACCGCCGAGGACGTGAAGTTCAGCTTCGACCTCGTCAAAAAATTCCCCGCGCTCGATTTCGTCAGCATCTGGACGCAGATCGATGGCGTCGAGGTCGTCGATCCGCAAACCGTGCGCTTCACCATGAAGCAGCCGACCTCGATTGCCGCCGAGACACTGGTGCAGATCCCGATCGTGCCCGCGCACACCTGGAAAGATGTTGCCGATCCCGTCACCTTCTCGAACGAGACGCCGGTCGGCAGCGGCCCGATGACGGAGATCGCCCGCTTCACCGGCCAGACCTATGACCAATGCCGTAACCCGAACTATTGGGACGCAGCGACCCTCAAGGTCGGTTGCATGCGCTTTCCGCAGCTGGCCGACAACAACCAGATCCTGACTGCGACGGTGGATGGCACGCTCGACTGGGGCGTCTCCTTCATCCCCGACATCGAGAAGGTCTATATCGCCAAGAATCCCGAGCATTTTCACTATTGGTATTCGCCGAGCAGCATGGTGGCGTTCGTCTTCAACCAGGAGAGCGCCAATGCCGACAACCGCAAGGCTTTTTCCGACCTGAAATTCCGCCAGGCGGTTTCCATGGCGCTCGACCGGCAGGGCATGGTCGATATCGCCGGCTACGGCTATCCGACGCTGAACCAGGACCCGGGCCTGATGGGGGAGCTTTACAAGGCCTGGGCCGATCCGTCGGTGACGGCCGATCTCGGCAAGTTTGCGACCTATGACGAGGCGGCGGCCACAGCCCTGCTTGACGAGGCAGGTTACGTCGACAAAGACGGCGATGGCATGCGCGACAATCCCGATGGCACCAAGATCGCCTTTTCGGTTATCGTGCCGTCGAGCTGGACCGACTGGATCGACACAGTCAACATTGCGATCGACAACATGAAGGCGGTCGGCATCGATGCGAAGATCGAAACGCCGGAAGAGGCCGTCTGGAGCCAGAACCTGATTTCCGGCAAGTTTGATGCCGCCATCAACAGCCTTCCGGCCTCCGCCTCACCCTACTATGCTTACAAGCGCGCCTTCACCGAGGCCGACAAAGGCAAGACGCGCTTCACCTCGCAGCGTTGGTTCAATGCCGATGTCGAAAAGCTGATTGGTGAGTTCACCCACACAGCCGATGCCGGAAAGCAGAAGGAAATCATGAACACGGCGCAGCGCATCGTTGCGGAGAACCTGCCGCTGATGCCGGTGTTCAACAATCCGAACTGGTACCAGTACAACACGGCCCGGTTCACAGGCTGGTCGACGAAGGAAAATCCTTTCGCCAACCCGTCAATCACCAAGAATAACCGTGCGCGTCTGCTGAACCTTCTGGCTCTTCAGCCGGTCCAGTGATCCGTTTATAGAGGAGGCGGGGACCGTAACAGGCCCCGCCGGTTCCAAACAATGCCCTTTCTGCTCCGCCGCATCCTGTTTTATCTGGCTGCCTTCGTTGCTGCGGCAACGATCAATTTCTTCCTTCCACGCCTGATGCCCGGCGATCCCGTCGCGCTGATGTTTTCCTCGGCGGCGTCGGAATTGCCGCCGGAAAGCCTGGAAGCGCTGAAGCTCACGTTCGGTTTCGTCGATGGACCGCTCTGGAAGCAGTACCTCACCTATCTTTCGTCCATTTTCACAGGCGACCTCGGCGTCTCGGTGAAATATTTTCCGCTGCCGGTAACGGATCTGCTCGGCCGGGCACTGCTGTGGACCGTCAGCCTTGTTGGCACGGCGACGCTCTTCAGCTTCGTGCTCGGCAGCTTCCTTGGTATGCTCGCGGCCTGGCGGCGTGGCAGCCGTCTTGACGTGGTGCTCTCGGTTTCGGCGATTTTTGCCACGTCCATTCCGGCGGTCGTCACTTCGCTGGTTGCGCTGTTCGTCTTCGGTTTCACGCTCGGATGGTTCCCCACCGGTTATGCGCATGACCCGGCGCTCGACCCGTCTTTCAGCCTCGCCTTCCTTGCCAGCGTCGCCCATCACGCCATCCTGCCGCTCATCACGCTCTGTTTCGTTTTGACCGGCGGCTTCACCGTGACCATGCGCAACAACATGATCAACCTGCTAGGGCAGGATTATGTGGTGATGGCCCGCGCCAAGGGGCTTTCCGACCGGCGCGTCATGGTCTGGTATGCGGCACGCAACGCGCTGCTGCCGACGGTCTCGAGCCTCGCCATTGCGCTTGGCACCGTGCTCGGCGGCTCGCTGGTGACGGAGGTGGTGTTCAACTACCCCGGCCTCGGCAACACGCTCTACCAGGCGATCCTTGCCCGCGACTACCCGGTCATCCAAGGCCAGCTCCTCGTCATGACCGCTGCCATGCTGGTCTCCAATTTCATCGTCGATGTCAGCTATGTGCTGCTTGACCCGCGTCTAAAGAGGAGTGGCTGAGATGGGCCAGCTCTGGATCGGCCTTTGCCGCAATCGCAAGGCATTTATCGGCCTTGCCATCGTGCTCCTCATCGTGCTGGTCGCGCTCGCCGCGCCGCTCTTGACTGAGTATAACCCGGCCGCCCGCACGGGCCGCCCGCACCAGCCACCCTCGGCCGAGCACATTCTCGGCACGACCCGCCTCGGGCAGGACGTCTGGGCGCGCCTGATCTACGGGGCGCAGACCTCGCTTGCCGTGGGCTTTGCCGCAGGGCTTCTCATCACGGTTGTCGGCACGACACTCGGCATCGTCGCCGGCTATCGTGGCGGCAAGACGGACGAGGTGATCAGCTTTTTCACCAACATGGTGCTGGTCGTGCCGAACCTGCCGTTGCTGCTCGTCATCGCCTCCTTCGTCGGACAGGCGGGGCCGATGGTCATCGCGCTCATCCTGGGTCTGACTTCCTGGGCGTGGGGGGCGCGTGTCACGCGGGCCGAAACGCTCTCCGTCAAGCAGCGGGATTTTGTGAAGGCCGCCGAAATGATGGGCGAGCCGCAATGGCGCATCATGGCGTTCGAAATCCTCCCGAACGTCTTTTCCATCGTCGGCATCAATTTCATCGGCAGCGTCATCTTCGCGGTCATCACCGAGGCAACGCTGGAATTCCTCGGGCTCGGTGATCCGAACGTGATCTCCTGGGGCACCATGCTCTACAACGCCCAAAAGGCTTCGGCGCTATCGGTCGGCGCCTGGTGGGACATCCTGGCGCCATGCCTAGCGCTGGCGCTGCTCGGCATCGGCCTGTCACTGCTCAATTTCGCGGTGGACGAGATCGCCAATCCGCGGCTGCGCACCGGCGGGCGTCTTGCCCGCTGGACAAGTCTCGTCAAATCCGGGGAAGGACGCCTGTGAGTGATGCTCTGCTTTCCGTCAGCAATCTGACGATCGACTATATTGGCGCAGAGACGGATTTCCGCGCGGTGGACGACGTCTCCTTCGACGTCGCGCCGGGTGAGGTCTTCGGGCTCGCGGGTGAATCCGGCTGCGGCAAGAGCACGATCGCCTTTGCCGTCAGCCGGCTGCATGCCCCACCGGCACTGATCCGCAAGGGCAGCCAGATCCGCCTTGCCGGTCGCGATGTGCTCGGCCTTAACCGCAAGGACCTGGCCGATTTCCGCTGGCGGGAGGTGGCGATGGTGTTCCAGAGCGCCATGAACTCGCTGAACCCGGTGCTGCGTATTGAGGAGCAGTTCTATGACGTGCTGCGCACCCATACGGGCTGCACGCGCAACGCGGTGCGCGACCGCACCGCCGAGATGCTGAAGCTTGTCGACATCAAGCCGGAGCGCATGCGCGACTATCCGCACCAGTTCTCCGGTGGCATGCGCCAGCGCATCGTCATCGCCATCTGCCTGGCGCTTGATCCCAAGCTTGTCGTCATGGACGAGCCGACGACGGCGCTCGACGTCGTCGTACAGCGCGAGATCCTCCAGCGCATCGACGAATTGCGCCGTCAGCGCGGTTTCTCCGTTCTCTTCATCACCCACGATCTTGGTCTGATGGTGCAGTTCTGCGATCGCATCGGTGTCATGTTGTCGGGCAAGATGGTGGAGCAAGGGCCGTCGGAGACGATCTTCCGTTCTCCACAACACGATTATACGAAGAGGCTCTGGGCCTCGTTCCCCTCACTCAAGGGAGGTGTGCTCGGATGAACGCCCCACTTCTGCGTTTTGACAATGTCAGCAAGATTTTCGGCAGCCCGGCAGGCGGTGTGCACGCCGCACGCGCCGTCAATTTTTCTCTTCACAGCGGGCGGGCGCTCGCTCTCGTCGGGGAATCGGGTAGCGGCAAGACGACTTGCGCCCGCATAGCCATGCTCGAATACCTACCGTCGGGCGGCCAGGTCCTGTTCAAAGGCGAGCCGACGGCGGCGCGGCGAGGCCGCGACCTTGCCGCCTACCGGCAGGCCGTGCAGATGATTTTTCAGGATCCCTTCGCCTCGCTCAATCCTGCGCACACCATCGCCTATCACCTGAAGCGCACTCTGCGCCTGCACCGCCCGGATATCCGCTCGGCGGACCTTGATGCGGCGGTCGAAGAACAACTTGCCGGCGTCAAGCTCGACCCGGCGCTCGTCGCGCCGAAATATCCGCACGAGCTTTCCGGCGGCCAGCGCCAGCGCGTCAATATCGCTCGCGCTCTCTCGGCCCGGCCACAGATTCTCGTCGCCGACGAGCCGACCTCGATGCTGGACGTATCGGTGCGCCTCGGCGTCTTGAACTTGCTGAACGAGATGAAGACGAAGCGCAATCTCGGCCTGCTCTACATCACCCACGACATCGCCACCGCCCGCTACGTGGCGGAGGACATCGCGGTCATGTATAGCGGCCAGATCGTTGAATGGGGTGATTGCAGCGCGGTGATCGACAATCCGCAGCATCCCTATACGAAGCTCCTGCTTTCGGCCGTGCCAGACCCGGAGCGCCGTTTCTCCGACGCCGCCTCGCGGATCGATCCCGGCGCGGTGGACGCCGTTCGCCGCATGGCAGCAAAGGAACAGAGCACAATCGTCAAAGCCGCCGAAAACCACTTCTCGCTTGCTGTCTAGCCGGGCGCCGGCGCTTGTCGGCGACCTGCGCCCGGATCAGCCGCCGGCGATCGCATCGCAACGCGCCATCGCCCAGTGCATGTCCTGCTCATCGCCTTGCAGCGCTGTTTCATAGACCTGTTGCAAGCCGATCCGCACTTGGTAGCAAGTAAGAGCGCTGGCATTGGCCGCCATCCAAAGCGGTCTTCGCTCGAAATGGCTGGCCTGCGCCTCCATGCAGGCCAGCCAGGGACGCCAAAAGAAGATGTTGGCAATGTCGTAGCGCGGATCGCCGAACATCGCCTCGCTCCAGTCGATAACCCCGGTTATCACAGCTCCGTCAGTCAGGACGTTGTTGGATCCGAAGTCGCCGTGCACGAGTGCTCTGACCTCCGGGCAGTGAGGGATCCAATCAAGGATGAGACGCATATGCTGCTCCACCCATCTGCGCGGAACGAGGTTTCGCAAGGCATGCCAGTCATAACGGTGGGGATCTGCAATGCTGCCAATATGATCGGCCCAGGTCGGGTGCTGGCCCTTGCCTGACGCATCGAAGCAACCGAAACCCGCGGCGTCGCTCAGTGGCGCCTGCGCCATCGTCACCATAGTGGCGGAAACTGCTTTAACGATCGCGGGCAGTGCCGAAGCTGGTAAATCCTGCAACGTGCAGCCCCGAGCGCGGCGGGACACGCAGATTGCATAGCCTTCGCTATGGTGGATGGAGATAATCTCAGGGATCGGTAAAGCGTCGGACCCGAATTGACGCCAGCAGTACCGATCCTTTTCGAAAGATGCGGCAGAATGGTTCACGCGGCAGATGAACGGCTCGCCCCCGTTTTGGAAGGCAAAGGCGTGAGATTCTTCCCCTTCCGAAACCGGCTCGACGGAATGGATACTGGGAAATCGCTCGCTTAGTGTAGAGAGGATTGTTTCGTATTTCATGATGGGTTTCATTGGCAGTCATCCTGGACATGCTTGGCCGGCATCTCAGACACCATACCAAGAACACGTCGCTCTATGGCACAGATATCAAAGCGATTTGGAAATTCTGATTGCTGATTGGGTTGGAAATTGGGGTGATGGGGGACGCATGAGCAGACCGAACTACCAGGATATTGCCCGCCTTGCCGGCGTCGGGACAGCGACAGTCGAGCGCGTTCTGAACGGGCGAGGGGGCGTTCGTTCAGAACTCATTGAAAAGGTAACGCTTGCGGCGCGGACTCTGAAATATCCGCGCACGATACCGGACGCACACCACAAGCTGCTTCGTATTGAAGTGCTGATGGTCCGCCCGGAGACAACGTTCTATCGCAGGCTTTCCCACGAGTTTGAGAGTATCGCGTCAACACTCGATCCGTTGGTCGTTGTTCAACGCAGCTTCACGGATGAAAAGAACCCCGACGAAATCGCGAAACGGATCCTGGCTGCTGACGTTCCACGGGCGGGCTTGATACTGGCCGTGCCCAACAGCCCCACCATCGGCGCTGCAGTGGATGCCGTTGTCAAACGCGGGACACCGGTGGTCCATGTGGTGACACGGGCATCCGAAACGCGGGGAGAATTTGTCGGCATCGATAACTACGCAGCCGGTCGGACCGCGGCCCACTTCATCTCCCGGATGACGACGCAGGCGGGGCCGGTCGTTGCGCTCTGCCATCCGATCTATCAGGTGCACCGGGAGCGTATGCGCGGTTTTTCTGACTATTTTGCCGAGCATCGTGGCGCCGTCAGTTTTGAGTGGATCGGATTCAGCCGGGACGAAGAGCAGTATAGCGAGGCATCCCTATCCTACGCTCTTGAGAAATATCCCGATCTTGCCGGTCTCTATAATGCAGGCGGCGCAAACTCCGCCTTGATCAAGGTGCTGGGCCGCCATAAGCGAGGCCGCGAAATCTTGTTCGTGGCGCACGAACTTACGGACTACACCCGCGCGGCTTTACGCAACGGCATCGTCGATGTGGTCCTCGACCAGGCGCCCGAAGCGCAGGCGCAGCGGGCGCTGGACTGGATCTTGTATCGGATCGGCTTGACGAAGATTAAGCCGGATCCCAACCCCATTCGTTTCATAACCATCACCGCAGAAGCTCTCTGATCTAATTTGATCAATGAAACCTTCGGCGTTTAGCCGCCCTCCTGCTACCTAAATGGCAGGGAGGAAGGCCTGGACGTTCGCTTTGAACAGCTGACAAAAGCGTCATCGCTCTCCTTCAATCGAAGCTTAGTGCGGGCACGTTAGGCGTGCCCGCCGCAGGGAGAACGCAATGGACGACCTTAAGTATGGGACGCGCAACAAGCGCGGCGACTGGGCGCCGAAACAGCCGGTTCAGCATGCGCCGCTCTTTCAGTTCCCGACGCGGATTTTGGCAATCCTGAAATGGCTGCCGCATTACTTCTTCCCCTGGAACGTGATCTTTGCCGCCTCGGCATTGGCCTATTGGGCTTGGGTCATTCCGCCGATGGAAACGATGCAGACGCTCGGCTTTGGCTGGATTGCCTGGCTTTATGCCGTCAACGCTGTCTGCGTTTTCCTGTTCTACGGCGCGTTCGAGCTTCACCTATACGTGCTGAAACGCCAGGAAACCCGGTTCAAATACAATGGCAAGTTCCCCGCCGAACAGAAAAACCAGGCATTCTGGTTCGAAAACCAGAACAAAGACAACATTCTGCGCACGTTTCTGTCCGGTGTTGTCATCTGGACTTCAATCGAAGCTGGTATGCTCTGGGCCTATGCCAACGGTTACGCGCCCTGGCTTGCCTTTGCGGAGAATCCCTGGACACTGGTGCTTGTCGCACTCGTCGTGCCGATCATCCACGAATTCCATTTTTTCTGTGTGCACCGGCTGATCCACACGCCGCTGCTCTATAAGTGGGTGCATTCCGTCCACCACAATTCAGTCAATCCGTCCCCGTGGTCGTCGCTGTCGATGCACCCCGTCGAGCATCTGCTCTACTTCGGAACGGCGTTCTATCATCTGATCCTACCGTCCAACCCCATCCTGATGCTGTATCAGCTGCATTATGCGGGTTTTGGCGCCATTCCCGGCCACGTCGGCTTCGACAAGGTCGAAGTCGGTGAAGACAAGCTGGTCGATAGCCATGCCTACGCGCATTACCTGCATCACAAATACTTCGAAGTGAACTACGGCGATGCTTTGATCCCGCTGGATAAGTGGTTTGGCACCTGGCACGACGGCTCGCCCGAGGGCGAGGCTCAGATGCAGGAGCGCTACCGGAAGCGGAAAGAGAAACTGGCAGCCCGCAAGGCCCGTGCAGCGGCCGGGGAGGCTGCAGAATGAGCTGGGTTTCCGCATGCCAACTCGATGACATCGAACAGGAAGGCGCCATTCGCTTCGACCATGGTGGACGCACCTACGCGATCTATCGTGGACCGGATGATCGTGTCTATTGCACGGCCGGCCTTTGCACCCATGAGGCTATCCACCTAGCCGATGGCCTGGTGATGGATTTCGAGGTGGAATGTCCCAAGCATTCCGGCGCCTTCGATTATCGCACGGGCGAGGCCATCCGGCTGCCTGCCTGCGAAAATCTGAAAACCTATCCGGCCGAGGTGGTCGATGGAGAGGTTCGCGTGGCCCTGAACTAGGGCCGCCGAAACAACGGCCCGTCGGGCCTCCGGAATGCACTGGGCGGTCCGGCGCCTGTTGGGAGGATAATATGAAATTTGTTTACGCGGCGGCCCTTGTGGCCTCCTTGATGGCGGGTACCGCCTCGGCCGAGATGATCGGCGTTTCGATGCAGAGCTTCGACAACAACTTCCAGACGCTGTTGCGGGAAGGCTTGCAGGCCCGGGCCTCGGAAGTGAAGCGCACGGACGTGCAAGTCGAGGATGCGCAGACCGATATCTCCAGGCAGCTGAGCCAAATCAACAACTTCATCGCTGCAGGCGTCGATGCCATCATTCTCACTTTGGCTGATGCCTCGGCAGCACCGGGCATTACCCAAGCGGCGCAAAAGGCCAACATTCCGCTGGTTTACCTCAATCTTGAGCCTGGCAATGCCGGGCAGCTTCCCGACAAGCAAGCCTATGTCGGATCACGGGAAACAGACGCGGGAACGCAGGCCGCCCAGGCCGCATGCGACCTTTTGAAGAAGACGGGCAAAGACAGCAACGCGCAGGTCTATATCCTGATGGGTGATCTCGCCCATCAGGCGTCGCGGGACCGCACGTCGTCTTTCAAGGACACGCTGGCTGCCGGCGACTGTAAGGGCGTGACGATCGCCGACGAACAGTCGGCCGCATGGACCCGGACCAATGCAATGGACATGACCACGAATTGGATCACGGCCGGCCAGCCGATCGATGTGGTCTACGCCAACAATGACGAAATGGCCCTGGGCGCGATCCAGGCGCTGAAGTCCGCCGGGGTCTCGATGGATGATGTGATCATCATTGGCATCGATGCGACACAGGACGCTCTGGCTGCCATGGCGGCCGGTGATCTGGACGCCACGGTCTTTCAGAACGCCAAAGCTCAATCCGCAAGCGCCATCGATGCGGCGGTCGCGCTCGCGGGCGGAAAACCTGTCGAAAAGCAGGTCATGGTTCCCTTCGAACTCGTCACGCCTGAGAACATGAAAGACTACACCAAGCGCAACTGATCGCGATGACTGGCACATAAACCTATGTGCCAGTCCATTCCGGAGGAGGACCACCGTGGACGCTATCGTTATTGTCGGGGCAGGGGAATCGGGCACCAGAGCGGCTTTTGCGCTTCGGGAAACAGGTTATACCGGCATGGTCACGCTGGTTGGTGTTGAGCCCCATCTGCCTTACGAACGCCCACCGTTGTCAAAGCCTGAAAATGGCGCCGTGACGATGAAGATACTGTGTTCCAGCCAAGCTTTGCTCGACGCGGGCATTACCTACCTTCACGGCGTCGGCGCGACCGCCCTCGACGCCGGCCGGCGGACCATCACTCTGAGTGATGGGCGAGCACTGGCCTACGATAAACTGCTTCTTGCGACAGGCGCGCGTCCACGAAAACTCGCGTGCAAGGGCGCTGAGCGCGCGCTTGACTTTCGAACGTACGATGATGCGAAGGCCGTGCTCTCCGGCGTGGATACCAGCCGGAGTGTCGCGATCATTGGTGGCGGTCTGATCGGCATGGAGCTGGCGGCCGTGCTGCGTGGCAAAGGGCTTGATGTCAGCGTTATCGAGGCTGCTCCAAAGCCGCTCGGCCGGGCAGTGCCCCCGCACTTTGCCTCACGATTGCATAGCCGGCACATTGAGGAAGGCGTCCACTTCCATCTCGGCCAAGGCGTTTCCGAAATCCGCCAGAACACGGTTCTCCTGACCGACGGTACTTCGGTACCTGCGGACGTCGTCATCGCAGCCATTGGTGTTCAGCCCGAGATTGCTCTGGCTGAAACGGCGGGTCTGGCGACCGGCAACGGCATACTGACGGATGCTTTTCTTCAGACAAGTGATCCAGATATATTTGCGGCTGGTGATTGTGCGGCGGTCGAGCAATATGGCGGCGGTCATGTCCGCTTTGAAAGCTGGCGCAATGCCCGGGCGCAAGCCGAGACTGCTGCACGCAACATGGCCGGAGCCGTTGAGGCTTTTGCAGCCATCCCCTGGTTCTGGTCTGATCAATATGATCTCGGCCTGCAGGCTGCCGGGCTGCCGCAACCAGACCATCAATGCGTGATACGCGCGCTGCCAACCGGCGAGCTTGCGTTTTATCTCGCTGACGGACGCCTGGTGGCCGCCGCTAGTCTGGGCGTTGGGAACAGTCTTGCCAAGGAGATCAAGCTCTCGGAGATGCTGATTGCGGCGAGTGCGCGCCCCGATCCCGCCGTTCTGGCCGACCCGGACGTCAATCTGAAGGCGCTGCTTAAAAATGCGAAGGCGGCGTGATGCAGAAGCTGCATGTTTTCCAGTCGCTATGGGCGATGGAGCGGCGCCATACCGACGGCTTCGAACGAAATCTCGATGAGAATATTGCTTTGATCGTCGAAGCCGGTTTCGATGGCGTCAGCGCCCATTATACGAACCGCCAGGATGTTGCCCGCCTCAATCAGGTTATCGAGGGTACTGGCCTGAAAATCGAGGGGGTATGCTTTCCCCGGATAGTCGAGGATTTGACCCTGCCGTTGGAGCTCGCGGCGGATTACCCGGTCAGCCACCTCAACCTGCAGCCGGATATTCGTTTGCGCAGGGTTGAGAACTGCCTACCCCTGCTTGACGGATGGATGCAGCTTGCAGCCGATGCCGGTATCCCGGTGTTTATCGAAACGCATCGCGATCGAATGACCACCGATCTCTTCTTCACGCTCGATTTGCTGGATCAGCGCCCGGAACTGCCGCTGTTGGCGGACCTGTCGCATTTTCTGGTCGGGCGAGAATTCGCATTTCCGGTCGATGCGGAAAATCACGCTCTGATCAGCCGTATTCTCCAGAATGCCCAGGCATTTCACGGCCGGGTCGCATCACGCGAACAGGTCCAGATCGAGCTGTCGTTTCCACATCATCGCCCCTGGGTCGATCTCTTCCTTGCCTGGTGGCAGGAAGGTTTCCGCAGCTGGCGCTCCCGTGCAGCCCGCGACGCAGAGCTTGTTTTTACGTGTGAGCTCGGACCAAAACCCTATGCGATCACAGGCCGGGACGGCAACGATACCACCGACAGATGGTCTGAAGCGCTCCAGCTCAAGGATATGATCCGCGAGCTTTGGGCTGCCACGACTTCACCCTGAAACACCACGCGAAACGGCTTGCGGAGATCTTTGCGTCTCCGCCCCCAAGGGACAATGAGGAATACTATGAAATCACGTGCTGCAGTCGCTTTCGCTCCGGGCAAGCCCCTGGAAATCGTTGAACTGGATGTAGCTCCGCCGCAGAAAGGGGAAGTTCTGGTCAGGATTACCCATACTGGCGTCTGTCATACGGATGCCTTCACGCTTTCGGGAGCCGATCCGGAAGGCATTTTCCCAGTCGTTCTGGGTCATGAAGGCGCCGGTATCGTCGTGGAGATCGGGGAGGGGGTCACCAGCGTTCAGCCCGGAGACCACGTCATTCCGCTCTATACGGCCGAGTGCCGCGAATGCCTGTTTTGCAGATCGGGCAAAACCAATCTCTGCGTCGCGGTGCGGGCGACCCAGGGCAAGGGATTGATGCCGGATGGCACCACGCGCTTTTCCTACAAAGGTCAGCCGATTTATCACTACATGGGCTGCTCGACGTTTAGCGAGTACACGGTGGTTGCCGAGGTCTCCCTGGCAAAGATCAATCCTGAGGCCAATCCTGAGCACGTCTGCCTGTTAGGTTGCGGCGTCACCACGGGCATCGGCGCCGTCCATAACACTGCCAAAGTGCAAAAGGGGGATAGCGTTGCCGTGTTCGGTCTGGGCGGCATCGGTCTTGCCGTCATCCAAGGTGCAAGGCAGGCGCAGGCGGGACGCATCATTGCCATCGATACCAATCCCTCGAAATTCGAGCTTGCCCGAAGCTTTGGCGCCACGGAGTGCGTCAATCCGAAAGACCATGAAAAACCTATTCAGGACGTCATTGTCGAGATGACCGGATGGGGCGTCGATCATTCCTTTGAATGCATCGGCAATGTCAGCGTCATGCGCGCGGCCCTGGAATGCGCTCACCGGGGCTGGGGGCAGTCGGTCGTTGTCGGCGTGGCGGGCGCCGGCCAGGAAATCTCCACCCGACCCTTCCAGCTTGTGACCGGACGCACTTGGAAAGGCACTGCATTCGGCGGGGTTAAAGGCCGCACCCAGCTGCCCTCAATGGTGGAAGACGCAATGAACGGAGACATAGAGTTGGCAGCCTTCGTGACCCATACTATGGACCTCGACGCCATCAATGACGCTTTCGATCTGATGCATGAGGGCAAATCTATCCGGTCCGTGATTCATTATTGATCACGGTTCACCGATCCTTTCCCTCACAAAGCGCCTGGCCATTATCACCCTCCAAACGTGGTGGCCGAGGAAGAGGTGGCTGCGGCCACCTCTTCCAATTACCCAGCCGGCGCTGGAAAGCCACCACGCAGACAGTCCGGAGTTTCGGGCCTCAGCAAAGGCAAGCCGGCGATCTGGTACCAGCGCTGTCAAAGGAATGAAGCGCATCGCCCCCTACAGCGAAGCGCCGATTTCAACCGTGTCGACCTCGATCCAGGCCTTCTCGTCAAATGATCGTGCCATCGCATGGACGGTTTTTTCGATACGCAAGCCCTGCTTGAAATCGATCGCTGAAAAAGGTTCACCGGCGATAGCGCGGATCAGTTCGTGGCACTCGATGATCTTCAAGTCATTGAAACCGAGACCATGACCGGGTGCCGGAATGAATTGGCCGTAGGGTGCATGGGCCGGCGCAGTCAGGACCCGGCGAAAACCCTGTTCGGTGGTGTTGCCGCCGATCTGGTAGAGCTCGAACTCGTTCATGCGTTCCTGATCGTAGAGGATCGAACCCTTGGAGCCGTAAATCTGCAGAGCGATACGGCCTTTGCGGCCCCACGCGGCGCGGTTTGCCATCAGCACGGCCGAGATGCCGTGCTCGAGCCGCATCAGGATACTGGCGCCATCATGGTTTTCGACCGCCCGGCGGCCGCCATCCTTCAAGGGACGGTCGGCATAGGGCTTCGCCATATCGGTAACGACCGAATGGACGTGGCCGAAAAGATACCAGAGCAGCGAGAGAGGATGCACGGCGAAATCGTCCAGCGCACCATACCCCGCCGACCGTTCACTCTTCCAATAGAAGGGCGCTTCAGGGTCGGCCATGAAATCCTCGTCCATCTCGACACGGACGTGGTTGACGGCACCGATCGCGCCGTCCTTGATCAGTGTCTTCATATGCCGAAGGATCGGATTCTGGATATAGTTGTAGCCCATGATGGCCACCCTGCCGGAAGCCTCGACGGCTTTCAGCATGCGTTGCGCATCCGGAAATGTCGGCGACATCGGCTTTTCGCACCAGACATGTTTGCCGGCTTCGAGGGCCGCAATGGCCATCTGGGCATGGAACTGGTTCGGGGTGGTGACGGAGACGACATCGACATCCGGATCGTCAATGAGCCTGCGCCAGTCAGCCGTTGCCTTTTCAAAGCCGAATTCATCGGCACGCGAGGCGGCAAGTTCCGCATTGGCTTCCGCCAGATGCACCAGCCGTGGACGAGGCACATCGCCGAAGACCGTTTTTACCGCGTTCCAGGCGAGTGCGTGGCACTTGCCCATATATCCCGTACCGATCAAGCCGACGCCCAATGGTTTCATGACACTTATCCTCGCCAGCTATCCTGCAGTCCGTCAGACTGTCTTGCGCTTCTTCTGCCTGTAAACATCGACCACGACGGCTGCGACGATGATCATGCCTTTGACGATTTCCTGGTAGTAGGCGTCCACCCGCAGGAACGTGAAGCCGGAGGTCATCACACCGAGGATGACGGTGCCGATCACCGTGCCCGTGATCCGTCCGACGCCGCCGGCAAGCGATGTGCCGCCGATGACCGTGGCTGCGATCGCATCCAGTTCGTACATCACCCCCATGCCGGCCTGTGCCGTTTGCGCACGGGCGGCGGTGACGACACCGGCGAGGCCAGCCAGCATGCCGGCGATGGCATAGACCTTGATCAGATGTGCCTCGACATTGATGCCGGAGACGCGGGCGGCCTGAACATTGGCGCCGATTGCATAGGTGAACTTGCCATAGCGGGTGTAACGCAAGGCGATATGAAAGATGAGGGCGACGGCGAGGAAGACGATGACCGGCCAGATGCCCGTGCCGATGAAGTTGAACTGGTCGGTGAGGCCGGAAACCGGCTGCCCCTTGGTGTACCATTTCGACAGGCCACGTGCGGAGACCATCATGCCCAAGGTCGCAATGAACGGCGGAATCTTGGTCTTGGCGATCAGCCAGCCGTTGATCAGACCTGCAAGCAGGCCGATACAGAGCCCAAGGCCAATCGGCACGATGGCCGGAAGGTCGGTCAATGCCGGATAAAGTGCACGGGGCCATGTCGATGCCTGTGCGACGCTTGCAGCAATCATTGCCGTGACGCCGACAACGGAGCCGGAAGAAAGGTCAATACCGCCGGTGATGATCACCTGCGTGACGCCGACTGCGATGATACCGATAACGGCCACCTGCAGGATCATGATCGTCAGGCGCTGCGAGTTCATCAGGAAGCTTTGCCCGATGAAGATCCAGCCAAGGATCTCGTAAACCAACGCGATGCCGACCAGAACCAGGAAAATGTTGAATTCCGGCGGGATACGCCGCTTGCTCGCGCTTGGCACCGCCGTGGCGGCAGAGGCTTCTATCTTGGTGTTCATGTCCTGTCCTCCCGGATGGTATTTTTTAAAAGCGCGCCATCACTGCGCTGCAAGTTCCATGACCTTGACCTGGGTCGCTTCAGCCCGGTCGAGGAAGCCCGTAACCCGGCCTTCATGCATCACCATGACGCGGTCGCTCATGCCCAAAACCTCCGGCATTTCCGACGAGATCATGATGACGGCGACGCCGTCGCGGGCGAGCTCTGTCACCAGGCGGTGGATTTCCGCCTTGGCGCCGACATCGATGCCGCGTGTCGGCTCGTCGAGGATCAGGATGCGCGGATTGGTGAGCAGCCAGCGTCCGATCAGCGCCTTCTGCTGGTTGCCGCCCGAGAGGTTCTCGATACGCTCCTGCAGGTTCGGCGTTTTCACCCGCAACTTGCGGGCCATCTCCTCGCATTTTGCCGACACGGCCTTCTGATCGACGAAGCCCATCTTGACGAACTTGTCTTGCAGCACCGCGATCTGCATGTTTTCCAGGATATCAAGGATAAGCAGGCAGCCGGTATCCTTGCGGTCTTCGGTCAGGAAAGCCATCCGGTTGCGGATCGCCTCCGTCGGCGAACCGATCGTGACAGACTTGCCGTTGATTGCGATCGATCCCGAGCTTGCCGGCGTGACGCCGAACAACGTTTCCGCCACATTCGAGCGGCCGGAACCGACAAGGCCGGCAACGCCAAGGATTTCGCCGGCGCGCACATCGAACGAGACATCGTGGAAGACGTCTTTCAGGCAGAGGTCTTTAACCGACAAGACGACATCGCCGATCGGTACTTCTTCCTTCGGGAACATCTGGGTGATCTCGCGGCCGACCATCATCTTGATGATGTCGTCGCGGGTCACGTCGGTGGAGGCATGTGTGCCGATATATTTGCCGTCGCGGAACACCGAAAACTCGTCGGCGATCTCGAACAGTTCGTTCATCTTGTGGGTGATGTAGACGATACCGATGCCCTGGCTGCGCAGGTCACGGATGATGGTGAAGAGATGAGCGACTTCGCGCTCGGTCAGCGCCGAGGTCGGCTCATCCATGATCAGCACGTCGGATTCGTAGGATACCGCCTTGGCGATCTCGACCATCTGGCGATTGGCGATGGAAAGATCGCGCACCTCCGCCTGCGGATCGAGGGCAATGTTCAGACGCTTGAAGAGGTCTGCGGTCTTGCGGTTCATTTCGCCATGATCGACGAACCCGAGCCGGGTGAGGGGCTCGCGCCGGATCCAGATATTCTCTGCTACGGTCATGAATGGCATCAGGTTAAGTTCCTGATGGATCATGGCGATGCCGTTTTCGAGCGCATCCAGCGGCGATTTCAGCCGGATATCGACGCCCTTGAATTTAACTTCGCCCTTGTCGGGCGTATAGATGCCGGCAAGGATTTTCATCAGCGTCGATTTGCCGGCGCCGTTTTCACCCATCAGCGCATGCACGGTGCCGCGCTTCAGACGGAACGATACGTCATCCAGGGCCACAACGCCGGGAAATTCCTTGCGCACCCCTTCGACTGCAAGCAGATATTCGGCTTTTGGTACGGCGCCACTGGCGCGTACGGCTGCCATTGTTGTCGGACTGACCATTTGAATGATGCCTCCCTGTCGCCTGTTTGGCCGGGCCCCGCGCCCTCAGGCAGCAAGGTCACCTCACGGTCCGCTGGAGGCGCATCGCACCAACGTCAACGAAACCGGGCAATGCGGGGCGCGGATGAGCGCGCCCCGGTGTTCAGGTCAGTTCTTTGCCTGATAGTCCTTGAGGTTGGCAGGCGTTACCAGTTCGAAAGGAATATAGACCTTCTTTTCGACCGTCTCGCCGCGCGCAAACTTCAGAGCCGCATCGAGCGCGCCCTTGCCCTGGCCAGCGGCGTTCTGGAAGACGGTGACATCCAGATCACCGGCTGCCATCGCGGCAAGCGCGTCCTGCGTCGCATCGACGCCACCGATCACGACCTTGTCCATTGGACGGCCGGCAGCCTTCAACGCCTGGATGGCGCCGATGGCCATTTCGTCATTGTTGGCGATAACAGCGTCGAATTCCAAACCGGCAGAAAGCCAGTTGGTCATCAAGTCTGCACCTTGAGTACGCGACCAGTTGGCGGTCTGCTCTTCAACGATGGTGATGCCCTTGCAGGCGTCGGTGGCGAGAACGTCATGGACGTCCTTGGTGCGCATACGGGCCGCCTGGTTGGAGAGTTCGCCCATCATGACGACGGCCTTGCCCTTGCCGCCGAGCAGCTTGCAGACTTCCTGGGTTTCGAGCGTGCCGGATTCAGCCTCGTTGGATGCGACGAAAGCTTGTTTTTCCGGAAGCGTGTCGATGTTGATCGGCTCGCGGTTGACGTAAACCAGCGGAATGCCGGCATCGGCTGCGATCTTCGACATGGCGGCAGTTGCGTCGGTGTCGACCGGGTTGACAACGATGGCATCGACGCCGGCTGCGATGAAGTTCTGGATCTGGCTCTGCTGCTTGGCAACGTCGTTCTGCGCGTCTTCAACCTGCAGCGTGACGCCGTCGAGCGTCTTGGCATAATCCTGCATGCCGTTGCGCAGAACGGTCAGGAAGTTGTCGTCGAACAGCGCCATCGAAACACCAACGGTTTCGGCATGTGCCGCAGTCGACATCATCGCAGCCAAGGCTGCGCTCATAATCATTTTCTTCATGTTGTAGTTCCTCCACAAAACGGTGACCGGCGATCACCCTCCACAAGCCGGAGGCACCCCATTCGCGGTGGCACCCAATTCCCGTAGGCCGCCTCTCCCGGGCAGCTCTGCGTCAAAACAGAATAAACAAACCGACAGTTTGCTAATACGGAATAACTATTCCATTTTATAATTCCATCGTCAAGGCGTTCCAACCGACATTCGTGCAAAAATGCCGGATGGAATGCCCGTTCCGTCAGGCCGTGGCTTCCAGAAATGCCATGCTCTCGCGGATCGCCGCTCTGATGTCGGCTGATTGATGCACGTCGGGCGAAAAGGGCTCGAAAGAAAATGGTCCGGCATAGCCGCTTCCTCGCAGCGTCCGGATTTGGCCGGCATTGTCCAGGCGGTCATTGGCATCCACAAGAATGCGGTGCGGGTCGCGCATGCCGCTGACGGAAATGCCGGGATCGGCAACGCCGGAAATGTGAACCAGGCCGGTCATTTCCGGATGGAATTTTTCTTCCCCTGCCAGATGATGATGGAACGTGTCATGCACGATTTTGAACCGGCCTCCGCCTGAGACGGCCTGAATAGCCTCTACCGCTTCGGTTTTGGAACGCAGCGAGCAGATTTCAAAGCCAAGCGGTTCGACGAGACCGATGATGCCGGCGGCTTCCAGCATTGGCTTCAGCGCGGTTAGCGCCTGTCTCAGGTTGGCCTGGCGCTCGCCGTCGGCCTGACCACTGCCATCGTTGAGCGGCACGAGAACCAGCGCCTTTGCGCCGCAATCGCGGGCGTAAGTGATGAGTTCCTGTGCTTCGTGGGCGCGGTCGCCGTTCCATTGGTTGAACCGCTGCAGCGCGTTGATCGAAATGATGGTCAAACCATGTTTTTCGGCGAGCGCCTTTATTTCGGAAGCCGGTGTTCCGTCGATAGTCGCGTTGCCGTCGAGATCATTGCGGATTTCAACCGCCGACATGCCGAGCGATTTTGCCAGAGCAAAAAATGCATCCGGCGACAAAGCCGGGGCAGTCATATGATTGAGCGCGAATGAAAGTGTCGTCATAGGTGCTGTTCCTCCTGCACATGAATTCGCGGGAAGGGGAAAGCCCGCTCCCTCAGCGCGTGAGGATCATCAGCTTATTGAGACACAGTCAAAGCCGAAGCCGTTATCTGTCTCTCATTGGTGAAAGAATACAAAAGCTGCGTGAGAGAATACCCTCATTTCGAAGGCGGTCTGCTCAGATATTTTCCGGGGTGAAAATATCGAACGGCAAGAATGTCTGGCCGGGAACGCCTCCGATACCACGATCGATGGCGGCGACCATCTGCCCCACCAGTTCCCGGGTTAGATGCGCAACAGGGGTTGCGACTGCCATGGTCACGAGATCTTCAGCCAGCGCCATTCTTGATTCCGGGGTCAGTTCATTCACAACGACCAGCAGTTTTCCTGCCATCTTTTCCTCGGCAAGGGCCGAGATGGCGCCCTCCATACCGCCGCCGCAGACATAGAACCCGATCAGGTCCGGATGGCGCTGCAAGAGGTTGATCGTTGCCTCGTGCGTAATCTCCTCCGTATCGAGATTGACCATCGTGTCGAGAACCTCGAAATCAGGAGCATTCTCGCGAAAATACGAACGGAAACCGATTTCACGTAATTCGTGACCATGAAACCGATGGCTTCCGATGAATGTTGCAACCTTCCCCGGCTTCTTCGCGGCTTTGGCAATCATCCATGCCGCGGTGCGGCCGACTGTGCGATTATTGAGGCCAACATAACCCTCTCGCGCACCGGCGGCGAAGTCCGAAAGAAGCGAGAAAACCGGGATACCTTTCTCCCTCAGCTCCTCTATAGCCGCCGTGACCGCGGGATAGTCGGGGCTGACGAGGGCAATGGCCTGGTTGCGCGCGGCAACAGCTTTGAGCTTTTCCACCAAAGCTGCGGGCGTAGCACTCATGTTGAAATCGATCTGCGGGATAATGCGGACTCCGGGCGCCGAAAACGCCGCATTCTCGATCTCCTTCGCCATCGACTGATAGAAATACTGATTTGGCTTTTGCAGGATGAAGCCGAGCCTGTATTGCGGCAGGTCCTCAAAAACCCGCTGCCGCAGCAGGCTGACAGCATGGTAGCCGATCGATTTTGCCGCATCGTAAACCCGGCGCGCCGTCTCTTCCCGAACCTTGTGGCGGCCGTTCAATACCCGGTCGACGGTCGCGACGCTGACGCCCGCGGCCTTGGCAAGATCTGTAATGGTCGGACGCCCGCTCATAATCGCTCCTGATGGAAGCCATCATTCAAGCATGCGATGAATGATGTGTTTTGATAGAATACATCAAGGCTGCATTGAGCTGCATTCAAAGTCAACCTATCCTCCCATTCAAGGACGAGAACCGGCGGCAAGCGGAGGAGGACAGAATGGACAAGACTGCGACGAAACGTGATTATAGCCTCCTCGGGCGTGATGCTCAGGCCGCCGTCGACAGCGGACTGGCCGCCGCGGAATGGTATCACACCGATATCCCGCGCAAGCAGATGAAAGAGCTGATGAAGCGCGAGGATGGTCCGGCCATCCGCGACACCTTAATCTGGCTTGGCAGCATGGTCATTACCGGTGCGCTCGGTGCGTATTTTTGGGGCTCCTGGTGGTGTGTGCCGTTCTTCCTGATCTATGGCGTGATGTACGGGTCGGCCTCGGATTCGCGTTGGCACGAGTGCGGACACGGTACGGCTTTCAAGACGCGCTGGATGAACGACGCGGTCTATCAGATCGCCTGTTTTATGATCATGCGTAATCCGGTGACATGGCGCTGGAGCCATACGCGGCACCACACCGATACGGTCATCGTCGGCCGTGATCCGGAAATTGCCGTCATGCGTCCGCCGGACCTATTCCGGCTGGTCCTCAACTTCTTTGGCTTGCTCGATGCCAGCTACGCGATGATCGATATGGTCCGCAACGCGGCTGGCATTATCAGTGCTGCCGAAAAAACCTTTATTCCCGAACAGGAGCAGCCGCGTGTTATCCGTGTTGCCCGCATCTGGGTGCTGATCTATGCCGCCACGGTGGCGATGGCCATTTACCTCGGCTCGCTATTGCCGCTGATGCTGATCGGCCTGCCACGGCTTTATGGTGCATGGCATCATGTGTTGACCGGGCTTCTGCAGCATGGCGGCCTTGCTGACAACGTCATCGATCATCGTCTCAACAGCCGCAGCGTCTACATGAACCCGTTCAGCCGGTTTGTGTATTGGAACATGAACTATCACGTTGAGCATCACATGTTTCCGATGGTGCCCTATCACGCGCTCCCACAGCTGCACGACATGATCAAGCACGACCTGCCAGCCCCGAACAAATCCATGTTCGAAGGCTACCGCGAAATGATCCCGGCCTTTCTGTGGCAGTTGAAGAATGAGGATTACTTTCTCAAGCGTGAATTGCCGCCGACGGCGAAGCCTTACCGCGAGGAGTTTCACGCCGAGCCAATTGCCGCCGAATAGAGCGGTGCCCGAAAACAGAACTGGATGGAGGAAACGATGAGCAATTGGGTGGAAGTCTGCGCAACCGGCGAGATTGATGAAGAGGACGTCATCCGCTTCGATCATGACGGCAAAACATTTGCTGTGTACCGCAGCCCGGACGACCGGTTCTTTGCGACCGACGGGCTCTGCACGCATGAAAAGGTTCATCTCGCCGATGGGCTGGTGATGGACGACATCATCGAATGTCCAAAGCACAATGGCCGCTTCAGCTACATGACCGGCGAAGCCAAGGGTGCTCCTGTCTGCGTCGATCTCAAGACCTACCCGGTCAAGGTCGAGGATGGCAGCGTCTTCATTTCTTTGGGCTAAGGGATAGGGTCATGACGCAGATCGTCATCATCGGCGCCGGGGAATGCGGCGCAAGGGCTGCCTTTGCCCTGCGGGAAAAGGGTTTTGCCGGTAAGATCATGTTTATCGGCGCAGAAGACCATCTTCCCTACGAGCGTCCGCCCCTCTCGAAGGATGCCTTGCTGCAAGGCCACGCCCCGAAACTGGTGTCGGAGGCCGAGCGTTATGAGGCTGCCGGCATCACTGTTTTGACCGGTATCAGCGCCGAAAGCATCGATCCGGCGGCGAAGGTGGTACGGCTGTCTGACGGCCGCAGCCAACCTTACGATCAGTTGCTTCTGACGACGGGTGCGCGGCCGCGCCCATTTCCCGGCCTGTCCGGTGCCTGCCAGCGCATCCGGACACTGCGAACCCATGGCGATGCCGTCGCAATCCGCGCCGCGCTTCAGCCCGGCAGGCATCTCGCGATCATCGGCGGCGGATTCATCGGGCTGGAATTGGCTGCGGCCGCGCGCAAACTGGGCGCTCGCGTGACACTGGTCGAAGGCTTGCCTCGTATCCTCAGCCGCGGCGTCCCTGAGGAGCTGGCCGCCGTGGTTGCGGAACGGCATAAGGCGGAGGGTGTAGAGATTCACTGCGGCGCAAAAATCCGGAGCTTGCAGGAAGACAGCGAGGGCGTAAGCGTTCTTTTCGAGGACGACAGCACGCTTGATGCCGACCTGATTGTCGTCGGGATCGGAGCCATACCGAATGTTGAGCTTGCCCGCGATGCCGGGCTTGCAATCGACAACGGTATCGCCGTCGATACACATTTGAGAACATCCGCACCGGACATCTTTGCTGCCGGTGATTGCTGTTCTTTCCCGCTGGCGCATTACGCAGGACGCCGGCTGCGGCTGGAGGCCTGGCGCAACGCGCAGGAACAGGGCCAGCTTGCTGCCGCCAATCTTCTGGGTGCAGGCGAAGCTATCACCGCAGTTCCGTGGTTCTGGTCGGATCAATACGACCTGACACTGCAGATCGCTGGCATTGCGGATGGGGCGGCGCAGACTGTCCGGCGCGAGGTAGCCGATGGCGCCTTCATCCTCTTCCATCTCGACGCCGGCGGCCGCCTGATCGCTGCAAGTGGCATCGGCCCCGGCAACACCGTCGCCCGCGATATCCGCCTTGCCGAGATGATGATTGCGGCCGGGATCCATCCTGATCCAGCAGCACTTGCCGCGCCGGCGATCAAACTGAAGACGCTGCTGGCGGCTTAAGCGCAGCACATTTCAACATAAACGAGCCACGGCAGCGTCTTTATCGCGGGTGGCAAAGGAGAAACATGCCATGAGACACCGCCGCCCGACTGTCGCCGACCTTCTATCGACAAAGGGAAAGCGTCAGCTGAGCATGCTGCGCGTCGAAACACTGGAGGAAGCAGATGCAGCGGAGCGGGCAGGGGTCGATCTCGTCTCCGTGCCGCCGTCATTGCTCGGCGCGGCTTTTCGGGAGGCGGCCCCTTCCATCTTTGCCTTTCCAGGCCTGGAATATGGTGACCTTGTAACAGCGGATGAATATATTCGTGCCGCGTTCCAGGCATTGAAAGCGGGCGGCGATGCCGTTTATTGCGCAGCAGGTCTCCAGACCGTACGCCGCATGCGAGAGGAGGGCATTCCCGTCTGTGGTCATGTCGGGCTTATCCCCTCCAAGGCGACCTGGACGGGTGGTTTTCGTGCTGTTGGCAAGACGTCGCTCGGTGCGCTGGAGATTTGGCGCCAGACCAAGGCACTCGAAGAGGCAGGGGCATTTGCGGCAGAGATCGAGGTCGTTCCGGGCGAAGTCGCAGCGGCAATCAGTGAACGCACATCCATGCTGATGCTCTCCATGGGGGCAGGAACCGGTTGCGATGCGCAATATCTCTTTGCCGACGATGTGCTGGGTGCCAACAAGGGGCATGTCCCCCGTCACGCTAAGATTTATCGCAACTTCGCGGCTGAGTACGAGGGGCTGCAGCAAGAGCGGATCGCCGCCTTCTCCGAATATGTGGCCGATGTGAAATCCGGCGCCTATCCCGCCAAATCCCATTTGGTGGGCATCGATCCGGTGGAACTGGAAGCGTTCCTGCAGTCGATGGCTTAACGCCGCGGGCGCTCATCCCGGCAGACAGGGTGCCGGTACCTGCTGTTGGCCGCCCCAATAGCATCGGCCATATCGCATCCAGAAAATCCGCAATACCGCCCGGCGTGAAACATTCAACGAAAGCAAGATTGACAATGCGAAACTACGTTCTGACCGTATCGTGCAAATCCACCCGTGGCATTGTTGCGGCGATTACCGGCTATCTGGCCGACGAAGGCTGTTACATCACCGATAGCTCGCAGTTTGACGACATGGAAACCGGCCTGTTCTTCATGCGCCTAACCTTCATCAGCCAGGAAGGGGCGACGCTCGACAAGCTGAAGGCCGGGTTCGAGGCGGTCAGGACCCGGTTTGGCATGGAGGCCGATATTCTTGATTCCGAACACCGGATGAAGGTGCTTTTGATGGTATCGCGCTTTGGCCATTGCCTCAACGACCTGCTCTACCGCTGGAAGATCGGTGCGCTGCCGATCGAGATCGTCGGTGTGGTCTCCAACCATTTCGAATATC
>UCNE01000018.1 GCA_900473685.1 Hyphomicrobiales bacterium
GCATTCAATCTGGAACCAGCACAGGGTGGGTTCAAGTGAGATGCAAGACGATTTTCAAATGTTGCTCCCTTCTCAAAAATTGCCTGCCGTGCAGAATGGGCTTCCGATCATCGTGAAGGCACAGCATGCCTGCAGTCCCGTTGCCGACCAGCCTTTATGCCGCCACCGCGCATCCGGCGCCTTTGACACCTTCGCTTGATGCCGATCGCACCGTATCGGTAGCGATCGTCGGCGCAGGCTTTGCGGGATTGTCCGCAGCACTGCACTTGGCCGAAATGGGTGTCGATGTCTGCGTGCTGGAAGCCAATGAGCCTGGCTGGGGTGCGTCGGGGCGCAATGGCGGACAGGTCAATCCCGGGCTCAAATTCAATCCCGATGAATTGGTTGGCCGGTTTGGCGCCGGTCTTGGTGAGCGCATGATCGGCATGGCCTGGGGCGCGCCGGATTTTACGTTCGACCTCATCCGCAGGCTGGGTATCGATTGCGACGCACGGCAGAACGGTACGCTGCGGGCCGCGACCAATACGTTGACGGCCAAGGCTGTCGAAACCACCGCGACCCAATGCGCTGCCCATGGCTTTCCGGTAGACTTGCTCGACGCAAAGGAAACGGCGCTCGCAACGGGCACCGGCCGCTACCCCGCAGCGCTGCTGAATCCGCGCGGCGGTGATCTGCATCCGCTGAATTATGCGCGTGGCCTTGCTGCAGCGGCACAGAATGCCGGTGCTTCCATTCATGGCGATAGCCGCGTTATTTCTGTGCGAAGACAATCTGGGAAATGGGTTTTGCGCACGGACAAGGCAACTGTTTCGGCGAATAAATTGCTTGTTGTTACAAATGCATACGCGGACAATCTATGGCCTGACTTGAGGAAATCCCTGGTCCCTGTCTACAGTTCGATCGTTGCAACAGACCCCCTGCCCGATAATCTGGCGGCCCGCATCCTGCCGCATCGTCCCGTATTGTATGAAAGCGGCCATATCACCGTCTATTATCGCCTCGACAAACAGAACCGGCTGCTGATGGGCGGCCGTGGGCCGCAGCGGGTATTGGCCGGGCACACCGCACCACTGGATTACCTGAAGAGCTACGCTGAAAGTCTTTGGCCGGACCTAAAAGGGATCCGCTGGACACATGCCTGGAACGGCCAGCTGGCAGTCACGCCGGACCACCTGCCCCATCTGCATGAACCATCCGAAAATGCCATGATCTATCTGGGCTGCAATGGCCGTGGCGTGGCGCTGGCGACGGCGATCGGCAAGCAGCTTGCCGGACGCATGGCCGGCGGGCCATCGGCCGGGATCAGCCTGCCGGTCACAGGCATCAAGCCGATGCGTTTCCATGCGCTCTGGCCTGTTGGCGTGCACGCGGCGATGATCTGGGGCAGAATGAAGGACCGGCTGGGCATCTAGAGCCAGACGATAAACGGCGGGAACCCCGTCGGCCTCAACAATCTGCTTGATTTTTGAGTTTAATAAATCCCGTGAAGACACTGAATTTATGCGATAATTAATACTTTATATGTCGCCTCTCCGCCAGAGAAACCATTTTGCCCCGGCACACGTATTATACCTGTTGAGATGGTCAGCAAGGAGATGGGGAATGATCCGGACACTCAGAGCCTGCGCGTGCATTGCCATTCTCCTGTCCACGCCGCCGCTGGTATTGGCAGCGGAACCCGTCGATACGGCCCAGTCGATCATCCAGAACCAGATCGAGGCCTTTCTCAACGACGACGCGGAGACGGCCTATTCCTTTGCCTCGCCGCAGATCAGGCAGAAATTTCCGGACAAGAGCATCTTCTTTGAGATGGTCAAGCGCGGCTACACGCCGGTCTACCGTCCCGGCAATTTCGCCTTTGGACGCAGCAAGATCGTTGGCGATACGGTGGTGCAGGAAGTGTTGATCTCCGCGCCTGATGGCAAGGACTGGACGGCGCAGTACTTTCTCGTCAGACAACCGGACGGCAGCTACAAGATCAACGGCGTGCAGATGCTGCAGCAGGCCCCCGGCCCCGAAATTTGACCGGTCCGCCGGTCAGACCGGCGCCAGGTCTCCCCGCGCCCATTCTTCCTGCGTCTCTTCCATGAAGGCTGCATAGCGGCCTTCCTCGATTGCCTTGCGGATGCCTGCCATAAGTTCCTGATAGTAGGCGAGGTTGTTCCAGGTCAAAAGCATGCCGCCCAGGCTCTCGTCCGCCCGCACGAGATGATGCAAATAGGCGCGCGAGTAGTCGCGTGACGCCGGGCACGCGGACTGATCGTCGAGCGGCCGTGTATCCTCCGCATGACGGGCGTTGCGCAGGTTGACGCGGCCGCGCCGGGTGAAGGCCAGGCCGTGACGGCCAGCGCGTGTCGGCATGACGCAATCGAACATGTCGATGCCACGTGCTACGGATTTCAGGATATCGTCAGGGGTACCCACGCCCATCAGGTAGCGCGGCTTTTCGACCGGCAGTTCCGGGCACGTGATGTCAAGCATATCGAGCATCACGGCCTGCGGTTCACCCACCGCAAGGCCGCCAATCGCATAGCCCTTCAGATCGAGCCCAGACAGCGCCTGTGCCGAACGGACACGCAGCGCCGGCACATCGCCGCCTTGGACGATACCGAACATAGCCTTGCCCGGTTGGTCGCCAAAAGCGGTCTTGCAGCGGTCAGCCCAGCGCAATGACATTTCCATTGCGCGTTCAATATCAGAGGGTTCTGCCGGAAGTCTCACACATTCGTCGAGCTGCATCTGGATATCGCTGTCGAGCAAACCCTGGATCTCGATCGAGCGCTCCGGCGACATGTGATGCAAAGCGCCATCGACATGGCTCTTGAAGGTTACGCCCTTCTCGTCAAGCTTGCGCAGGCCGGCGAGCGACATGACCTGAAAGCCGCCGCTATCGGTCAGGATCGGATAGGGCCAGCGGATCAGTTCATGCAGGCCGCCAAGACGCGCCACCCGCTCGGGGCCGGGACGCAGCATCAAGTGATAGGTGTTGCCGAGAATGATATCGGCGCCGAGATCGCGAACCTGATCGAGATACATCGCCTTGACCGTACCGACGGTCCCGACCGGCATGAATGCCGGCGTGCGGATTTCTCCACGCGGCATCGATACCGTGCCACGCCGCGCCTTGCCGTCGGTTGCCTTGATGTTGAACTGAAAAGTTTCGGTCATGTTGCATCCCGGAAAAGCAGGCTGGAATCGCCGTAGGAATAGAAGCGGTAGCCGGTTTCGATGGCGTGCTCGTAAGCGCGCCGCATGGTGTCCATGCCACTGAAGGCCGAAACGAGCATGAACAGCGTCGACTTCGGCAGATGGAAATTGGTCATCAGCATGTCGACCGCGCGAAAACGATAACCCGGCGTAATGAAGATGCCGGTCGGGCCGGACCACGGACGGATGTCGCCATTCTCCTCGGCCGCACTCTCGATCAGCCGCAGCGAGGTGGTGCCGACGCAGACGATGCGCCCGCCCCTCGCCCGGACTGCGTTCAGGCGTTCGGCAACGTCAGCGCTGACATGACCGATCTCCTGGTGCATGACATGATCGTCGGTGTCATCGACCTTCATCGGCAGGAAGGTGCCAGCGCCGACATGCAGGGTGACGAAATGGCTCTCGACGCCCATCGCATCCAGGGCCTCGAACAGGCGATCGGTGAAATGCAGGCCGGCGGTCGGGGCAGCAACGGCCCCATGTTCGCGCGCGTAAACCGTCTGATAGTCGGTACGGTCCTGCTCGTCCTCGGGGCGCTTGGAGGCAATATAGGGTGGCAGCGGAATATGGCCGACGGCAAGGATTGCCTCATCCAGCGCCGGGCCGGAAAGATCGAACTGCAGTGTCACCTCGCCGGCTTCGCCCTTCTCCGCGACGGTCGCGTCCAGCGCGCCCATCAGGCAGGTATTGGAGCCGTGGCCGAACTCGATGCGATCGCCAACCTTCAAGCGTTTGGCGGGACGGGCAAAGGCCTTCCAGCGGTCGGCGGCAACGCGCATATGCAGCGTCAGCGAAACCTGGGTCACCACGTCCTCGCCGCGGCGGCGCAAGCCTTCCAGCTGGGCGGGAATGACTTTGGTATCATTGAAGACGAGAGCGTCACCGGGGCGCAGGAACGAAGGCAAGTCGAGAACGCTATGATCGGTCAGCTCGACGCTTGCCTGCGGCTGAACGACGAGCAAGCGGGCGCTGTCACGCGGGCTTGCGGGCCGTAGCGCAATATTATCCTCGGGAAGATCGAAATCGAACAGATCGACGCGCATCAAAACTCTTCTTTAAACGGCAAACCCGCCCCGGCGCCTTTGCAAGGCGATCCGGGACGGGTTTTGGCAATAGCCCGAATTAGGCGTTGGCGGCAAGTTTCATCGACACGATGCTGTCGGGATCCTTGACGGGCTCGCCCTTCTTGATCTTGTCGACGTTGTCCATGCCGGAAATGACCTGGCCCCAGACCGAATACTGCTTGTTCAGCCACGGGCTGTCGGTGAAGCAGATGAAGAACTGCGAATTGGCAGAATTCGGCATCTGGCTGCGAGCCATCGAGCACGTACCACGCACATGGCTCATGTTGGAGAATTCAGCCTTGAGGTCCGGCTTGGACGAACCGCCCATGCCGGCGCGGGCCGGATTGAAATCCTTGCCGCCCGTCTTGCCGAACTGCACGTCGCCGGTCTGCGCCATGAAGTCGTCGATGACGCGGTGGAAGACGACGCCGTCATAGGCGCCTTCGGCGCACAGTTCCTTGATGCGGGCAACGTGGCCCGGCGCCAGGTCCGGCAGAAGCTGGATGACGACCTGCCCCTTGGTGGTTTCCATGATGATGGTGTTTTCAGGATCCTTGATCTCTGTCATGGCCTTCTCCTTCTTGTTAAAGCGGGCGTTTTAAAACGGGATTTACTTGCCGACCTTGACGCTGATCATGCGGTCGGGATCGGTGACGGAACCATTGTTGGCTTCGTCGCCCTTCTTGATCTTGTCGACATTGTCCATGCCTTCGATAACCTTGCCGACGACCGTGTACTGGCCGTTGAGGAAATCGCCGGGGGCGAACATGATAAAGAACTGCGAATTGGCGGAGTTCGGATCCTGGCTACGCGCCATGCCAACTGTGCCGCGCGCAAAAGGAACCTTGGAGAATTCAGCCTCGACGTTCGGCTTGGACGAGCCGCCCATGCCGGCCATCTCCGGCTTGAAATCCTTTTCCATGTTGCCGTACTGGACGTCGCCGGTCTGGGCCATGAAGCCCGGGATGACGCGGTGGAAGGCGACATTGTTATAGTCGCCCGCTTCCACCAGTTCCTTGATGCGCGCGACATGCTTCGGCGCAACATCCGGCATCAGCTCGATGACGACCGGGCCATCCTTCAGCGTGATGGTGATATAGTCCTTAGCCTGGGCAAAGGCAGTGCTGGTCAGGGATGCGAGGACAACGGCGCCTGCGAAAGCGAGTTGGAGAATTTTCATATGAACTCCCATGGAAATAAAAGGAAAACGTCAGGATTTGCGTTTTGCGTTCAAGGCTTGGTGGACGGCCTTGGGTACGAAGGCGCTGACATCACCGCCCATGGCAGCGATCTGGCGAACCAATGTGGCGGTAATGGGCCGCGAGGCCGTTCCGGCTGGAAGAAACAGGGTCTGGATATCCGGCGCCATCTGCCGGTTCATGCCTGACATCTGCATCTCATAGTCGAGGTCCGTGCCGTCCCGCAGGCCGCGGACCAGAAGCGAAGCGCCATGTTTTCGCGCCGCATCGACCACCAGATTATCAAAGGAAACGACCGAGATATCGGCGGCCCGTTGTGGCAGAAATTCTTTCAAAGACTGCACAATGAGGGCCGCGCGCTCCTCGAAGGAAAACAGCGGCGTCTTGCCGGGATGGATACCGATCGCAACGATAACCGTCGGCGCCACGTTCAGCGCCTGAACCAGCACGTCGAGGTGACCGTTCGTCATCGGGTCGAAGGAGCCGGGATAAAAAGCAGTGGTCATCGCACCTGTTTCCATTTCGAAGCCTTTTGTCACGGACTGCGGCCAATCGCAAGGGAAAGCCCTCGCCGCACCACGTGTTCCCTTTGGAACAGCAGCCCAATGACATGAACGCTACATGAAGGGTGCGTTCAAGGTTGTTTCAAGCAGCATCCTGTAAATCGCAAAATAGAGAACGGAACTTTTTCCAGTCACGGCCGTTTACGGGCTGAAAGGATCACCGCTATGGCACTTATTCTTCTGTCGATGACCATGTTTTTTGTCATGCTTTTTGCAACGGCAAACGCAATCAGAAACGAAGCGCGCCATGACCGGCCTGGTCTTAACCGCACGCGTTTGATCAAGTAGAGGATGATCTGTAATGGCCATCACGATGATGATCATATCGGCAGTTATTAGTATCGTGTTCCTGGTTGATTTCGCCAAAACCATCTTTGAACTTCAGCGCGACAGAAGCGCTATGAAGGCAATCAGCGGTGCTTCCGGCGGGTTCAGCGTCTAGCATCACCGTTTTCTACAGAGGCAACCTCCAGTGCCTGCTGTCATAAAAGCCGGACGGTTCCCCTGCCAGTCCGGTTTTTCTTTGCCTTGATTTGCCAGACGGTCAAACTCAAGACCAAAGAAAAAGCCGGGCGAAACGTTCGCCCGGCTTTTTTATTCATAGCGCGGAAGGGCTTATTCTTCCGTTGCGGCTGGCGGCTCGGCGCTTGCCTCACCTTCCGGCAGATCCACGTCACCGGCGATTTCCTCATCCTCGTCCGATTCCGGTTCGCTGATCCGCTCGACAGAGACGACCTTTTCGTCCTTGGCCGTCGAGAAGATGGTCACGCCCTTGGTGGCGCGGCTTGCAAGCCGGATGCCGCCAACGGGAACGCGGATCAACTGACCGCCATCGGAGACCAGCATGATCTGATCCTTGTCATCGACCGGGAAGGCCGCGACCAGTTCGCCGATTTCGCCGGTCTTCGACGTGTCAGTGGCACGGATACCCTTGCCGCCACGGCCGGAGGTGCGGAAGTCATAGGTGGACGAACGCTTGCCAAAGCCCTTGACGGAAACCGTCAGCACGAACTGTTCGCGTGCCTTGAGTTCCTCGTAACGGGCGTCGTCAAGCTGACCTTCTTCGGTGACTTCCTCGCCGACGAGCGCGATTTCCTCGTCCTCGCCGGTTGCCGCACGCCGTTCGGCGGCAGCGCGTTTCAGGTAGGCTGCCCGTTCCCACGGCTCGGCATCGACATGGCCGACGATGGTCATCGAGATGATCCGGTCGCCTTCGCCGAGCGTGATGCCGCGAACACCGATCGAGTTGCGGCCGGCAAAGACACGGACGTCATCAACCGAGAAGCGGATGCACTGGCCGAGCGCCGTCGTCATCAGCACGTCGTCATGCTCTGTGCAGGTTTCAACGGAGAGGATTTCGTCACCCTCTTCGTCCAGCTTCATGGCAATCTTGCCGTTACGGTTGACCTGGACGAAATCCGACAGCTTGTTGCGGCGGACCGTTCCGCGCGTTGTCGAGAACATTACGTCGAGGTTTTCCCAGGTCGTTTCGTCCTCGGGCAGCGGCATGATCGTGGTGATGCGTTCACCGGGCTCCAGCGGCAGCATGTTGATCAGGGCCTTGCCGCGTGACTGCGGCGTGCCGATCGGCAGGCGCCAGACCTTTTCCTTGTAGACGATGCCACGCGACGAGAAGAACAGCATCGGCGTATGGGTGTTGGCAACGAACAGGCGCGTGACGAAATCCTCGTCGCGCGTCGCCATGCCGGAACGGCCCTTGCCGCCACGGCGCTGGGCACGATACGTCGCCAGCGGCACCCGCTTGATGTAGCCGAGATGGGACACGGTGATCACCATGTCTTCCTGGGCGATCAGGTCCTCGTCGTCCATATCCGGACCGCCTTCGATGATCACGGTGCGGCGCGGGGTGCCGAACTCTTCGCGAACAGCGATGAGTTCGTCCTTGACGATGGTCATGATGCGGATACGCGACGACAGGATATCGAGATAGTCGCTGATTTCGGCGCCGATCTTGTTCAGTTCATCGCCGATTTCATCGCGGCCAAGCGCCGTCAGGCGAGCAAGGCGCAGTTCGAGGATCGCCCGGGCCTGCTCTTCGGACAGATTGTAGGTCATGTCCTCATTGATGCGATGGCGCGGATCATCAATGAGACGGATCAGGCTTTCGACATCCGCGGCCGGCCAACGGCGCGTCATCAACTGCTCGCGCGCGGTAGCAGGATCTGGTGCGCTGCGGATCAGCTTGATGATTTCATCGATATTGGCGACTGCAATGGCAAGACCAACCAACACATGCGCCCGCTCGCGCGCCTTGCGCAGCAGGTATTTGGTACGCCGGCTGATGACTTCCTCGCGGAAGGCAACGAAGGCGCGCAGCATGTCGAGCAGCGTCATCTGCTCCGGCTTGCCGCCGTTCAGCGCCACCATGTTGCAGCCAAACGATGTCTGCAGCGGTGTGTAGCGGTAGAGCTGGTTGAGGATCACTTCGGCGTTCGCGTCGCGCTTCAGCTCGACCACGACCCGGTAACCCTGGCGGTCGGATTCGTCGCGCAGGTCGGAAATGCCCTCGATGCGCTTGTCCTTGACCAGTTCGGCCATCTTCTCGATCATCGTCGCCTTGTTCACCTGGTAGGGAACTTCGGTGATGATGATCTGCTCGCGGTCGCCGCGCATCGGTTCGATGGTGGCGCGGCCGCGCATGATGACCGAGCCGCGTCCCGTCTCATAGGCCGAACGGATGCCGGACCGGCCAAGGATGAAGGCGCCGGTCGGGAAGTCCGGCCCCGGAATGATCTCCATCAGCTGCGGCAGTTCAAGGCCCGGCTCGTCGATCAGGGCGATACAGCCGTTGATCACTTCGATCAGATTGTGCGGCGGGATGTTGGTCGCCATGCCGACGGCGATGCCGCCTGCCCCGTTGACCAGGAGGTTCGGGAATTTTGCAGGAACGACGGACGGCTCGCTCAACGTGCCGTCATAGTTGTCACGAAAATCGACCGTTTCCTTATCAAGGTCATCAAGCAGGGCGTGCGCTGCCTTCTCAAGCCGGCATTCGGTATAACGTTCGGCCGCCGGCGGATCGCCGTCGATCGAGCCGAAATTGCCCTGACCGTCGATCAGCGGCAGGCGCAGCGACCATGGCTGCGCCATGCGGGCGAGCGCGTCATAGATCGCCGAGTTGCCGTGTGGATGGAACTTACCCATCACGTCCCCGGTAACGCGGGCGCATTTGACGTATTTCTTGTTCCAGTCGATGCCCAGTTCGCTCATCCCGAACAGGATGCGCCGGTGCACGGGCTTCAGACCATCGCGGACATCGGGAAGAGCACGGCTGACGATGACGCTCATGGCGTAATCGAGATACGAGCGCTGCATTTCCTCCATGATGGAAATGGGCTCAATGCCTGGTGGGTTCTTGCCGCCGCCTGGTGTGCTTTGTTCAGTCAATTTCGATCACGATCTTTGTTCAGAATCAGACAGATTTTTATAGCCGAATGCGTTGGCGAGCGCCAATTTCGGGGCCGGGTTGTGAACAGCCTTTTAGGCTCATCGGCGCTCTTGCAGGCATTTGCAAGGCAAAAGCGGCCAAACAGTGAAGCACAGGTCTTTCATTCAGCGCCACCCTGACCTAACAATCCATCAGACGGTCATCATAAACAAGGCCGCGAGGGGAATGGGATGTCTCACATCGACCTTTTGATCAATGCGCTGACCACGATCCTGGTCACCATCGATCCGCCCGGCCTTGCGCCGATCTTTCTCAGCCTGACCGTTGGCATGAGCCGGCAGGAGCGCTTTCTGGTCGCCCGGCGTGGCACGCTGATCGCCTTCTTCATCCTGTCCGCGTTTGCCCTGTTCGGCAACGGCATTCTCGGCCTGCTCGGTATCTCCATCGGCGCCTTCCGGATCGCAGGCGGCCTGCTGCTGTTCTGGATCGCTTTCGAAATGATCTTCGAGAAGCGTAACGAGCGCAAGGAAAAGACCGGCGAGGCCGCCATCACCCGCGATCACATCCACAATATCGCGGTGTTTCCGTTGGCACTGCCGCTGATTGCCGGCCCCGGCGCGATCTCGGCGACGATCCTGCTGTCCGGGTCATTCTCGGCAACCATCGACCGGGCGCAACTGATCCTGGTCATTGCCTTCTGCCTGGCCATCCTGTTTGCCTCGCTCGTCATCGCCGAGCGCATCGACCGTTTCTTAGGCGTCACCGGCCGCGCCATCCTGACGCGCCTGCTCGGCGTCATCCTTGCGGCTTTGGCGGTGCAGTTCGTCGTCGATGGCGTCAAATCGACCATGGGGTTGTAACCACGCTCAATTGCGGCAGGTCCCATAGACGAAAAAGGCCCGGTTTCCCGGGCCTTTTTTTGACTGTAGATTGCGTCGATCAGAACGGAATGTCGTCGTCCATATCGCGCGAAAAATTTCCGCCGCTGTTACTGGCGCCGCTGCGGCCCGCCGGTGCCGGGGATGGGCGATCGTAGTCGCCACCATAGTTGCTCGAACCGCCGCCGGCATTGCCACCGCCATACTCGGAGCCGCCGCGGCCACCGCCAGCACCCTGTCCATCACCACGGCCACCAAGCATGGTCAGCGTCGAATTGAAGCCCTGCAGCACGATTTCCGTCGAGTAGCGGTCCTGGCCGTCCTTGTCCTGCCATTTGCGGGTCTGCAGCTGGCCTTCGACGTAGACGGTCGCGCCCTTCTTCAGATACTGCTCGGCAACCTTGCACAGACCTTCGTTGAAGATCACCACGCGGTGCCATTCGGTCTTTTCCTTGCGCTCGCCGGAATTGCGGTCGCGCCAGCTTTCCGAAGTCGCAATGTTGAGGTTGGCGATCGGCTTGCCGTCCTGCGTTCGCCGGATTTCCGGGTCTGCCCCGAGGTTGCCGATCAAAATCACCTTGTTGACACTGCCTGCCATCTTGCTTTTCCCGCTGTCCTGCCCGGCCTTTCAGCCCGGCTACCAAATTCAGAGCGCGCATCTTAGCGGCTGACGCTGAAGCATACGCCCCTTTGCATTGTATCATCCACAACAGATTTCGAAAATCGTTCTTTCTTTGTTCTAATAAATCCGTAATATCCTGTCAACCGACTCGGGAAGCCCACCTGTTTTTCGCATTGCGCCTCGACATGCGCCGTGCCGTACTTAAATAGGAGCTTTCCAATGCAGATCAAAAGCTGGGCACGATGAGCAAACTCGAGACCATTTCCATCCGCGGCGCGCGCGAACATAATCTCAAGGGCATCGACCTTGATCTGCCACGCAACAAGCTGATCGTCATGACCGGCCTGTCGGGCTCCGGAAAATCCTCGCTTGCCTTCGACACGATCTATGCCGAAGGCCAGCGGCGTTATGTCGAAAGCCTGTCGGCCTATGCCCGCCAGTTCCTTGAAATGATGCAGAAGCCGGATGTCGACCAGATCGACGGCCTGTCTCCGGCTATCTCGATCGAGCAGAAGACGACCTCACGCAACCCGCGCTCGACGGTCGGCACGGTCACCGAGATCTACGACTACATGCGCCTTCTCTTCGCCCGTGTCGGTGTGCCGTATTCGCCCGCGACCGGCCTGCCGATCGAAAGCCAGACAGTCAGCCAGATGGTCGATCGCGTCGTCGATTTCGGCGAAGGCACCCGTCTTTATATTCTCGCGCCAATCGTGCGCGGCCGCAAGGGCGAGTACAAGAAAGAACTTGCCGAGCTGATGAAGAAGGGGTTTCAGCGCGTCAAGATCGACGGGCAGTTCTACGAGATCGCCGAGGCTCCGGCGCTCGACAAGAAGTACAAGCATGACATCGATGTCGTCGTCGACCGTGTTGTCGTGCGTCCCGACCTGACGACGCGGCTCGCCGACAGCCTGGAAACCTGCCTGACGCTGGCCGATGGGCTGGCGATCGCCGAATTCGCCGACAAGCCGCTGCCACCTGAAGAAACCGCGGCTGGCGGTTCGGCCAACAAGTCGCTCAACGAAACACATGAGCGTGTGCTGTTTTCGGAAAAATTCGCCTGCCCCGTCTCCGGCTTTACCATTTCGGAGATCGAACCGCGGCTGTTCTCGTTCAACAACCCGTTTGGCGCCTGCCCGACCTGCGATGGTCTCGGTAGCCAGCAGAAGATCGACGAAGCGCTGATCATCCCCGAACCCGACAAGACGCTGAAGAGCGGCGCCATCGCGCCCTGGGCGAAATCGTCGTCCCCTTATTATAATCAGACGCTGGAAGCGCTCGGCAAAGCCTTCGGCTTCAAGCTGTCGAGCAAATGGACCGACCTGTCCGACGAAGCCAAGCATGCGATCCTGCAGGGCACCGAAGAGAAGATCAGCTTCCATTACGAGGATGGCGCCCGCTCCTACAACACCACCAAGAATTTCGAAGGCATCGTCCCCAATCTGGAGCGGCGCTGGAAGGAGACCGACAGTGCTTGGGCGCGCGAGGAAATCGAGCGTTACATGTCGGCGGCCCCCTGCCCGTCCTGCGCCGGTTTCCGGCTGAAACCGGAGGCGCTGGCGGTCAAGATCAACAAGTTGCATATCGGCGAAGTCACGCAGATGTCGATCCGCGTCGCCCGCGACTGGTTCGACGTCCTGCCGGAGCATATGAATGCCAAGCAGAACGAGATCGCCGTGCGTATCCTCAAGGAAATCCGCGAACGGCTTCGCTTCCTCAACGATGTCGGGCTTGAATATCTGAGCCTGTCGCGCAATTCCGGCACGCTGTCGGGCGGCGAAAGCCAGCGCATCCGGCTGGCCTCGCAGATCGGTTCGGGCCTGACGGGCGTGCTCTACGTTCTCGATGAGCCGTCGATCGGCCTGCATCAGCGCGACAACGCCCGGCTGCTCGATACGCTGCGGCATCTGCGCGATATCGGCAATACCGTGATCGTCGTCGAACACGACGAAGACGCGATCATGACCGCCGATTACGTCGTCGATATCGGTCCGGCCGCCGGCATTCACGGGGGTGAAGTGGTGGCGCAGGGCACGCCGCCAGAAGTTCTTGCCAATCCGAACTCATTGACCGGCAAATATCTCTCCGGCGAAATGGCGGTGGCGGTTCCAGCTGAACGGCGCAAGCCGAAGAAGAAAAAGGAAATCACCGTTGTCGGCGCCCGCGCCAACAACCTGAAGAACGTCACGGCGTCGATTCCGCTCGGGATTTTCACGGCCGTCACCGGCGTGTCGGGCGGCGGCAAATCGACCTTCCTGATCGAGACGCTCTACAAGGCGGCAGCACGGCGTATCATGGGTGCGCGCGAAAATCCGGCCGAGCATGACCGGATCGACGGCTTCGAGCATATCGACAAGGTGATCGATATCGACCAGTCGCCGATCGGCCGCACACCGCGCTCCAACCCGGCCACCTATACTGGCGCCTTCACGCCGATCCGCGACTGGTTCGCCGGCCTGCCGGAAGCGAAGACCCGTGGCTATCAGCCGGGCCGCTTCTCCTTCAACGTCAAGGGCGGCCGCTGCGAGGCCTGCCAGGGCGATGGCGTCATCAAGATCGAGATGCACTTCCTGCCGGATGTCTATGTCACCTGCGACGTCTGCCACGGCAAGCGCTACAACCGCGAAACGCTCGACGTGCATTTCAAGGGCAAGTCGATCGCCGACGTGCTCGACATGACCGTCGAGGAAGGCGTCGAATTCTTTGCCGCGGTTCCCGCCGTGCGTGACAAGCTGCAGGCGCTGCAGGGCGTCGGCCTCGGCTATATCAAGGTCGGCCAGCAGGCGAACACCCTGTCGGGCGGTGAGGCACAGCGCGTCAAGCTTGCCAAGGAACTGTCGAAGCGCTCGACCGGCCGCACGCTCTACATTCTCGACGAACCGACCACCGGCCTACATTTCCATGACGTCGCAAAGCTTCTCGAAGTGCTGCACGAACTGGTCAACCAGGGCAATTCCGTCGTTGTCATCGAGCATAATCTGGAGGTCATCAAGACGGCCGACTGGGTGATCGATTTTGGCCCGGAAGGCGGTGACGGTGGCGGTGAAGTGATCGCGGCGGGCACGCCGGAAGATATCGTCAAGGAGAAGCGCTCCCATACCGGCGCCTTCCTCAAGGAACTTCTGGAGCGGCGGCCGATCCGCAAGATGGCGGCGGCGGAATAAGGGATACAGGGAGAGGAAAAGCGCATGTCGACATCAGGCACAATCCGCTGCGGCATTGGCGGCTGGACCTTCGATCCCTGGGAGGGGACGTTCTATCCGGAGACGCTGGCCAAGAAGCGGCAGCTGGAATATGCCAGCAGCCAGCTGAAGGCCATCGAGGTCAACGGCACCTATTACGGCTCGCAAAAGCCGGAGACGTTCGCCAAATGGGCGTCGGAAGTGCCGGATGATTTTATCTTTTCGCTGAAAGCCAGCCGCTTTGCCACCAACAAGAAGGTGCTGGCGGAAGCCGGTGAATCGATCGGCAAGTTTCTCGGCCAGGGATTGACGGAACTCGGATCACATCTCGGGCCGATCCTCTGGCAGTTCATGCCGACCAAGAAATTCGATGCCGATGATTTTGGGGCTTTTCTGGCGTTGCTGCCGGAGAAGCAGGATGGCTTGACGCTACGGCATGTCGTTGAAGTGCGGCATGAGTCCTTTTGCACGCCGGAATTCACGGCCCTGCTTGCCAAGTATAAGGTCGCGGTCGTCTGCGCCGACCATTTCGACTATCCGATGATTGCCGATGTGACCGGTGATTTCGTCTATACGCGCCTTCAGACCGGCAGCGATGACGTCAAGACCTGCTACGATGAAAAACGCCTCGATCTTTGGGCCGACCGGGTTAAAACCTGGGCGGCAGGCGGAGATATCGGTGATCTCGCCCATGCCGATCCCAGTCACAAGCCGGAAAAGAAACCGCGCGACGTGTTTGCCTTCTTCATCACCGAGGGCAAGGTCAATGCGCCGAATGGCGCACGGGCGCTGCAGAAGCGGGTGGACTGATCAGCGGGCGGGCGGCAACGGCTCGATCGCGGCGGCGAGATCGTCCGCCGTCAGGCCCTCGCCTGCCTTGGTCCCTGCCCGGCCGTGCCGCCAGACACCGGCGGCGGCCGCTTCGAATGCCGGCACGCCCTGGGCCAGATGTGCGCCGATGATGCCGGCAAGCGTATCGCCTGAGCCCGCCGTCGCCAGCCACGGCGGCGCATTGGCGTTGATGGTGGCGCGGCCGTCGGGCGCGGCAATGACGGTATCAGCACCCTTGTAGACAATCACGGCATGGCTGCGTTTGGCCGCCGCGATGGCGCGATCGACTTTCGAGAGTGTTTGATCGGCATCGATATCGGCAAACAGCCGGGCGAACTCGCCCTCGTGCGGGGTCATCACCAGCCGGGTTTCGCCTCCGGCAAAAGCGTTAAAAAGCGGTTCCGGTTCATTCCTGAACGCAGTAATCCCGTCGGCATCGAGCACCAGCGCCCTATCACCGAGCATCACGGCATATTGCCGCGCCCTCTCCAGACTGCCAAATCCCGGGCCGAGCACGAAGGCGCTGATGCGCTTGTCGGCAAGCCAGTCGGACAGAGCGGCGGCATCCTCGATTTGCTTCAGCATGACAGCGGTCAGATGAGCTGCGTTGGCGAGGAGCGCTGCGGACGGGGACGCAAGCGTCACCAATCCGGCGCCAGCCTTCAACCCAGCCGCAGCCGAAAGCCGCGCCGCGCCTGTTGCCAGTGGCCCGCCAGAGAAGATCGCAAGATGGCCGCGCTTGAACTTGTGTGCCGAGGGGTCAAGCACCCGTGCCTGCCCTGCCCAGAGATGCGGGCCGTTTTCCCAAAGCCCGCTTATGTGGCTGCTTAGCAAACGTTCGGGTATGCCGATGTCGAACACGTCGAGGCTGCCGCAGAGCGTGCGTCCAGGCAGCAACAGATGCCCCGGCTTTCTTGCCATGAAGGTGACGGTATGGCTGGCGTGAAAGCTGGCACCCAACACCTGGCCGGTGCGGCCATCGACGCCGGACGGCAGATCGACCGCGAGAACGGGAATCCCCGCTTGCGTGATCGTCTCAATCGCCCAGGCCACCTCATCCGCAACCGGCCGCGACAGGCCGGCGCCAAACAGGGCGTCGATGACGATGTCTCCGGGTTCGGGCCGGTAGGCCGGCAGAGCCTCCACTCCGCCCGCCCATTGTGCATGCGCGCGGGCAGCATCGCCCTTCAGGCCGGCGGGGTCACCCAAAGCGTAAACGGCAACCTCGGCGCCGCTACGCCGCAATGCGGCGGCAGCGATATATCCGTCACCGCCATTGTTGCCGGGGCCGCACAGGACAGCAAACCGCAATGCCTGCGGAAAAAGCCGCAACGCTGCGGCGGAAACGGCCAGCCCTGCCGATATCATCAACCGGAAACTGTCGATACCGGATCGTGCGGCATCCCGGTCGATCGCAGACATTTCCGTGGGGGTGATGATGGATACGGTGCGATCAAAAGACATGCCTCAAGATGCCCGCAAGCAGGGGCACCGGCAAGCCTAAAACGCAGGCGGATTTTGTATATTTTTTAGGCATTTGCACACTATTGACGCTCCCGCGTGGCGCCATACACGGCAGTGGATGATGCCCACCGAGGACAAAGGCCCTTGCCGCAGAAAAATTCATAAAAAATAGGCAAATGGCGCTGTTTATTCCGGAGAAAGAGATATGATCATCGCAGATGCGAGTGTTTTCATCCAAAACGGCATCGCATTTGCCATATCTGGCATGTAAAATGCATATTGAGGGCGAGCGGGCATAAGCCTGCCATAACGGGAGAAGCGGAGAGATATTTTCTCATGAAAAAGATCGAAGCGATCATAAAGCCTTTCAAGCTGGACGAAGTGAAGGAAGCCCTTCAGGAAGTCGGCCTGCAAGGGATCACCGTCACTGAAGCCAAAGGCTTTGGGCGCCAGAAGGGTCACACGGAGCTTTATCGTGGGGCAGAATACGTTGTTGATTTTCTCCCGAAGGTGAAAGTTGAAGTCGTACTGGCTGACGAAAATGCGGAGGCCGTGATCGAGGCCATACGGAATGCCGCGCAGACCGGACGTATTGGCGACGGAAAGATCTTCGTCTCCAATATCGAAGAGGTCATCCGCATCCGTACCGGCGAAACCGGCATCGACGCCATCTAATCCGCCTGACCGTTCGGTTCGGGCCTACCTCGTCATCTCAAAAGAGGGACTTTCAAAACATGACGACTGCAAATGATATCCTCAAGCAAATCAAGGATAACGACGTCAAGTTCGTTGATCTGCGCTTCACCGACCCGAAGGGCAAGCTGCATCACCTGACCATGGACATCGGCTGTGTTGACGAAGACATGTTCGCCGATGGCGTCATGTTCGACGGCTCGTCGATCGGCGGCTGGAAGGCCATCAACGAGTCCGACATGGTGCTGATGCCGGATCCGGCCACCGTCCACATGGATCCTTTCTTCGCGCAGTCGACGATGGTTATCGTTTGCGACATTCTCGACCCGGTCTCCGGCGAAGCCTATAACCGCGACCCGCGCGGCATTGCCAAGAAGGCCGAAGCCTATCTCAAGGCATCCGGCATCGGCGACACCGTCTATGCAGGCCCTGAGCCCGAATTCTTCGTCTTCGACGACGTCAAGTACAAGGCCGACCCGTACAATACTGGTTTCAAGCTCGACTCATCCGAACTGCCGTCGAACGACGACACCGACTACGAGACCGGCAACCTCGGGCATCGCCCGCGCGTCAAGGGCGGCTACTTCCCCGTTCCGCCTGTCGATTCGTGCCAGGACATGCGCTCCGAAATGCTGACGGTGCTCACCGAGATGGGCGTCACCGTTGAAAAGCAGCACCACGAAGTGGCAGCCGCCCAGCATGAGCTCGGCGTGAAGTTCGACACGCTGGTGCGCAGCGCCGACAAGGTGCAGATCTACAAATACGTCGTGCACCAGGTCGCCAATGCCTATGGCAAGACAGCCACCTTCATGCCGAAGCCGATCTTCGGCGACAACGGTTCGGGCATGCACGTCCACCTGTCGATCTGGAAGGATTCGAAGCCGCAGTTCGCCGGCGACGAATACGCCGGCCTGTCGGAAAGCTGCCTGTTCTTCATCGGCGGCATCATCAAGCATGCCAAGTCGATCAACGCCTTCACCAACCCGACGACGAACTCCTACAAGCGTCTCGTGCCTGGTTATGAAGCGCCGGTTCTGCTGGCCTACTCGGCCCGCAACCGCTCGGCTTCCTGCCGCATTCCGTTCGGCACGGGTCCGAAGTCCAAGCGCGTTGAAATCCGCTTCCCCGATCCGCTGGGCAACCCCTATCTCGGCTTCGCCGCCATGCTGATGGCCGGTCTCGATGGCATCAAGAACAAGATCCATCCTGGCAAGGCCATGGACAAGGATCTCTACGACCTGCCGCCGAAGGAACTGAAGAAGATCCCGACCGTCTGCGCTTCGTTGCGTGAAGCACTGGAAAGCCTGGACAAGGATCGCAAGTACCTGACTGCCGGCGGTGTCTTCGACGACGACCAGATCGATGCCTATATCGAATTGAAGATGGTCGAGGTCATGCGTTACGAAATGACCCCGCATCCGGTCGAATTCGACATGTACTACTCGGCCTAAAAGCCGGACTACGGCCCCTTCGCGGGGCAGTACTGCCAACAAAAAAGCCGGATTCTCGAGAATCCGGCTTTTTTTGTTTTTGAATTGTTGAGCAGCCTATTGCTTCTTCAGGCGCTGCTTCAGCAGATTGAGATATTCCTCGTTGGCATCCTGCCCTTGGCTTGAAGCCGCCGGTGCCTTGCATGCGGGCTTGTAGTCGAGCGCCATGCCGGCCTTGACGCAGACACCGACCTGCCAGCCGGGCGGCAGCGCCGTCAGGTCGACATCCTTCCATTTCGGATGGCCGCTTGCCTGCAGCTTGTCGAGATTGTTGAGGATGAGATTGGAAAACTCGGAGACGGCCTTGCAGCTGTCGCGCTGGTAGGCGTTGCGTTTGACGTCATAGTCATAGGTCATCATCACGGCCTTGACCGCGATCAGATCGACCGACTCCTTCTGGAAGGCATAAGTTCCGGCATCGATGCGCGACGGCGTATAGGTTGCCAGAAGCGGCGCTTCGGTGATCGGCACGAGGTGGAATTTCGCCCCGTCGATGGGATTGTTCTTGAACAGTGACGCAGGCGCGCCGGCCACATAGAAGAAGGCGTCGATCTCGCCGGAAAGCAGCTTTGGCAAGGCTGCATCCGGATTGAGCGGCACCCGTTCCCCGGTCTTGACCTGCAGGATATCGAGGATCAGCGAAGAGGTCAGAAACGTGCCGCTGTCCTTGACACCGACGGCAACCTTCTTACCGGCCAGGTCGCTCATGTCCTTGATATCGGCACGGGCAAGAACATGGATTTCCTCATTGTAGAGCGGAAACATGATGCGCACGCCGCGCACCGCCTGCTGTACCTCCGGATCATCGGCCTCGAACGTTTTCAGATATTCGAGCACGTCGCTCTGGACGATGCCGAACTGGGTGTTCCGGCTGTTGCGAACGCCGACGAAATTCTCGAGAGAACCCGCCGATTCCTTGACATTGAGTGTCAGGCCGCACGTCTTGCCGAGAGCTGCGACATCCCGCCCGATCTGGATATAGGTTCCCTGCGGCCCACCGGTCATGATGTTCTTTTCGAACTCGGCTGCCGATACCGGAGTAAGCGCAAGCGCTGTCAGCATCGTCGCGGCCACAAAAGCCTGTCGGAACGTCATGTTTCTCTCCCTAAAGCGCCCGCCCGCTGGCGGATACCGGTTGTCAGCAATCACTTTTGAAATCGCGCATCAGATTGCGCATCAGGATCAACGGCACCTTGTCAAAAACGCTTTCCAGCGCATCGGTAACGCAGGCACCGGACGCCAGCTGGTCTTTCAGGCGCTGTTTCTTGTCGTCGTCGAGAAAGCTTACGCCACGCGTCGTGCCAATGATGTTCTCCACCATCAGCCGGTCACGCGGTATCAGCGCCTGGCCGGATTGCCCCGTTTGCGATACCGGATTGCCGGCCACGGGGGCTTCAAGTGGCGTTTCAGCGGTCGCCTTGGCCGCCGCTGCCTGATCCTCAAGCTGCTTCTGAAGCGTCTCCACCTTGCGGCGTTCCTCGCCAAGGTTTTGCTCCAGCGTCTGGATCTGTGCGTCACGGGCCAGATCGAGCGCCGATTTGAATGCCGGCGGCTTTTTTTCGGCGTCTGTTATTTTCTGCTCCAGCGCTTTTTGCGCAGCCACCGCATCGGCTTCTGCCCGCTCGAGGGCCGCTTTCAGGCTGGCTATCTGCTTGATCAGAACAAGCTTCTCATCGCTGAGCTCTTTCACCTGCGTCCGCGCGTCCTCGGAAACGGTCTTGGCTGCGCTCAACTGTCCGTTCAGTCCGGCAATCGTTGCATTCAAATCATCGGCTGCTGATTTCGCCGCCGTCTTTTCGGTCGAAAGCCGCTGTTCAAGCGCGGATATGTCGGTGTCTCGCTTGTCGAGCAGCCGATTGAGCTTGGGAATTTCGGTGAGCTTCAGTTCGGCATAGTCTTTTTCAAGTTCCTCGGCCCAGTTTCCGGAGTTCTTCTTGAACTTGACGAGATCGCTGTTCGCCTTGTCCTTCACCGCCGTCACCTCAGCAAGTTCGGCCGTCAGCGAAGATGTCTTGGATGTCAGCGCCGCAATGTCGGCCTGCATGCTCTGCCGGGCAAACCAGAAATAGCCGCCTGCCCCAATCAGCGCCACACAGAGTATAGCGGGTAGCAGGAGACCGGACGAGCCACGGCCGCGTGCCGCCTGATTGTCCCTACCCCACTGATTGCTCATACGATATCCGCCACAGAAGAAGTCCTCCCATGTGAGGTACGATGATTTTCCCGCAGTGGCAAGCAATCGTGGCAGCCAGTGTATCCCTGCCGGTTACCGCTGTCAGCGCCCATCTCCTGGCTGAGTTTCACACTTGATGTTTGAGGAAAAACCACCACATATCACAGTGAAAGGAACCTAACATGATGAAACAAAGAGACGCAAAATTTCAGATTGGACAGGTTGTTCGCCATCGCGTGTTTCCCTTCCGCGGCGTCATTTTCGACGTCGATCCGGAATATGCCAACACCGAGGAATGGTGGAATTCAATTCCCGCTGAAGTCCGCCCGACCAGGGACCAGCCGTTTTATCACCTGCTCGCCGAGAATGAGGAAACGGAATACGTTGCCTATGTCTCCGAACAGAACCTGATTTCGGATGAAAGCGGAACGCCGGTGCGTCACTCGCAGGTCAACGCCTTCTTCGATCCGGAGACTGTCGGCCAGTACAAGCCGAAAGCCGTTGTCCAGCACTAAAGGTCAGCCAATGTTTGGCATTGGCCTGCAATGCAAAAGGCCGCCGCGAGTTCTCGCGGCGGCCTTTTGCTGATGGATAAGGGCAATTAGTTTGCCGTGGCAGCCTTCTGGGCGTCTTCAAGCTTCTTGCGGGCGTCTTCGGCCTTCTTCTGCATTTCCTCCTGCAGCAGGCGCTGACGCTCTTCGAGCTTGGACTGTTCGATCGGCTCGCCATCGAAAACACCGGTGAAGCCACCGAGTGAAATCTTGATCGGGTTCGGCGCGCGCTGGAAGTTGACCGATGTGAAGACCACTTCGCCGCCCTTCTTCAGGTTTGCCAGAACGGCATCGCTGAGCGGCACTTCGGCAACGCACTTGTCTGGCATGCAGATGGCATAATCGAGCTTGGCACCCTTGCCGCCATCGATCTGCATCTGGATGCCCGGCGGGATCAGACGCGCCGACGGAACCGACACCTGAAGAACCTTGCGGTTGACCTTGCCCTGAACGCTGATCAGGCCAATCGCAGTGATCAGCTGGCCGTTGCTGGCCGTCAGCAGGTTCTGCACGATGCAGACATCGTTGTCTTCCTGCTTGGTGCAGACCTTGAACCAGCCCTGGGGCGGACGGCCGGCGCCAGCAGCCTGCTGTGCAAAAGACGCAGCTGGCGTCGCGGCAACAGCAATTGCGCCGGCGAATGCCGACAAAGCAGCCTTTTTGGTGAAGTTCGACTTGAAGATCATAATGATATCCGTCTCCTGAATTCCGGTGTCTGAGCAGCGTAAAGACGCTCGTGATCTATGGTCAGCTGCCCGCTCTCCTGTTGGGCAAATGAGGCAATTGCATGACCCTCGTCTCCGGGAACACCTGTTACAGCGAGCAGCGACGGATATCCAGCCTCTCCAACATTTTTTTGCATTGCGTTCGCCGGCGGCCATTGGCTTTTAAAGTATCGTTTGGTTGGAAATGCTGGTCAACGTGTTAGTTTGCCGTGATTCACAAGATGACGACAGCAGGAGGCGGGCTTTGCGCGCATTGTTTTTGGGTTTGATTTCGGTGCTGGCCACGCTTAGTGCCGGTGTGACTGCACAGGCAGAGCCGGTTCACGGCATCGCCATGCATGGCCAACCCGCCCTGCCCGCCGGTTTCAAGAACTTCCCTTACGTCAAACCTGACGTCAAGAAGGGCGGCCGTGTCTCCTACGGCGTTGTCGGTACGTTCGACAGCCTCAATCCGTTCATCCTGAAGAGCATGCGCACCACGGCGCGCGGCATGCTCGACCCGGAATACGGCAACCTTGTTTACGATTCGCTGATGCAGCGCTCGCGCGACGAGGCCTTTTCGCTTTATGGCCTGCTGGCCGAAACGGTTGAATGGGATGACGACCGCACCTTCATCCAGTTCAATCTCAATCCGAACGCCAAATGGGCCGACGGCCAGCCGGTGACGCCCGAGGACGTCATATTCACGTTCGAACTGTTTCGCGACAAGGGCCGCGTTCCTTTCAGCGCGCGGCTGGCGAAGGTCGAGAAGATGGAGAAGATCGGCGATCGTAGCGTCCGCTTCACCTTCAACGACCGGGCCGACCGTGAATTTCCGCTTCTGATCGCCATGACCCCGATCCTGCCGAAACACGCCACCGATGTGGCGACCTTCGACCAGACATCGCTGAAATTTCCGCTCGGCTCCGGACCTTATCGCGTCGCCGAAGTGAAGCCCGGCGAGCGGATCGTCTACAAGCGTAACCCGGACTATTGGGCCAAGGACCTGCCGTCGAAGGTTGGCCTCGACAATTACGACGAGATTTCCGTCGAATATTTCCTGCAGGACAATTCCCTGTTCGAGGCCTTCAAGAAGGGCGAAATCGATATCTACCCGGAGGGCAGCCCGACGAAATGGTCGCGCAGCTACAATTTCCCGGCCGTCCAGTCTGGCAAGGTGATCAAGGAGACATTCACGCCGAAGACGCCATCCGGCATGCTTGGGTTCGTCTTCAACACACGCCGGCCGATGTTCGAAAATCCGAAACTGCGCCAGGGCCTGGCGCTGGTCTTCGATTTCGAATGGGCCAACAAGAACCTGTTTGATGGGGCCTACATTCGCACGCAGAGTTTCTGGCAGAATTCATCGCTTTCCTATCTTGGCGTGGCCGCCGACGATCGCGAGCTCGCCTTGCTCGGCGATATCCGCAACCGCATCAACCCTTCCGTTCTCGACGGAACCTATCGTTTGCCGGTGACAGACGCGTCGGGACGCGATCGCAACGTGCTGCGCGAGGCCGTGACGCTACTGCGCGAAGCGGGCTACGGCATCAAGGAGGGCAAGATGGTCAATGCAAGTGGCGCAGCGCTGGCCTTCGAGATCATGACCCAGAACGAGGGGCAGGAGAAGATGGCCCTCGCCTACCAGCGTTCCTTGGCAGCACTTGGCATCGGTGTGTCAGTCAGAACCGTCGATGACTCTCAATACCAACAGCGCAGCCAATCCTTTGACTACGATATCATCGTAAAATCCTTCCCGTCCTCTCTGTCTCCGGGCATCGAACAGGTTGGCCGTTGGTCTTCGGAATCACGCGATCGCCAGGGCAGTGACAATTTTGCCGGGGTTGCCGACAAGGACGTCGATACTCTGGTCAATGCCATCCTGCGCGCCGTCAGTCTTGAGGATTTCACGGCCGCCGTGCGGGCGCATGACAGATTGCTAGTGTCGAATTTTTATCTGGTGCCGCTCTACCATGTCGATTCACAGTGGGTCGCCCGCGAAAAGCACATTGGCCGCCCGAGCATCGTACCGCTCTATGGCTACCAGTTGCCCGCATGGTTTGACGAAACTGTGCAGTAACGCGCAATCGGTGGCGGTATACTTTTGGTAACGCATTGAAAGCACAAACCGCGACGCCTATGTCGCTGAACAATGATTTTCAGCGCAAGGAGCAAGCGCCATGGACCATGTCAATATCGATGTCGTTTCCGATGTCGTCTGCCCCTGGTGCTATCTTGGCAAGGCAAGGCTCGATCAGGCGATCGCCAATGTCGCCGATGATATCCGCGTCACCGTCAACTGGCGGCCGTACCAGCTCAATCCGGATCTGCCGCCGGAAGGCGTCGATCACAAGATCCATCTTGCCGAAAAGCTTGGCGGCCAGGCAGCGGTCGACCGTGCGCATGACATGCTGACGGGCCTTGGCGAACAGGACGGCATCGCGTTCAATTTCGATGCCGTCAAGATCAGCCCCAATACGCTTGATGCACACCGGCTTCTGCGCTGGGCCTTGACCGAGGGACCGGATGCACAGAGCGAGGTTGCCTCGCTGCTGTTCAAGGCCAATTTCGAGGAAGGCCGCAATGTCGGCGATCACGCGGTGCTGCTCGATATCGCCACCGAGGCCGGGCTCGACCGCGCGGTTATCGCAGCGCTACTCACCTCGGATGCCGACAAGGATACCGTTTCCGGGGAAATCGAGACGGCGCGCGGCATGGGCGTCACCGGCGTTCCCTGCTTCATCATCGACAGCAAGTATGCCGTCATGGGCGCGCAATCAGTCGACGTCCTGACCGGTGCGCTCCGCGATATCGCCAAGATGCAGGATACGTCCCAGATCAATTGAGTGATGATCCGCACCTCAAAAAGCCGCGCAGAACTCTGCGCGGCTCTTTGTTTGCGATCAGCTCTTTGCCAACCCGGCCAGCTGCGTCATCACAACTGCTGAGCCCGCCAGACGTTTTTCCGGTGTCGGGAAATCACGCTGGAAGAAGATGCTGTGATCCGGACGGATCTTGGCCATGATTCCCTGCTTGGCGATATAGCCGACAAGCGCGCCCGGATTGGGGAATTCGCGATTGCGGAACTGCACCACGACGCCCTTCGGGCCGGCATCGAGCTTCTCGACATTGGCAGTCCGGCAAAGCGACTTGATGTAGACGATCTTCAACAGATGCTGGACCTCGAGCGGTAGCGGACCGAAACGGTCGATCAGCTCGGCGCCGAAGGCGTCGATATCGCCAAGCTCGGTAATTTCGCCGAGGCGGCGGTAAAGGCCGAGGCGCAGATGCAGGTCCGGCACATAGTCGTCGGGGATCATCACCGGCGTGCCGACGGAAATCTGCGGCGACCAGCCGCTATCGGCGATCTCTTCGTCACCCTTCAGCTCGGCCACCGCCTCCTCCAGCATCTGCTGGTAAAGCTCGAAACCGACTTCCTTGATATGCCCGGACTGTTCGTCACCCAGCAGGTTGCCGGCGCCGCGGATATCGAGGTCGTGGCTTGCCAGCTGGAAGCCTGCGCCCAGCGTATCCAGCGACTGCAACACTTTGAGGCGGCGCTCCGCCATGCCGGTCAGCGTCCGGTTGACTGGCAGCGTGAACAGCGCAAAGGCGCGGACCTTGGAACGGCCAACGCGGCCGCGGAGCTGATAGAGCTGCGCCAGGCCGAACATGTCAGCGCGATGAACGATCAGCGTATTGGCCGTGGGCACATCGAGACCGGATTCGACGATCGTCGTCGACAGGAGAACATCGTAGCGGCCTTCATAGAAGGCGTTCATGATGTCCTCGAGTTCGGTCGCAGGCATCTGGCCATGGGCGACGGCGACCTTCAGTTCCGGCACATCCGACTTGAGGAAGTCGTGAATTTCCGACAGATCGGCCAGGCGCGGGCAGACGTAAAAGCTCTGGCCGCCGCGATAATGTTCGCGCATCAGGGTCTCGCGGATCACCAGGGCATCGAATGGCGAAATGAACGTGCGCACCGCCATGCGATCAACCGGCGCCGTGGTGATCAGCGACAATTCACGAACGCCCGTCAGTGCCAGTTGCAGCGTGCGCGGGATCGGCGTTGCCGACAGCGTCAGCACGTGCACGTCGGATTTCAGCTCCTTCAGCCGTTCCTTGTGCTTGACGCCGAAATGCTGCTCTTCGTCGATGATCAACAGGCCGAGATTGGCAAAGTTGATGGACGCGCCGAGCAGCGCATGCGTGCCGACGACGATATCGGTCTTGCCGTCTGCCACTTCCTTTTTGGTCAGCGCCAGTTCCTTGGAGCCGACAAGGCGTGACGCCTGGGCAATGCGCACCGGCAGTCCGCGAAAACGCTCGGTGAACGACTTGAAATGCTGGCGGGCAAGCAACGTCGTCGGCACGACAACGGCCACCTGGACGCCGTTCATGGCGGCGATGAAGGCGGCGCGCAGCGCCACTTCGGTCTTGCCGAAGCCGACGTCGCCGCAAACCAGCCGGTCCATCGGACGGCCAGCACCGAGATCGTCGCGAACAGACTCGATCGACGTCATCTGGTCTTCGGTTTCATCATACGGGAAACGCGCCGCGAACTCGTCGTACAGCCCTTCCGGCGTCGTCAGCACCGGCGCATGCCGTGTCAGACGTTCGGCAGCAATGCGGATCAGACCGCCGGCCATGTCGAGCAGGCGTTTTTTCAGCTTGGCCTTGCGCGCCTGCCAGGCGACGCCGCCGAGCTTGTCGAGAACGGCATCGCTGCCTTCCGAGCCATAGCGCGACAGCAGCTCGATGTTTTCCACCGGCAGGAACAGTTTTGCCTCGTCGGCATAGACCAGCTCAAGACAGGCATGCGGTGCACCGGCAGCCTCGATGGTGCGCAGGCCGATAAACCGGCCGATGCCATGTTCGGCATGCACAACAATGCTGCCCTCGTCGAGACCGGCGACCTCGGCGATGAAATCGGCACCGCGCTTGCGGCGCTTCGAGCGGCGCACCATGCGATCGCCGAGAATGTCCTGTTCGCCGATGACCACGAGATCGCCGGTTTCAAAGCCACTTTCAAGACTGAGGACGGCCGACGCCGCCTCCCCGGGCTTCAGGCTGTTGAGCTCCGACAGCGCCTTGACCGGCTTGATATTGGCAAGGCCGTGCTCGACCAGGACCTGCAGCAGGCGGTCGAGCGATCCTTCCGACCAGGCGGAGATCAGCACCCTTGCGCCCTTGGCGCGGCGGTCGGCGATATATTTGACGGCCTGATCGAAGACATTGACGCGCTCGGCATCACTGGTCGATTCCGTCGCATTTTTCGCCCAGCGCACCCCGAGCCGCGCATCGACGGTGATCACCTGGCGCGCTTCGCCTTCGTGCTCGCTGAACGGTGAGAGACGGACGGCGTTGCGGGACACCAGCGCAGCATTGAACGCTTCGGCACTGAGGTACAGCATCTCAGGCGGTACCGGCTTGTAGGGCGTGCCCTGCGAGATCTGCGACTTGCCGGGGGACGCGGACGCCTGGCGGGCCTCGTAGTAATCCTGAACCAGTTTTGAGCGCTCGGCTGCGGCTTCGCGAACCACATGGTCTGTGACGATATGGAAACCGGCGAGATAATCGAACACCGTATCGAGCGTATCGTAGAACAGCGGCAGCCAGTGTTCCATGCCCGCATAACGCCGGCCTTCCGAGACGGCCAGATAGAGCGCGTCGTCGCGGGTCGCCGCGCCAAACATCGACAGATATTGCGTGCGAAAATGGCTGATCGTTTCTGGCGTCAGCGATACCTCGCTCATCGGATTGAGATCGAGCGAGCGCGCTTTACCGGTGGTGCGCTGGCTGGCCGGATCGAACGAACGGATGCTTTCCAGCGTATCGCCGAAGAAATCCAGCCGCACCGGCTCATCGTTACCGGGAACGAAGACATCAAGAATGCCGCCGCGCACCGCATATTCGCCGACCTCGCGAACCGTGGCGACGCGCTCGAAGCCGTTGCGGCCAAGCCGGGCGGCGATATCGTCCATGCGGATATTCGCACCCGGGCGCGCCGAAAAGGCGAGGTTTTCGATGATGTCCTGCGGCGCCATCTTCTGCAGCGCGGCATTGACGGTGACGAGCACGATGGCCGGATGCGGCTTTTTCGCATGTGCAATCAGGCCGCTCAGCGTCGCCAGGCGCCGCGCCGACGTGTCGGCACTGGGGGACACGCGGTCATAGGGCAGGCAATCCCAGCCCGGCAGGGTCAAGACGGGAATATCAGGGGCGGCGAAGCCCAGCATCTGCTCGACATCGGCAATGCGCTGGCCATCAGACAGAATGTAGGCGACCGGGCCATTGGCGCGGGCAAGCTCGGCAAGGATCAACGGTTCGACCCCGGCGGGAACCGGGCCGATGGTCAGCTCGCGGGTGGCGCGGGCAACTTTCTTGGGGTCAAAACCGGCGATCATCAGATGTTTTTGTCCCTGTCGGCAAGCAGCACATCAAAATCGGGGCGATAGGAAACGATCCGATTGAACAACGGCGTGCGATAGCGCTCCGGTACCGGTTGCGATCCAAGCACCCACTTGAGCAGATCAGTATCTTCTTCGCCCATGATCGTTTCGAGCTCGTCGAGCTCGGTCTCTGCCAGGTCAGCAAGCTCGTTATCGGCAAACTGGCCGAACACCAGATCCATTTCGCGAACACCACGGTGCCAGGCACGGAAAAGAATCCGTTTACGGCGCGGATCGAGATCGGCGCTGGTACGTGTAATGCCGGTCATGAAAAGTCCTTCCTGCCACCGCATCGCAAAAGGCGGCGTTTCGCTATGGCTCTATAAACGCTGAAAAGAGTATTGTCAGCCTTGCCAAAGACCTAATCCTCGTTTCAGTCTGCCCCGCATGCGCCCTGCCCTTCTCGATCCACTTTTTGCTCCGCTCAACTCGCTTCCCGGCATCGGTCCGAAAGCCGGTGAACTCTATGCACGCCTGCTCGGCCGCGACAGCATCGACGACTGCCGGGTGATCTACCTTGTCTTTCACGCACCGCATTCATTGATCGACCGGCGCCATCAGCCGGGCATCGCCCGCGCGCCGCAGGGCGTCATCGTCACCATCACCGGCCGGGTCGACCGGCACCAGCCGCCACCGCCGCGCACCAGCCAGCCCTACCGTGTCTTTCTGCATGACGACACAGGCGAACTGGCGCTGACCTTCTTCCGGGTCAAGGGAAACTGGCTGGAGAAAGCACTGCCGGTCGATGAGACCGTGACCGTCAGTGGCAAGGTCGACTGGTTCAACGGCCGTCCATCGATGGTGCATCCGGATTACATGGTGCGCGCGACAGAGGCGGAAAACCTGCCGCTGGTCGAACCGATCTATCCGCTGACGGCCGGTCTTTCGGCGCGCATCTTGCGCAAGGCGGTCGAGGCGGCCCTGCCCCGCATTCCCGACTTTCCGGAATGGATCGAAGAATCCCTGATGCAAAAACAGGGCTTTCAGTCCGCGCGTGATTGTTTTCTCGCTCTGCATGATCCGCGCGACGAAACCGATCTCGACCCGCAGGCACCGGCCCGGCGGCGGTTGGCCTATGACGAATTCCTCGCCGGACAGCTCTCGCTGTCGCTCGTGCGCCAGCGGCTGCGCAAGGTTGCCGGAATACCGGTTCATGCAACGGGCAAACTCAGCAAGCCGGTGCTTGCAGCCCTGCCGTTTTCGCTGACCGGCAGCCAAGAAACCGCGATCGGCGAAGTGCTGAAGGATATGTCTGGTACCGAGCGCATGCTGCGGCTGCTGCAAGGCGACGTCGGCTCGGGGAAAACCGCGGTGGCGCTGATGTCGATGCTGGCTGCCGTCGAGGCTGGCGGTCAAGCGGTGCTGATGGCACCGACCGAAATTCTCGCGCGCCAGCATTTTGCAACATTGTCGAAGATGGCGGCGCCTGCCGGCGTGAGCATCGACGTCTTGACCGGCCGCACCAAGGGCCGCGAGCGCGACGCCATTCTGGAACGCATCGCATCGGGCCAAACGCAGATCGTGATCGGCACGCATGCGCTGTTCCAGGATACCGTCGTCTACAACAACCTTCTGCTGGCCGTCGTCGATGAACAACACCGGTTCGGCGTTCACCAGCGCCTGCGGCTGACGGCCAAGGGCATTTCCCCGCATATGCTGGTCATGACGGCAACCCCCATCCCGCGTACGCTGGTTCTGGCCGCATTCGGCGACATGGATGTCTCGAAACTCACCGAGAAACCGGCCGGGCGAAAGCCGATCCAGACGGTGACGGTTTCGACAGAGCGAACCGGCGAAATCGTCGACCGGCTGCGCACCGCGCTGTCAGAGGGCAAGAAAGCCTACTGGATCTGCCCGCTGGTCGAGGAATCGGAAGCCTCCGACCTGATGTCGGCGGATGAGCGCTTCCAGAGCCTCGACAAGCAGTTCGGTCCGAATGTCGGCCTCGTGCATGGACGCATGAACGGGGCGGAAAAGGACGCGGTGATGCTCGCCTTCAAGAATGGCGAGATCCGGCTTCTTGTTGCCACCACTGTCGTCGAGGTCGGGGTCGATGTGCCGGATGCGACGATTATGGTGATCGAGCATGCCGAACGGTTCGGGCTGGCTCAGTTGCATCAGCTGCGCGGCCGCGTCGGCCGTGGCGACGAAGCCTCGACCTGCATCCTGCTCTACAAGGGACCACTCAGCGAAAACGGCCGGGCAAGGTTGTCGATCTTACGGGATACAGAGGACGGATTCCTCATCGCCGAAGAGGATCTGAAACTGCGTGGCGAAGGCGAATTGCTCGGCACGCGGCAATCCGGAACACCCGGGTTTCGCATTGCCAGCCTGGAAGCGCATGGCGATCTGTTGGAAATTGCCCGCAAGGATGCCGCCTACATCATCGAGCGAGACCCGGATCTGACATCGCCGCGCGGTGAGGCTTTGCGCACGCTGCTCTATCTGCACCGGCGCGATGAAGCGATCCGTTTTCTCAGGGCCGGCTAAGCGTCTTGCCGCGTTTGATGGGTGCTGGTTCCTGCGTGACAGCCAGAGCTTTTGGCAGATAATCGGGCGCGACCAGACCGCCGGACAGAAGCAGCTTGGCAGCGTCTTCGGGGCTCATGTCCAACGGCACGATCTTTTCGCGCTGCACGAAAATCAGAAAACCGGCGGTTGGCACCGGCGTCGGTGGCAGGAAAACCGCGACCATGTCCAACCCGCGCTCGGTAAATTTGACCGCGATCTCGCCCTTCGCGTCCGTGGCGATGAACACCAGCGCCCAGAGGCCGGGACTGGGATATTCGATCAGCCCTGCCTTCTTGAACGAATTCGACTGATCCTGCAGCACCGTCTGGAAAATCTGCTTCAGGCCCTTGTAGATCGAGCGGACCAGCGGCGTGCGAACGAGCAGCGATTCACCGAAGCCAACGACGCTGCGGCCAATCAGGTTGGCCGTGAAAAAACCGACCAGCGTGATCAGCACCAACGCCGTCAACAGGCCAAAGCCTGGCACCGGATAGGGCAGGAAATTGTCCGGGTTATAGTCGAATGGCAAGTATGGTTTGACCCAGCTGTCGGCCCAGAGAATGAACGACCATGTAATCCAGGCGGTGATGGCCAGCGGCGCACAGATGATCAGGCCGGTCAGGAAATAATTCCTCAACCGCGTGGCAAAAAACCCACGTGCCGGTTTGTCTGTCATACCGCTCCGTCTATTCGCCAACGCCAGCGTAAAACGCCGCGTTATAGTTTACCATGCCGGACGCCTCACCCGAGGACAAGGGCTGCACCAAAAAATACTGCGGCGCACAATCCTTGAGGATAAACTGAGGATCATTGCGAAATCCGAACTTCCGATAAAAATCCGGATCGCCCATGACGACGCAGCCTGCCGCTGCGTGATGCCGCAACATTTCCAGTCCCTGGCGGATCAGGGCGCCACCGATGCCCCGCCCCTGATATTCGGGCCGAACCGATATCGGACCGAGCCCGAACCAACCATTCGAACCACCGGACAGTTCGACAGGAGAAAAAGCGATATGGCCGGCGACATCGTCGTCCACCACGGCAACCAGGGAAATGCTGAGAGCACCGGCTTGCCGCAAGCAGTCGATGATCAAATGTTCGGTCTGATCGCTGTGTGGATGATCCTTGAAGGCCGCTGCCGTGACGTCCCGGATCGCTGCGGTATCAGCCGGGATCTCCTGACGGATGATCATTCTACCGTGACCGATTTTGCCAGGTTGCGCGGCTGATCGACATCGGTGCCCATGAACACGGCCGTGTGATAGGCGAGCAACTGGATCGGCAGCGAGAAGATCATCGGCGCGATGATCTCGTCGACATTCGGCAGGACGATCGTGCTCATCGTCTCGAGCTTGGAGGCTGCTGCCCCCTTCTCGTCGGTGATGAAGATGATGCGGCCGCCACGGGCTGCGACTTCCTGCATGTTCGACACGGTTTTTTCGAAGAACCGGTCGTGCGGCGCGATGACGATGACCGGCATGTTTTCGTCGATCAGCGCGATCGGGCCATGCTTCAATTCACCGGCGGCATAACCTTCGGCGTGAATATAGGAAATTTCCTTGAGTTTCAGCGCGCCTTCCATCGCCAGCGGATAGCTGGTGCCGCGGCCGAGGTAGAGCACGTCCTTGCACTTCGACAATTCGCGCGACAGGCTTTCGATCGTTGGCTGGATGCTGTTCAGCACCTTGCCCATGATGCGCGGCATCTCCGCAAGACTGCGGACCAGAACCTTTTCCTCGGTCTCCGTTATCGTTCCGCGCGCGCGGCCTGCGCCAATGGCAAGAGCCGCAAGCACAGACAACTGGCAGGTAAAGGCCTTGGTCGAGGCGACGCCGATTTCAGGCCCGGCCAAGATCGGGAAGATCGCATCGGATTCCCGCGCGATGGTCGATTCCTTGACGTTGACGACAGCGCCGATCTTCAGGCCGTTTTCCTTGCAATAGCGCAGCGAAGCCAGCGTGTCGGCAGTTTCGCCGGACTGCGAGATGAAGAGTGCTGCCGATTGCGGCGACAGCGGAATGTCGCGGTAGCGGAATTCCGAAGCCACGTCGATTTCGACCGGCAGCCGGGCATAACGTTCGAACCAGTATTTGCCGACCAGGCCGGCGAGATAGGCGGTGCCGCAAGCCGAGATGGCAAGGCTCGGCACCTTGGCGAAATCAATCGCGGCCGCGATCGGGTTGACCTTATTCTCGATGAAATCGACGTAGTGGCTGAGCGCATGCGAAATCACTTCCGGCTGCTCGTAGATTTCCTTTTCCATGAAATGGCGGTGATTGCCCTTGTCGACCATATAGGCGGCGGCAACCGACACCTGACGTGGACGGGAGACCGGCCTACCGTCATGATCGAGGATTTCGATGCTATTGGCCGTCAGCACAGCCCAATCGCCATCGATCAGATAGGTGATTTCATTGGTGAAGGGCGACAACGCGATCGCGTCGGAGCCAAGGAACATCTCGCCCTTGCCGAAACCAACAGCAAGCGGCGGGCCGCTGCGGGCGGCCATGATCGTGTCCGGTGCATCCTGGAAGATGACCGCCAGCGCATAGGCGCCGGTGACGCGGCGCAGCATCGCCTGCATCGCGTCTTTTTGGCTCATGCCGTCGCGGATCAGCTTGGCCAGCAGCTGCGCAACGACTTCGGTGTCGGTCTGCGTCTTGAAGGTCGCGCCGGCGGCGGCAAGCTCATCCTTCAGCTCGGAAAAATTCTCGATGATGCCGTTGTGGACGACGGCGACACCATCAGTGAAATGCGGATGGGCATTGTTTTCGGTCGGTGCGCCATGCGTCGCCCAGCGGGTGTGGGCAATGCCGGTCTGTCCTGCCAGCGGCTCGCCGCGCAGCTTGGTTTCCAGGTTGACCAGCTTGCCTTCAGCGCGGCGGCGCTCAAGCACACCGTTATGGATGGTCGCGACACCCGCGGAATCGTAGCCGCGATATTCGAGACGCTTCAGCGCATCGACGAGGCGCTCGGAGACTGGCTGATTTCCAACAATACCGACGATGCCGCACATATGTTTCTTCTCCGCAATTCTTCGCAAAACCGGCGTGCCAAACACGCCTGCCGCAATATTCTTCAGATGCCGCTTAGGTACCGGATTTCACAAAATGCGCAATCAGCCCGAAACTCACTTTCGATGTCAGCTTTTAACCGTGCCCTGGCGACATGCTATTTCTTTCTGGAGGCCTTTTCAGCCTGATAGCGCTCACGCAGGATTTTCGCCCGGCCTGGCTTGATTTCCTGCCGGGCTCGCCCGAATGCCACCGCGTCCGCCGGCACATCCTGCGTGACGACGCTTCCCGATGCAACCAGAGCGCCATCGCCAATCGAAACCGGCGCCACCAATGAGGAATTCGAACCGATGAAGGCGTTGGCGCCGATGCGGGTGATGTGCTTGTTGACGCCATCGTAGTTGCAGGTGATCGTGCCTGCACCGATATTGGTTTTCTCGCCGACGAACGCATCGCCGATATATGTAAGGTGATTGACCTTGGCGCCAGCGCCGATCTCGGCCTTCTTCACTTCGCAGAAATTACCGACCTTGGAATGCGGACCGAGATTGGCGCCCGGACGCAGACGCGCATAGGGGCCGACCGTTGCCTCTGCACCAACATGGGCGCCCTCCAGATGCGAGAAAGCGTGGATGATCGCACCGCTTTCGATGGTGACGCCGGGCCCGAAAACGACATTCGGTTCGATCAGCACATCCTGGGCAATCTGGGTATCAAAGGCGAGGAAAACGGTTTCCGGTGCGATCATCGACACGCCGGAGACCATCAATTCGTGACGGCGGCGCTTCTGCCAGATCGCCTCGATCATCGCCAGCTCGGCGCGGTTGTTGCAGCCGGTCAGCTCCGTCTCAGGCGCCTCGACTGCAATCGCCTTGCCGCCTGCGGCGCGCGCGATCTCGACGATATCGGTCAGATAATATTCGCCCTTGGCATTGGCATTGCCGATCTTGCCGAGAAGCTCCAATGCCTTGGCGCCGTTGATCGCCATCAGGCCACCGTTGCAATAGGTGATCTTCTTTTCTTCCGCGGTTGCGTCCTTCTCCTCACGGATCGCGACAAGCGCGCCATCCTCGACGATCAACCTGCCGTAACCAGCCGGATCAGCCGTCTGAAAACCGATGACGACGACATCATTGCCATCGGCGAGCCCTTTTCGGGCAGCCAGAAGCGGGCCTGCTGTGATCAACGGGGTATCGCCGAAAACAACGAGAATATCGTCATAGCCCTTGGCGATTGCATCCTTTGCCGCAAGAACGGCGTGGCCGGTGCCGAGACGCTCGGTCTGTAAAAACGCCGACAAGCTAATATCGTTGCGCGCAGCGGCGGATTGAACGATTTCGGCATCACGGCCCAGCACAAGGGCGACGGAGGAGATCGACGCGTTAGCGAGCGCTTCCACCACATGCGCGATCATCGGCCGGCCGGCCACCGGGTGCAGCACCTTCGACATGGACGATTTCATCCGGGTGCTTTCCCCCGCCGCCAAAACAATCGCCAGGCATGTGCGCTTCATTCTCGTTCTCCCGCTTCGATGGTACCGGCTTCAAAAACCGGCTCGATTCTGCCCGCTACATAACAGGAAGATATTGCACGGAACATAATCCGTACGCGAGCCGCCAAATTAACCCGGATAAAACCCGATCCTGCCATAAACAAGAAAAGGCCGAAAGAATGGCTGCTATGGCCGGGGAATAGTATCGACAATGGATGGTTCGACCGAAACAGGGTTTTCCGGCCGGCGCAGCAGGGTTGGAATTGTCCTTGCGCGCCAACCGCTGATCATCCTTGCGCTGGCTCTTGTTTGTTTACCGCTGGCCCTGTTTGCGACCGTGACCATGCCGATCGGTCCGATGTACTGGGACCACTATATTTACCTCGACGCAGCAAATCGCATTTTCGACGGGCAGGTCCCCTCCGTCGATTTTTTCGCGCCGGTGGGCGGCCTCGGTTATTATCTTTTTGCCGGATGGCTTTATCTCTTCCCCCATGGCCATGCCCTACTTCTTTCCAGCTGGTCATTGATGACAGTGACAGCGCCGCTGATGGCATTGATCATTCTGGATGTGCAGAGGCGGTCGACCGCCGTCGCTTTTGGCCTTCTCCTGCCATATCTGTTTTTCTCGCTCCTGCCGTTCAACACAGGTGACTTCTATCCCTATCCGGGCTCCGATGGTTTTGGCATTTACAATCGCCAGGTCTGCCAGTTGCTGTATGTTCTGGCTGCCGGGCTGATTTTCGCACGCGGGTGGAAGACACTGGCAGCAGTAACGGCGATCAGCATGCTCGCCCTGTTGTTCATCAAGGTCACAGGTGTGGTCGCGGGCCTTGTCCTGTGCCTGACGGCTTTCCTGGCCGGGCGCCTGCCGTTTCGTGCGGCTCTTGTGGGGGGCTGCGCCTTCTTTGCGGCGATCGGGCTTCTGGAGGTCACATCCGGCGCGGTGTCCGCCTATATCACCGACATCCTGTCGCTGGTCGCTATCAACGACACCAGCCTGTTACCGCGCCTGCTGCAGGCCGCCTCGATCAATTTCGGCGTGGTCCTGGCCTCCAGCCTGCTTGCCCTTGTCCTGCTCATCAGCGAGTTTTCCGCATTTTCAGCGGCCGCCCACAGCTTTATCGCCAAGCCTAGGTTTTCGGCTGTCGGCAAGGTTTTCGATCATTCTTTCATTTGGGTGGTGAGTTTTGTTGCTGCTGGCCTGCTGTTTGAAAGCCAGAACACTGGTAGCCAGGCGTTCATCTTTCTGTGGCCGCTGCTGCTTGCCATTCTCATCGGCACCTATCGCCATTGGGGACCGTCCGCGGGTTTTGCTGCCGTGGCGATCCTTGCTTTCAGTGCTGCCATACCGCCTTTGGCCGTTGTTACGCAGAAAGCAGCCCGTGCCTGGATCGGTAGCGTCAACAACAGGCCGCTTGTGCACGCCAACCTGAAGACGATGGGCGCCACCGGCATTCGCGATATTATCGGCCGGCGGGCACAGCGTCTGCAAACCAACTACGTGGCATACCGGCCGGCCTACCAGGCACTGGCCGAATCCGGCGAGCTTCCGTCCTTCCTGCTTTACAGCGACTTCGACTTTCAGTCGCTTTGGCTGCAGAATGCTGATGACGCCGTCTCGGCCATCTTGGCCTTCGAAGCCAGCAACAGGGTACGGTTCGAAACGATCATGACGATCGATTTCACCAATCCGTTTCCCTGGCTGATGGATCGCCACGCGCCAAAATATATCGCCATCGGCGCCGACCCTTACCGCGCCGTGCCACTGCCGGGTCAACGCGTCAAGGAAGCCGTGGCTGCCGTCGATCTGGCGCTTTACCCAACATGCCCGCCGACCACCGCGCGGCTGAAGCTTCTCGGCCTCTACCAGCCAGCACTTGCTCCCGGCCATCACCGCATCACGCTGACCCCGTGTTACGATGCCTTCGTTCGCAACGGGATTGCCACAGCGCCGTAAACGTCAGTGCGGCATGCGCAACCGGCTTTCCGTCAATAGCCCGCTTTCATCGAGAATCGGGTGGGCGACGGAAACGATATGAGCATTGATGCGCTTCAGGTCGCGCAGGATATCCAGATGCAGTGAACTCGTCTGCAGGCTGTCGGTGCGGCCATCGCGCAAGCGCTCGAGATGGCGCTCGGAAGAGCGTTTCTCCATGTGGCGGACATCGACCTTGACCTCCATCAGATGGCGGGCGAGATCGGCGTCGCGCGTCACGAAAATCGTCTGGGCGATGCGCAGATTGTCGATGGTGAGATTAAACAGCGTCGTCAGTTCGTGGTAGCCGTCCTCGGAGAATTTCAGGCCGTTGTCGATCTTCTTCCTGACCTGCTCCGTCAGGCTTTTCTCGATGATATCGCCGATATGTTCGAGGTTGATGGCATAATCGATGATCACGATGGAACGGCGGCCGTTGTCGTCGCTGAGGCCGCCGCGCCCGAGCCGCGACAGATAGAGTTTAACTTCCTGCTGCAGCAGATCGACCTGCTTTTCCAGCTCTCCGATGTCCTGCAACTTCACACGATCGTTGCTGTTGAACGCATTCATGGTGGCAATCAGCATCTTTTCAATGAGGTCGCCGACGCGCAGTACTTCCCGGGTGGCGCCGGAAAGAGCGATAACCGGCGTCGCCAGCGCGCGGTCGTCGAGATAGAGCGGGCCTGCCTCGGTTTTCGGCTCATCTGGAATGAACTTCAGCATGGCGGCCGAGAGCAGCGATGAGAATGGCCAGGCGAAAACAGCAAGCGCGACGTTGAAGATCAGGTGGATATCGACCGGCAGTTTTGCCGGCGAAAGCGGCAGCGTCTGCAAAAAGGCGGCGGCCGGTGCTGCGACCGACAACGCGAGCAGACAGCCGATGGCGCGCACGACCAGATTGCCTGCGGTGACCCGCTTGGCGGAGGCGGAGGCAGACAATGTTGCCATGACCGGCGGGACCGCGCCGCCCAGATTGGCGCCCAACACCAGCGCGATCGTCAGGCCGGATGAAAGGATGCCGGTCGCTGCCAGCGACAGGATCAGAACGACCACGGCGAGGCTGGAAGAAGAGATGAAGGCGAGCACGGCGGCAAAGATCATCGCCACCGGCCAGGCGCTGTCGAGCATGGTGAGGAAGCTGCCGAGAGCCGGCGATTGACGCATCGGTTCGGTCGCGAGCCCCAGCAGGTGCAGCGACAACAGCATCAAGCCAATGCCGACCAGGGCCGTGCCTGCCCCCTGTTTGGCACTTGACCGCCCTGCCCGGTTGAGCATGACCCCGGCGAGAATGAGCAATGGCGACAGCCAGTCGATGCCGGTTGCGACGATCCAGGCAGTAACGGCTGTTCCGACATTGGCCCCAAGCAGCACGATCTGCGCCATGCGCGCCCGCACCAGGCCCTTCTCGACGAAGGATGCAATCATCAGCGCCGTGGCAGTTGAGCTTTGAAGGGCGACCGTCGCGACGAACCCGCCAAAAAACGAGCGCACCGGCCCGCTGGTGCCCTGCGCCAACCCCGTCCGCAGCCTGATACCGAAAGCGCGCGTCGCCCCATCCTTAACCTGCGACAAGCCGAACAGCAGCAACGCGACTGCTCCGAACAGATTGACCATGACGATGATGGATTCCATGTCTGTACTCCGGCTTTCCCGCCAAGATTGCTGCGCATCAAAGCGAGTCGGCATGTTCTGGCGGATCAATGCTAGCATTTTCAGGGACCAAATGACCCGCGCTGCTGTCGATTGTGACAGATATTTTTCGATTGCCGGCTAACATTTCCGACATGTTCCGGCCTTGCAACGGCACTTCCCCGCACTGTGCCTGCTGCGGCCTTGCCGCCGTTGACAGGATATCGCGAACAAATGTTCGCATAGCCACTCCGATGCTCCGACGCACCGCTGATTTCCTCGACTTTTTGCACGTTTGAACCCTTCAATTTCGTCTCGGATTGCTCTAAGGAACGACACCGGTTGCCATCCGGCAGCCACGAAATTGCGACGAGGTATGCAGTCCCATGCTAGAATTCCTGAGAAAAGGCGCCCAGACCTGGGTCGTCAAAGGACTAATGGTCCTTCTTGTTCTTTCCTTCGGTGTCTGGGGTGTGTCCACGTCGCTGGTAACGGGAACCGCCGATGCGGTTGTGACCGTCGGGGACGTCAAAGTCTCACCGAGCGATTTCCGCCTTGCCTACGAGCGCCAGCTCGCCCAGCTTTCCCGGCAGTTCGGCACCCGGCTGAGCCGCGAACAGGCCAAGGCCTTCGGTGTCGAAGCGCAGGTCTACTCGCAGCTCGTCGCCGGTGCGACGCTCGATCAGCTGTCGGAAAACATGAACCTTGGCCTGTCGCAGGATCGCCTCGCCTCCCTGATCAGCGAAGACCCCGCATTCAAGGGCGTCAACGGCCAGTTTGACCGGGGAACCTTCTCGAGCGTGCTGCGCAATGCCGGCCTGCGCGAACAGGACTACATCAACAACCGCAGTCAGGTTGCCGTGCGTTCGCAGATCGTTGAAGCGCTCTCTGACGGTTACACGCCGCCAAAGGTGCTGGGCGACGCCCTGCGCCAGTATCGCAACGAGACGCGCACGATCGAATACCTACTTCTCTCGAATGCCAATGTTGATCCGATCAAGGCGCCGTCCGACGAGGTGTTGAAGCCCTGGTTCGAAACGCACAAGGCCGAATACCGTGCGCCGGAATTCCGCAAGATCAGCTATGTGAAGCTGGAACCGGCCGATATCGCCGATCCTGTCTCGGTCACCGAAGAGGAAGTGCGCGCCGACTACGACAAGCGCAAGAACAGCTTCAGCACGCCGGAAACCCGGACTGTCGAACAACTTTCCTTCCCCTCGCGTGCGGACGCTGACGCTGCGGCAGTCAAGCTGTCCACCGGCACGAGCTTTGACGCCCTGGTCACAGAGTCCGGCAAGACCGCAAGCGACGTGCTGCTCGGTGATTTCACCCGCGACCGCATGCCCGATTCCAAGCTGGGAGACGCTGCTTTTGCGCTCGTGGCCGATGGCCAGACGACACCGGTCATCGACGGTGCCTTCGGCGCGGTTATACTGCGCATCACCAATATCAAGCCGGAAACAGTGCGTGCCTATGACGAGGTCAAGGACGAACTGCGCAAGGAACTCGCCTTGAGCAATGCCGCCAACGAAATCATGGGCATCCATGACAAGTTCGAGGATGCCCGCGTTTCTGGCGCCTCGATGCAGGAAGCGGCGCAGCAGACGAACCTCAAGCTCGCCGTGCTGAATGCAGTCGACGCACGCGGCAACGATGCCGATGGCGAACAGATCGCCGGCATCCCGGAAGCAAAGACCCTGCTCGAAGAAGCCTTCAAGGCTGAAGTCGGCGGAGAAACCCTGCCGGTCAATCTCGGCCGCGACGGTTATGTCTGGTTCGATGTCGATGAAGTGACGCCTGCCCGCGACCGCACGCTCGACGAAGCCCGGGAAAGAGTGGTGGCCGACTGGACGGCGGAACAGCAGCGCAACGAACTTGCCGCAAAGGCTGTCGCGCTGAAGGGCCGGGTTGAAAAAGGCGAAACGCTCGCAGCGATCGCCACCGAACTCGGCATTGCCGTCGAAACCAAATCGGGACTTCGCCGGTCTGCAGAAGATGCAGCGCTCAGCCCCCAGGCTGTCACGGCTGCCTTTGGCGGTGCCAATGGCCTGGTTGCCAATGCCAGCGGTATCGGTGGCGAGGGGCAGATTCTGTTGAAGGTCACTGAAGTCGATATCGACAACCCCGGCGATGCGCTCGACAATGACGATCGCCAGATCAATGCCATCGCCCAGGCCAGCGGCGATGACATTCTCGATCAGATGGTCAGCGAGCTGCAGAAGAGCTACGGTGTTTCCATCAACCAGCAACTCGCCGAGCTGGCACTGTCGCAGCAGCGGTAACGCAAAAGGGATCAGCATGCCGGACTTGAAGCCTTTCGTCGCCAAGGCCGCAGCGGGTGAAGCACTCAACCGCGAAGATGCGCGCGCCGCCTTCGAAATCATCATGTCCGGCGAAGCGACCCCGTCGCAGATCGGCGGCTTTCTGATGGCGCTGCGCGTGCGCGGCGAAACGGTGGATGAGATCGTCGGTGCCGTCGGCGCCATGCGGGCACGCATGCTGACTGTCGAAGCGCCAGCCGATGCCATTGATATCGTCGGAACCGGCGGTGATGGCGCCGGAACCTATAACATCTCGACGCTGGCGGCATTGATTGTCGCCGGCGCCGGCGTTCCGGTCGCCAAGCATGGCAACCGGGCGCTCAGTTCCAAGTCGGGCACGGCCGATGCACTGTCCTGCCTTGGCGTCAAACTGGATATCGGCCCAGACGCCATCGCACGCTGCATTTCAGAAGCAGGTCTGGGCTTCATGTTTGCCCAGCAGCACCATTCCGCCATGCGCCATGTCGGCCCGACCCGCGTGGAGCTCGGTACACGCACGATCTTCAATCTGCTCGGTCCTCTGTCGAACCCGGCCGGCGTGACCCAGCAGCTTGTCGGCGTTTACTCGCCACACTGGGTTTTGCCGGTCGCCGAAGTGTTGCGTGATCTCGGCTCTAAAAACGTCTGGGTCGTGCATGGCGAGGGATTGGACGAGATCACCACGACCGGTGTTACACAGGTCGCAGCGCTTGAAAACGGCGCGATCCGGACATTTGAGCTAACGCCAGCCGATTTTGGTCTTGAGACCGTCCTTCTCGCCGACCTCAAGGGCGGCGACGGCGCGCACAATGCCGTGGCGCTCAAGGGCGTTCTGGAAGGCGATGCGACGCCCTACCGCGATATCTCGCTTGCCAACGCCGCCGCCTCACTGGTGATTGCGGGACGCGCAGGCGATCTGCGCGAAGGCATGGAGCTTGCCCGCCAGTCGCTGACCAGCGGATCTGCCAATGACACACTCGAACGGCTGATCCGCGTTTCCAACGCGGTATAAGGAGAAAATCCATGGCCGACATTCTGCAGAAGATCGAAATCTACAAGCGCGAGGAAATCGCCGCTGCAAAGGCGCGTGTCAGCCTTGCCGACCTGAAAGCCATGAGTGCCGATCAGGAAGCACCGCGTGGTTTCCTCAGCGCGCTGAAGGCCCGGCAGGCGCAAGGCCAATTCGGCCTCATCGCCGAAATCAAGAAGGCCAGCCCATCCAAAGGGTTGATCCGCCCGGATTTCGATCCGCCGCGTCTGGCAAAGGCCTATGAAATCGGCGGCGCTGCCTGCCTGTCCGTCCTGACCGATGGGCCGAGTTTTCAGGGCGCACCGGAATTCCTGACGGCGGCACGGGCTGCATGCTCACTTCCGGCCCTGCGCAAGGATTTCATGTTCGAGACCTATCAGGTCCACGAGGCCCGGGCCTGGGGCGCCGATTGCATTCTTCTGATCATGGCGTCGCTCAATGACAGCGATGCGCGGAGGCTCGAGGACGAGGCATTCTCGCTCGGCATGGATGTTCTGGTCGAAGTGCATGACGAGGAAGAACTGGAACGGGGGCTGAAACTCAGCTCGCCGCTACTTGGCATCAACAACCGCAATCTGAAGACTTTCGAGGTCGATATCGCCCTTTCGGAAAAGCTGGCGCCGCTGGTTCCGGCCGATCGCCTGCTGGTCGGCGAAAGCGGCATCTTCAGCCACGAAGATTGCATACGGCTGGCAAAGAGCGGTATTTCGACGTTCCTCGTCGGGGAAAGCCTGATGCGCAAGGACGACGTGACGGCTGCAACCCGCACGCTTTTGACCGGTTCTGCCACCATCCTGGCCGCAGAATAATGGCCAGTCCCTCCCTCACCCATGTCGGCGCCGACGGCCAGGCCAACATGGTCGATGTCGGAGACAAGCCCGAGACGGTGCGTGTTGCCGTTGCCGAAGGTTTTGTGCGGATGCGTCCCGAAACACTCGATCTCATTCTCAAGGGCAATGCCAAGAAGGGCGATGTGCTCGCCACCGCCCGCCTCGCCGGAATCATGGCAGCGAAACAGACTGCCAATCTGATACCGCTTTGCCACCCGCTGATGCTGTCTAAGGTTTCCGTGGATATTTCCGCCGATGAAACGTTGCCCGGCCTGCGGGTCGAGGCGATGGCAAAGCTCACCGGCCGCACCGGCGTCGAAATGGAAGCGCTGACCGCTGCTAGCGTTGCCTGCCTGACGATTTACGACATGGCCAAGGCGGCCGACCGGGAGATGGAAATCGGCGGTATCCGGCTTGCCCAGAAATCGGGCGGCCGCTCCGGCGACTATACCCGCACGGAAAGTCAGGGCTGATGGCATTGCTTCCGGTATCAGATGCGCTCGACCGGTTGCTGAAATTGTCAACGCCAACGGTTCGCTCGGAAATGATCGGCCTGCATGAGGCGATGGGCCGCGTTTTGGCCAATGACATTGCCGCGCGGGTCACCCACCCAGCCTTCGACAATTCGGCGATGGACGGTTATGCCGGCCGCCACGAGGATTTTGCAGAGATTGGCACGGTACTCGCCGTGATCGGCGAATCGGCAGCCGGGCGCGGTTTCTCCGGTCGTGTCAAGCGAGGCGAGGTCGTGCGCATATTTACCGGCGCGCCGGTTCCTGCCGGTGCGGATACGGTCCTGATCCAGGAAGACACGGAAAAATTGCCGGACGGCCGGATCCGCACGACATTTGCACTCGAAAAGGGCCGCCATATCCGTCCCAAGGGACAGGATTTTGCCATTGGCGATATCGTGTTGCGCGCCGGTAATGTGCTGGACGCGGGGCGATTGACGGTCGCGGCGGGCATGAACCATCCGCAATTGCCGGTATTCGCCCGCCCGAAGGTGGCGATCCTGGCGACGGGTGACGAATTGCTGCCTCCCGGCAGTGTCCCAGGTCCCGATCAGATCATCGCATCGAACACCTACGGGGTCGCCGCGATTGCCCGCGACAACGGTGCCGAAGTCATCGACCTGGGTATTGTGCGCGATGACAAGGCTGCGATTGCCCGCGCTGTCGCCGCGGCACAGGCTGCCGGTGCTGATGTTCTGGTGACGCTTGGCGGCGCCTCCGTCGGCGATCACGATCTCGTCCAGTCGACACTTGTCGATAGCGGCATGGTGCTGGATTTCTGGCAGATTGCCATGCGCCCCGGAAAACCCCTGATGGTCGGTTCGCTTACCGGCATGACGGTCCTAGGTCTGCCCGGAAACCCGGTCTCCAGCCTCGTCTGCGCACTTCTCTTCCTGGAGCCATTGCTGCGCCATCTTGGCTACCTGCCCCCGCGTGATCGCAGCGGCAAGGCAAAAACGCTGACCGCATTGCCAGCCAATGACAAACGGCAGGACTATGTTCGCGCGCGGCTCAGGCACGGCAGCGATGGATCGTTGCAGGCCGAGACCTTTTCGCGCCAGGATTCCTCGATGATGCAGGTCTTTGCCCGTTCCGATTGCCTGATCGTCCGGCCACCGCATGCGTCTGCATTGGACGCCGGCGCAGTCTGCGATGTCATGATCCTGCGCTTGCCCTCCCGCTGAGGAGCCCCTTCCCGAACGGTCATTTCCGCCTATTTATCCCTCGGCATAATTGCCGTTGATGGAAGGACAAGAAATTGAATCGGAATGCACTCTATATGCTTATCGGGGGTCTCGTCGTCTTGGTCGTTGGATTGGGAATTTATATCTACGACAAGGAATCCAAGCCCGACGGCGTGGAGGTGAAAATCGGCGAAGGCGGCATTTCGATCCAGGAAAACTGAATTGACGGCGCCATCATCCGGGTCGCCACCATATTAACTATTTATTAACCAAAGCAGCGGAATATTGCCCGCAGTTGACCTGACTACGGATGTACTAGCAGGCCAAACACCAGACGATTTGAAAAAAGGCCGGGAAATCCCGGCCTTTTTCTCGTTCTGATGACCTTCAAGCTTCAATGCGCGGCACGCGAAACAAGGATCTTGTCGATGCGGCGGCCATCCATGTCGATCACCTCGAAACGGTATCCATAGGCTTCCGTAACGTCACCCTCCTCCGGGTTTTTGCGCAGTTCCTGCACCAGAAAGCCCGAAATGGTTTCGTAGCTGCCATCCGTATCAATTTCGTCGATACCGATCGTCAGGTGGATTTCGTCGATCGGCGTACGGCCGTCAACCAGGTAGGATCCGTCTTCGCGCTGTCGAATCAACGCGTGCTCGATGTCGTCATAATTCGACGGCAGAACGCCAACGATCGCTTCAAGAATGTCGGCAATGGTGATGATGCCTTCGATACTACCGTATTCATCGACGATCATTGCCATGTTGATATGCGATGCCTTGAAAGCTTCGAGCGCCTTCAAGCAGGAAGCCGTTTCCGGCAAGGTATGGATGTCCTTGACGAAGTTGCGGACCTGAAAGCCGGATTTCACCGGTGCATTCAAGATTTCCTTGACCTGCACGGCGCCGAGCACTTCACCCGCCGCATCCATGACCGGATAGCGGGAATGGGCGGTTTGCTCGACCTTGGCACGGATGGTCTCGAGCGTATCGTTGACGTCGATGAAGCTGACTTCAGTGCGATGCGTCATGATCGATTTGACGTTACGATCGCCAAGCCGGATGATTCGCCGCAGCATTTCGTGCTCGGACTTCTCGATCGCGCCGCTTTCGACGCCCTCGGCCATGATCGCCTGGACTTCCTCTTCCGTTACATGGTCGCTATCGCTGGAAACACCGAAAATGCGCATGAACAGCGATGCCGACATCTCGAACAGATAGACGATCGGCGCAGCCAGACGCGAGAGAAACGACATCGGGCCGGCGACGAACATCGCCACGCCTTCAGAGTTCTTCAGCGCCAGCTGCTTGGGAATAAGCTCGCCAATAACGACCGAGAGATAGGTGATGAGCGTGACCACCAACGCCACGGCGACCGTGCTGCCATAGGGATTGATCCAGCTGACCGCATTGAGTGTCGGCGCCAGCTTGTCGGCGATGGTTGCGCCACCATAGGCACCGGCAAGCGTTCCAACGAGAGTGATGCCGACCTGGACAGTGGACAGGAATTTACCCGGATCTTCGGCCAGCCGTAGCGCCAGTTCAGCGCGGCTGTTGCCCTGTTTTGCCATCTGCCGCAGCAGCGGCCGGCTTGCCGATACAATTGCCATTTCTGAAAGCGCAAAAAACGCATTAATCAATAGAAGAACGAAAATAACAATTAGTTCGGACATAACCCTCGGACACCGTTGATGGGAGATACGCGCATCGGAAGCGACACACGTCAGTTGCAGCCCTATCAAATAGGCGGAAGACGCAGTTGCAGCAAGGCGGCAACTGCAGATTTACGGTTCTTTTGGCCGTGGGATGGTTTTAGCGAAGACCAAATTTGCCGGGAATTTCCGTCCTGCCACAAGCCGCGCGGCAAAAATTACCGGGCCGGGACCTTCACTTCGCGAGATCCTTGAGCGCCACCTGGACGCGCTCGCGCCCCACCCGGATGACATTTTCCATGGCACCCCTCGCCCCCGCCTCGTCGCGCCGGCTGATCTGCTCGACGATCCTGATATGCGAGCGCGCTACCTCATCAATGCGGTCGCGGCCCGAAGCGGGCGAACTCAACTTGAAAATGCCGACAAGTGCTGCCTCGATCAGGCTGCCGACGGTGCGCATGAACGGGTTTCCCGACGCCTCGACGACGGCGAGATGAAACCGCAGATCGGCCACGGCCAGCGTTTCGGCCGTATGGTCGGGATCCCCCATCGCAACGGCCAGCCGCATCATGCCGCTGATTTCCGCTTCCGTCGCATTGACGGCAGCAAGGGCTGCGGCGTGGGGTTCGAACGCCAGGCGTATCTCACTGAGATGGTAGAGGAATTCCTCATCCACACCCCGATGGAAATGCCATGTCAGAACATCGCCGTCGAACAGGTTCCATTGGTTCTTCGCCGTCACGCGGGTTCCGATGCGGGCACGCGGCACGATCAGCCCCTTGGCCGCCAGCGTCTTCATCGCCTCGCGTAAGACCGTGCGCGATACCTTGAACCGCATCGCCAATTCCGGATCACCAGGTAAAATGGAGCCAACAGGAAATTCGCCCGACACAATGGCTTTGCCGAGTTCATCCACCACCTGTGCGTGGCTGGTGCGCGTACGCGCACCGGTCAGAACGGTTTCAAGCAGACCCTTATGCAAGCAACTCCCCCCTCAGGAATACCTTTTGTTCTGGCGCGACAAAAACAGGATGGTCTTTTGCATCAGAATGAATGCAAACAGCAAAGCACCGATCAGAATCTTCGTCCACCAACTCGACAGCGAACCGTCGAAGGTGATGTAGGTCTGGATCAGTCCCTGGATCAAGACGCCGACGAGTGTTCCTCCAACAAACCCGGCGCCCCCTGTCAGAAGCGTTCCTCCGATCACCACTGCGGCAATCGCATCCAGCTCGACCCCCACGGTCGCGAGCGAATAACCCGCTGATGTGTATAGGGAATAAACGATTCCCGAAAGCCCGGCGAGAAAACCGGACAGCGCGTAGATCATAATGGTCGTGCGGCCGACGGGAACGCCCATCAGGGCCGAGGTCTGGGCACCGCCACCAAGCGCATAGACATTGGTGCCAAAGCGGGTGCGCTGGGCAATGAGAATGCCTGCTGCGAAGACCAGGAGCATCAATCCGCCGATCAGCGTGATGCGACCGCCACCCGGCAGCTTGTAGTAAAACGTCTTCATCGTCGCATAGAACGGATGCTTGATCGGGATCGAATCGATCGACAGGACGAAGGCCATGCCCCGGGCGAGGAACATCCCGGCCAGCGTCACGATGAAGGCCGGCATTTCGAGATAATGGATGATCGCGCCCATGATGGCGCCGAACACGGTGGTGATCACCAGCACCAGAACGAAGGCCGCCAGCGGATGGATGCCGGTATTCTGCATCAGCACCGCAAGGAAAATGCCGGTGAAGGCAATGACCGAACCGATCGACAGATCGATGCCGCCAGACAGGATGACGAAGGTCATGCCGACAGCGGCGATGCCGAGAAAGGCATTGTCCGTCAGAAGGTTGCCGATCACGCGGGTCGACAGGATGTTCGGATATTGTGCCGCACAGGCCGCGTAGGACACGACGAAGATGATAATGGTGGCAATCAGCGGGAGATATTTCTGGTTCATCGGACGGACTGCTCTGCGGTCTCTCTGCGGACGGATTTCCGGCCAAGGAATGTCAATCCGGCCTGCACACGCGGCGACTGGATGACGAGGATGACGACGATAATTGCCGCCTTGATGATCAGGTTGAATTCCGGCGGAAAGCCCGATGACAGGATGCCGGTATTGACCGCCTGGATGATCATCGCGCCGATCAGCGAGGCGACGATGCTGAACCGGCCGCCGAGCAGCGACGTGCCGCCGACGACGACGGCAAGGATGGCATCGAGTTCAAGCCAGAGACCCGCATTATTGGCATCGGCGCCCCTGATGTCGGCGGTAACGATCAATCCGGCGATGGCAGCGCAAAGTCCCGACAGCATATAGGCCGCCATCAACAGCAAAGGCGTCTGGATGCCGGACAGCGTGCTGGCGCGGCGATTGATACCGACGGCTTCGATCAGCATGCCGAGTGCCGTTCGCCGCACCAGAAGTGCCACCGCGATGCCGAACACCAGCCAGATGACCACCGGCATAGGCAGGCCCAGAAAAGAGCCGCTGCCGATGAAGATCAGGCCGGGATCGTTGAAGGTCAGGATCGCGCCTTCCGTCACCAGCTGGGCGATGCCGCGCCCGGCGACCATCAGCACGAGCGTGGCGATGATTGGCTGGATATTGAGAACGGACACGAGGAAACCGTTCCAGACACCGCAGATCAGGCCGGTGCCGACGGCAAGCAACAGCGTGACGGCCAGTGGATCGCCGCGCACGCTGGATGCGGCCGCGACCGCGCCGCAAATAGCCATGACCGCACCGACGGAGAGATCGATCCCCTTGGTGGCGATCACCACCGTCATGCCGACGGCAAGAAGGGCGACCGGGGCGCCGCGATTAAGAATATCGATCAGGCTACCGTAGAGGCGGCCATTCTGGATCTCGATCGAGAAGAAATCCGGAAAGACCAGCCGGATCAGCACCAGGATCATCGCCAGTGCGATGAACTGTGGCAAAAGCCGTCGGCCGAGGCGTTTGGCGTTGTCGATCATTGGGTGCCTCCTGCAGCCGTTGCCGCCGCAATGGCATTGACGATATGTCCGGTGGTGATTTCGCTGCCGGTCAGTTCGGCGACATGGGCGCGGTCCCGCAGAACGATGATCCTCGAACTGTAAGCCACGAGTTCCTCAAGCTCGGAGGAAATGACGATCAGCGACATTCCCTGCGCACAGAGCTCGCCGATCAGCCGGATGATTTCCGCATGCGCACCGACATCGATGCCGCGCGTCGGTTCGTCAAGAATGAGAAACTGCGGATTGGTCGCAAGCCAGCGCGCCAGAATGGCCTTCTGCTGATTGCCACCAGACAGCAGCCGGATCGGCTTTTCCCTATCGCTGGTGCGAATGTCCAGCGCCTTGATATAATGATCGGCCAGGGCGTTCTGTTCGGATGCGGACAGCGGTTTTGCCCAGCCGCGCCGCGCCTGCAAGGCCAAGGCGATGTTTTCACGCACCGACAGTTCACCGATGATCCCGTCCAGCTTGCGATCCTCGGGGCAAAATCCGAACCCTTCGGCGATGGCGGCGCGCGGCGAGGACAGATTGGCGCTCTTGCCGCCGATATCGGCGCTACCGCTATCGGCCTTGTGAACGCCGAACATCAATTCAGCGGTTTCGGTGCGGCCGGAACCAAGAAGCCCGGCGATACCGACGACCTCGCCCTTGCGCACATCCAGATCGAACGGCTTGATCTTGCCTGCCTTGCCAAATTTCGAAAACCGGAAATGAACAGGCCCCTCTGCCGTCTCTGCCGCGCCTGCTGCTTTTTCGGCCGACTGAAGCTCATGGCCAAGCATCATCGTCACGAGTTCGCGGCGCGGCAAGGACGCGGTGTCGCGTGTGCCGACCAACTGGCCGTTGCGCAGCACGGTGATACGATCGGAGAGGTCGTAGACCTGTTCAAGAAAATGGGTGATGAAGACGATGCCAAGTCCCCTCGCCCGCAAGTCGCGGACAATGCGGAACAGCATCTCCACTTCCTGGGCATCAAGACTGGCAGTCGGCTCGTCGAGGATCAGCACCTTGCCGGAGAGATCGACAGCGCGAGCGATCGCCACCACCTGCTGGATGGCGACGGAGTAACTTTCGAGCGCTGCAGAAACGTTGATGTCGACGCCGTATTGCGCCAGCAATGCGTCGGCCCGCTTTTTCATCTCTCCGGTCTGGATAAGGCCGAAACGGCGGGGTTGGCGCCCGAGGAAGAGGTTTTCCGCGACACTCAGATTTCCAAGCAGATTGACTTCCTGGTAGACGGTGCCGATCCCGAGCTTCTGGGCATCGAGCGTGTCGTGCGGGTCGATCTCTTCGCCATCCAGCGTCAGCAGACCGGCATCACGGCGGTAGGCGCCGGTCATGCATTTGATCAATGTCGATTTTCCGGCGCCGTTTTCGCCCAGCAGCGCATGCACCTCGCCTCGCCGCAGCGAGAAATCAACCTTGTTGAGGGCAATGGCACCCGGAAAGGTCTTCACGATCCCGGCAGCGACAAGAATATTGGTTGAACTGTTCTGCATGAAACCGGATTCTTCAAGGAAAGAGGTCAGCCATAGCTTACGGATTTGCGCTGGCCATGCCAGCCTCTTGCAGGGCGCGGCTATAACCGTGCCGGAGGGCGGACGCCCAGGCAAACCGTTGGCAAGCAAATTTTGCCGGCATCGGCCTTTGTCAGCATCTGCGATCCGACGACCGCAGACGTGACTGTGACGCGATGCCGGCAATCGATCAGTAGCCGAGGCCCTTCTTTTCTTCGTAGACCTTCTGCGGATCGTCAGCCTGCGTATAGAGCTTCGATTCGGTCTGGATCCACTTGGCAGGCTTTGTGCCGTTCTTCAGGAACGCATCGAGAGCGTCGAGTGCCGGACCGGCCATGTTCGGCGTCAGTTCGACAGTGGCGTTGGCTTCACCGGCAGCCATGGCCTGGAAGATATCCGGAACGGCGTCGATGGAGACGACGAGAATATCCTTGCCCGGCTTCAGGCCGGCTTCCTTGATCGCCTGGATGGCGCCGACGGCCATGTCGTCATTGTGGGCGTAGAGCGCGCAGATATTCTTGCCGCCGTCTTCCGCCTTCAGGAAGCTTTCCATGACTTCCTTGCCCTTGGTACGGGTGAAGTCGCCAGTCTGGCTGCGGACGATCTTGAGGTTGTCATGGCCTTTCAGCGCTTCCTCAAAACCCTTCTTGCGGTCGATAGCCGGCGAAGAACCCGTGGTCCCCTGCAGTTCGACGACGTTGCACTGCTTGCCGGCGACCTTGTCGACCAGGAACTTGCCGGCAACGTTGCCTTCGTGCACGAGGTCAGAGGTGACGGCCGTCAGGTAGAGATCCTTGGATGAATCAACCGTACGGTCGAGAAGAATGACCGGGATTTCGGCGTCCTTGGCTTCCGTCAGAACCTCGTCCCAGCCAGTCGCGACAACCGGTGCGATCAGGATCGCGTTTACGCCCTGGGCGATAAACGAACGCAGTGCCTTGATCTGGTTTTCCTGTTTCTGCTGGGCATCGGCAAATTTCAGGTCGATGCCGCGCTTTTCCGCCTGTTGCTTGGTCAACGTGGTTTCAGCCGCGCGCCAGCCGGATTCGGAGCCGATCTGCGAAAAGCCGATCGTCAGATCGGCGGCAGAGGCCGAACCGAACATGCAGGCAGCCAGAACCGTGGCACAGCTAAGTGCAGTCTTGATTTTCATGATTTCCTCCCAAAAAGCTGCTCCTCAGCAGCCCAATCAAAAAATCATACTATATTATTTATGTAAACAGCATTTACGCCTGTTTGCGCAAATTTTCTCAAGCCTTGAATCGAAAAGGGGCGGCCCTGCGGCCACCCCTTCTGATTGCAACGCTTGAATGCTATTTATTGCGGCAGCTTGTCGTCGACACCTTCGACATAGAAGTTCATGCCGAGCAGCGTGCCGTCATCCGAGGATGCGCCGGCGGCCAGCCATTCAGAGCCGTCCTGCTTCTTCAGCGGGCCGGTGAAGGGCTTCAGTTCGCCCGACTCGATCTTCTTCTGGGTCTCTTCAGCCATCGCCTTCACGTCATCCGGCATGTTGGTATACGGCGCCATGGTCAAGATGCCGTCCTTCAGGCCATCCCAGCTCGACTGGGTTTCCCACTTACCATCAAGGAAGAGCTGGGTACGTTTGATGTAGTAGGCGCCCCAGGTATCGACGATGGCCGTCAACTGTGTTTCCGGGCCGGCCTTGATCATATCGGATGCCTGGCCGAAAGCCTTGATGCCGCGCTCGGCAGCAACCTGCATCGGCGCGGTCGTGTCGGTGTGCTGCGTCAACACATCGACGCCCTGGTCGATCAGGGCCTTGGCAGCGTCAGCTTCCTTGCCGGGGTCGAACCAGGTGTTGGCCCATACGACCTTGATCTTGAAATCAGGATTGATCGCCCTGGCGCCGGTGACAAAGGCATTGATGCCCATGACCACTTCCGGGATCGGGAAGGAGGCGATGTAACCCGCAACACCCTTCTTCGACATTTTTGCAGCGATCTGACCCTGGATATAACGGCCTTCGTAGAAACGGCTGTTATAAGTCGCAAGGTTTGGCGCCGTCTTGTAGCCGGTGGCATGCTCGAACTTTACGTCCGGGAATTTTGCGGCAACCTTGACAGTCGCGTCCATGAAGCCGAACGACGTCGTGTAGATCAGGCCGCAGCCGGAACGCGCCAGCCGCTCGATGGCGCGCTCGGCATCCGGGCCTTCCGGAACGCTTTCGAGGAACTGGGTTTCGATCTTGTCGCCAAGTGCCTTTTCAAGCTCCAAACGGCCGATGTCATGGGCCTGTGTCCAACCGCCGTCGGTCTTTGAGCCGACATAGACGAAGCAGACCTTTGCCTTGTCGGCAGCGTAGGCGCCGGCGGAAAAGCCGATGACCGCCGCCGTCGTGGCGAGTGCGAAAAGTAGTTTTTTCATTTTGACCCCTGTAGGTTTGGTTTGCGTTGTTGTTCTTGTTTACCTGTCCGGCACAAAGGACTTGCCGAGCGATGCCGGCGTATTGATCAATGTCATGCGTCGATTGTGCGAGATGAGAATGAGTACGATAATTGTCGCCAGATAGGGAAGAGCAGAAAGAAGCTGCGAGGGAATGCCGATACCGAAGGCCTGGGCATAAAGCTGGCTGATCGATACGGCGCCGAACAGATAGCCGCCGGCAACGATCCGCCATGGCCGCCAGGACGCAAACACCACCAGCGCCAGCGCAATCCAGCCGCGCCCGGCCGACATGTTTTCCGCCCATTGCGGCGTATAGACCAGCGATAACTGAGCGCCCGCCAGACCGGCGGAGGCACCGCCGAACATCACGGCCAGATAGCGCGTGCGGATGACATTGATGCCGAGCGCATGTGCTGAAGCGTGGCTATCGCCGACGGAACGAAGTTTCAGGCCCGCCCGGCTTTTGAACAGGAACCAGTTGACGCCGGCAACCAGCGCGATCGACAGATAGAAGATCAGATCCTGCTTGAACAGGACGGGCCCCAGAAACGGGATATCCGAGAGGACCGGAAAGACGATCTGCGGCAGTTTGATCCCGGATTGTCCGAGATAAGGTTCGGCGATCATGCTGGAAACGCCAAGCCCCAGGATGGTCAAGGCCAGTCCTGTTGCCACCTGATTGGCAACCAGCGTCAAGGTGAGGAAACCGAACAGCAGCGAAAACAGCGCACCTGCCGCAATACCGGCGAGAATACCGATATAGGGAGATCCGGTGGCCTGCGTGGCGATGAAGCCGCAGGCTGCCCCCATCACCATCATGCCCTCGACGCCAAGATTGAGGACACCAGACCGCTCGGTGACCAGTTCGCCGATCGCCGCGAGGACCAGGGGAGTGGCTGCCGTGATAATGGTCAGCAGCATCGCTTCGAAAATTCCCATCAGCGTGTCCCCTTACCGGCCGTCTCGCTCAGGTCGTACCACATCATCCTGATCTTGTAGTGGATGAGCGTGTCGCAGGAGAGCACGAAGAACAGCAGGAGCCCCTGGAACACCCGGATCGGCTTGTCGGAAATCTGCAGCGAAACCTGCACCGCCTCGCCACCAAGATAGGTCAGCGCCAGCACAAGCCCGGCAACGACGATCCCGAGTGGATTGAGGCGTCCGAGGAAGGCGACGATGATGGCGGTAAAGCCGTAGCCGGGTGAAATCACCGGGCGCAGCTGCTGGATCGCGCCGCTGACCTCGGCAATGCCCGCAAGACCGGCAAGAGCGCCAGAGAGCAGCATGGAAAACCAGATCATCTTGCGCGACGAAAAACCGGCAAAACGCCCTGCCCGCTGCGACTGGCCAAGCACGGTGATCTCGAAACCTTTCAGCGTGTAGCGCATCATGAACCAGACTAGGATCGCCGCGATAATCGCGAAGCCAAAGCCCCAATGCGCCCGTCCGGACGCGATCATTTCAGGCAGGATGGCGGTTGCGTCGAAGGTCCGGGTTTCCGGAAAATTCATGCCGCCCGGATTGCGCCAGGGGCCGCGCACCAGCCAATCGAGAAACAGCTGCGCGACGTAGACCAGCATCAGGCTGGTGAGGATTTCGTTGGTGTTCAGATGTGCCTTGAGGAAAGCCGGAATACCGGCAAACAGCGCACCGCCCAGCATGCCGAGCAGCATCATCAGCGGCAGAACCAGCGGCGATTGCCATTCATAGAACACGACGGGCAGGATCGACCCGGCGATCGCCCCCATGATGAACTGACCTTCGGCGCCGATATTCCAGTTGTTCGAACGATAGCAAACGGAAAGACCGACAGCGATGAGAATGAGCGGCGCTGCCTTGATCGCCAGTTCGTGCAGCGACCAGATCTCCGTCAGCGGCTCGATGAAGAAGCTGTAGAGGGCCGCGACCGGGTCCTTGCCCAGCATCATGAACATGATGCCGCCGAAAATGAGCGTCAGCCCGAGCGCGATGAACGGCGACAGGATGGAAAACAGCTTGGAGACGCCGGGGCGCCGTTCCAGTTCAATGCGCATGCGCCGTCTCCGCAGTCTCGGTCTTGCCATACATGCCGCCCATCAACAGTCCGATTTTTTCACGCGACAAATCCGATGCCGGATAGATATCGGAGAGCTTGCCTTCGCTGATCACGGCGATTTCCGTCGCCACTTCGAAGATTTCATCGAGGTCCTGGCTAATAACGAGGACAGCGGAGCCGGATTTGGCCAGATCGACAAGCGCCTGCCGGATACGGCTGGCCGCACCGGCATCCACCCCCCAGGTCGGCTGATTGACGATCAGCACCGTCGGTTGACGATCGAGCTCGCGGCCGACAATGAATTTCTGCAGATTGCCACCCGACAGGGAACCGGCTGGTGGATTTTCGCCACTCTTGCGCACGTCCATTGCCGCGGAAATGCGCTTTGACGCCTTCTTCACCGCATCCTGGCGGATCAGCCCGAGCGGACCGCCGCCGAGAAAGGCGCGCCGGTCGGACTGGCTGCGTGCAAGGATGAGATTGTCGGAGAGCGACAGCGCCGAAACGGCCGCATGTCCATGGCGCTCCTCGGGCACGAAACCCGCGCCCATCAGCCGGCGGGCATTGATGCCGCGCGTGCCGACCGGTTTGTCCGAGATCAGAATGACATCATCGCTGGCGACAGGGTATTCGCCGGACAGCGCGTCGAAAAGCTCTCCCTGCCCGTTGCCCGCAACACCGGCAATCGCCAGCACTTCTCCAGCATGCACCTTCAGACAGATATTCTTCAGGGCAACGGCAAAAGGCGTTCTGGCCGTAGCGGACAGATGGCGGGCCTCAAGCTTGATGGCGCCTTTTGAACTCGTGCCTTCGGCGCTGACATGCGCGACATCGCTGCCGACCATCATCCGGGCGAGCGACGACGGGGTTTCCTGGCGTGGATCGCAGGCGCCGGTCACCTTGCCATGGCGCAAAACGGTGGCGCGGTCACAGATGCGCTGCACCTCTTCCAGCCGGTGGCTGATATAAAGAACTGACCGTCCCTCGGCTTTCAGCTTGTTCAATGTTTCGAACAGCCGGTCGGCTTCCTGCGGCGTCAGCACCGAGGTCGGCTCGTCGAGGATGATCAGCTTCGGGTTTTGCAGCAGCGCCCGGACGATTTCGATGCGCTGACGCTCGCCAACAGATAGGTCAGCCACATGCGCATGCGGATCGAGCGGAAGTCCATAGGCATGCGAAAGGTCGGACGCTTCCTTGGCGATCCTTGCCAGCGACACGCCAGGATCCATCGAGAGGGCAATGTTTTCAGCGACGGTCAGCGCCTCGAACAGTGAAAAATGCTGGAACACCATACCGATGCCGAGCTTGCGGGCAGCACTCGGGCTGGCGATGCGCACCGGTTGTCCCTGCCAGACGATCTGGCCGCTGCTGGGCGCCAGCACACCAAACAGCATCTTGACCAGCGTCGATTTTCCGGCGCCATTCTCGCCGAGAAGTGCGTGAATTTCGCCCGGCCTGATATCGAGATTGATGCCGTCGCAAGCAGCGAATGTGCCGAACAGTTTTGTCAGTTGGCCAACAGCCAGCAATAGACTGTTGGCGGGTTGTCCCTCAGCCGCCACGCCGTCCCTCTTTTCTCATTCTCTGCTGTCCTGGCTGCCTCTCCGGCTTGTCTCAGGGAATCAGCAATGTTGTTCCGCTCGTTTTTCTTGCTTCCAGATCCGCATGCGCCTGACTTGCATCGACAAGAGCATACGTCTGGTTGATATTGATACGCACTTTGCTGCTTTGCACAACATCAAACAGGGAGTTTGCACATGCCTCCAGCGCTGCCCGCGTGGAAACATGGCTGAACAGCGTTGGGCGCGTTGCAAACAGCGAGCCCTTTTGCGCCAGGATGCCGATATTGACGCCCTCGACCGGACCTGACGAATTGCCAAAACTCACCCAGAGGCCGCGCGGCTTGATGCAATCGAGCGAGGCCGGATACGTGTCCTTGCCGACCGAATCATAAACCACATCGACGCCCTTGCCGCCGGTGATCTCCTTGACTGCACTGACAAAATTATCGGTGCGGTAGTTGATGACATGGTCGTATCCATGAGCCAGCGCCAGATCGATCTTGTCCTGCGAGCCCGCAGTTCCGATGACCGTCGCGCCGAACGACTTGGCCCATTGGCCAGCAATCAGGCCGACGCCGCCAGCAGCCGCGTGAAACAGAAGCGTGGTTTCCGGCCCAACCTTGAAGGTCTGATTGAGCAGGTACTGCGCCGTCATGCCCTTCAGCATCATCGCCGCCGCTGTTTCCAGCGTGATGCCATCAGGCACCTTCACCAGCTGCGAGATCTCGATATTGCGCTCGCTTGCATAGGCTCCATCGGAGGATGCGTAGGCTACCCGGTCACCAACCGCAAAGCTGCTGACATTATCGCCGACCGCCGTGACGATGCCGGCGCCCTCCTTGCCCGGAATGAACGGCAACCCTTCGGCCGACTTGTAGAGGCCTGTACGAAAATAGACGTCGATGAAATTCACGCCGACCGCGACCTGCCGGATCTGCACTTCGCCAGGTCCTGGGGCAGAAAGCGTCACACCTTCGATTTTGAGAACTTCCGGTCCGCCAAGCGAACGCACCATGATGGCCTGTGCCATGAAACCTCCTCAACCCCGTCCAAGCCGGGGAAAAATCTGCAAGACGAAACCAATGACGTAGAGGTAGATGCCTGTACCAACGACACCCGCCACGACCCAGGCCGGCGTATCGAAGTGCAACAGCAGCGCATAACCGCTGAGCACCGACCAGACGGCAAAGACGGCGAGATTGAGCGGCCGCAGGCGCTTGACGCGCACCGGATGAAGAAAACTGATCGGCATGAAGGTCAGGACAACCGAAACGGCCACGACGATCGAAGCCGCCAGTTCGCTGGCATCAATGACAAACAGCGTGAACACCACCATGTTCCAGACGACCGGGAAGCCTGAGAAGAAATACTCGTCCGTCTTCATACCCATGTCGGCATAATAGATCGCACTCGACATGACGATGGCGCCGGCGGCAAAGAACGACCACGGCTCGCCGATCATGCCGCTCTGATAAAGCGCGAAGGCTGGCAGCAGCACGTAGGTGACATAGTCGATGACATTGTCGAGCGTATCGCCTGACCAGTTGGGCAGCACTTCCTTGACGCGAACCTTGCGGGCGATCGGCCCGTCGATGCCATCGACGGCAAGCGCCAGGCCCAGCCACCAGAACATATCGACGAATCGGTGCTCGGCTGCGGCGACCACGCCCAGGAAGGCCAGAAACGAACCGGATGCAGTGAGAATATGAACGGAAAATGCGCGAATTTCCGCGTAGGGCACGCGCTTGTAGTTGAAAAACTTCATCGCCAGACGCACCCTGTCCTTACTCTGCGCTTTCCTTGGAAGCATGCTGAACTGGCCGTTTCAACAGCCCACACTCCCGTACCCGCACTGTCGCGCGGGTGTCGGCGGTAATATGCACCGTTTGCGTTTGGCTGCCAGCAAAAATCAACCGACGCCGCAAAAGCACAACAATCACCTGTGGATGCGACGCGCATCTGCGCCATTTCAACCCATTTCATTCGTAGCCGCCGACGGTTAAGATCGACACCTCAACAGATACATGCACGGGAGCCGGACGCCATGGAGCACTTTGAAATCGCAGTTGTCGGCGCCGGGCTGGCCGGATCTCTCGCAGCACTTGCGTTTGCCGATGCAGGCCGCAGCGTTGCTCTGATCGCGCCGGCCGCCGGCAAGGCCGATGGACGGACCACGGCACTGATGGATCAATCGCTGGAGCTTGTCCGGGAGCTTGGTATCTGGCAGGCGATTGCCCCGGTGGCTGCTCCCTTATCCAGCATGCGGATCATTGATGGCACCAACCGGCTGCTCCGCGCCCCGACAGCGACGTTTCATGCCGCAGAGGTCGGACTGGAGGCATTCGGATACAATATTCCCAACGCCCCGTTCCTTGCCCTTCTGGAACAGGAATCGGCCAAACGGCCATCGTTGACCCGCATTGTCGCCAGCCTGACGCAGGTTGAATTCGAAACCGAGCGCGCCGTGCTGGCACTCAACGATGGCCGCAGTGTCACGGCCAGCCTTGTGGTTGGCGCCGATGGCCGCAAATCCGGCGTACGCGAGGCGGCCGGGATCGAGGTGCGCACCTGGGCCTATCCGCAAAGCGCGCTCGTTCTGAACTTTTCCCATCAGGTGGCTCACCAGAATATCTCGACGGAATTTCACACACCGCACGGCCCGTTCACGCAGGTTCCCCTGCCCGGCGGTTTGCGCTCAAGTCTTGTCTGGGTGCAAAAGCCGGATGACACCGAAACGATGCGGTCGCTTCCGCTCGATCAATTGTCGCTTTGCGTCGAGCAGCGCATGCAATCCATGCTCGGGAAAGTCACCGTCGAAGCAGTTCCCCAGTCTTTCCCGTTGTCCGGCATGGCCGCCAAATCCTTCGGCAAGGGCCGGACGATCCTGATCGGCGAGGCTGCCCATGCCTTCCCGCCAATCGGCGCACAGGGGCTCAACCTCAGCCTGCGCGACATCATGGCCGCCCTGTCCCTGCTTGGATCCTCGTCTGTTGCCGATGATTTTGGCGCCCGTTATGACCGCAAACGGCGCGCCGACATTCTCAGCCGCACCGTCAGCGTCGACCTGCTCAACCGGTCGCTGCTGTCGGATTTCCTGCCGGTGCAGATGCTGCGCGCTGCAGGCCTGCAGGCTTTGGCAAGTGTAGCGCCGTTGCGCAATCTGATGATGCGCGAGGGAATCAATCCCGGCAGCGCGCTGCAATCCTTGCGTGGAACCTTACGGGAAAAGATCAGCCGGAAGAGCGCCTGAGCTGATCAGATAGAGCAGCATCGTCACCGTCGCCACCGAAAGGACGGTGGTGATCAGGATGGTCGCCGACGCTCGCTCCTGCCAGACGCCGTATTGCTGGCCGATGACAAAGACGTTGGTCGCCGTCGGCAAGGCCGCCAGAAGCACGGCCGTCTGCACCCAGACCGGATCAAAATTGCCGGCAAGACTCATGACCAGATACATCAGCACCGGGTGAACGATGAGTTTTGCCGGTACGATATAGGCGATTTCGGCGGGAATACGCTTCAACGGCCGCAATGCGAGCGTCACGCCCATGGCAAACAGCGCACAAGGCGCCGCAGCCTGCGCAAGGTAGTCGATCAGACGCTGCGCAGGGACAGGCGGCTGGAAATGCAGGAAAGCTGCGATCACGCCGGCAATCGTCGACAGAATGAACGGATGCAGCAATATCTTCTTGGCAATTCCGGCAACCAGCCTGCCCGGTGAGCGTTTCTCGTCGCCTGCCATCGCCATCATGGCGGGCGCGACCATGAAATGCAGCACGTTTTCGAAACAGAAGATCAGCGCCACGGGCACGGCCGCAGGCTCGCCGAGCGCCAGCAAAGCCAGTCCCGGCCCCATGTAACCGATATTACCATAGGCACCGGCCAGCCCCTGCACGATCGACTCCGCAAACGAATTGCGACGGATCACGTAGCCTGCGCCAAAAACGAACGCAAAAATGGTGTAGGTCACGCCCATCGAGGCAAAAACAAAGTCGAAACGCGTCAATTGCTCGATCGGCGTCTTTGAGACCAGTTTGAAAAACAATGCCGGCAGCGACACGTAAATGATGAAGATATTGAGCCAGCCCATGGCATCGCCGGCATTCGCGCCGGCCTTATTGCGGGCAAACTTCGCCGTCAGGTAGCCGACGAAGATCAGGCCGAAGAACGGCAGTACCAAACCCGCTATGTCGGCCATTGCTTGCGAGACCTCCGGTTGAGGTTCGTGCTTAGCCGATTTGCATCAGGACTGGAAAGGTCTCCTGAAACCAGATCGCCATCGAGCTGATAAAGCCGAAGACGAAAGCGAGGCCAGCGAGAATCAGGAACACACCCATCAGCTTTTCCACCAGACCCAGATGGCGGCGGAAGCGCGACAGGAATTTCATGAAGGCGCCGGAAAACCCGGCGGCGATCCAGAACGGTATGGCCAGCCCCAGCGAATAGACGGCCAGAAGCATGGCGCCATCGGTAACCGTGTCGCGCGCAGCCGCAACGCCAAGAATGGTGCCAAGTACCGGACCGATGCACGGCGTCCAGCCGAACGCGAAGGCAAGCCCCATGATATAAGCGCCCGACAACGTGGCCGGCTTGCCGTTGCCTTGAAAACGCGCCTCTCGCCCGAGAATGCCGATCCGGAACACACCGAGGAAATGCAGGCCCATGATGATAATGACGATCCCGCCGATGCGCGAGAGGATGTCGATATGCTGGCGCAGCACCAGGCCGATGCTGGATGCCCCTGCCCCGAGCGCCACGAAAACGGTGGCAAAGCCTAGGGTGAACAGGAATGCCGCGCCAAACACCGCGCGCCGCGTCCCCGTGGAGGCAACCTGGGTTTCGCCACCGCGGAACTGATCGACCGATATGCCGGCCATGTAACACAGATAGGGCGGCACCAACGGCAGAACGCACGGCGAAAGAAAAGACAACGCGCCCGCCAGAACGGCGGTCCAGATGGAAATATCAGCGATGGACACTCGGTCAAAACTCCAGCCAGCAACAAGCTCGCGCCGTCTTAGCGCCGAAGCCTGTGCCAAACCAATCACCTTTTGGCGATCTCCTTGGAAAACATCGTTTTTGCACTTTTGCCCGTTTTTTTGGGTTGACCAAAAGAAGCGCGCTGTGCATATGTCCGCCCACTTCCGCCGGGTAGAACAGCCTGGTCCTGGGAGAGCGTAGCTCAGCCGGTAGAGCAACTGACTTTTAATCAGTAGGTCCAGGGTTCGAATCCCTGCGCTCTCACCACCCTATATTCATGAATTCAAAGCCTAAGCGTTGAAATGCCGGTAATGTGTTATCGCATTTACACGGGTTTACGGTCCGTGACCTGCTTTCGCGGCACTGCGATGACAACCTGCCCACGCCCCTACCGGCGATCGCCGGAAACTTCGGTGCGTCATGACCTGGAAACTCTGTTGGTTTCACAAGGCAAACGGGGATTGCTCCTGCCGTAAAGGTTATGCGCGTCAATGTCCGCCGCCGGAGTCTTCCGGGGACTGAATTCCCTTTTCGTCAAGCCGGTTCAAATAGGCTTGTGATCGCCGCTATTGTCCTCTTGGACCGATGTTTCAATTTTGCCCCGGCAAAACTGCGAATCGAGGTTCGCCGGGTTGCACCTGCGCTGGACAATTGCACGCATTGCATGGATGCTGAGACCGTCTGGTGAAACTGACAGTTTGGAGCAAAGGGAATTGCCATGAAGAAACTTGTCGCTGCGCTTGGAATTATTGTAGCCCTATCGTCCTGCACGGCGACGGAGCGAGGAACCGCGATCGGTGCAGGCTCCGGTGCCATCATCGGCGGCGCTGTCAGCAACAGCTGGGGCGGCGCGGCTATCGGCGCTGTGGCGGGTGGCGTTGTGGGCAACCTCATTGGCCGTTCCCAGGAACGTCGTGGCTATTGCATCTATCGTGACCGCAATGGCCGGCGCTACGAGGCGCGCTGCTGATAGAGACGGCCTTTTTCTTGAGGCTGGCCGCTTTCTTGAGGCTGGCCGCGAGCGGCGCCCTGCAGGGGCGCCGCCTATTGCTTGGATATTCGTATAACACGGACAAGGCCTGGATCAGTGCGCGTCCGCGGGTGAAAGAAATCCTGTGTTTGGCTCACCGGTGATTTTCGGCGAGAATCCGGTTGGTACGAGCCTCGATCGCTCCCGGTCCGATTTGGCGCGCGCTCATCACCCTTTGAAAGCAAAACAGCGTCACCGTTGAGGCGACGCTGTTCATATTTCGATAGGAATCGCGACGGAACAGGTCCTGGCCGTCTTGCGCCTGTCAGCCGCGGCGGTAGTAGCCTGGGCGTTCCGGGTTGTATTCCGGAACCTCGCAGCGCGGATCATTGCGGCAGTCGCGATCACGATCCCTTGGCCGGTCCCTGTCGCGCCGGTCGGCGCTGCGGTCCTCGTCGTTCCAGTCATTCCGGCCGGATTCGCGCCTTCCCGAATAATCGTTTCCGTCGCGCCAGCGCTCATTGCGGTCATAGCGATTATAGCGCTCGGAGTAATCGCGCGGCGGCGAATTGTAACCGCCATCGTCATAGGAAACGCTTTCGCTGACACAGCCAGCAAGCGTCAGGCTTGAAAGGCCGATGGCGGCGGCCAGAATCATGTTTTTCATTGTCGTTGCTCTCTCCATTCATACGAGAGATATGGCTGTCGCGTTGCGGCGGCAAGAGGCAATGCTGCCCGCTGCCTTTCCGCGTGCAAAATCCCCCAAAATTGGCGCCGGCGCCTGAAGTGCCGGCAAATGCAGTGACGATGGCCCTCGCCGCACCCATCCGATGACCGTCTTCAGTACCGGCCTTGGCGCAGCTTCATGGGGCTGCCGCCATATTGGCGTTTGAAGGCGCGCGAAAAGGATGACAGGCTGTCGAAACCGCACCGCAGAGCCACCTCGCGGATGCTCAATTGCGTATCGCCGACCAGCCGCTGGGCCATCTGCAGCCGCAGCCGCAGATAATAGCTTGCGGGGCTAATGCCCAGCGCCCTGGCAAACCGCATTTCCAGCTTGCGCTGCGACTGTCCGGCCCGCAGCGCAAGGGCAGCCATCGACAAGGGCCTGTCCAGTGTCCGCTCCATCAGGCGGATCGCCCGGGCCAGATCCGGATCGAGCGCTTCCATGCGGCCAAGCGACACCAGCGGCTGCGCATCCGTCGCCGCATGTGTCTCGTCGTAGACAAAGATGCTGGCGACATCGAGCGCCACCGATGAGCCGAACCGTTGCCGGATCATGTGCAGCATCATGTCGAAGGTCGGCGATGCGCCGCCGGAGGTCCAGAACTTTCCATCGGTCACGAACCGGTCGGCCTTGACGGACACATCCGGGAAAGCCAGGGCAAAGTCCTCCAGCTCTTCCCAATGCGCCGTGGCAGCCCGCCCGTTGACGAGACCGCAGCGCGCGAGCAGCCAGCAGCCGGATTCGATGCCGGCGACGACGGAAAAATTCCGGGCGCCCGCCTGCAGGCTGGCAATGAACGGTTTTGGCGCATGACGGTCCAGGTTGAAACCACCGATGATCAACAGGCAGTCGCCCTGTGCCCGCACGGAAAACGCCCCATCGACGGCAATCACCACACCGCAGGTCAAGAGAACCGGCGCGCCATCCGGCGACAGGATTTTCCAGTCGAACAGCGTTTTGCCGGCCACCCGGTTGGCAGCACGCATCGGGTCCAGCACCGAAGCCAGCGACATGATCGATGATTCCGGCAGGACGACGACGACGACCTTCACATCACGATCGGAATTCTTGAGCGACGACATCCGCAAAATGTCAAATTTTCTGCGTCTTATGTCAAATGGATTGGCATCACTCGGGCATGATGCTGCTGTAAGACCTCCCGTCCGCAGCGTTTTTGCCTACGGATGCCTGGAAATTCCCCCTACCGACTTTACCGGACGGGTCGAATGGCAGAGATGCCTTCGGCCCGTTTTTTTTGCCCGCATGCCTTCACAAACCCGGACGCTCCTGCGCCGCATCCGCACGTTCCGGAGCGCGCAACTTGGGCTTGACTGCGGCCTGTAGCTTGCCGATGGCAAAAAGCACCGTCAGTCCGGCGGTCAGCGCAAAGGCGGCAATCAACCAGTGGCCGAAGCCGAGAGCCAGGCCAATCGCACCGGCAAGCCACATACCGGCTCCCGTCGTCAGCCCGCGGACTTCTCCGCGCGACAGAACGATCGTGCCTGCGGCAAGGAAAGCCACCCCTGCGGTCACGGCCTCGACCACCCGCAGCGGATCGATACGCACCTGTTCGTCGGAGAGACCCGGCATATGCACGCTCTCGATCGAGATGATCGCAAAAACGGCGGCGGCCAGGCTGATGAGAATATGCGTTCGCAGCCCTGCTGCCTTGTCCTGCGCCTCGCGCTCGAAGCCGATCAGACCGCCAAAGAAGATCGCCCCGCAGAAACGGGCGACGATGACCGGGTAGGGAATTTGCGTAGCGGGAAACATGTCTGCAAAAATCTGATCCATGCGGCCTGAACGCGCGGCGCAAAACATGGTTCCGGGGGATTTTCGCTGGGATTTCGCATCGCGCAGCAACGCATCATCCCGATGCTTAGGTCGATAAGAACAGGTGGAAGGGAACGAAACCGCACAACCGCGCGTTCCTGCACCGGTTCAACGGAGAACATTCACATGCTGCGCGCCGGTCTTTTATGGTTCATGGGGGTTCCCCTCGTCGTCGTCATCCTGATCTGGATGCTGTATTTCTAGGGCCGGGGGCGACGATGACCATTCCACCTGTTCAAACACCCATCCCGGCACGCCGGGACATCTCGGATTACCGCAATTTCATGGTGCGGGAACTTTTGATCTGGCTCGTCGGCGTCCCCGTGCCGATTGCTGCCGTCATCGGCTTCTTTGTTCTCTAGCGCTTTGGTTTTGCGCGTTGCTTCGCTGCCTTGGCAGCGATGCCAGCGGCTTGACCCGAGATCAGCCTTCGATCATCCTTGCTGTCAAAAGGACGCTGATCATGATCACAGGCTCACAATGCCGTGCCGCACGCGCGCTTGCCGAAATCTCGCGCCAACTCCTGGCAACGCTGTCCGGCATCGACGAAGACACGATTGCCCGGTTTGAAAGAAAACTGGAAACCCCGGCGCAAGAGGTTATTTCGACCCTTCAAGCAAGCTTGGAAGCAGCAGGCGCGCTGTTCCTCGATGAAGGCGAACGGGGATTGGGCGTCCAGCTCAAGTTTACCCGCTCAGAAGCACGCCGTCTTTCCGTTCTCGAAAGCGAAGGCGGCCTCGTCGCCAATGACGAAGTCCCGGGTGTCTGAGTATTCTTATATTTGAAAGAGTTGGCGACCCCTGCAGGGCTCGAACCTGCGACAACCTGCTTAGAAGGCAGGTGCTCTATCCAGCTGAGCTAAGGGGCCGCTTTGAGGAGGTTTCCCTCCTGAACCGGCAAATCCTGGTTCAATGTGTCCAGGGCTGCGAACGGCTGAACCGGAAGTTGTCGCTATAGGACACGCTCTTGCGGGTCGGTTCCTTCGGCGCGATGACACGGTATTCGATGCCGTTGCGCTCGGCATAGGCGACGGCCTGCTCGGCTGTCTCGAACGTCAGCTTGACCTGCTGGCGGGTATCGGCAGAGCTGGTGTAGCCCATGATCGGGTCGATGGTGCGCGGCGTTTCCTGATCGAACTCGAGAACCCACAAATTCGTCTTGGCCTTGCCAGACTGCATGGCGGTTTTTGCAGGTCGATAGATTTTCGCGGACATGTCTTGAGCGGCTCCACCATGATTCAATGCTGCCGGCGCTGCCGGTCACTGCGCATTGCCATAGCGCAGAACGGATTAAAACGAAATGACCTTGCAGCGATATATCCGCCGATTTTGCTGCATGAGCCGCCTGCCTGCAAAAAGCACTGGTTATTCGGCAGCACAAAACCCCGAAGAGGCAAGAGCCTCATTCGCGGCAGATGCAATAAAATGGGAAAATCGATGGTCGGAGTGGAGAGATTCGAACTCCCGACCCTCTGGTCCCAAACCAGATGCGCTACCAGGCTGCGCTACACTCCGTGACCCGTCGATGGCGGGGAGATACACGCTTCCCCCTGCCCCTGCAACACCTAAATTGAACAATTCCACAGAGATGCCAAAGGATTGCCCGGATGGTCAGGGCTGCGCACTGGAGATGCGGCGGGTATCGACGATATCGCCAGTCGCAATACCCAGACGATTGACGGTGCCTGCGTTCAATTCGAGAACGAAGGCGACCGGAACGCGCGAATCGATGATGGATTCCGACAACGGAACGGCGTTCTCCCGAATCGTCTCTATCCTGCCATCCTTGGCGATGAACAGCATGTCGAGCGGAAGATAGGTATTCTTCATCCACATCATCACCTGGCGCGTCACACCGAAATCAAACATCATGCCATGATCGCGCGCCATATGACGGCGGTTCATCAAGCCCTGTGACCGCTGGTCGCTATCGACCGCCAGCTCGACGGTAAATTTATGCACCTTGCCGCCGGTGGCGATGATCTGCAGGGGTGCCGTCTCAAAGGTAACGTCGGCGGCGGGGGCCACGGCCGGGACAAGCCACAAAAAAAGCGCCACGAGGGCGCTTCCGGCGAGGCGCAGACAAGACGCGCGCATCAGTGTGCCCGGCCCACGGGAGCCGGTATGTCGGGATGAATCTCGGCAGCCATCAGCCCCTTGTCCCCATCGCCGAAGCGCACCAGAACGGTCTGGCCTGGGCGCAGCTCGGTAAGTCCGAACCGACGCAGGGTTTCCATATGGATGAAAATGTCCTCGGTACCGTCGCCGCGCGTCAGGAAGCCGAACCCCTTGGTGCGGTTGAACCACTTGACCAGGCACCGCTCCAGTCCGCTGGTCGGCGTCACCTGAACGTGGGTCTTGACCGGCGGCAGCTGCGACGGATGGATTGCCGTCGACTGGTCCATGGAAAGAATACGGAAGGCCTGATAGCCGCGATCGCGCCGTTGAATGAGCGCAACCACGCGGGCGCCTTCAAGCACGGTCTGGTAGCCGTCGCGGCGCAGGCACGTGACATGAACGAGAACATCCTGCATGCCATTGTCGGGAATAATGAAGCCGAAGCCCTTGGCAACGTCGAACCACTTGATGACGCCGGTAATTTCGACCAGATCAAGAGCATCATTGGCAAAATCGTCATCCAGCGTGACGCCCTTTGCTGAAATTCTGTCCGCCATTGCCTATCCAGCCCCTCGATTACGCGTCACATCATTACGGTTAACTGATTCTTGACGATCAGAATAACATCGTCCCGCCGCACATGTGCAAGCCCCCGGATGAAATTTGCCGTCGAAGCACATTAACCTCCGAGCCTTGCCTCTGGCTGGTTGTCGGCTCAATATACTCCATCTTCCGCAAAACAAGGACATACCAATGCGTTATCTGCACACGATGGTTCGCGTCAAAGATCTGGACGCCTCGCTTCACTTCTGGGTCAAGCTGTTTGGCCTTGTGGAAATCCGCCGTTACGAGAATGAAAAAGGCCGCTTCACCCTGATTTTCCTCGCGGCTCCCGGCGATCTCGATCATGCCAAGACACAATTGTCGCCCTGCCTGGAGCTGACCTACAACTGGGACACCGAGGATTATACCGGCGGCCGCAATTTCGGTCATCTCGCCTATGAAGTCGACGACATCTATGCGACCTGCCAGCATCTGATGGACAGCGGCGTCATCATCAACCGGCCGCCGCGCGACGGTCACATGGCCTTCGTCCGCTCCCCGGACGGCATCTCCATCGAGATCCTGCAGAAAGGCGAAAACCTCGCGTCACAGGAACCGTGGGCCTCGATGGGCAATACCGGCGCCTGGTAAGCTCCGCACAATGCCGCCGGGCGATACCTGACGCAACATTCCGGCACCGGTGGTGTCTGGGCTCCATGTATCGCCTGCGTCAGCGCAGGTTTACAAAGAACGGTCCGTTCACTATTGTTTGAACGAAACGTTAACGGGATCAGGACGCATGCCGCGTCAGGCTGGCGAGCCCCTTTTCCCGGTTGAACCGGTCAAACCGCAATGGAGGCGGCGTGGCGATCCTTGAACAAGGACCATGCTGATCGTGCGGTTTGTGACGTCTGATGAAAGGCCATGACGGCAAATGCCGCCCGGCCCGCAGTGAGTGGGGATCCAACGTTGCGCCATATTCTGCAGAAAGCGGCGATGATTCGCGTCCTTGGTTGTGCCGTTGCGCTGAGCGTTTCGACAATGATGTTGTCGGGTTGCGTTTCCGCCGCCAAGGACACGGCCGAGGCGGCCTCCGCAGAAGATGTGGTGGTGCCGGAAATCGCCGCTGCCAACACTGCCCAGGCAGCCGCCGGTTCCTATGAGGATCAGCAGGTTTCCGCCGTTGGCGCCAACGGTCAGCAACAGCCCGGCGCCCAGGCAAATGCGATGATGCCCGCACCAAACAATGGCCAACCCTCGTCACTGACGATGCAGAGCACCGGCCTCAACGCCACCTCGAACAGCATCTTTGCGGTTCATGCGCCGAACGCGGTGCAGGCTCAGAGTGCAGCGGCGGACGCCGGCAATGCGCCACTGCCGGCCGGACAGGCCACCGGTGTCAATCCGGCGACAAACAGCCTCTTCAACAACGGCCAGCCGGCGGCAAACCAGTTGCCCCTGCCGCTGGAAGGCGCGAGCAATGCCGATGGCGCAGCGGCCGCCCAACAGGTCGCAAGCGCGCAGATTGGCACCGACGGCACGCCGCTTCCGGTTGCCGTGCCGATCCCCTCGAGCGGCGACAGCCTGCGTGGTGACGCAGCCGGGCAGACTGCTGCCATGCAAACCGCTTCCACGGAGGAAGCCAAGAGCGCGACGGTGTCGATTCCTGATTCGGGGAATGCGCAGGATAACGGCAATGAACCAGATGGGGCCGGGAAAACCTTGACGCTGGCCAGCCTGTTTGCTGCCAAACGCAAGAACCGGGACCAGTTCAACAATGACCGATTCGCCAAGACGCCTGCGAAAAAGGCACTTGTCGCCAATGACCTGAAACCGCAGCAGATTGCCGCGCTCGGCTTCACCGCCCTGCCCGGCGTGCGAACCACATCGATGTTTGCCACCACCGATGATTCCGAGCCGGGGCATGACGACGATGGCGCCACGGTCGAAATGGCCTCCTTGTCCGGTCTGGCCCGGCTTGCGCCGAACGGGCTCTGGCTGCAGACCGAAAAGGTGGAAACGGGCTGTTTCCAACCTGAACTGTTGCAGGTCTTGAAGGTCGTGGAAACCCATTACGGCCAAAAGGTCATGGTGACCTCCGGCCTGCGCGACCTGAAACACAATGCCAGTGCCGGCGGACGCAAGCACTCGCTTCACACCACCTGCCAGGCAGCCGACATCCAGGTGCCCGGCGTCAGCAAATGGGATCTGGCAGAATATCTGCGCACCATTCCCGGACGCGGCGGTGTCGGAACCTATTGCCACACGGAATCCGTCCATATCGACATAGGTGAGTCCCGCGACTGGAACTGGCGCTGCCGCCGCCGCAAAGGCTGAAGGTAACCAACTGTTTTAATTCAATAATTATCTCAAAAATCGAAAACGGCGCGTTATCAGAACTTTTTTACAGGAAAATGAAATTTGCCGCTTGCGGTATTCAAAACCCCTGACTATAAGACGCCCACACAACGGATGCGCCCTTCGTCTATCGGTTAGGACACCAGATTTTCATTCTGGGAAGAGGGGTTCGACTCCCCTAGGGCGTACCATTGTGAACCTCCCCTCCAGTCCGGAAATATGCCGCGCAATCACCAAAATCCGGTGTTGCGGGCGCTTTCTCATGACGCGAGCCCGCCTCGTTTAACCGCTGATTTTACTGCGAAAATTTCTTGAAAAAATGCGATTTAGCGCTTGCAGCATTGAACGTGTCTGACTATAAGACGCCCACACCACTGATGCGCCCTTCGTCTATCGGTTAGGACACCAGATTTTCATTCTGGGAAGAGGGGTTCGACTCCCCTAGGGCGTACCATGGTTCAAAAATCCCCCAACATTTAAACCAATCGATCAGCCGTTGCTATCGCCGCTTAGAACGCCTTCGCGGCGTCGATTACCCGCAATTGCACGCGGCGCGTTCCCTGCCACAAGTCGGCCGAGATCGAGGCGGCAACATGCAGCGACGTGCCACGCTCCGACAGCAGCAAATCGCCCAGCGGTGTCTCCAGAGCCCGGAACGCGATGCCGTCGATCCGCGAACCATCCTGACCTTCCAGCGTCACCTTCACATGATTGGCGCCGACCTGGCGCGAATCGCGCAGGCGATGTGCGGGTAGCGCAAAAATCGGCTGCGGATGCCCTGCCCCATACGGGCCTGCCTGTTCGAGTTGGTCGATCAGCGCCAGATTGGCGCCGGCAGCCCCCAGGGCGCCGTCGATCTTTAGCGTTTCGGCCGAGACGAGGTCCTTGACGGTATTCTGCGCCTTCTCGTCGAAGAAATGTCTGAGCTTGCCGAGATTGGCGCGCTCGACGGTCAGGCCTGCCGCCATCGCATGGCCGCCGCCCTTCACCAGGAGGCCGTTATCGACAGCCGCGCGAACGATCTTGCCGATGTCGAAACCACTGATCGAGCGGCCCGAGCCTGTTCCCTTGCCATTGATATCGAACGAGATCGCGAAGGCCGGACGGCGAAACTTTTCCTTCAGGCGCGCGGCCAGGAGACCGACGATGCCCGGATGCCAGTTTTCGCGGGCCGTGACGATGATTGAGGCCGATTCACCAGTACCATATTCCGCCAGCGCTTCGGCTTCCGCCTCGGCCAGCATCGCCACCTCCATCATCTGCCGTTCGCGATTGAGCTCGTCGAGTTTGGCGGCGATCTCTTCGGCGGCGGCCTCGTCCTCCAGCGTAAGCAAGCGGCTACCGAGTGCCGCATCGCCGATACGGCCCCCGGCATTGATGCGCGGGCCGATCAGGAAGCCGAAATGATAGGGCGTGACAGGTCCGCCAAGGCCAGCCTTGCGAAACAGCGCCGACAGGCCAGGGTTCTGCATATGCCGTGCGGCAACCAGCCCTTTGACCACATAGGCCCTGTTCAGGCCCTTGAGCGGCACCACGTCGCAGACGGTCGCCAGCGCGACAATATCAAGCAAGGCGAGCAGATCGAACGAGGCGACACGCTTGTCACCGGCTTCACGCAACTGGCGCACGGCATTGACGAGAACGAGGAAGACGACACCGGCTGCGCAGAGATGCCCCTGCCCCGACAGATCGTCCTCGCGGTTCGGATTGACCAGCGCCACGCATGGCGGCAGTTCCCTGCCAACCTGATGATGGTCGATCACAACGACATCGGTGCCGCGCGCTTCGGCAGCGGCCAGCGATTCGTGGCTGGTCGAGCCGCAATCGACGGTGACGATCAAGCGGGCGCCATTGTCGATCAACTGATTGATCGCTGTAGGATTGGGGCCGTAGCCTTCGAAAATCCGGTCGGGAATGTAGATCTCCGCCTCGACGCCGAAATGACGCAGGAAGCGGAACATCAGCGCCGAGGATGCTGCACCATCGACATCGTAGTCTCCGAAAATGGCAACCTTCTCGCGCGCCTTGATCGCCGCGATGATGCGGGCAGCGGCCTTGTTGCAATCGGTCAGTGTATCAGGATTGGGCATCAGCGAACGGATGGTCGGATCGAGAAATGCCACCGCGTCGTCCATGGTCACGCCGCGGCCCGCCAGCACCCGGGCGATGAGATCGGAAAACCCGTGAACCTGGCTGATCGCGAGTGCGCGGTTCTGACCGGCCTGGTCGAGCCGCGATACCCAGCGCTGTCCGCTGACCGACCGCTCGACATTGAGAAACGCCCGCTGGACGGGATCTGGCACTTCAATCATCGTACACCCATGACTTTTGACCGTTCGTACGCGGGTTTTGCATCCGGCGCAAACAGCAACGAAAACGGCCCCACCCGGGGTCAATCCGGATGGGGCCGTAAGACATTCATCGGAAAGTGCGGATCAGGCAGCCTTCGGCCGCTCGATGCGGATAACCTGCGGCTCGCCGACCAGATAACCTTCGGCCTTGATCGAGGCCACGGCCTTGCGTACCGAATCCTCGGTCGTCGCGTGGGTGACGAGAATGATCGTCTGCGGTTCGCCGGTATCGACGGGCTGCTTGGAGTGCTGGACGATCGATTCCAGCGAAATCCGGTTCTCCGCCATGCGCGTGGCAATGCTTGCAAAGACGCCGGTCTTGTCGAGAACCTTCAGACGGATGAAGTATCCGCCTTCATGGCTCTGAATCTGCGCCTGCTTATAGGGCAGCAGCGCCGTAACGGGACGGCCAAATGCCGGCACATGCTGGGCGCCCGGACGGCTCTTGGCGAGATCGGCGATGTCGCCGAGCACGGCAGATGCCGTTGCATTGCCGCCGGCACCCGGGCCGACCATCAGCAATTCGCCGAGAATATCGGATTCAATCGCCACCGCATTGGTAACGCCATCAACCTGCGCAATCACCGAATCGAGCGGAACCATGGTCGGGTGCACCCGCTGCTCGATACCGCTCTCCGTGCGCTGGGCAACGCCAAGCAGCTTGATACGGTAGCCCAGATCGGCGGCTGCATGAATATCGTCGATCGAGATATTGGTGATGCCTTCCAGATAGATGTCATCGGCCGCGATCGCGGTTCCAAAGGCAAGGCTGGTGAGGATCGACAGCTTGTGGGCGGTATCGTTACCCTCGATGTCGAAGGCCGGATCGGCTTCGGCATAACCGAGGCGCTGCGCTTCCTTGAGGCAGGCCTCGAACGACAGGCCTTCCTTTTCCATCTTGGTCAGGATGTAGTTGCAGGTGCCGTTCATGATGCCATAGACGCGCGAAATTGTGTTGCCCGTCAGCGATTCACGAAGAGCCTTGATCACCGGAATGCCGCCGGCGACCGCAGCTTCATAGTTGAGAAGCGCGCCATGCTCTTCAGCCAGACCGGCAAGCGCGATGCCATGAGCGGCGAGCAGCGCCTTGTTGGCGGTGATTACGTGCACGCCGCGCGACAGGGCAGCCTTGACGGCTGACAGAGCCGGCTCACCAGCACCGCCCATCAACTCGACGAAAACGTCGATATCGGCAGTGCTCGCCAGCGAAAGCGCATCTTCATGCCATTCGATGGCGGAAATGTCGACGCCGCGGTCGCGGTTCCTGTCGCGTGCCGTGACGGCGGTGATTTCGATGGCCCGGCCGCATGTCGTCGCCAGCGCCTCGTGGCGCTCCTGGAGAATACGCACGAGCGAGGCACCCACAGTTCCCAAGCCCGCAATGCCGATTTTAAGGGCATCTGCCATACACGTTTCCTATCATTAACATATCGAGAGCGCTCCGCCTGAACCGGCGGAGCAGATTTTGAGGGGACTGGAAATCCAGTGCCTCAGCGGTGAGCGTTCAGCGAGATGACGTTGTGCAACGTATCGTCGGCTGTCGACAGAAACTTCTTCAGGCTGCGGGCTGCCTGGCGAATCCGGTGTTCGTTCTCGACCAGCGCGATGCGGATATAATCGTCACCCTGTTCGCCGAAGCCGATGCCCGGCGCCACGGCGATATCGGCCTTTTCAACTAGAAGCTTGGAGAACTCCAGCGAACCGAGATGGCGGAATTTTTCCGGGATCTTTGCCCAGGCAAACATGGTTGCAGCCGGCGGCGGCACGTCCCATCCGGCCTTGCCGAAGCTTTCGACCAAAACGTCGCGGCGGCGCTTGTAGATATTGCGGACCTCGGCGATATCCGAGCCGTCGCCATTCAGCGCATGGGTCGCGGCCACCTGGATCGGCGTGAAAGCGCCGTAGTCGAGGTAGGACTTGACCCGCGTCAGGGCTGCGATCAGGCGTTCGTTGCCGACGGCGAAGCCCATGCGCCAGCCGGGCATGGAAAATGTCTTCGACATCGAGGTGAACTCGACCGTGTTGTCCATCGCGCCTGGAACTTCCAGAACGGATGGCGGCAGGACGCCGTCGAAATAGATTTCCGAATAGGCCAGATCCGACAGGATGACGATGTCGTGCTTCTTCGCAAACGCGACGACTTCCTTGTAGAAATCAAGCGTTGCCACATGCGCCGTCGGGTTGGACGGATAGTTGATGACCAGCGCGATCGGCTTGGGGATTGAATGACGGATCGCCCGCTCCAGCGGCGGGAAGAACGTGTCATCCGGCTCGACCGAGATCGAACGGATCACACCGCCGGTCATCAGGAAGCCGAAGGCATGGATCGGATAGGTCGGGTTCGGGCACAGGATCACGTCGCCAGGCGCGGTGATCGCCTGCGCCATGTTGGCAAAGCCTTCCTTCGAACCAAGCGTCGCTACGACCTGCGTATCTGGATTGAGCTTGACGCCGAAACGGCGGGCATAATAGGCGGCCTGCGCGCGGCGAAGGCCAGGAATGCCCTTGGAGGACGAATAGCGGTGAGTGCGCGGATCCTGGACGACCTCACACAGCTTGTCGACGACGGATTGCGGCGTCGGAAGGTCCGGATTGCCCATGCCGAGGTCGATGATGTCAGCTCCACCCGCTCGCGCGCTGGCTTTCAAACGGTTGACCTGTTCGAAAACGTAAGGCGGCAGACGCCGGACTTTGTGAAACTCTTCCATCTCTAAACCTCGTCTTGCGCCGTCCCCGTGCCGGAATCATGCGTGCAAGGAGACGCGCGCGGTGCAATCTGGCCCACGCGGCCATGAAACGCTTTGCGTCCAAATCAGCCGAAACGCAAGCGCTATTTCTGTATCTCTTTCAGCGTATCGGCACCGTGGTTGGCGGCCAGCAGCTGCAGCTCCTTCAGGCGGCGCTGATATTCCGCTTCGGAGATTTTTCCCGACGATCGCGCAGCCCCGAGCGCCGTCAGCCGCGCCGACTGGCTTGCGGCGTCTTCGTTGCTCATCTGGGCACTCGCTGCCGGCAATTTGCCCTCGATGACAGGATAGACATCGGCGGGAATAGGCTTGGCCATGGTGGCCGAATAGATTGACGGCTGCTCCTCGACCTTTGTCGAACTGCACGCGGCTAGAGCAAGCACCAAACCTGCCAGTCCAAAGGCCGTACCCATCCGCGTCATCACTGCTTTCCCCGACTTCGTCATCTCGTCCCTGCCCGGCCCCTTTAGATTGAATCTCTGACCGAAACCGGCGGGCGGCCTATCTGCCCCGAGTCCAACATGCGCTGGCACTTGTAATCATTTTAAGGCAGAATGTAAAAAGACAAAACAAACAAACATCTGTGGAGGAAACTGGGTGGCAGAAGACAGGAAGGCCGAGGGCCAGACCGGCACCAGCACGGATGGTTTTCCCGGTTTCGACCCGAAATCCGTCGAACCCTACATCGTCAAGGATCCGGAAGCCTTTACGATGAATCTTGCCCGCACGGTCGAACAGCTCGGCAAGGCCGCATCCGCATGGCTTGCCCCCCGCGAAAGCGGCGAAAAGATCGACATGGTCGCCGACCCGATGGTCGATATGGTCAAGACGCTATCTAAGGTTTCCGAATACTGGCTCTCCGATCCAAGGCGCACCCTCGAGGCGCAGACCTACCTGATGGGCAGTTTCTTCTCGATGTGGACACGCAGCCTGCAGAAAATGAGCGGCGAGACGGTCAGCGATCCCGACGGCGTGCCGCGCAACGACAAGCGTTTTGCCGATGCCGACTGGGCCACCAATCCGTTCTTCGATTTCCTGCGCCAGGCCTATTTCATCACGTCCAACTGGGCGGACCGGATGGTGCGCGACGCCGAAGGTCTTGACGATCACACCAAGCACAAGGCGGCATTCTACGTCCGGCAGATTTCCAGCGCCCTGTCGCCTGCCAATTTCGTCACCACCAATCCGCAACTCTATCGCGAGACGGTCGCCTCCAGCGGTGCCAACCTCGTCAAGGGCATGCAGATGCTGGCCGAGGACATCGTTGCCGGCAAGGGAGACCTGAAACTTCGCCAGACGGATGTCAGCAAATTCGCAGTCGGCGAGAACATCGCGATTACGCCTGGCAAGGTGATCGGCCAAAGCGACGTCTGCCAGGTGCTGCAATATGATGCCTCCACCGAGACGGTGCTGAAGCGGCCGCTGTTGATCTGCCCGCCATGGATCAACAAGTTCTATGTGCTGGATCTCAACCCGCAAAAATCCTTCATCAAATGGGCCGTGGATCAGGGCCACACCGTCTTCGTCATCTCCTGGGTCAACCCGGATGAGCGCCATGCCAACAAGGACTGGGAGTCCTACGCCCGCGAAGGCATCGGCTTTGCACTCGACACGATCCGCCAGGCGACCGGCGAAGAGGACGTCAATGCGATCGGCTACTGCGTTGGCGGCACCCTGCTTGCCGCAACGCTTGCCCTGCACGCACAGGAAGGCGACACCCGCATCCGCTCTGCCACCCTGTTTACCACGCAGGTCGATTTCACCCATGCCGGCGACCTCAAGGTTTTTGCCGACGAGGAACAGATCGCCCAGATGGAACAGCGGATGAAGGAGACCGGCTATCTCGACGGCTCGAAGATGGCGATGGCCTTCAACATGTTGCGGGCGTCGGATCTCATCTGGCCCTATTTCGTCAACAACTACCTGAAGGGCCAGGAGCCCTCAGCCTTCGACCTGCTCTACTGGAATTCCGATTCGACGCGGATGCCGGCGGCCAACCACTCCTTCTATCTGCGCAATTGCTACCTGCAGAACAACCTGACCAAGGGCGACATGGTGCTGGCCGGCAAGAAGGTCTCACTCGGTGACGTCAAAATCCCGATCTACAATCTGGCCACCAAGGAAGACCATATCGCCCCGGCAAAGTCTGTCTTCGTCGGCAGCCAGTTCTTTGGCGGTGACGTCACCTACGTCATGTCCGGCTCCGGCCACATCGCCGGCGTCGTCAATCCGCCGGACAAGAACAAGTACCAGTTCTGGACCGGTGGTCCTGCCACGGGCGATTTCGATGATTGGGTCACGTCCGCGAAGGAAACGCCCGGCTCCTGGTGGCCGCATTGGCAGGCCTGGATCGAAACGCTTGATGGCGAGCGCGTGCCCGCGCGCAAGACGGGCGGAAACCTCAATTCTCTTGAAGAAGCGCCGGGCTCTTATGTCCGCGCCCGCGCCTGATCAGATAACGGACACTTCATGCTCTTCGACAGGCCACTGGTGCCCGCCGTGCTTATCCAGCGCTACAAACGCTTTCTTTTCGACGCCCTGCTTGAGGATGGGCGCCAAATCACCGGCTCCTGCCCGAATACCGGATCGATGCGCGGGCTGACAACGTCTGGCTCGCGCATCTGGTTGTCCGAGCACAACAGTCCGACACGCAAATATCAGCATATGTTCGAAATGATCGAAGTCGGCAACACCGTCGTCGGCATCAATACCGGACTGCCGAACCGGCTGGCAGAAGAAGCGATCAAGGCCGGACAGGTCGGCGACCTTCACCTCTATTCCACTTTGCAGCGCGAACAGAAATATGGCCGCAATTCCCGCATAGACATCCTGCTCAGCGATCCCGAGCGCGGCCGTGCCTATGTCGAGGTCAAGAACGTCCATTTCAGCCGCACGGCGGGCCTTGGTGAATTTCCCGACAGCCCGACCGCGCGGGGTGCAAAACATCTGGAAGAACTCGGCGATATGGTCGATGAAGGCCATCGCGGCATCATGATCTACCTGATCCAGCGGGATGACTGCGCCACGTTCAGGATATGCGATGACCTCGACCCGGCTTATGCCAAGGCTTATCGCCGGGCGATGCAGCGCGGAGTTGAGGCCTTCGCCGTCAAATGCAGGGTTTCGCCGCAGCAAATTGCAGCTGACGGCCTGATCCCGATAGACGAACCCGCCTGTGCTGATCTATGACATTTATGAAAGACAACTGAAAGTATTGTAATGGTCACCTATATCGAGGCAGCGTCAGCGCCCTACAAGAATACCGGCGTCATCCGCCTCTATACGCCCGAGGATTTTGCCGGCATCAAGCGTGCCTGCCAGATCACCGCGCGTTGCCTTGACGAATTGGCAAGCCGCGTCAAACCGGGTGTAACGACCGACGAGATCGACCGGTTCGTGTTCGATTTCGGCATGGACCACGGCGCCCTGCCCGCGACGCTCAATTATCGCGGCTATACCAAATCATCGTGCACATCGATCAACCACGTCGTCTGCCACGGCATTCCCAACGAGAAGCCGCTGCGCGAAGGCGATGTCGTCAATATCGATGTCACCTATATCATCGATGGCTGGCACGGCGATTCCAGCCGGATGTATCCGGTCGGCGAAATCAAGCGCGCTGCCCAGCGCCTGCTTGAAGTCACCCATGAATGCCTGATGCGCGGCATCGCCGCCGTCAAGCCCGGCGCCCGCACTGGCGCCATCGGCGAAGCCATCCAGACCTTTGCCGAAGCCGAGCGCTGTTCGGTGGTGCGCGACTTCTGCGGCCATGGCGTGGGACGGCTTTTTCATGATGCCCCGAATATCCTGCATTATGGCCGCGCCAACGAAGGCCCGGAAATGCGCGAAGGCATGATCTTCACCATCGAGCCGATGATCAATCTCGGCCGGCCGCATGTGAAGGTTCTGGCCGATGGCTGGACTGCCGTCACCCGCGACCGGTCTCTCTCGGCGCAATACGAACACGCCGTCGGCGTTACCGCCACCGGCTGCGAGATTTTCACCCTGTCGCCGGCCGGCCTCGACCGTCCGGGGCTGCCAGCATAAGGTTTGCGATGACAAAGCCCCCTTTTTCCTCCGAAGGCGATCATTCGCAACCGGCTGATGAAAGGGGCTTTTTCGCCGAACAGCAACCGAAGCGCTCCAGCCTTGGCGTACCGACGGTGCAACAGGACGATGCGCATTATCATGGCCATCGCGACCGGTTGCGGACACGCTACCGGGATCATGGCGATACGGCGCTGGCCGATTATGAAATCCTCGAACTGCTGCTCTTCCGGCTAATCCCGCGCCGCGATACAAAGCCGATCGCCAAGGCGTTGCTTGAACGTTTCGGAACACTGGCCGGCGTCTTTGGCGCTTCGCCTGCCTTGCTGCAGGAAGTGAAGGGCATCGGCGAGGCCGTTGCCTTCGACCTGAAACTGATCTCGACCGTGGCCCACCGCACCCTCAAGAGTGAGCTTAAAGGCAAGCAGGTGCTGGCCTCCTGGTCATCCGTGATCGACTACTGCCATGCGGCCATGGCGCACGAGACCCGCGAGCAGTTCCGCATTCTCTTTCTCGACAAGCGCAATGCCCTGATTGCCGACGAGGTACAGCAGACCGGCACCGTCGATCATACGCCGGTCTATCCGCGCGAAGTGGTCAAGCGCGCGCTTGAGCTGTCCGCGACCGCGCTTATCCTCGTCCACAATCATCCTTCCGGCGATCCGACCCCTTCGAGGGCCGATATCGAGATGACCAAGATGATCGTCGATACGGCAAAGCCGCTTGGGATTACCGTCCACGATCACATCATCATCGGCAAGGATGGTCACGCCAGCCTCAAAGGGCTGCGCCTGATCTGATCGCACCGGCTCAGAGCCACTTTACCCGCCGGAACATCCGGTAGAGCATGCTGCAGATGAAGACGATCAGTGCCAGGACGACGAAATAACCGTATCTGAATTTCAATTCCGGCATGTCGTCGAAATTCATCCCATAAATCCCGGCAATCGCCGTCGGGACGGCTAGGATGGCGGCCCAGGATGCAAGCTTGCGCGAAATTTCGGTCTGCTCCGACTGGCCGATCATCAGGCTAGCCTCGAAGGTGAAGGCCAGCACCTCACGTAGCGTGTCGATATCCTCCTGCACCCGCCGGACATGATCGGTCACATCGCGGAACAGTGCATGCAGCGTGGCGTCCATGCCGGGCAGATCGAGATGCTCGTGGCGCCGGCAGACATCGACCAGGGGAACGACGGCATTGCGCAGGCGCAGCAGGCTGCGACGCAGGAAATAAAGGCGTTCGATGTCCTTCTTGTCGAGGCGGTCGCGCAAGACCCGTTCTTCCAACTCCTCGACTTCCGCATGGATGCCCTCGACGACGGGCATGTAGTTGTCGACGATGAAATCGAGGATCGAATAGAGGATATAGTTCTCGCCATGCGCCAATGCGGCTGGAGAAGCCTCGCAGCGCTGCCGGACCAGATTGTAGGATGTCGATGGGCCGTGGCGCACCGAAACCACATAGCCGCGACCGACAAACAGATGGGTTTCGCCGAAGACGATCTCCTCACCCATCATGTGGGCGGTGCGGGCCACGACGAAGATGGCATCGCCATAGATTTCCAGCTTCGGACGCTGATGGGCATGCCGCGCATCCTCGATGGCCAAATCATGCAAGCCGAATTCGGCCTGAACTTCGCGTAACAGCGCCTCATCGGGCTCATGCAGCCCGATCCAGACCACCGCCTTGTCGCGGCCCTTCCATGTATGCGCGTCCTTGATCTCGATATCGAGAATACGCTGGCCATGCTCGTAAACGGCAGCGGCCACGACACCCGGGCGGGTGCGCGGCTTTGCGGGCGGCTCGGACGGATTGCTCTCCGCAGAGGGGACGGTCTCGTTTTTCAGTCTGCCGACGGTTTCTTGCAAACCCATAACCCTCTCCCATTGCAGAAACCGGGCGCGGCCGGTTAGACATATGCCAACTGAACCTCAGTGCTGCGTGGCCCAATGACTGGCGGCCACGGCATCGCGTTAAGCAGCAGACGATGTCATGCTCAATATAATCGCATTTCGTAAAATAAGCATCCGCAAGCCTCGGGCTGCTCATGGGGTTTATCAAACTGTAAGATTGACGATATAGACGGTCGCAGGCGACATTTACCGCAACGCACAACGATTCTTCCTCCATCACCGGAAACGCGACATGAACCAGTACGATCTCGTGGTTGTCGGCAGCGGACCTGCAGGGCGCAGGGCTGCCATTCAGGCCGCCAAGCTGGGCAAGAAGGTTCTTGTCATCGAGCAGGGAAAGCGGGTCGGCGGCGTCTCGGTCCATACCGGTACCATCCCCTCGAAAACCCTGCGCGAAACCGCGCTGAACCTGACCGGCTGGCGCGAGCGCGGCTTTTACGGCCGCGCCTACCGGGTCAAGGAAGAAATCAGCGCCGAGGATTTGCGCCGGCGTCTGCTGATCACCCTTGATCACGAGGTCGAGGTGCTGGAACATCAGTTCGCCCGCAACCGCGTTCAGCATATCCGCGGCAAAGCCAGCTTCGTTGATCCGCAGACGATGCAGATCGTCAAGGAAGACGGCGAAATCGTTCAGGTTTCCGCCACCAGCATCCTGCTCGCCGTCGGCACGAAACCGTTTCGCCCCGACTACATTCCCTTCGACGGAAAGACCGTTCTCGACAGCGACGAGTTGCTTGAAATCGAGGAGCTTCCCCGTTCCATGGCCGTGATCGGCGCTGGCGTCATCGGCATCGAATACGCAACGATTTTCAGCGCGCTCGATACACAGGTCACGTTGATCGACCCGAAGACCACCATGCTGGATTTCATCGACAAGGAAATCGTCGAGGACTTCACCTACCAGCTGCGCGACCGCAACATGAAGCTGCATCTCGGGCAGAAGGCCGAAAAAGTGGAACGGACGCCGGACGGTAAATGCTCGATCAAGCTCGATAGCGGCCGTGTCATCCTTTGCGAAATGGTGCTGTTTGCCGCCGGGCGCATGGGCGCTACCGATTCGCTCAACCTGGAGGCTGCCGGTCTTCAGGCCGACAGCCGCGGCCGCCTCAGCGTCAACCCCGAGACTTTCCAGACCTCGGTTCCGAACATCTATGCCGCTGGCGACGTTGTCGGTTTCCCGAGCCTTGCCTCCACCTCGATGGAACAGGGCCGTATCGCAGCCCGCGTTGCCGTTGGAGCGATCGCCAAGGAACCGCCCAAATTCTTCCCCTACGGCATCTATGCCGTACCGGAAATTTCGACCTGCGGGCTGACGGAGGAAGAGGTCAAGGAGCGCGGCATTCCCTACGAATGCGGCATCGCCCGTTTTCGCGAGACATCGCGCGGCCATATCATGGGGCTGGATTCCGGACTTCTGAAGCTGATCTTCTCGCTGAAAACCCGCCGCCTGCTCGGCGTCCATATTGTCGGCGAAGGTGCCACCGAACTTGTCCATATCGGCCAGGCCGTGCTAAACCTGAAGGGCACCGTCGAATATTTCGTCGAAAACACCTTCAACTACCCGACGCTGGCCGAAGCCTACAAGATCGCCGGCCTTGATGCCGGTAACCGGATGGGCGAGATCACACCAAAGGTGTGAGGATTTTCTTCGAGGAAAATCGGGCGGGCAAAGCGTCCCGCAACGACCAGTCTGCTGTTGTGCGAAATTGATACGGAAGACGGCAGGGACCTACGCGGATATTTAACCAGCCGGACAAAATCGGTTTCTGCCCCGTTATCGGCAGGCTTCATTCGCTGTTCAGTTTTTTCAGCTTCTTTCGCGCGTCATCGGCAAGTGGGTGGTCCGGATGGCGTGCGATAAAGAGCTCATAGGCTTCAACTGTCCCGCGTGCCGCGAGCATGCGGTATTCCGACAAAACGGCTTTGTCCGGATCTGGTGGTGTTTCCATCATTTCAGCATCTTTACCCATTTGGTTTGCAGGAGCGGATGATGACACAGACGTCCACGCAACAAACATGACTGCAACTGTAAAGAGCACAAAAAACGGGTTGTTCATTGCCTGCCTATATACCTCCAAGGTGTCTGTTGTCTGTTAATCAAAACTCCTCTCTCGCCTGAGAGGCTGTCAGTTAGACATCCTTTGAACACAGGAAACGATCGCCCCACTACATTAGCCTTGTCACATAAAATTTATTAGCGTAGTCTAAATTCAGGCTGCAATGAGGCATGAATACGGCAGCTTGCATATCAATCAGCAGGCTCACGCCGATTCCTGATTGAAGCAGCAAATACGAAACTCCACAAATTTCAGTATTTTCATTAAATATCAGTTACTTATGTAAATTTTCAAGCACGTGAACTCGTCTACGAATTAAGCCTGTCACTCACTGCTTTCGGGACGCGGCAGATCATTGAATTTTCTCTACATGCTGATTCCGCGCACGCGGTTTTGGCAGGTATGTTTCTGCGCCTTTGCAGAATGCCGCCGCCCATGAATGCAAACTTAAACGCGCGTTGCCTCAGGTGCATGGACAGAACCTGATGCGACCAAGGAGGCATCATGACCATCAGGACGCGAACAAATTCTCTGTTTTTCACTTCAACAGCATTGGATCCCGGCTGGTCCTTCGGCGAAGCCAGCAAGGATGTCTCTTCATCTCGGCTTTTCAGCGTCGCCGCATCGGACTGGGTTACTGGGTGGACACCGGCCAAGACGACGATCGCGCCGGTAATAGGCTCTGATGCGATCGGGGCGCCGGAGCTTGGAACATCCGGTAACAATGATGCGCAGGTACCGCAAGAAAACGGTGATCTCTCTGTTTCCATCGCCGTCGGGGCGACCGGAAATGCACTGATCGATGGCGTTTTGAGCGGTGTACGCTGGAACCAGACATCGATTACGTACAGCGACACGGATTCCTCGGCCGACTACCAGGCCGGATATAGCTCGGATCAAAACGGCAATGGCATAAGCGCGCAGAACGAAGCATTTTCGCAGTTCACCGCGCAGCAAATGATCGCCTTCCATTCGGCGCTGAATCAGTCTGTTTACACGCAACTGGGTGGTGCCGGCGGATTTTCGATCGAAGGGTTCACCAATCTCAGCATAACCTACAATGGAGCGGGTACGTCCAATTCAACGATCCGAGCTGCAAACTCCGGCGATGCTGGAACCGCCTATGCCTTCTATCCCAGCAATGCCGTCACCGGTGGCGATACCTTCTTCGGCAACACCTACGATGGCACCACCAACAGCCTGAAAAACCCGGCTGCAGGTAATTATGCATGGCACACTATGATTCACGAACTGGGCCATTCGCTTGGTTTGAAACATGGCCATGAAACGGGCGGGCCTGGCAACACGGCTGTGCCTGCCGCGTATAATTCGGTCGAATTCACCGTGATGACCTATTCAAGCTATATCGGCGACGCCACCAGTGGTTACGACTACGAGCAGTGGGGCGCGCCACAGACTTACATGATGATCGACATTCTCGCCCTGCAGACCATGTATGGCGCGGACTTCACCATCAACGGCGGCAACACCATCTACACGTGGGATCCAACCAATGGCAATTCCTATGTCGATGGCGCCTTAGCCATCGACCCCGGTGCCAACCGCATATTCTCCACCATCTGGGACGGTAACGGCATCGACACCTACGATCTGTCAAACTATACGACGAACCTCAGGCTCGACCTCCGCCCCGGCGAAAACTCGACATTTTCTTCGGCGCAACTGGCTTTCCTTGGCGGCGGCCCCAACGGCGGCTTTGCTCGCGGCAACGTCTTCAACGCCTTTCAGTTCAACGGCGATGCCCGGTCGCTGATCGAAAATGCCAATGGCGGTTCTGGCAATGACACCATCACCGGGAACAATGCCGACAACCTGCTCAATGGTAATGGCGGTAACGACACGATTGACGGCCAATCGGGCAACGACACCCTCAACGGGAATGGCGGCAATGATACGCTCCTTGCAGGCCTGGGTGTCGATATCATCAATGGCGGCGACGGCGATGATTGGATCGAAGGTGGTTTTTCCAAGGACACCGTTAACGGTGGCGATGGAAACGACACCTTCTATGTCCGCGAAGGCGAATTCGGTGATGATACCGATGGCGGCACCGGGATCGACATGCTCGATTTGAGCAATTCGACGACACGAGGTGCCATCGTCAATCTCGGCGCCAATACTTATGATTTCTCTCCGACCTTTGGCGGGCCATACTCGATCATTAATGTCGAAAATGTCAAAGGTACTCAATTGGCGGACACGATCACCGGCAACGCCCTTGCCAACGTGATCAACGGCAATGGCGGCAACGACACCATTGACGGTGGCGCCGGCAACGACGCCATCGACGGCGGTGCGGGCAACGACACCATCTTGGGTGGCGATGGAAATGATACCCTGACCGCAGGCGGCGGCGTCGATCTCGTCTACGGAAATGCAGGCAATGACCGCTTCTATCTGCTTGCCGGGTGGAACGGCGGCATTGGCGAAGCCTTTTTCGGTGGGGCCGGCACCGATACGTTCGACACATCGACCGTGATCTTCCCGGGCTTCGACGCCAACGTTAACCTTCAAGACGGAGAGTTCTTCAATATCGATGCTCCGGCTTCAGGGCCCATTTCGCTCGCCAGCGTCGAAAATGTCATCACCGGTAGCGGCAATGACGTCGTGACAGGATCCGGCGAGAACAACAACCTGAAGACGGGCGCCGGAACAGACACTCTATCTGGCCTTGGTGGCGACGACACGTTGAACGGAGGCGCAGGAGCCGACAAACTCGATGGAGGATTGGGATTGGATACCGTTTCCTACGCCGGTGCGGCTTCCGGTGTCGTCGCCAGTTTGGTCAGTCCTGCTTCCAATACCGGTGATGCTGCTGGTGATACCTATATTTCGATAGAAAAGCTCGGCGGCACGGATTTCAACGATATACTTTCTGGCGACAGCGGTGCAAATACGGTTGCGGGTGGGAACGGCAATGACCTCCTGATCGGCGGTGCGGGCGCAGACCTTCTGAGCGGCGGAGCCGGTCTCGATACAGCGTCATATTCCACCGCGACAATCGGAGTTATCGCAAGCTTGGCTAGTCCGGCATCAAACACGGGCGACGCCGCCGGTGATACCTATAGCTCCATTGAAAACCTGATAGGCACCAACTTCAACGATACTCTTTATGGCAATAGCGCAGGCAATGTTATCAGGGGTGGAGCAGGTAACGACACGATCCGAGGGCACGCCGGAAATGATACCATGACCGGCAACTCCGGAAACGATACCTTCGCCTTCAATACAGCACTGAATGCCGCAACAAACGTCGACATGATTACGGATTTCAATGTCGCCAACGATACGATGTCGCTGGAGAACGCCATCTTTACCGCGATTGGTGCCCTTGGAACGCTTGCAGCGGCGGCCTTCCGAGCCAATACCACCGGCCTTGCCGGCGATGCCAGCGATCGCATCATCTATGAAACGGATACAGGCGACCTGCTGTATGATGCCGATGGCACCGGCGCTGGTGCAGGTATACAGTTCGCCCGGCTGACGTCGGGCCTGGCACTGACAAACCTGGATTTCATCGTCGTCTGAGTTATCAGGAAAAACAGATAAGGCTCGCTCGACATTGTCGGAGCGGGCCTTATCCATGGTCGAGTACCGACAGAGCGCGGTGCTCGAACGCCTTTGGCATGCAAATGTTATTCCCTAAAACGATACAGTTTTAAGGGATTATACGGACGGTTTCGCAGTTTACTTCGCCGGCTGGCTTTCCGTCTTGCGCCCGATCGTCTTTGCCTTTTCGCGCAGCCACTGGAAATTCACGTAGAGCATCGGGATCAGGAAGATGCCGACCAGTGCGGCCCCCAGCATGCCGCCGAAAACGGCGGTGCCGACGCCGCGGCGGCTGAGCATGCCTGCCCCTTGCGCAATGACCAGCGGCACCAGGCCGGCGATGAAGGCAAAGCTGGTCATCATCACGGCACGGAACCGTTCGCGCGCGCCCTCGACCGCTGCATCAGCAATACCCAATCCTTGTTTTCGCCGTTCCATCGCGAATTCGACGATGAGAATGCCGTTTTTCGCCGCAAGCGCAATCAGCACCACAAGGCCGATCTGGGCATAGAGGTTGTTGTCGAGGCCCGCGACTTTCAACGCCAGCATCGAGCCGGCGATCCCGGCCGTCACCGACAAAAGCACCGCAATCGGGATTGTCCAGCTCTCGTAAAGCCCGACAAGGAACAGATAGGCAAACAGCACGGCAAGGCCGAGAATCATCGTCGTCTTGCCGCTCGCCTCGATTTCCTGCAGCGCTGTGCCGGTCCACTCATAGCTATAACCAGCAGGAAGCGTCTTGGCAGATACCGCCTCCATCGCAGCGATCGCTTCGCCGGAACTGCGCCCCTCCGCTGGTCCCCCATTGATCGTGGCGCTGGCATAGTTGTTGTAGCGCACGATCAGCTGCGGCCCGAGGATCAGGCGTGCCTGCGCAAACGCCCGGATCGGCACCATCTGGCCCTTGTTGTTGCGGACATTGATCCGGTAGATATCGTCAACCTTCGATCGCTCTGAAGCCTCTCCCTGCACCGTGACCTGCCAGGTGCGGCCGAACAGGTTGAAATCGTTGGCATAGGCACTACCCAGCACCGATTGCAACACGTTGAAGACATCGGAAACCTCGATGCCAAGCGTCTGGACCTTTTCGCGGTCGATATCGAGATAAAGTTGCGGGGTGTTGGCCGCATAGGTGGTGAACACCTTGCTGAGCGCCGGATCCTGGTTTGCCGCAAACACAAGGCCCCGTGCCGCCTGGGCAACATCGCTGGCGCTACCGCCGGTGAGGCTGAGCAGCTGGTATTCGAAGCCACTGCCTGTGCCCAACCCGATGATCGGCGGCAGGTTATAGACGATGACGTTGGCGTCCTGGACCGTCTGGAGTTCGGCGCTCAACTTGGCAAGCAGGCCGTTGACGGACAATTCCGCCGTCGTGCGGTCGGCAAACGGCTTCAGCGTAATCACCAGCAGGCCGGAATTCGACTTCACCTGGCCATCGAGCAGACTGTAACCGACAACCGACATGACCCCGTCAACACCATCGGTCTTGCGGATCATGTCTTCGACCCGTTTGGCCACTTCGTTGGTGCGGTTGACCGAGGCGCCATCCGGCAGGACGATTTCGCCAAAGATCGCGCCCTGATCCTCGGACGGCAAGAAACCTGTCGGCGTCGACTTGATCAGCCAGCCGGTACCGGCCATCAGGCCGACAAGAAGTACCAACCCGAGAAACGCGAAGCGGACAAACCGGCGTACCAGCGCGGCATAGCCATCGCGGGCATAGTCGATCCCCTTCAGCACATAGCGGATCGGGCCACGTTTAGGACCATGATGCGCTTTCAGAAGCACCGCGCAGAGGGCTGGCGACAGCGACAGCGCGTTGATGGCCGAAATCACCATCGAGACCGAAACGGCAACCGCGAACTGGCGGAACAGTTCGCCGGAAATGCCCGGAATGAAGGCCACCGGGATGAACACCGACAGCAGAACCAGCGTGATGGCGATAATCGGCGCCGTGATCTCGCCCATGGCAAGCCGGGCGGCTTGCGCCGGCGTAATGCTCGGGTCTTTTTCCAACTGGGCCTCGACGGCCTCGACCACGACGATCGCGTCATCGACGACGATGCCGATGGCCAGCACGAGCGCCAGCAGCGAAACGGTGTTGGCTGAAAAGCCCAGCGCCATCATCACGGCAAACGTTCCGATCAACGAAACCGGTACCGCGATCAGCGGAATGAGCGTTGCCCGCACACTTCCAAGAAACAGATAGACAACGATCACCACGAGGATAAAGGCCTCTATCAGCGTCTTGATGACCTCGTGGATACTCTCATCGACAAACTTTGTCGTATCGTAGGTCACCTTGTAGTCGACACCATCCGGAAAGGACGGCTTGAGCTTTTCGAGCAACTGGCCAATGGCTTCCGCCGTGGCAATCGCATTGCCACCCGGCGATTGGTAGATGCCAAGCACGGCCGCCGGCGTGCCATCCTGCCGGCCGATCTGCTCCGCCGTCTTCGACGTCAATTCGACGCGCGCCACATCACGGATACGGACAAAAGAGCCGTCCGGCTGGGCACGCAGAACGATGCTGCCGAATTCCTCGACCGTGCTGAGGCGCCCCTTCGTCTGGATGGTCAACTGGAACTGCTGGTCAGGCAGCGCCGGCTGAGCGCCGATACGGCCGATGGCGGCCTGGACGTTCTGCCGCTTCAGCGCGTCGACAATGTCGTTCGGCGTCATTCCGAAACTGGTCAGCCGCTCCGGCGTCACCCAGATGCGCATGCTGTAGTCGGATGGCGTCAGCAGCGAGACGTCGCCCACGCCGCTGATCCGTTTCAAGCCATCAATGATATTGATTGTCGCGTAATTGGAGAGGAAAAGCTGGTCCTGCTTGCCGTCTTTTGACGTCAAGGCGATGATCTGCATCAGCGCGGAGGATTTCTTCTTGACGTTGATCCCCTGCGCCCGCGCCTCCTGTGGCAGCTGCGCCTCGGCAAGGTTGACGCGGTTCTGAACGTTGACCGCGTTGATATCGGGGTCCGTTCCAACGGCGAAGCTGACGGTCAGTGTATAGCTGCCATCGTTGCCGCTGGTCGACTTCATGTAGATCATGTTGTCGACGCCAACGACCCGGGATTCGATCGGCTGGGCGACGGATTGCTGAACGATTTCAGCGCTGGCGCCGGGATAGCTGACCGTCACCGACACCTGCGGCGGCACGATGTCCGGGAACTGGGCAATCGGTATGACGCTGAGTGCGACAAGGCCTGCAATGGTGATGACGAGCGATATAACGACCGCAAGACGTGGCCGATCGATGAAAATACCCGACAGCATGGCTCAGGACCCCGACTTGACTTCAAGCGGCTCAACGACCTGGCCGGGGCGAACTCTTTGAATGCCTTCGGTGACGATCCTGTCCCCAACGGCAAGCCCTTTAAGGACGGACAAATCGCTGCCTTCGGTCTGGCCGGGCTCGATGCGGCGAACCTCGATCTTGTTCTCGCTGTTGACGACGAGCGCAAATGGTCCTTGCTGGTCGATCTGGATTGCCGCCTGCGGCACGACCAGCGATTTTTGCGCTGCTCCACCTTCGACGGTCGCCGTCACCAATTGGCCATCGATCAGAATCCGGTTCGGATTGGGGAATGTCGCGCGAACGGGTACGGTGTCGGTGCCCTGATCGGTGGTCACATCGACAAAATTGACCTTGCCCGGTTCCGGGTATCGCTTTCCGTCGGCAAGCTCGACAAAGACGACCGCCGCATCAACGGCGCTGCCCAGCGTTCCCTTGCCCGCCAGCTTGTTGCGAATCTCCAGAATTTCGCGCTGAGATACCGAGAAGGTGACATAGATCGGATCCTGGCTGACGATCGTTGCCAGCACATTGCTTGAGGGACCGATGAAGTTCCCGATGGAATAAGCCGAGCGGCCGATGCGTCCGGCAATCGGGGCGCGGATTTCGGTATAGCCGAGATCCAGCGTGGCCTTGTCTAATGCGGCGTTCAGCTGGACAAGGCTACCCTTGGCCTCATTCTGCCTGGCAATCGCCAGGTCAAGCTGGTTTTGTGCTGCGGCATTTTTGGCGACAAGCGTTGTCTGCCGTTCAACCTCGATATTTGCCAGTGACAGTCCGGCTTCAGCCGATTCGATTGCGCCCTGAGCCTGGCCCACCGCCGCTTCGTACTGTCCCTTTTCCATGACGAACAGCAGATCGCCCTGCTTGACATCCTGACCTTCGGTAAAGAGCCTCTTTTCGAGGAAACCATCGACCCGAGCCCGCAGCTCGACCTTATCCACCGCTTCGATGCGTCCGGTGAAGGAAATCGATGGCCTGATATCCTTTTCGATGACCTGAATAACAGAAACCGATGGCGCGGCGGCCGGTTTGGCCGCCTCCTGAGCCACGGCATGATGGCCCGTGGCGATCGCCGAGATGACCATTGCCGCCATAACCAGCGATCGATAAGCGCAACCTGCCATTGAATCCCCCTCAACCGCGTCCGGTAAACTGCCTCACCTTCCTCCGTCCGGCAGACAGTGTCAATCTGTCTGCACCCTTGGCGTTTTAGCTTGTCGTGTTGTTCCAATCCGGGACAAGGCACGGGAACCTCACCAACAAACGCGGCTGGACCAGCCACACAACAATCCGGGCGCGCAAACAGAAAAAGCCGCCCCTTTCGGGACGGCCTTTTCAAAACCAAGCAACGATGTGCAGGATTATTCGGCGCTGTCGTCAGCTGCCTTCTTCTTGGCCGGGGCCTTCTTCTTCGGAGCGGCTTCTTCGCCTTCCGCAGCGTCAGCCTTGGCGACCTTCTTCTTCGAAGCGGATTTCTTCGTTTCCGAAGCGCCGTCCTCGTCGTCGGCCAGCAGTTCTTCCTTGCTGACGGTCTTGTCGGTGACCTTTACTTCGGAGAGCAGGTGATCAACGACCTTTTCTTCGAAGATCGGGGCGCGCAGCGATGCGGCAGCACCCGGGGTCTTCTGGAAGTAGTCGATGATCTGCTTTTCCTGGCCCGGGAACTGGCGCAGCTGTTCGAACAGCGAACGCTGCATTTCTTCGTCGGTTACCGTCACACCGGCCTTCTCGCCGATTTCCGAGAGAACCAGGCCGAGACGGACGCGGCGTTCAGCCAGCTTGCGGTATTCGCCGCGGGCTTCTTCTTCCGTCGTGTCTTCGTCGGCGAAGGTCTTGCCGGCCTGTTCCAGGTCGGTGTTGATCTGGCGCCAGATGTTGTCGAATTCGGCGTCAACGAGGCGCTGCGGCGTGTCGAACTGGTAGAGTTCATCCAGCTGGTCGAGGATCTGACGCTTGACCTTCTGGCGGGTCATCGAGCCGTACTGGCTTTCGATCTGGCCGCGAACGACTTCCTTCAGCTTGTCAGCCGATTCGAGGCCGAGCTTGGTAGCGAGGTCGTCGTTGATTTCAACAGCGGCAGCTGCGGCAACGTCCTTGACGGTGATGTCGAAGGTGGCTTCCTTGCCAGCAAGGTTTGCAGCCGGGTATTCAGCCGGGAAAGTCACTGTGATGACCTTCTCGTCGCCAGCCTTCAGGCCAACGAGCTGTTCTTCGAAACCCGGGATGAAGCGGTTGGAGCCGAGAACCAGCTCAGCGTCTTCGTCCTTGCCGCCGTCGAAGGCTTCGCCGTCGACCTTGCCGAGGTAATCGATGGTGACGCGGTCGCCGTTGGCGGCCTTGCCCTTCTTGGTTTCGTACGTGCGGGCATTTTCAGCGATCTTGAGGATCTGCTCGGTCACTTCGGCTTCGTCGATATCAACGACTTCGCGGGTCACCTTGATGCCGCTGACGTCCTTGAGTTCGATCGCCGGAATGATTTCGTAAGCCAGCGTGAATTCGAAATCGGCTTCAGCGTTGAGGATCTTGTCCGCTTCGGCTTCGTTTTCGGTCATCGCGATTTCCGGCTGCGTCGCAGACTTTTCGCCGCGCTCGGACAGGATTTCGGTCGGCTTTTCGCGAACGAGTTCATTGACGAGCTCAGCCATGACCGACTTGCCGTACATCTTCTTCAGATGTGCGAAAGGCACCTTGCCCGGACGGAAGCCGTTGATACGGACCTTGTCCTTGGTTTCGGCGAGACGCTCGTTCATCCGAGCTTCCATGTCCTTGGCCGGGATAACGACCTTGAGTTCGCGCTTCAGCCCTTCAGCGAGCGTTTCGATAACCTGCATGTTCAAACCTTCATTTCACGTTGACAGGGCTCTGTCGGTGTTCTTGTACACGAGCACTTGAGCCGATCCATTTGCCGGGAGTGGCTTTACGCAAATCAGTCACCGTTTTGCAAGCAAAATGGCGCCGTCCTCTCGATCGACGCCAAGGCAAGCCCTGGACGTCCCTTTATTCTGGTGCGGGTAGAGAGACTTGAACTCCCACGCCTTGCGGCACCAGAACCTAAATCTGGCGTGTCTACCAATTTCACCATACCCGCGTTCAGAAAACCGCAGCGCCTGCTCGCATCGGCACAGAAAAGTCTTGAGCGATAACGCCAATGACAGACCTGCACCGGGTTCAGGGCGTTCCCGAGCGCGGCGTCTCTATATCACCCGTTTCCAAGGGATCAAAGGAAAAATGGGGATCTCAGGAAAAATGCAGCTTTTGTCGTATTCCCATCACGTGTGCGGCCTGTACCGGCGCTCTCAATCAATAAAGCGGCTCCTCATAGAGCGGCTTTCCATCGATCGCGATCAGACGGATCTGCATCCGGCCCTCGTCATCCACCCGTGCGGTCACCGACAAGGCGCTGGCATTGCGCGCCTCCTCGAGAACCTTGCCCTCGCCTTCCGGCACATAATAACGCTCGATGCCGTAATCGACGTTCAGCGAAGACTGCGGGCTATCGGCCGCCGGGTAGAAGTAGAACGGCGCGCTCCGGGCGATAACGCTGCCCTCCTTGGGCGCAAGCGCACCGAAGGACGCTTCTGCTACACCCCAGAATCCGTCCGGCTGCTTTTCCAGGCGCACGGAAAGCTGCGCGTCGGTCGCCTCGCTGGGAAAACCACCGGTCACCTTGTCAGCAGGAATGGACGAGACGTCGTAGGACAGGATGACATAGTCGCCGCGCAGGAGATCACGCGGGTCGACGGGAACGGTCTTCAGCACCACATCGACGCCGTTGCGCAGGATCGAGGCGCGGCTCTCGATCATGTAGCCGAGGAAGGCGGTCTGCAGCACCGCCACCAGAATTGCCGCAAACAGCGGCCTCACCAACGGATTGCTGTTCATGCCATGCTCCCTTCCGTACCGGTTTTCGCGGCAAGCCGCTTTTCAAGCCGAATGACCAGCCAGGCGATCAGGGCGACGACGACGCCGGAAATCAGGAAGAAACCGGATGTACCGAGAATGCTGCCAAGTGTCTCGGACGCCAGGAAGAGCGTTTCTGCTGCAAAGACCGCATAGGCAAGAAAGCGGACAGCACCATTCATCCGCCCGGCGATAGCAATGCCACCAAGTGCAAGCGCCAGCGTCACCGCGCTGATGGCAACCTCCTGCCCCAGACCATCGACTTCGGTATGCAAAGCCGCAAGCCCCATGACGGCGAGCGCGAAACTGTAGAATGCCGGTGCGGCGCCGGCATCGCGGGCAAAGCGATGGAGAGGCGATATGGGCAAGCTGGCGACGAGAAACGCCACGAGGCCCGCCCCGAACAAGAGGCCCGCAACCCAGACCTCCGGCAGTTCGATGTAAAACCATCCAAGCCAGGCCAGAGCCAGCAGATAGGCAAGGTGGCGCGCGATGCCGGCATTGGTGTAGCGCACCAGCGCAATGACGACGAGGATCAGCATCGGCACGAGGTAGATATAGCCGTTGCCCTCGAACGAGGCATCATTGTCGACCACCAGTTCACCGAAAATGGCCCAGGCCAGGAAACCGCAAAACACCGCGAGTGCGGCGGAGCGAAAGGTGACGGCTGCGACGCAGGCGGCCGCGAACCAGACCAGCAACGCATCGGTGGCATCGCCCGACAGGTGATACATTTGCCCAACCAGCGCGATTGCGCCGCCAAAGGTCATGGTTGCCAGCACAAGCAATGCGGTACCCACACCCTTGAAGCCGCGGCCAAGGCAAAGGGCTGCCCCCAGATAAAACGCCCAGATCAGGCCGACAATACCGCCGACGCGCAGGATGCGTGGAATGGCTTCCCAATTGGCGGCCACCAGAAGCAGGATAGCAGCAGACAGAAGCACCGCCGCCAGTACCAGCAGAACCCGGCCTGCACTGAAGACCGTCTCGCGGCCATCATATTCAGCCAGCATGGCTTTTGCCGCTCCAGAATCGAGCATGCCCTTGGACACCCAGATATTGAAGTCTTTTTCGATCCGTCCCCGGTACATCGGCCGATCTCCTTGTATGCGCGTGTTGGGCAACACATATCATAGGCGTTCCTGATTCCTAGATGACGATCAGGCCCGGCGTTCCCTCTTTGCGGCGTCAGCGGCGCGGTCATCGTTAACGAAACATGAAGGGTTTCGTGCGAATCTGGAACCGGAAGAGAACTGTAGGGCGTATCGCCGGGCTTATGCGGAATTTGCATGTCATCCATGATGATATTGCACTGCACAAATCACCGCTGATCACCTATATTGTTCTCAAGAAGACGGAACGAGACCAGCGCAAGCGATCGGGACCGTCAGCGGCATGGCCAGCCGCTTCCGCTCAAGAAGCGGAAAAGGCCAGCGAATTTAAAAGGTTCGCTTCACAGAATTCGGAGTGGCGCACTCCTCCTCCCAGCGCCGCTCCGATCCGATGGGCAACACTCCTCCTCCCAGTTGCTCATCACCGTAAATGACGCCCGCTGGACCTCCTCCCCCAGCGGGCGTTATTCGTTTCAGATCCCCGACACATCTATTGTATTTCCGCAGTCACAATTGCGCGAATGATCAAAATTCAGGCATCCGTGTGGCGCACGACGCGCCCAGCCATGCAGCGGCGGAATAGGTGCCATTCGCCATTGGCTCTACCCATTTGCGCTCGGCGGATTTATATTCAGGACAACTTCGGGGCAGCGCACTCCTCCTCCCAGCGCGCCCTGATGGGATCGGCAACACTCCTCCTCCCAGTTGTCGATCAGAACAAGCAACGCCCGCCGGACCTCCTCCCCCGACGGGCGTTGTTTTTTGTTCGCCACCCTCCGCACAATCGGCACCTCATTTCCCGGCGATAACGCCTTCGCATGGAATTTGGTCATATCGCGACCAGCGGGCGCATCGAGACCTGCAAGAAGCGCATGGGTGCGATGCAGCATTGTCTCTGTAATTTCAGGGCGGAACGGCCTATATTCCAACCATCAGATGAGGGCCAGCAAACGGTGCTGGCAAACCTAGAAAGGACCAGCATCATGAATATCGCTCGCTCGTTCAACAATTGGCGCAAGTATCGTCAGACCTGCAACGAACTCGGCCGCATGACCGACCGCGAACTGAACGACCTCGGCATCGGCCGTGGCGACATCCAGTACGTCGCCCGCCAGGCAGTCAAGTAAGTCTCGCAACCGGCCGGCTCTTCCGGCCTGGTGTGCAGCAACCAAACGCCCTCCGGCTCAAACCGGCGGGCGTTTTTTTTCGTCCAGATCCGGCCTGCGGTTTCCCGGTCGCCACTTGGCATGCCTCGGATTGGCGCAGTTCAACCATAGCTTTCGACGCGGCGCAGCATCCGATGACTGCCTATTTTCATTGCAGCGGCACATTTGCAGCGCCTCACCGCACAATTTCGCTCGCATCCGACGCAGCAACACAATTCGACCACAAAAAACACCACAAAGAAACAAACAGTTAAACGGATTACGGCGTCACGGACATCACCGTTAACCCATGACTTCTTTTTCAGCAGAAACAGAAAATGCTCAGCGAAGCAGCATCGCAATGCACAAACGCATAGCAGATGCATTTTCTTTGCACTCCATCTTTTCCCGCGAAAGGCGTACAAGGATGTCAACGAAGCAGGCAATCACTGCACTGCTCATTTGCATCTCTCAAGGAAAAGATCATGAACCCGATTCGTATCGCAAAAAGCTGGATCAACTATCGCCGTACCGTTGCTGAACTTGGCAACCTGTCCAACCACGCTCTCACGGACATCGGCATCACCCGCTTCGACATCCGCAACATTGCTTCGCGTTCCTTCCGTTAATCGGACCAGTCCGTTGACCGGGCCGGGAATGTCGAAGACCTGAAAACGGCACCACATGGTGCCGTTTTTGATTCCGGGCCTTGCGTTGACATCAACCGCACGGAACCGGTTTCCTTCCTCGCCGCGTTGCTCTAATAAACGGCGCATGACAGATACATCTTCGCACTCCCCCATTCACGTTATCGGCGGTGGCCTTGCAGGCTCCGAAGCCGCCTGGCAGATCGCTGCGGCAGGCATTCCGGTTATTCTCCACGAGATGCGCGGCGTCCGTGGCACGGATGCCCACAAGACCGACGGCCTTGCCGAACTGGTCTGCTCGAACTCCTTCCGCTCCGACGATGCCACCAGCAATGCCGTCGGCGTCCTGCACGCCGAGATGCGGCTTGCCGGTTCGCTGATCATGTCCTGCGCCGACAAGAACCAGGTTCCGGCCGGCGGCGCGCTTGCGGTTGATCGCGACGGCTTTTCCGATGCCGTCACTGCGGCGATCGATAGCCATCCGCTGATCACTGTCGTGCGCGAGGAAGTGGACGGCCTTCCGCCGAAAGATTGGGATCTCGCCATCATCGCCACCGGGCCGCTGACAGCGCCTTCGCTTGCCAGCGCCATCCAGGCAGAAACCGGTGCCGATGCGCTGGCCTTCTTCGATGCGATCGCGCCGATCATCCATACCGAGAGTATCGACATGGATGTTTGCTGGTTCCAGTCCCGCTACGACAAGGTCGGTCCGGGCGGCACGGGCAAGGACTATATCAACTGCCCGATGGACGAGGCGCAGTACAATGCTTTCGTCGATGCGCTGATCGCTGGCGACAAGACCGGTTTCAAGGAATGGGAAGGCACGCCCTATTTCGACGGCTGCCTGCCGATCGAGGTCATGGCCGAACGCGGCCGCGAAACCCTGCGGCATGGCCCGATGAAGCCGATGGGCCTCACCAACGCCCATAACCCCACCGTCAAGGCCTATGCTGTCGTGCAGTTGCGCCAGGACAACGCGCTGGGCACGCTCTACAACATGGTCGGTTTCCAGACCAAGCTGAAATACGGCGCGCAGGCGGAAGTCATCCGGATGATTCCCGGTCTTGAAAAAGCCGAGTTCGCCCGCCTCGGCGGCCTGCACCGCAATACCTACATCAATTCGCCTGTCCTGCTCGACAGATCGCTGACGCTGAAGTCGCGGCCGGGACTGCGATTCGCAGGCCAGATCACCGGCTGTGAAGGCTATGTCGAAAGCGCCAGTATCGGCCTGCTCGCCGGCCGTTTTGCAGCGGCAGAGCGCAAAGGCCAGACATTGCCGCTGCCGCCGGAAACCACGGCCTTCGGTTCGCTGCTCAACCATATCACCGGCGGCCACATCGTTTCGGATGACGAGCCGGGCAAACGCTCGTTTCAGCCGATGAACATCAATTTCGGCCTGTTCCCGCTGCTGGAGCCGGGCGCCATCGTCAAGCCGGACGGTGTCAAGCGCTTTCGCGGCAAGGACAAGACGGTGATGAAGAAGCAACTGGTGGCGCAGCGGGCGCTGGACGATTGCGCAGCCTGGCTGAAGACAGTCTAATTCTCCGGAAGGGCCGCAGGTTCCGATTGCGGCTTGAAACTGCCGAGCAGCCAGAGGGAAACCTCGGCTGCAATTTCGGGGCTTTCAAACTCGTAGACGCCATCGAGATGCGAGAAATCGGTGAAATGCACCGTAAGCCCACATCCGCTTTCGGCATTGCTGACATTGACCTTGCCGGCTTCGATCAGGTGGCAGACGAAATGCGTGCCGTGGGCCGCCATGAAACCGGCCTTGCCGTCGTGCAGGCGGACGAAATAGGCTTTTTCATCAGCGGCCGCATGTATGGCCCTGATCGCTTCCTCGGGAAAGGCACGGCCAAAATTGAGAATAGCGATCCCGGCATCCGGCTCGCGCCTGTCCTTGTCGGCACGCGCCTTCATTCGCATGTAGAAAAGACCTGCGATCAAGATGCAGATGATGACAATCGGCCAACCCATGGCGCCGACTCCCTTTTACACAGTTCCTGACAATATCACGGGCGTGACCCTAAAAGGCGAACCTTGCGCCAATGTGCCCGCGCCCACCAGCATTGGCGAAGACGAAAGCCGTCAGCGCTCTACCATCTGCCGCTACGGGCGGCCCGCCACATCCACCACTGCCGGCGCCACTGCGGCGGCACGATCGAATGTTCAAAGAGTTTCGCCCCTGCCCGCTCGGCGCGATCGAACACCGGTTCTGCCAGTGCCAGAGCGGTAAACGCATAGCGGTTGGCCGGGGAGATGCTCGCGGCAGCCGCACGTGCCTTGGCAAGGTGCTCGCGGCCAAGGCCAGAAAATGCACGGATTGCCAGGCTGACGGATGCTTCATTCTCACCTGACAGGAAACTGTCGCGATCAAGCCCCGTCGCGACCAGGAGTTCAGCCGGAAAATACACCTGACCGCGCCGGCGATGCAGTGGCAGCAGCAGAAGAAGGCCGGCGATCGCCTGGGCAACGCCGGCATGACCGGCAGCAGACGCCGAATTCTGCGCCTCGGCGGGATCGAGAATCAGGCTTGCCAGTTGAATGAGCGCCGACGCGGTCTCACCCGCATAGCCTTCAAGCGACGCGCGGCTTTCCATCGGATCGTCATAGAGATCGAAGATGCGGGCATCGATCATGTCCTGCAGCACCGGCACTGGGAGATTGTGGCTCTTCACGCAGGCCAGCAGCGCCTCGGCCAGTGGGTTGCCCTCGCCGCTTACACCTGCCGGATCATCGAGCATATCGCGCCACCATTGCAGCCGGATTTCACCGGGCAAGGGTTCCCGCACGAGATCGCGCACCCGGGCAATCTCCGCGTGGAACGCATAGAGCGCCGAGAGCGGGCCGCGTTTGTCCTGCGGTGACAGGAGGCAGGCAAGATAGCGGTCACGGTCGCTGTCGCGCAGCGCAGCAAGGCTGAAATCGTAGGCTGGCTGAAGAGCCAAGGCGGTGTTTTCTGGCATGGTCATCGTTCAAACGACAATGAAGGCGGCGGCGACGGCGCGTTCTTCGGCAAGCATGATGTTGTAGGTTCGGATGGCAGCACCAGTGCTCATCGGATCGGATGAAATTCCGTGTTCCTTGAACACCGCCCTCAAGGCCGCAGGCAAAGGTCTGATATCCTTGCCGGTGCCGACAAGAAGAACCTCGATGTCAGCGGCCTCTTCCAGAACGCGCTGAAAATAGTCCACCGTCAGCGGATCGCCTTCCATCATGTCCCAGCCGTAGATGCCCGAGGGCAGCATCAGCAACGATCCGCGATGCGACATTTCCGCAAACCGGAAGCCGCCATTGCCGTAACTGTCGATCGGCGCCCGGCCCGGAAAATGAGCCTGGCGGATTTCGATGGGTTTTCGCATGCTACTGCGCTCCCTTGACCGGCTGCGCACCAAGGCCACCGGCTTTTTCCGCGTCGCCCGGTGTACCGTGCCGCAGCTTGAACAGGATGAGAACCGGACCCGCGACATAGATCGACGAGAACGTGCCCACAGCCACACCAAACAGCATCACGAACGCAAACGGCTGGATCGCCTCGCCGCCGAAAAGGCAAAGTGCCGCCAGCGCCAGCATCGTCGTGGCGCCGGTCAGCACGGTGCGCGACAGGGTCTGATTGATCGATGTATCGATCAGGATCGGCAAGGGCATGCGCGGATATCGCCTAAGGTTTTCTCGGACGCGGTCATAGACGACAACCGTATCGTTGAGCGAATACCCGACGATCGTCAACAGCGCCGCAATGCTCGTCAGATTGAACTCCATGCCGGTGACGACAAACAGGCCGATGGTCAACAGCACGTCGTGCAGCGTGGCAACGATGGCCCCTGCGGCAAACTGCCATTCGAACCGGATCCAGATATAGATCAGGATCGCCAGCAGCGAGGCCAGCACGCCAATGGTGGCTGCCGTGGTCAGGTCGCCGGAAACAGACGGGCCAACGACTTCGACGCGGCGGAACTCGTATTGATCCTCAAGCTCGCCCCGGATCATGATCACCGATGTCTGCTCGGCATTCTCGCCGCCATCGCGTGAATGCACCCGCACCACGACATCCTGCGGCGACCCGAACGGCTTTACCGTGACGTCACCGATGTTGAGTTCATAGAGACGGCCGCGGATATCCTCGATATCGGCATTGCCTTCGCGGGCCTTCAGCTCGAGCACCGAGCCGCCGGAGAAATCGATGCCGAGATTGATACCGAGCGCACCGAACAACAGCATGCTGACAACCGATAACAGCGCGGTCAGCGAGAAGACATAGTTGCGGATCGCCATGAACCGGACGGCGGCGCCATCGAATATACCGGTGCGGATACCATCCGGCAAAGCCGTCGGCTTGCGGCGGTCGACCCAGATTTCCAGCATGACCCGTGTCAGGGTAAAGGCGGTGAACAGCGTAGTGACGATGCCGATGGCAAGCGTTACCGCAAAGCCGCGAACCGCACCCGTTCCGAGGAACAGCAGGATGATCGCCGCAATCAGCGTGGTGATATTGGCATCAACGATGGCCGCAAACGCGCGTGAAAAACCATATTGCAGAGCATCCCGCACCGAGCGGCCCTGCCGCACCTCTTCGCGGATACGCTCATAGATCAGGACGTTCGAATCGACCGCCATGCCGATGGTCAGCACGATCCCGGCAATACCCGGCAATGTCAGCGGCAGCCCTGTGGCCGACAGGACGGCAATGATCATGACGACGTTGAGAGCGACAGCGAGGCTCGCCACTGCTCCGAACAGGCCGTAAAAACCAACCATGAAGGCAATGACGAGGACAGCGCCGATTGCACCGGCCGTCATGATCGAGTGAATGGAATCGGCGCCACGTCCCGCCCCGATCGACCGTTCCTCGACAACCGTGAGCGGCGTCGGCAAGGCTCCGGCGCGCAACAGCAGCGCCAGATCGTCGGCCCCTTCGGGGCTCATGTCCGCAACCAGCTGCACAGTGCCATCGGTGATCGCCTTGCGCACCAGCGGCGTGGCAATCACCGCACCGTCGAGGACAATGGCAACCGTCGTGCCGGAATTATCGGCCGTCGCCTGTGCAAACCGCGTCGTACCTTCCGGCCCGAGCTTCAGGTTGACGACAGGATTGCCGGATTGGGCATTGATCGCCGATTGGGCGTCAATGATGTCGGCGTTGTCGATGATTGGTTGGCGGCGCAGCAGGTAGCCGATCGGCGGATCGTCGGCGGAATAGAGAATTTCCGAATTGACCGGCGGCTGGCCATTGACGGCGTCCTGCACGGGCATCGACATATCGATGCCGCGAAACGACAAATTACCGGCCTGGCCGAGGATGTATTTGACCTGCTCGGGATCATAGCGGCCGGGTATCTGGACAATGATCCTGTCGGCACCCTGCTTGCGGATTTTCGGCTGCAGCGAACCGAGCTCCGTCAGGCGCCGGTGCAAAACGGCGATCGCGCTATCGAGCGTGGTGGAGATCCGGTGATTGATGCCGTCATCGGTGACAGCGATGGACAGGGCGCCATCAGCAGAGTTTTCGATGGCGACTTCGCTGAAATCCTTCTTCGTCAGACCGCTCGCCTTGACCAGATCGGTCAAAGGCTTCAGCGCTGCCCGCGCAGCATCGGCCTGGGCCGGATCGCGAAGGAGAAGCTGGATCGCCTGCCCGGTTCCCGACAGGCCGGAATAGCCGATGCCGGCAGCGCGAAGGCGCGTGCCGACATCGTTGATAACAGCTTCAAGCCGCGCCTTGACGACATCTTCCCGTTCGATCTTCAGGGTGATCTGCGATCCGCCCTGGAGATCGAGGCCGAGCATCATCTGCTTCTTGGGAAGCCAGTCCGGCAGTGTGGCCAGCGTCGCGGTGGGAACCGCGTTCGGTATGGCCACCAGGATGCTGAACAGCACGACGAGCCAGACGATGATGGTTTTCCAGCGGGAAAAATACGGCATGAAGCTCTCAAAGACACGTCGTTACAAGGTGGCCAGTGTGCCCCGGCCTCCCTGCAAGCTTATTCCTTGACAGGTTCGCCCTTCACACGGACTTCGGATACACCACTGCGTACCACACGAATCTTCACGCCGTCAGCAATTTCGACTTCCAGTTCGCTGTCATCAACGACCTTCGTCACCTTGCCGAGAATTCCACCACCGGTGACGACCTGATCGCCGCGGCGGATGTTCTTCAGCAATTCTTCGCGGCGCTTCATGTTGGCGCGCTGCGGACGGATGATCAGGAAGTACATCACCACGAAGATCAGCAGGAACGGCAGGATCGACATGAGAATATCAGCGCCGCCAGCGCTTGCGCCGGGTGCCGTCTGGGCGAATGCCTCGGTAATGAACATCAATCACTCCTTGAATGCAGTTTGGCGGGTGGATACCCGCGTTTCGGATCGCCGGACTATAGGAAAGGCTGATTTTGATGCAACAACAGTCCAACCGGCTTCTATCTCCAGCCTCATACATGAAATCGGCCCGAGGAGAAGCTCTTTCTACTGGATTTCACGCCTTTTACCGTTAGATCAGCCATGCTACCGGACAGGCTGGCCCGCTGCCAAAACCATAGCCACCACCGGGGATGCTCTCATGCAGGACACAAAAATCGACCTTCTGATCGCCGAAATGCGCAAGCTATCGGAGGCCATCGAGCGGATCGCCGGCCCCGCCCCTGCCGTCAACGACTGGGATACTGCCGAATGCTTCGTTTGGACACCCCAGCGCCTGCACCTGCAGCCGGTGACAAGGCCCAACCGGGTCGAATTGAAGCTGATCCAGAGCGTCGATCATGTCCGCGATATCCTGTTCGATAATACGCTGAGATTTGCGCAAGGCTTTCCGGCCAACAACGTGCTGCTCTGGGGCGCGCGCGGCATGGGGAAATCCTCGCTGGTCAAGGCGGTTCATGCCAGCGTCGCTGCAGATGCGGGCATCCGCTTGAAGCTGGTCGAGGTGCACCGCGAGGATATCGCGACGCTGCCGACCCTGATGGAAATTCTCAAGACCGCCCCTGTCCCGGTCATCGTCTTCTGTGACGACCTGTCGTTCGATCACGACGACACATCCTATAAGTCGCTGAAGGCTGTTCTCGACGGCGGCATCGAAGGCCGGCCCGCAAACGTGCTGCTCTATGCGACATCCAACCGCCGGCATCTGCTGCCGCGCCATATGATGGAAAACGAGCAATCGACGGCGATCAATCCGTCCGAGGCAGTCGAGGAGAAAGTCTCGCTGTCCGACCGGTTCGGGCTCTGGCTCGGGTTCTACAAGTGCAGCCAGGACGACTATCTGGCAATGATCGACGGCTATGCCGCACATTTCGGGCTGGAAACCGCCCCCGAACAGCTCCATGCCGATGCACTGGAATGGAGCACGACACGCGGCGCGCGTTCCGGCCGCGTCGCCTGGCAGTTCATCCAGGATCTGGCCGGCCGCTCGCAGAAAAAGATCGATCTGGTCTGAACACAAAAGAAAAGCCCCGGAAGGGGCTTTTCTTTTGATGATTGGTAGCGCCTCGGGCTATTCGAGGAACGTTGCCGGGTTGACCGCGCTGGCGTTCTTGCGAACCTCGAAGTGGACCTGTGGCTGCGTTGCCGTGCCGCTCATGCCGGATGCTGCAAGCGTCTGGCCGCGCTGGATCTTCTGGCCGCGCTGAACCTTCAGTTCCGACGCATTGCCGTAGACGGTAACCGTACCGTCGTCGTGGCGAACCAGGACCGCGTTGCCAAGTTCCTTCAGGCTGCTGCCGGAATAGATGACCACGCCGTTTTCGGCAGCCTTGATCGGCGTACCCTCGGGGACCGATATGTTGATGCCGTCGTTGCGGTTGCCTTCGACATTGGCACCGTATCCGGCAATGACTGCACCGCGAACCGGCCAGCGATACTTGCTGATACCGGTTGCCTTCGGCGATGCTTCCGGCACATCCTCACGCGAGGCGACTTCCGTGACCGACTGCTTGGCGACCGGCGCCGTGTATTCGGCGGGCTTCGTGGCGTCTGCCTTGGCAACCTTCGCGTCAGCCTTTTTCGGAACCGAAGCCGTGACGACCTGATCTGCAGCCGAGGCATTGCCGCCCGGGATCTTCAGCGTCTGGCCGATGCGGATTGCCGCGCTGGTCAGGCCGTTTTCCTTGCGCAGCGCATCGACAGACACGCCGTTTGCCTTGGCGATCCGGTTGATGGAATCACCCGCCTTGACAGTGTACGTGCCGCTCTGGCCGTTGCCATCACCGGAAACCGGCTGCTTGCCAGCGGCCATATCGGTGCGATTGACGCCCTTTTCACGGGACTGTGATTGGCCGGGCAGGATCGCCACGTCGCGGTTGTCCGGCTGGATCGGAATATTCTTCTGCTTGTCGACATCAAGGCTGGTTGCGGCATCCGATGCCGATGCCTTGGCGGCACTGCTGGCGACGCCGAAGGTCGGGATCAATATGCGCTGGCCAGGTTCAGCCTGAGATGAAGACGTCAGACCGTTCGCCTTGAGAATTTCCTTCTCCGGCACACCGAACCGCTTGGAGAGCGTCGCAACTGTATCGCCCTGACGCAGCAGAACGGCAGGAGCATTCGCTGTAGACCAGCCACCCTTGGAGGTGGTCGCCGTTGCGATCGGATCGGCACTCAGCGTCTGTTCGGCTTTCGCCAGATTGCGAGCCGCTGGCATGGGCTGCGCCAGCGATGTGTCGCGCACCTTCGAAGCCGGGTCCGCGAGTGCAACACGCTGAACATTGATCGGCGTCGAGGCTTCCCGGGCACGAGAGACCGGCGTGGATGCGGTATTGACCGGATCGGGGAACGGCTGGCTGACGGCTTCCTGGCGATTGACCTGGCCGACCGGCGCAGCTGCCAAATTACCGCCCTGCACATCGCCGCGCGGAATGGGGACATTGCTGCCGGCTATTGAGTTGGTCGTCAGATTATCGGACTTCGAAAAAAGCCCACCAAAGCGGCTCGCATCGGAGCTGCATCCTGTCGCTACGCTTGCCAGCAATACTGCTGCAAACAGGCGAACAGCGGACTTTCCCACACTCGATGAAACTCTAATACGCATGACACTTTACCCACTTGGAACACAACTCGGTGTAAAATGATTAAAACGCATTAGAGTTACCGCGCAGTTAAAGCCGCCGCCGGCGCGCATGTTTTTTGATGAATTGATAACCATGATGGCTGTGGCCGGCCTGGTTCAGCAATATTTCCCCGGCTGAACAGCCTGAGATACAGGCGCCGCAGAAGCACACCCCAGACAGGGTCAAAGGCCTTGAACCTCGATCGGTACGTTACAGCTCACATCCATGACGCCAAACACATGCGGCTTTTATGCGGCGCTCAGGTTCAGAAATTTTCCTGATAGAACTTCTCGATTTCGGACACGGGATTGCGCGTCTGCGTGACATCCTCGTAGCTGATCGTGCCCGTATCCCAGCCGAACATGTCGCCGGTGATCATGCCGAATGGTTCCGGCGCTGCCGTCAATTCCGACTGCACCTTGTCGGCATCCAGAAGCACGCTGACGAGGGTTTGAAATGCCGGTCCTCCGTCCATGCCGCTTTCGTCGCTATAGGCGACCGAACGCGCACCGGCAATCGCTGCGTCGCGGGTGCCGAAATAACGCAGGCTGTTCTGGTCTTCCGGGCGCAGGTTGTCATAGTACTCGATGAAGGCACGGTAATAGGCCTTGTGATCGCCCGTCTCGCTGTATTTGCCAAAGGCCTGGTATTCGCGCGCGGCGAGCTGCGGTGACAGCGTGTTGCTCCACTCGTCTCTCGTCAATGCCGGATATTTTTCCTGCACCCGCTTGGTCCGGCCAAGAAACAGAAGCGCTTCTGCAGAAAGCGAGACACGCGAGGACGGATCGTAGCCGCCAGTCGAAAATGCGGCTGCACCTCCGTCTTCCCGGCTGCCCGGCGCTCCTTGCGCTGCGGCGCGGCCAGCCAGATTGTTCAGGCCATCTCCGGCGGCTGAAGAATTCAATCTGTTTGCGATCTGCATCTGCCGTCTCCTGCGTTTTAACGCCTGGAATGAAGCTGACACATGCGCTTCCGGTCAGAGGTCAGCCCGTCTGTATGACTTTGGTGCGCATGTTTCGGTTAGGCCCCGAAGCTTGTGCGAAACTGACGATAGTTAACCAAAAATTAACGCTTTGTTTTCGCAAGGAGAAATCACTTAACAAGCAAGACCGCACAGACACGGCCATGGCACGAGGCCGCAGCGCGCAGCGGAATCGGTCTACCCACACGACGTTTTTCCGGGTTGATTGGAAATCCGACGTTAGTCCAAAGGATATCGGAGCTTCAGAGGAAGGATGCGACTTGCGGCACGACCGGAAGATAGGGTGCCTCGAACAGGTCTTCGCGATCGAACCGGCTGCCGGTGCGTGTCAATCGGACGATCCGGCATTCGGTTTCGCTCATCATGATCGGCACGACGAGAATGCCACCCGATACGAGATGATCGGAAAAAACCCGTGGCAGGCTGGAGAAGGCCGTGGTGACGAGGATACGGTCAAAGGTCCCCTCGCCGGTCGGGCCGATGCTGCCATCCGCCTGGCGAACGATCACATTGCGGATGCCGGCTTTCTCCAGGTTTCGCTGAGCGCCGGTGACGAGCGTCTTGTAGCGCTCGATGGTCAGGATACGTTCGGCGATCCGTCCCATCACGCCGGCGGTAAAGCCGCTGCCGGTGCCAACCTCAAGGACGCGCTGTCCCGGCTTGACGTTGAGGCTGTGTAACAACCGGACAGAAAAATCGAAGCCTTCCATGAACGCACCGCATTCCAGCGGAACGAGCCGTGAGGAATAGGCGTTTTCCTGATATTGCGGCGGCGTAAAAATCGTCCGCGGCGTCTGCTCGACGGCGTTGAGCAATTCCTTGTTGGAAATCCCTTCGGCCCGCAAACGCAGCACCAAAGCGGCAAATCCTTCCTGCTCCATGACGCGCGGGCTCAATCGGCGTCTCCGTCGAGAAGCGCGCGGGCGACACGGTCCTGCACGGCATAATCGGTCAGATCCAGCTTCAAGGGCGTCACGGAGATCTTGTGCTCGCGGATCGCATGGATATCGGTTCCCGCCCGGAAGTCGCCGTGGCGCTCGCCAAAACGGAGCCAATAGTAGGGATGGCCGCGGCCGTCGGAGCGCTCGTCGATCGACAGGCCGAAATCAAGCTTGCCCTGGCAGGTCACCTCCGTACCTGTCACGGCATCTGCCGAACAGTTCGGAAAATTCAGATTGAGGAAGGTGCCATCCGGCAGATCGAGCCGCATCAGCTTTTTCAAAAGCTTGGGTGCATGTGTTTCCACCACGTCCCACGGAACAATGCCGCCATCCGCATGCCGATAGGCCTGGCTGAGCGCAAAGGAGCGGATACCCTGCAGCGTGCCTTCGATCGCACCGGCGATCGTACCGGAATAGGTGACGTCGTCGGCCATGTTGGCGCCGACATTGACACCCGACAGGATGAGGTCTGGCTTGACGTCGAGAACCTTGCGCACGCCCATGATGACGCAATCAGTTGGCGTACCGCGCAGCGCAAAATGCTTTTCCGAAATCTGCCGCAGCCGCAACGGCTCCGATAGCGTCAAGGAATGCGCAAGCCCGCTTTGGTCCGTTTCCGGCGCCACCACCCAGACATCATCAGAGAGCGTCCGGGCGATGCGCTCCAGAACGGCAAGGCCTTCGGCATGGATGCCATCGTCATTTGTCAGCAGAATTCGCATCTTAATCCCTGCCGCAAGACGCGGCTCAACCGGCCTTTTCGATCTTCGTGAGGCCGCCCATATAGGGCAACAATACGTCCGGGATGGTTACCGATCCGTCTTCATTCAGATAGTTTTCGATGACGGCGATCAGCGCGCGGCCGACAGCTGTGCCGGAGCCGTTCAGCGTGTGAACGAACTTCAGGGCCTTGTCGTCCTTCGCCCGGTAGCGGGTGTTCATCCGCCGGGCCTGGAAATCGCCACACACAGAGCAGGACGAAATTTCGCGATAGGCGTCCTGCCCCGGCAGCCAGACTTCCAGATCGTAAGTCTTGCGGGCGCCAAACCCCATGTCGCCGGTGCAGAGCGTCATGACGCGATAGTGCAGACCGAGGCGTTTCAACACTTCTTCGGCGCAGGCCGTCATGCGCTCATGTTCGCCGATCGAGTTGTCCGCATCGGTGATCGACACGAGTTCGACCTTGTTGAACTGATGCTGGCGCAGCATGCCACGGGTATCGCGTCCGGCAGAACCTGCCTCGGAACGGAAGCAAGGTGTCAGCGCCGTGAAGCGCAGCGGCAGGGCGTCTGCGTCAAGGATCTGTTCGCGCACCATGTTGGTCAACGGGACTTCAGCCGTCGGGATCAGCCAGCGGCCATCCGTGGTCCTGAACAGATCCTCGGAGAATTTCGGCAACTGCCCCGTGCCGTACATGGCCTCGTCCCGTGTCATCAGCGGCGGCTGGACTTCCAGATAGCCATGCTCGCCGGTGTGCAGGTCGAGCATGAACTGGCCGAGCGCCCGTTCGAGGCGCGCAAGCTGCCCCTTGACGATGGTGAAGCGCGAACCGGCAATCCTGGCGGCGCCTTCGAAATCGAGCCAGCCGAGCTCTTCGCCGATTTCGAAATGTTCCTTCGGCTGGTGATTCCAGCCCGGCTTCTGGCCATGGCTGAGCTTGACCACGTTGCCGTGTTCGTCACTGCCGACAGGAACGTCGTCGAGCGGAATATTTGGAATGCTGGACAGGGCCTCGATGAGGGCGGCGTCCGTCAGCCGGTTTTCCTCTTCCAACGCCGGCATCGTCGTCTTCAGCTCGGCCACTTCCGCCTTCAGCTTGTCGGCAAGCTCGCTATTCTTCTGCGCCATCGCAGCGCCGATTTCCTTGGAAGCGGCATTGCGGCGCGACTGCATGTCCTGCAGCGACTGGACGAGGGAGCGGCGCTTTTCATCGAGCGAAATCAGTGCAGCCGACAGGGGCTCGGCGCCGCGCTTTGCAAGTGCGGCGTCCAGGGCTTCGGCATTATCCCTAATCCATTTGATATCAAGCATGGTCGTTCAGGTCCTGATCGGTCTTGGTAAAAACTGAGACCCGAACGCATTGGCTGATACACAAGCGTATCAGCCGGCGTTTTCCTCCGCCTCGGCAACCTCGCGCGCAGCTGCGTCGCGCGCCCGTTGCCGCTCGATGAGTCGGGCCGTGTAGATGGAAATCTCGTAGAGAAGGATGGCAGGCAGGGCAAGGCCGATCTGGGATACCGGATCCGGCGGCGTCAGGATGGCGGCGGCGATGAACGCGATGACGATGGCGTATTTCCGCTTTTCCTTCAGGCCGTCCGCAGTGACGAAACCGACGCGCGCAAGCAGTGTGGTGATGACAGGCAGCTGGAACACCAGACCGAACGCGAAGATCAGCGACATGATCAGGCTCAGATATTCCGAAACCTTAGGCAGAAGCTGGATCGACACCTGCCCGTTGCTGCCATCCTGCTGCATGGCCAGGAAGAACCACATGACCATCGGCGTGAAGAAGAAATAGACGAGGCAACCGCCGAGAATGAAGAGAATGGGCGATGCAATCAGGAACGGCAGGAAAGCCGCGCGCTCGTTCTTGTAAAGCCCGGGTGCGACGAATTTGTAGACCTGCGAGGCAATCACCGGAAACGCGATCACCAGCGCGCTGAACATCGCCACCTTGATCTGGGTGAAGAAAAACTCCTGCGGCGCGGTATAGATCAGCTCAACCGAGCCATGATTGAGACCCGCCCAATCCACCGCCCATTTGAAGGGCTGGACAAGAATGTTGAAGATACCCTTGGCAAAATAGAAGCAGACGAGAAAGGCCACGAAGAACGCGCCGACAGCCCACATCAGGCGCGCGCGCAGTTCAATCAGGTGCGCCATCAGCGGCTGGGGCTTGTCTTCGATATCGCCGCTCATGCGTCACCTTTTTTCTTCGTCGTCTTGGCAGCAGGCTTGCGGACGGCTGGCGTCACACTGTCAGCCACGGTCGCCTTCGCCTTCTTCGCAGGAGCCTTCGCAACGGGCGAAATGGCGGCCTCGGCAACCACGGCCTTCGGCTTGGCAACCCGCTTGGCCTTCGGCTTTTCTGCTGCGGCGGCGCGGTCCATCTGCTTGGCAGCCGACGCAAGCGCTGCGGCTGAAACCGGATCGGCCTTGGGCTGGTCCTGCGGCGCCGCGGCTTCGGCCGAAACAGTGGCCGGAGGGACACCGTCCTGGGCCTTCGGCGCAGAATCGGTGGTTGTCGCCTTCTGCAGATCGGCCTTGATCTCGTTGCCCATCTGCCTGAGCGGGTTCATCGCCTCGCGGATGGTGTTGGCCGGATTGAGCTTCTGCGCGTCGCTCAACGTCTTTCGCACGTCGTCGAGGTCGGCTTCCTTCAACGCTTCGTCGAATTGCTGGCGGAAATCGTTCGCCATGCCGCGCATCTTCGTCATCATCTTGCCGAATGTTCGCAGCATCGGCGGCAGGTCCTTCGGACCGACGACGATAATCAGAACGATGGCGATAACGACAAGCTCGGTCCAGCCGACATCAAGCATTCTCAGGAACTCCACAAAACCGAAGGCGGCAGGGCCTGCCGTGCGGGGTCAGGCCCTGGACAAAATTCATGATCAGCGGACTTCGTCGGATTTGTGTTCGACCGTCTTGCCGTCAACGCCCTTGTCAGCCGCTGCCGTCTCGTCTTCGGTCATGCCCTTCTTGAAGCTCTTGATGCCCTTGGCAACATCACCCATCAGTTCCGGGATCTTGCCACGGCCGAACAGCAGCAGAACGACGACCAGAACGATCAGCCAATGCCAGATACTAAAGGAACCCATATTCTTACTCCCTTGAAGCCTGTAACCCCGATTTAAGATGTTCAACCATCTTTTTCAAACAGCAATCCGTTTCGCTGGTTAGCGGAAAGGCGCCCGTCGCGCAATCCTTACACCGAGACTGCGGCGGAGATACAGCCAACTGTATGAATATCCGAACTTTCCAGCGCATTCTGACGCTAAGTTCACGAGGACGTGGACCGCAGAACCGATGGAAGGAACAGGATGAAGGCGCTGCACTATTCGCCGTCGCCGCCCGACGGCGGCAGGAGGCCGAGTTCTTCCAGATCGAGCTGGGTAATCGGATCCTCGTCCTCGCCAAAACCGTCGTCACCAAGTGGCACGGGAATCTGGAAATTTGCCGGAATACGGCCGGACAGCAGCCCTGCCCCCTTCAGCTCTTCCAGGCCCGGAAGATCGCGCAATTCCTCCAGCCCGAAGTGATCGAGGAAGTCCCGCGTGCTGCCGAACGTCACCGGTCTTCCGGGTGTCCGCCGCCGCCCGCGAAAACGGATCCAGCCCGCTTCCATCAGCACATCCAATGTCCCCTTGGACGTCTGCACGCCGCGAATATCCTCGATTTCGGCCCGTGTCACCGGCTGGTGATAGGCAATGATCGCCAGTACTTCGAGGGCGGCGCGCGACAGCTTGCGCACCTCGTTTTCATCGGTCTGCACAACGAAGGACAAATCCGCGGCGGTGCGGAACGCCCAGTGATCGGCGACCTGCAACAGATTGACGCCCCGCCCCGCATAGATAGATTTCAGCCGCATCATGATACGGCGCACATCCGCTCCCTGCGGTAATCGCGCGGCAATATATCCCTCGGAAACCGGCTGGGCAGAGGCAAAAACCAATGCCTCGGCAATGCGCTCGGCTTCCAGTTCAATGCGCGGGTCAATCGGGGGAATGGTTGTCTCTGCGCCGTCCTCTTCGTCGATCATCCCCGGCAGGCGCTCTTGCGGCTCAATCACGCCCCGCCTCCATCGCCGCCAGCCCTTCGGGCGTGAGCGGATTTGGTCCCTGCCGCAGATAGATCGGCGCAAAGGCGCCATCCTGGCGGATTTCAAGGCGCCCTTCACGCACCATTTCCAGCGACGCGGCAAAGGAGCTGGCGATCGCCGTGGCGCGCTCCTTCGGGCTGGTCATGTACCGTAGCAGGAAATGATCAAGCGCCGTCCAGTCGACCATATCGCCGACCAGCCGCGCCAGCACGAGCCGCGCATCGGCAAGCGACCAGACCTGCCGCTTCTCGATGGTCACCTGCACCACCGCCTCGCGCTGGCGCAGCGAAGCATAGGCATTGAGCAGATCGTAGAGCGAAGCCTCGAACGCCGATTTCCTTTCGACCGGAATATGTTCTGGCGCGCCACGGGCAAACACGTCGCGGCCAAGCCGGTTGCGGTTGATCAGGCGGGTGGCAGCCTCGCGCATGGCCTCAAGCCGCTTGAGGCGGAACGCCAGCGCCGACGCCATCTCCTCGCCTGATGGGCCTTCGTCCTTGGCCTGCTGTGGAATGAGCAGTCTTGATTTCAGGAACGCAAGCCACGCGGCCATCACCAGGTAGTCGGCAGCAAGCTCAAGCCGGATGCTGCGGGCGCGCTCGATGAAGGCAATGTATTGCTCGGCCAGCGCCAGGACGGAGATACGCGAAAGATCGACGCGCTGGTTGCGGGCAAGATGCAGCAGCAGGTCGAGCGGACCTTCGAAACCGGCGATATCGACGACAAGCTCTTCCTCGTGCAGGCCGCGATCGGACGGTTCGTCCTGCCACAGAGGGTCCATCGGCGCCCGTGTCACCGGTTTCTTCTGTGTGTCGCCGGCGTTACTCACGATTGCCCTACCCCTGAAATCAGCCCATGCCTCCTACGCGATGACCAGCATGCTGTTAAATTCGTCGCGAAGCGCTGCCTCGTCGGAGGCGTCGGGCTTGGCAAAACCAGCCTCGACAGCCTTCACACGCCGCAGCCTGTCTCCGGAAATGACCGGCACGACCCGCGCTACCTGATGCATTTCATCCATGATGCCATGGCAATGCAACACCAGATCGAGCCCGGCAGCAATAATCCCGCGTGCCCGCGTTTCGATATCGCCCGCCAACGCATTCATCGAGACATCGTCCGACATCAGCAAGCCGTCAAAACCGATATGGCCACGGATGACATCACGCACCACCTTGGCCGAGGTCGTTGCCGGATTATCCGGATCGATGGCAGTGAAGACGATATGGGCCGACATGCCCATCAGTTCGTCTTTCATCGCCACGAACGGCAGGAAATCGCTCTTGGCCAGTTCGTCGAAGGAAACATCGACCACCGGCAGCTTGTGATGCGAATCGACAAAGGCCCGGCCATGGCCCGGCATATGCTTCATCACCGGCAGCATGCCGCCAGCCTTCAGACCGGCCGACGCTGCAGCGCCGATTTCGGCAACGGCGCGCGGATCGTAGCCATAGGCGCGATTGCCGATGACATCACTGCTGCCTTCGATCGGCACATCCAGCACCGGCAGGCAATCGATGGTGATGCCGAACCGCATCAGGTCGAACGCATGCAGGCGCGACATCAGCCACGCGGCACGCAGGCCCTGTTCGCGGTCGCGGCGATAAATCTCGCCGATAGCCGCACCATTGGGATACTGCGCCACGATCGGCGGGCGGATGCGCTGGACGCGGCCACCTTCCTGGTCGATCAGCACCGGCGCATCGGGATTGCCGATGCTGTCGCGCAAGGATGCCGTCAGATCGGCGATCTGGTTGGCTTCGCCAATATTGCGTCCGAACAGAATAAAGCCCCACGGACGCTCGTCCGCAAAGAAGGCCTTTTCGTCCGGGGTGATGGTCAGGCCCTTGCAGCCCGAAATGAATGCTTTTGATTCGGTCATGCCGCATGATAGCCGCAGCCCCCGGCAACGCGAAAGCCGGTTTCTCGTCTTGTCTCAGCATTCGCAGCACCTGCGGCCGGCTTCGAACATGAAAAAGGCGCGACCAGTGGCCGCGCCTTTTGTAGGCTGGTCGTTGGACCAGATTATCGTGTCACGAGGCAGCTGCCGCCGGCGCTCTTGTACTGTGCGCACATCGCATTGGCGGCGTCGCGGGAGCCTGCCGGAATACGAACCCGGTAATAGGTGCCCTTGCCTGCGATCTCGGCCTTCTTGATATCGACACCCTTGCCGCCGATCACGCTGCCGAACTTGCCGGAGAGCGTCTTGTAGGACGTCTGGGCTTCGGCTTCGGACGGCAGCGATGCGATCTGGATCACATAGGTACCGGGCGCAATCGAGGCTGTCTCGACCGGCTTTGCTTCGGCAGCTGGCTGGGTTGCGGCGATATCGGACTTGAACGTATCGACGACCTTCTGCTCTGCAGCCGGGCGCGTCTGTGGGACCGGGTTTGCATCGGCAACAGGCGTGGTCTTGACCGGGCGGACCGGCGCGGTTTCTTCAACCGATGCGGTAGCCGCCTGCGCAAGCGCGCTCTTCTGCCCCTGCTCGGCAAGCTGCTCGGTCACCGGCTGCGACTTCGGCGTCGAAGCGGTCTCGATCGGCTTGGTCAAGGTTGTCGTCTTGACGACATTGACCTGCGGGTCGCCATTGTTGGCGGCAACGTTCGTCTGCGGTTCGGCCACCGGCTCCTCGCGGGCCACCAGCGTGCCGTCAGGCTTGACGATCATCGTGCGAACCTTGCGCGGCGACACGGCAGGCGACTGTTCTGCATCGGCCGTCATATTGTCCGCCGCCTGGCCGTCCGGCAAAAGCCGGGCGCTGCCGTCGTCGTCCGCCGGCATCACGCCGGGAAGATCGTCATCGGCGCCTTCATTCGGCAGGTTTTCCGGCGTCAGTGTCCGCTGAACCACGTCGATCGGCTCCTCGGTGGAGGAAACCAGCGTACCCTGCTGGGGCGTCGTGTCCTGCGCACCGGCAACACGGTCGTAAACGGCTTTGTCCTGGTTCGGAACAGTCTTGCCGCCCTTTTCTACCGGCACCATCTTGACCGGCGTCTTGTCCGCCAGAATGATTTTCGGCTCGCCGCCCGAAAGCGCCGAACCGGTTCCACCCATGAAGGCATAGACGCCAACGCCGCCGAAGATCGCCAGACCGGCAACGGTCGCGGCAAGCAGCGCGAGGCGGCGGCGGCCGGAACCGCGACGCTCGTCGTCGTAATCGTTATTGGCGGCATAACCGGAACCGACAGCGAGGCGATCCGATGACGGATCATCGCCCTGCGGCTGGGTGAGCGAGCGCCGGAAATCCTCTTCCATGGCCTTTTCGAACTCGTCGAAATCCTCTTCGACGCGAACATTGGACGACTGGGCAGGCGCAGCGGCTTGAGCCGCATTCGCGCTGCGGTCGATGCTCTGTGCATTGCTGCCCGGAGCGGCAAAAAGCTGGGCCATTTCAGCGTCGATGTCGAGATCGTAGTCCGGATGATGAACAGCCGGGCGCTCCTGTTCGACAACAGGCAGTTGCGGAACATTGAGATCGGCGATCGCCGTCAGGCTTTCCTCGGTTTCGGCAATCATCGACGGATCGAAGGCCAGAACGCTTTCCGGTTCATCGCGAACCTCTTCCAGGAACTCTGGAAGATTGTCCGCAGGCTGGGCAACCGGGATGGCGGGAGCAACGACCGTTGCCACTGCTGCAGGCGCAGCCGCAACAAAGGCGGTTTCCTGAGCCGCAGGCTCAAACTCCGAGGCATCGATATCCAGATTGATATCCATATCGGAAAGATCGAGTTCGAACGTATCGAGATCGAATTCCGGCTCTGCTTGGACTGGCGGCTTCAAAGCAGCGGCGGCTTCAACCACGACGGGTTCGGCAGCCACGGCCTGTGGCTGATAGACAGCCTCAGCCACAACGGTGGCCACCGGCGCAGCCACGACGGCTGCAGCCAATGGCGTTGCGTAGGCCTTCTGAGACGAGGCCCCATTGTTCGAAGCCACCGGTGTCGCACGGCTGAATGTTGGTGTGAACGGGTAGTTGACCTTGCGCGCGGTCTCCACCGGAGCGGCAACCGCAGTCTCTACCTTTGGCGGGACCGGAAAACGCTCGATATCGGCCAACAGGGCGTCGATGCCATGGGTATCAGACGGCGAAATGACGATGTCACTCGACACGGGCGCCGGCGCATTCTGCCATTCCGGCAATTCGGCCTGCATCAAAACGTCTGGCTCTTCGGCAATGGGCTGCGCGGCTTCGAAATAGCCTGCCGGCTCGACCGCGACCGGAATTTCGGGCACGGATGGGACAGCAACCGGCTCAGCAAAAGCAGCAGCGGAAAAATCCTGTTCCGGCTCAAAATGAGACGCCGGGCGCGTTTCCACGTGAGGCGCTTCGATCTGAACATCTTCAGAACTGATCGAGAGCTCAAGCTCCCGCTCGAGGTCGGCGCCGTCAAAAACCGGCTCGCTCCACTGCTCAACCGCCCAGCCATTATCGGCTTCCGGCGTAAGAGCCTGCGGTTCCCGTGGCCAGGAACTTGTCAGGGAATGCTCATGCGCACTCGCGTCGAGCGAAAAGCCCTGCTCGAAAACCGGCTGCTCGATGGCAACCGGCTCGATGTGTGCGGCCGGCGCAGCCAGATCGACAGCCGGCGCAGCCATTTCGGCGACCTGGTATTCGACGGCCGGCTGCTCGGCGGGATGCGCAACGGCGAAATCATCCTCAAGCGGCGCGAAGGCAACAGGCTCCTCGATACGAACAGGCTCGACAGCATGAACGGCGGGAGCCGCGTGCGGCGCATCGTAAAAATCGAATTCGCGCAGGAGCTCGTCTTCGAGATCGAGAGCCGGCTCGGGAGGCGCAGCCTCCCTGCTCACCATCTCGCGATGACGTTCCAGTTCCTGCAGCTGCTGGACCGCCGGCCGATTGTCATAGCCGACGATGCGGGCGAGTTCTGCCAAGGGATCATCATCCGCCAAAACGTTGAAATCCGCAGCCCCGCTTCGTGCCAATTGTTTGTCTGCCATACGCTCCACTCACAATACTAGCCAGTCAATGCCAGTTCATTGTGGGTAAATGGTGACAATACTATCGCATCTCATTTGGTGCATCGGTACCTGTAATTGACAGGCCCGACTTCAACACCGAGGCGACAGCATGCACCAGCCCAAGTCTGGCAATGGTCAATTCTCCATTTTTATCGTTAACAAAACGTAATTCCGGAGACTCTTTACCTTTATTCCAGTGCGCGTGGAAGGCGCTGGCAAGATCATAAAGGTAAAATGCGATCCTATGGGGCTCCTGCGACAGTGCTGCAGCCTCGATAATACGCGGATATTCTGCCAGCTTGGCAACCAGCTGCAGCTCGTTCGAATCAGAGATGTTGCCATTGATGGCACCGGCGAGATCGGCGGTGGCGAAATCGATGTCCGGGAACGCCGCGGCCGCCTGCCGGAAAACCGACATGCAGCGCGCATGCGCGTATTGCACGTAGAAGACCGGATTGTCCTTCGACTGTTCCGTCACCTTGGCAAAGTCGAAGTCGAGCGGTTCGGAACTCTTGCGGTAGATCATCATGAACCGCACCGAATCGCGGCCGACTTCCTCGACGACATCCCGCAGGGTGACGAAATCACCCGAACGCTTCGACATTTTTACCGGCTCGCCGTCACGATAGAGCTTGACCAGTTGGCAAAGCAGCACCGTCAGCTTCGACGCACCACCGGATACAGCCCGCGCTACAGCCTCCAGCCGCTTGACATAGCCGCCGTGGTCGGCGCCGAGAACATAGATCATCTCGTTAAAGCCGCGATCGAACTTGTCCTTGAAATAGGCAACGTCGGCGGCGAAGTAGGTGTAGGAGCCGTCCGACTTGATCAGCGGCCGGTCGATATCGTCGCCAACCTCGGTCGAACGGAACAATGTCTGCTCGCGGTCTTCCCAATCCTCCGGCGACTGTCCCTTCGGCGGCGGCAATGTCCCCTTGTAGACGTGCCCCTTGTATGTCAGGTCGTTGATGGCGTTGCGAATAGGCGTCGCGCCATCCGCATGCAGCGTGCGCTCGGAGAAGAACACGTCGTGATGAACGTTGAGGGCCGCCAGGTCCTCGCGGATCATCGCCATCATCGCGGCCATGGTCAGCTCCTTGACGAGCGGCATCCACTTGTCTTCCGGCATGATCCGCAGGCTCGAGCCATATTCTGCGACCAGCGCCTCGCCGACCGGCACGAGATAGTCGCCGGGATAGAGCCCTGCCGGGATCTCGCCGATCTTTTCACCCAGTGCCTCGCGATAGCGCAGGAAGGCCGAGCGGGCGAGCGTATCGATCTGCGAGCCCGCGTCGTTGATGTAATATTCCTTGGTCACCTCGTAACCGGAGAACTTGAGCAGGTTGGCAAGGGTGTCGCCGACAACGGCGCCACGGCAATGGCCAACATGCATCGGACCGGTCGGATTGGCCGAGACATATTCGACATTGACCTTGCGGCCTGCCCCAACGGTGCTTTTGCCGTAATCGATGCCTTCGGCGACCATCACGGTCAGCAGCTTTTGCCAATAAGCGATCGAAAGCTTGACGTTGATGAAGCCAGGGCCAGCGACCGAAACGCCGATAACTTCCGGGTCTTCCTGCAGCTTGGCAACGATCTGATCGGCCAGCGCGCGCGGATTGGTGCCGAGCGCCTTTGCCAGCACCATTGCGGCATTGGTCGCGACATCGCCATGGCTGGCATCGCGCGGTGATTCCACGCTGATCCGGCTGAAATCGAGCGATGATCGGTTTTCACGCACGATATCAAGTGCTTCTAGCACGTTCTTAATTCTTGATCCGAAGTCAGTGAAAAGATTCATGGCACCCATCCGCTCAGCTCCGCCCGAAGGCGCGAGGCCGCGTTCCTATCGTTCATATCAACGGCAACCCGATACATTCGATGATGCCGCCAACCGGCGCGGTGACTACCGCAAATCAGGGGTATGGTCAAACAAACGCCTGTGCACGGCGATTGCATAGGTATCGGTCATCCCGGCCAGATAATCGCCGACATGGCGGGCCTTGGCCGGTTCAGCCATGCCGGGGATCTGGTCGATCCAGTAATGTTTCTGCATCTCGCGCGGATCGGCCATGAAGGCCTTGTAAAGATCGGTGACGATCAAGGCAGCATCCTTGCGCACCCGCATAACGTCCGGATGGCGGTAGATCCGCGTCATCAGCATCTTCTTGATCAGCCGGTCGGTCTCGGCCATGGCGGGAGAGAAGGTCGCGACCACCCTGCCCGCATTGCGCACATCCGCCGCACTCTGCGGCCGGATATCCATCAGATTGTTCTGCGCAACCGTGATCACGTCCTCGACCATGGCGGTGATCTGGCGGCGCATGATTTCATGGGTGAAGCGGCTCGCTTCCAGTCCCGGATAGCGGTCACCGACCTCGCGCATCAGCCCGGCAAGGAACGGAATTTCCTCCAGCATCTCGAACTTGAGGTAGCCGGAACGCAGCCCGTCATCGATGTCATGGGTGTTATAGGCGATGTCATCGGCAATCGCCGCCACCTGCGCCTCGAGGCTGGCAAAGCTCGACAGTTCCAGGTCGTGCAATTCGCAATAGTCGCGAATTGGCTGAGGTACGGGACCACGCGTGCCCTCGCCGTTTGCGCCCACAAGCGGCCCGTTGTGCTTGACCAGTCCCTCCAGGCTCTCCCATGTCAGGTTGAGACCATCGAACTCGGCATAGCGGCGCTCGAGCTTGGTGACGATCCGCAGCGACTGCGCGTTATGATCGAAGCCGCCATACGGCACGAGCATTTCGTGCAGCGCATCCTCGCCGGTATGACCAAACGGCGTGTGGCCGAAATCATGGACCAGCGCCACGCCCTCGGCGAGGTCTTCGTCAAGTTTCAGCGCCCTTGCCAGCGCCCGGGCGATCTGCGCCACTTCGATCGTGTGGGTCAGCCGGGTACGATAGTGATCACCATCGGCAGCGATGAAGACCTGGGTCTTGTGCTTCAGCCGGCGGAAGGCCGTCGTATGAACGATGCGGTCGCGGTCGCGCTGGAAATCGGAGCGCGTCGGGCTGCCGGTTTCTGGATAAAGCCGCCCGCGGCTTGCCCACGGATCCGAGGCGAAAATCGCGCGTTCACCGGCACCGAAACCAAGCGCATGTCTGTCCAATGTCATTTCCCGTTCAGCATCCCATTGACGCGGTATCAAAGCCTTCATACCTATAGTGAGCGCTGCAGGAAAGCACCGAGTGGAAATCGCTGGTGACCTTGAACGAAAACAAGGATTTGCCGCGCAATCGATCCTTCCCGTTCGAAGGCATATCTGGACAACGGGTGACCTAAACAGCGAATCTCTCCGGTTCTTGACCCCGGCAGGAGGTAGATATGACAACTGAAACCGTAACTCTCTCGGACTCGGCGGCAAAACGCATTGCCGTGATCCTGAAATCGGATGCCGAGAAAAAGGCCATGCGCGTGTCCGTCGAAGGTGGCGGATGTTCCGGCTTTTCCTACAAGTTCGATCTGGTCGGCGATGCCGATGACGATGACCTCGTCCTGGAAAAAGGCGAAGCCAAAGTGCTGATCGACAGCCTGTCGCTGGTCTATATGAGCGGCTCCGAAATCGATTTTGTCGATAACCTGCTCGGCCAGTCATTCCAGATCAAGAACCCGAATGCCGTCGCAAGCTGCGGCTGCGGTACGAGCTTCTCGGTCTGACGGCTGACCCGCCAGACCGAAACGACATCCAGGATAGACGAACTGCATGATCGCAGGCTTCTCAGAACATCGTTGAGCCTCGAAACCTCATCCGCGTCGCTACTGTACGAGCCGCACGCCGGATCCCCCGGAAAGAGCAGCGGGAACAAAATCGGTGCCTGCCTCCGTCGGTTCCTTGAACAGGACCGTGCCCGATACGTAGAGGTTCAACACCTTGGCGATCAGCGCGGTATAGCTTGATTCCGCGTTGAGGCTACCGCTGACGTTCCAGTCGATCACCGCGTATGGCAGATAGATCGTACCATTGTAGAAGCTGCCGGCGGATGTGTTGATGCGAAACTGGACGTTGCTGTCCTTTGCCTGGCGCCCCTGGAACATCAGGATACCGGCGTGCTTACCGGTGGTCGGCGCCGAGATCTGCAAGATCGCAGCGCCGTTCAGCAACAGTGGCGACTGTGCATCTTCAAAATAGAGCTGGACGTCCTTTCCCATCACTTTGGCAGAGGTGTTCAACGTGAGGGCACCGCCCCGAAACGTGTATACTCCGGGCTTCAGCGTGACATCGTCACTGGCATTCAGCGTCAGTCCACCGCAGTAGACCCCTGGACCAATCGTCGTCTTTCCATCACTGTTGATCGTCTTCAGGCTCTGGGATGTGCACGATGCCGTGCGCGCCACCGGCTCTGCCATGCCGGCCAGCGGATCGGCGACAGGAGGAGAACCATCCACAGGCGGCGGCGAAATCATTTTGCCGTCGAGCTTTGACCCGCCATGGACCGCGATCGACGGCGCCGAAAACTTTCCTTGATTCGCGAGATGGAATGCACGTTGGGCATGTGACGAGTTCACCTGGAAACCACATTCACTGGTTACCGCATTCGCGTTGATGATCTTCAAGGCATCGGCCTTGCCCGGATCGAGGATCAGGATGCAGGCGGCCCCCCCGGTTGACCTGACGGCTTTCGCATAAGCCGAAATGGGGATCGTTTTATAACCGAACATCTGCAGCACGGCGGTTTGATAATCTTCCTCAACGGCGACTGCCACCGTATCACGATTGACGAGGACCTGATGCTCCCAAGCCGGCGCTCCCTCGACGTTGATAGCCGTGCTGCTACCAAGATGGGCGGCGAGAAACTTGTGTGCGACGGCGTCTTCGCCTCCCGCACGCTCGACCGCGGCCGCCAATGCAGCTGCATCCGCAGCGTTCTGCATGGCGGTTTTTCGATGGTGTGCTGCTGCAAAATCGATGGCAAAACCGACAGCGAGCATAAGCGGCACCATCACCAATGCCGCCATAAGTCCAAAATTGCCGGATCGGCAACGGAGCAAAATCAACGTACGGCGTTTGATCGGCAAATTGGGGATCGTCATGTCATTCTCTGCGGCTTGGCGTTGTTTCCACCACCCCCTTCCACAACCTGACTTTCCAACCGCTTAATCCAAAACTCCAGTTTACGGTATGCTGTGCAGTCATCCACAAGCGGCTGCAACGTTTAACGGCCCTGCCCGACGTTAACCGGCGGCCGATTTCTGCGGAGCATATTTGTGCGATCCGAACGCGTGCCGCCCCCTGACAGGCACGGCCGGTCAGGGGGCGGGTGCGCAGAGCTTATTCTTCGACGGGTACGGAGATATTTCCGGCCTTTGCCGCAAATATCTACAGATAGGGCGAGCCCAGCCAGAATATCTTGTTGAGCAGACGCGTCGTGAACGGCTTGGCGCGCAGATCAGCCAGGGTCACCGGCTCTGCCTGTTGCAACACGGTTTGCAGCCTGTGCCCGACAGCGCTGGCAAAACCGGCGTCCAGCACTTCCAGATCGATTTCGAAATTGAGCCGCAGCGAACGCGGGTCGAGATTGGACGAGCCGACATACGCCCAGCGGTCATCGACGGTCATCAGCTTGGAATGATTGAACGCGCCGGTGGAGCGCCAGATGCGGCATCCCCCTTTCAATGCCTGGTCGAACTGCGCCGTCATCGCCCGGTCAACCAGAACCAGATTGTTGACGGCGGGCACGATGATATCGACCTCGACGCCGCGCAAGGCCGCCGTGACCAGCGCACTGATCAGTTCCCGGTCCGGCAGGAAATACGGCGACATGATGCGGATGTTGCGCCGGGCAATGGAAAAAGCACCCATCATCATCTTGTGGTTGGATTCGTTGGCCCGGTCCGGTCCCGACGGTACGGCCCGCACCAGCATGGTCGGCTTCTGCTGGTGAGGCGCAACCGGGATCTTCCACGCCTGTCCGTCCAGCACTTCACGGCTGGCAAACTGCCAGTCTTCGGACGCCACCTGAAAAAGATCAGCAACGACGGGACCAGCGACCCGGAAATGCGTATCGCGGGCCCGCCCTTCGCCGGCGAATTCGCCGGTAAATCCCGAGCGGATGTTCATGCCGCCGGTGAAGGCGACCGCGCCATCGACGACGAGAATCTTGCGGTGGGTGCGCAGATTGGCATAGGGAAGCCGCAGCCCCATGATGATGTTGCCATTGAAGACTTTGACGGTGATGCCGCCTTGCTGCAGATAACCGACAATGCTTGGCACCGAATAACGCGCACCGACCGCATCGATGAGCACCCGCACCGCAACACCCCGTTTCGCCGCGGCGATCAGCGCATCGGCAAAACGCAGGCCAATGGGATCGCGATCGAAAATATAGGTCTCGAGAAGAATGGACCGCGTTGCGCCGGTGATCTGTTCGAGCATCATCGCATAGGCGGCATCACCGCCTTCCAGGATCGTGATGCCGTTGCCGCCGCACATGCGATGGCGGCTGACGCGATCGCCAAGCAGTTTCATCGCGCCGAATCGCTGCCCGAACCGTTCGGCGACCGTTGTGCTCGAAATGTCGAACTTGCCCATGGCATCCGGTCCGCGCTCGCGAAACAGCGAACGCTGCTGGCCGATCGACGAGCGGCGGATACGGTTGATGCCGGCAATCGCATAGATCAGCGCGCCAATGATGGGCGACAGAAGGATCACGCCAACCCAGCCAAGCGCCGAGCGCACCTCATCCTTGGTCATCGTTGCGTGAATGGCGGCCGGAACGCCAAGAATGATGGAGAGCACCGCCAGGATATGCGGCCAGTAGGTTGTCAGCAGATCGATCATGCAACGAACTATAGCGGTGCGCCACCAGGAAGCAATTCGACCGCCATCCACACGTCTTTTGTGCACACCGGGTTTGTGAAAAGGATGCGCTGGCGCTAAAAGCAGAGCAGGCTCTTGCGCCGTCAGTCAGAAGGACGTCAACCACATGAAAATCGTGACATGGAACATCAACGGCGTCCGAGCCCGCATCGACGTTCTTGTGGCCTGGCTGAGGGAATCGCAACCCGACATCGTCTGCCTTCAGGAAATCAAGACGGTGGACGAAGGCTTTCCGCGTGCCGAGATCGAGGCGCTGGGCTACCATGTCGAGACACATGGTCAGAAAGGCTTCAACGGTGTCGCCATCCTGTCGAAGCTGAAGCCGGACGAAATCAATCGCGGCCTGCCTGGCGACGTGACGGACGAGCAATCGCGGTTTATCGAGGGGGTCTTCTCCGTCCAGGGCGGGGCGATCCGGGTCTGCTCGCTCTATCTGCCGAACGGCAATCCGGTCGAAACGGAAAAATACCCCTACAAACTCTCCTGGATGCAGCGCCTCAATGCCTTTGCGCAGAGCCGGCTTGCCCTGGAAGAGCCGCTTATCCTCGCCGGCGACTATAATGTCATCGCCGAGCCGCATGATTGCTGGGACGTCAAGGTCTGGCAGAACGATGCGCTCTATCAGCCGCGCACCCGCCAGGCGTTCCGCCAGCTCGAAAATCTGGGCTTTACCGATGCCGTCCGCTCAACGTCGGATGCCGCACCGCTCTATACATTCTGGGATTATCAGGCCGGTTGCTGGCCAAAGAACTTCGGCATTCGCATCGATCATCTGATGCTGTCGCCGGAGGCGGCTGACAGGCTGATCTCGACGGATATCGAGAAACATGTACGCGCCTGGGAAAAGCCGTCGGATCACGTTCCGGTGGCGGCGGAATTCAATTTCGCAGCCTGAACAAACGCGTGGCTTGTTGACAGATCAATCGCTGTCGCTGTCGAGATGAATGCTGTGCGCCATGGCGACGGCCTTGCGGCGGTCGTCTTCACCGGCGATCGAGAAGGCCTGCTCCTGCAGCGATTGCAGCCAGGGCCTTTCCTTCGGCGTACACTGGTCAAGTGCCGCGGTCATGTAGGCCAGCCCACGTGCGGTCTGGCCTTCCTGGAAGATCACGTTGCCGAACACGCCCATGGCGCCGGCGTGGCCGTTCTTGCGGGCGCGGTTGAGCCATTTCTTGGCTTGCTGGACGTTGACGCTGCCGCCGTCGCCGGAAAGAAGCATTTTCGCCAGCTGAAACTGCGCCTCGGGAACACCGAAGGTGGAGGCTGCCTGAAAATAGAGCTGACGGGCCTGGCCGAGATCGCTTTTGACGGGGCTGTCGGGAATGCCCCGGCGATAATAACCGGCCAATGAGATCAGCGCATTGACGAAGTAGCCGGTATCCTCGGAACCGGGCTCAACGCCTTTCTCGGCGATCTCGTTGTAAATCTTGAAGGCTTCCAGGTCGTTTTCAGCGACGCCGTCGCCATAGGCATACATATTGGCGAGTGCCCAGCGGGAGCCCGTATGGCCCTTTTCGGCCGCATAGCGGTACGCTTCGACCGCCTCGTCCTTGCGGCCATTCTTGTAGGCGGAAAAGCCGAACTTGAAGAGAGCGAAAGGCCCCGATTCCTTGGTGATGCCGGCATTCGGATCAAACGCATAAGCCATGCGGTGCTCAGCGGTCAGCGCGAGCGCAGCACCCAGAACAAGAAACGTCAAAGACCGGTAACCGCGTATCAGCATGATAGTCTATTTCTTCCGTTCAAACCCAAGAGCCGGTCCATACACGTTTCAAATGAGCCTCTGTCGAAAGCGCCGCTCACACCGGCATTTTCAAAACAGTAGCCAGCGTTTCCGGCAAGAGTGCGGCCTAGCCCGGCCTCACCATCCATCCCGGTTATGCCCGACCTGTCAAACAGCCTCGAAAAGCTGTTTCGAAGTCTCGCAAACTCCGGGGAGACATGGATTTTTCGAAAACGCGATAACTCATCTCACCTCAAACGCCGCTTGCTCAAAACTTACCGGCACGTTTGTCAAGTCCATCGGTGCTCCCAGTTTGTGGCGGGAAATAGACACAATCGCCAACCGGCAGGCCGTCACGGACTATAGAAAGAATGTGTTGCTGAATCGTCACAAAACGTGATGCCGGAAACGTAAAAATCTCTGAGGGCACCATTGAAATTCTTGGCGAGGGAACCACGCTGGCGGTTTTTCTTGGCGACGCCAGGCACATGCAAAAAGCCCGGTGCGAACACCGGGCTTTTTGCATTATCTTCGATAATCAGAACTTGACCTTCAGCGAGGTGGAAACGGCAGTGACGATGTCATTGCCGAAATCGTACTTGACGTCCTCACCGACCGAACTGCCGCTCGTCAGAAGGCCGACAGCGCCGGCGAACTTCAATTCAACGTTTTCGGTCGGCGAATAGGATACGCCGGTTCCGAGCGTCCAACTGTCGGTCTGGTTGCCGTAGCCATGGCTGGTACCACGATCCCAGGTCAGGCTGGCCGCACCGCTCCACTGATCATTGAACTTGTGACCGACACCACCACTGACGGTCCAGCCATCGCGATAGAGAAGAGTAAGGTTCGTGGGAAGGTTACGCGGATCAAGGGTACTGTTCGGAGTGATCTGAATGACCTGAAGCTGGCTCCAGTCCGTCCACTTGACCGATCCGAAGACGAGCCAACCGGGTGCGATACCAGACTGAACCTTAAGTTCCAGAGAGTCCGGCATGGAAGCGAAGCTCGATACATCGTATTTCGTACCCGGAACATAGCCACCGCGGCCGTCTGGAAGCAGAACCTTCGTCAGGTCGATCGAGCCCTCCAAATTATCGAGATCCACAGCACTGTTGTAGACGAGACTTGTGCGAAAAGCATATTCGGGAATTTCATAGGCTGCCCCCGCGCGCCAGCCCCAACCGCTACCGTCGAGATCGAGGCGGCCAACGCCGTCAAAACCCGGAGCGAAAACCGGAGTGACAAGGCGCTCCTTGAAACCGCCGACTTCCTGGTAGAAGCCACCACCGATGATGCGGAACTGCCCCTTGCCAACGTCCCACTTGTAGGAGCAGGTCGCAGCGTAGTTGTCGCTCTCGATCTTGGTTTCGATATTGTCGTTGGCGCCCATCCAGCTAGACCCTGGCTTGGTGTGCGCGCCCCACGGCTGTGAATAGTCAGCCATGCAGTCGACGCTGTCGCCGAAAGCGGCCTTCACGCCGATGCGCGGGACCCAATAGCCTTCCGTCTCGCCAACCCCATTGGTTTGACCGGCCCCCCGACCATTCGAACCGATACCGTTTGCCGGATTAACATCCACCACATTGTCGAGTTCGCGTTGCGGATTGACATAGGTAGCTGCGGCTTCCGCCGCATAGGTCGACGGATCGAACAGCAGGTCGATATTATAGCCGCCCCGCTCAAGACCGCCGGCGCTTGCGGCCGTGCTGGTCAAAAACACGGCAAACGCCGCCATGATCGTCGCCTTGATTTTGGTGTGAACCATCCGTTTTCTCCCCCTGAACACAGATTATCGGCCGGCGCGAACGCCACCCTGCTGGAAAGAACTATCGACTGCGAATGGCGAATGGCAAATACCTAGATTTCGCAATCGGACACATCAGCGCACCAAAAATTTACGTAAGAAAATCTACTTTCGTCCCGAAACCCGGAAACAAGGTAAATAATTTTATAAACAACTTAAAAATCAACCAAAAACGGAATTATGTTCCATAAATAGAACCAACTGTAACCTCGACACAACAATGCCATTTTTTGGCGGGTAGGCGCGCCTTCTGCACAATAAGTGCCCCCAGACCGCCGCATCGCTATATTTCGGTCCCCCCCCTTTCCAAAAAAGAGAATCGACCAGAACGGAAAAAGGCGGCCGAAGCCGCCTCTTGATCATTCTTCATGCAAATACCAGCCGCGCGAACATTCCGGGCAGCCTGCTTGCCACAGGCTATTTGAGCCTTAGCCGGCGTCGGCGACCCTGGCCAACGCCACCGCCAGCGACGCCTTCTGGCCATCAAGTTCGGCCAGACGCTCGCGCTCCGCATCGACCACATCCGGGCGGGCATTGGCGACGAACTTTTCGTTCGACAATTTGCCGAGGATACGTTCACGTTCCTGCTCGACCTTGCCGACCGCCTTTTCCAGCCGCTGCTTTTCAGCAGCCAGATCGATCAGGCTGCCGAGCGGCAGGCAAACCGTCGCCTCGCCAACCACGATCTGCGCACTCCCCTTCGGGGCAGCCGCGGCAAGATCGATCGCATCGACACGGGCCAACCGGCGGATAGCCGCAGCATGACGCTCCAGCCGTTCCTTGGTCAGCATGCTGGCTTCAACGACGACAAGAGGTGCGATCGCTGCCGGCGGAACGTTCATTTCCGAACGGACCGAGCGAATGCCCGATACAAGATCGATCAGCCAGTTGGTCTCATCGGCCGCCGCATTATCGGCATAAGAGGCAACCGGCCAATCCGCGTGGCAGAGCAGGCTGTCGCGTGTCCTGCCCTCACCGGCCGTCTGCGTCCAAAGTTCCTCCGTCATGAATGGCATGAAGGGGTGCAGCAGCTTGTAGGTCTCGTCGAGAATATAGGCGACACAAGCCCGTGATTCAGCCTTCCCGGCCTCGTCGTCACCGCCAAAGACAGGTTTCAGCAGCTCCAGATACCAATCGCAGACCTGGTTCCAGACAAAACGGTAAAGGCTGCCTGCCGCTTCGTTGAAGCGATAGTTCTCGATAGCCTCCGTCACGTCGCGGATCGTGCGCGACAATTCTGTGAGGATCCAACGATTGATCGTCAGCGAGCAGGCTTCCGGTACGAACTTCGGATCAATGGCAACACCATTCATGCCGGCAAAGCGCGTGGCATTCCAAAGCTTGGTACCGAAATTGCGGTAGCCGGCAATGCGGGCCGGGTCGAGTTTCACGTCGCGGCCCTGCGCTGCCATGATCGCCAGCGTGAAGCGCAGCGAATCGGCGCCATACTCGTCGATCAGGTCGAGCGGATCGATGACGTTGCCTTTCGACTTCGACATCTTGGCGCCGTTCTTGTCGCGAACCAGGGCGTGAACATAGACGGTGTGGAACGGCTCGACAGAGGTGCCGTCGCTATCCTTCATGAAATGCAGGCCCATCATCATCATCCGGGCAACCCAGAAGAAGATGATGTCAAAACCCGTTACCAGAACGTCGGTCTGATAATAGGTGTCGAGTTCCGGGGTCTTGTCCGGCCAGCCGAGGGTCGAGAACGGCCAGAGTGCCGACGAGAACCATGTATCGAGCACGTCTTCGTCACGCACGAGAATTTCGCCGGGGCGGAAGTTTTCGAGCAAGTCCTCGACATAGGCCTTCATCGGTCCTTCATGGGCGAGATAATGCTGGATTGCGGCGTGAAGCGCCTCTTCCTCGGTCTTCTCGACGAAGACCTGACCATCAGGGCCGTACCACGCCGGAATCTGGTGTCCCCACCAGAGCTGCCGCGAAACGCACCAGGGCTGGATGTTTTCCATCCATTCGAAATAGGTCTTTTCCCAATTCTTCGGCACGAAATTGGTCCGGCCCTCGCGAACGGACGCGATCGCCGGCTTGGCGAGCGTCTTGGCATCGACATACCATTGCTCGGTCAGACGCGGCTCGATCGGAACGCCGCCGCGGTCGCCGTGCGGGACGGTGTGCTTGTGTGGTTCGATCTTATCGAGCAGGCCGCGCTCTTCGAACATCGTGACGATCGCCTTGCGCGCAGCAAAGCGCTCAACACCATCGAGCGCCGAGACGAGTGCCTCCAGTTCATCGGATGCCGGCAGACCTTCGAGAAAGTCCTCGTTGCCGGCCAGCGTGATATGGCCATCGATCGTCAAGATATTGACCTGGCGGAGATGACGGCGCTTGCCGACTTCAAAATCGTTGAAGTCATGCGCTGGCGTCATCTTGACGGCACCCGTTCCCGCCGTCGGGTCCGGATACTCGTCAGCAACGATCGGGATCAGGCGTCCGACCAGCGGCAGAACGACGTGCTTGCCGACGATCGCCTTGTAGCGGTCGTCGTCCGGATGAACGGCGACGCCGGTATCGCCCAGCATGGTTTCCGGCCGGGTGGTGGCAACGACCAGATAGTCGCGCGTCTCCCATTCCGTCGGCTTGCCGTCCTCGCCGAACGCAACCGGATGCTGGTAGGTGACGCCCTCTTCCAGAGGATACCGCAGGTGCCAGAGATTGCCGTTCATCTCGATCTGCTCGACTTCGAGGTCGGAGATCGCGGTCAGCAGCTTCGGGTCCCAGTTGACCAGACGCTTGTCCTTGTAGATCAGGCCTTCCTTGTAGAGCGAGACAAAGACCTCGAGGACGGCCTTCGACAGACCTTCGTCCATGGTGAAGCGCTCGCGCGACCAATCGCAGGAGGCGCCGAGACGTTTCAGCTGATTGAAGATCAACCCGCCGGATTCGGCCTTCCATTCCCAGACCTTGTCGATGAAGGCATCGCGGCCCATCTCGCGGCGGTGCTGCTGACGTTCCATCAGCTTGCGCTCAACGACCATCTGCGTGGCGATGCCGGCATGGTCCATGCCCGGCTGCCAGAGCACGTCCTTGCCGCGCATGCGCTCGAAGCGGACCATGATGTCCTGCAGCGTGTTGTTCAGCGCGTGGCCCATATGCAGCGAGCCCGTCACGTTTGGTGGCGGGATGACCACGCAGAAGCTTTCGGCGCCCGGTTTTGCCCCAGCACCTGCACGGAAGGCGTCCTCGTCATCCCAAATCTTGGCGATGCGCGGTTCGACAGCGGCGGAATCATAGGTTTTTTCAAGCATTTTGGAGCCAAACTTGCTGATTGATATCGATGGTTTGTAAATCGGAACGGGACATTGCTGTCAACAATAACAGCAAAAAAGCCGCCAGTGTGATTGCTGGCGGCTTTGAGAGAAAGAAATGCGTGGTCTAGCGCCTCGGACCCCGCGCAACGCGCTCGATTTCCTCGCGCACAAGCCGTTCGACCAGCGTCGGTAGATTGTCGTCGAGCCATTCCTGCAGCATCGGGCGCAACATATCCTCGGCAATTTCGTCAAAGGACCGCCGTGCGCTGCCATCGACAGCCAGGGCCAGATCGCCAAAAGACCGCGCGACCTGTTCGCCAACGGCAGGCGAAACGATGGCCGCGACGTCCTTTTCGATCACGATGGACAGTGGCTGGCGCTGCACCGGGGTTTGTTCGGGAGCTGCTATGGCAGGCTCAACCGTCTCGTCCCGGACTTCGGCTGCAGCGACCGGCTGAACCACCGAAATTGTTGGCGCCATGCGCGCTGTCACCATGGGATTATCAGATTTGGTGCGCGTGGCAGCAGTCTGATTTTCCGGCTCGCGCAACGGTGTCGAATGCCGTTCGGAGGCAGCACGAACGCGGGCCGCGACATCGGCAAGCGACATCGGCGGTTGCGATACGGCTGGCTTTGCGCCGGCGTCTTCCTGTCCACGAGACTGTGGCTCGCGCACCTGCGGCTCCACGGCCGTAAAATGGCTCTGCTCTTCGGCTTCGAACTCTTTTGCCAAAACCTCGTCATCAATCGTCAGGTGAATGTCTTCGCCGGCGTCATCTTCGTCGTAGCCGCGATAGGCACTGTCGGAAGCCGGACCGAGATCATTGGCGGGAAAGCCAGGAATGCCGGGTTCGTTGCTTTCAATGATCTTTCGAATGGACGCCAGAATTTCGTCCATCGAAGGTTCACGCGCTACATTCGGCTGTGCCATCATTATCCCCGTTTCTGCGGTCGCGCTCGATCGAAACATTGCCGCCCCGTCATTGGCACGGACTGTATGCGAGTTCGGCACCGAACAAAACGCCGCGAATCATCTAGCGGGAATCATGCACAGGTTTGTTGGCGGCGTCACCTGCAACATACCGGCAGCACAATGCAGCCGGTGCCTGTTGGCCAACAAATATCAAAAACCGGCGATGAGATCAGGCGATGAACTTAGCGGTCGTCGACGGTGCGCAATCCGAACCATTTGTCCTTGACGGCTTCGTAATGCTCCTCGGCGCGATATTCGGCCACCTGCAGGCCCTGGCTCTGGATCGTCAGGCGCCCCATGGCAGCCAGCAACGAATAGCTGGCAACAACAGCGTTGCGCTGCGAGGTCACAAGGCTTTCTTCGGCAACAAGCACGCTTTGTTGCGCGTCGAGCACGTCGAGCGTCGTGCGCTGGCCAACCTTGCGCTCTTCGATGACACCCGCCAAAGCCTGGTTTGCCGCGCTGACCTGGGACTTGTTGGCAACGGTCGTTGCAAGCGCTGCCTCAAACTGGGCATGAGCCGTGATGATCGTTTGCTGCACTTCCAGACGGGCGGAATCAACCAGGATGCGTTGCTGGCCGAGGCGTTCCTTGGCCTGGCGAATCTGACCGTACTCGGCGCCGCCCTGGTACAACGGGACCTCGAGCCGCGCGGTTATGGAGGCGTTCGCGGTATCGCTGTTGCGATCGCGGTCGGTCGTGTTGCGCGACACCGATCCCTGGATGACGACGCCTGGCAACATCGTGCCTTCCGCAGACTTGACCCTGAAACCGGCCGAATCGACATTGTACTGCGCGGCGGCAATCGACGGATGGTCGCGCAAACCAGCCGCAACGGCCTGATCCAGGTTTTTCGGCAGTGCCTTCGACGCCGGCGCTGGTTGCTTGATGCCCTTGGGGGCAGCGCCGACAATCTGGACGTAGACGGCCTCACTCTGTTTCAACTGCGCAACGGCATTGACGAGAATGGCCTGGGCTCCCGCCAGCTCTGCCTCGGCCTGGCTGACGTCGGTACGCGTCCCCTCGCCGACATCAAGCCGGGACTTCGCGGCATTCAACTGCTCCTTCAAAAAGGCCAGGTTCTGCTTGCGGATCGACACGATACGTTGATCGCGGGCGATATTGGCATAGGATTGCGCTGCCGCCAGAAGGATGGAAATCTCGTTGGCCTTGAGCGTTTCACGGCTTGAAAAAACGTTCGCCTCGGCAGCCCTGACATTGTTCAGGGTTTGAAACCCATCGAAAATCTGCTGGGTAATGGTGATGCTGGCAGCCCCGGTGGTATAGTCCTCGGCAAGAAGCGGTGTGCCGCGTCTAAACAGGCTTTCCGTGCCCAACCGTGTTGCGGTCCCGGTGACGCTTGCCGAAACCTGTGGCCGGTAGCCGGACTTGGCGATCGGCACACCTTCGTCGGTGGCGCGCAGACCGGCACGCACGGCGTTCAGATCCGGGTTATTCTGGTAAGCCTTTTCCATCGCATTTGAGATGGTTTCCGCGAAAACGGCATGTGGCACGAGCCACAAGGCGGTTGAAAGGGCGGCCGCCACAGCCGTTTTACGAAAAATCGACACTCAATTCACTCCACAACAAAAGCCGGCGGGAAACATTCCTAGTTCGAGAACGCAACGGCCCAGCTGTGCCGGATTTGATGTCACGCCTCGCCCCGGTACCGAAGAAAAATGGTTAAAATGTCGCAAACAGCGAACGTCAACATATTTCCTTTAACTAATATGTAAAACGCGTGAATTCAATTTGCCAAACCGCAGCCTAGTATTCACGCGCCATAGTCGGATGCCACGCCGCTCAATCTTCAATGGAGAGGTTTAAAACACAAACTCGCGCGCCAGACGAAAGCCCGGCAACGGCTTGACGGCGGTGTTGAACGCCAGGCGTTCCGACGTCCTGCCATTTTCACGCAGGAAGAGCTGCGCCCTCGACGCATTGCCAAAGCCGACGACAGCAACAAGGCGGCCGCCATCGTTCAACTGCGACAGAAGCGCATCCGGTACCGTCTCGACCGCACCGTGAACGAAAATCACATCATAGGGTGCGCCTGCGGCATGTCCCTTTTCGAGATCGCCGGTCACCACCGAGACGTTCGCGTGGCCCAGCCGGGCCAAAGTCGCTGTAGCGTCGGCTGCAAGCGCTGTATCGCTCTCGAGCGCTGCGACCGAGGCCGCAAGCTCCGACAGGAGCGCCGACGCGTAACCGGTACCGCAGCCGATCTCGAGAACCTTGTCAGCCTTGGAAATTGTTGCCAGCTGAAGCAGTTTTGCCAGGGGAGATGGCTCCATCAAATACCGCCGTGTGCCGGCGGCATCTGCCGCCAGTTCGATATCGCTGTCGATATAGGCGAGCGGCTTCAGTGCGGCAGGCACGAATTCTTCTCTCGGAATTGACAGGAATGCTGCGAGAACGGCGTGCGACGTCACATCCGTCGTGCGGATCTGGTTGTCGACCATCTTGATGCGTGCTGCTTCGAAATTCATCTTGCCTGCCTTCGTAAATCCGGATCGTCTTCCGGCGTGTGTGCGCTTTTGGCTTGCGCAGATAAAACAACCGGCGGCGCTTCAGCCGACCGGGCATGGCCAAGCTCATAAATCCGTGCATCTGCCGTTTCAAGCTATGGAATGCAGTTCTTGCAAAAAAGCAAGCTTCACAAAAGCCGGTCAACATATTCTACCCTTTCCGGAACCGGAAAATCCGGGCAAATTTGCATTACCGCATATACAGCGAATCACCGGGACTGGAGATTGTGAAAGTGGCAGTACGCTTCAAACAGCCAAACCGTTCCACGTCCCGGCTCCTCATTCTATCGTCCGGCTTGCTTCTTTCCATCTCAAGCTTGAACAGCGCGATTGCAGCCGAACCGATTTTCGACGAACTGCGGTTCGGCACGAGCGCATCCATCAGCGGCAGCAACTCTCACGAGTCGGGCATCTTCCCGTCCGCCACTCTTTTCTTCGATCCGCTGTCGAGCGGCACGGCGGCGACATGGCAGCAGACCATCCTGGAACCACGGATTTATCTGGGTGCTTCGGTGGGGACTGGTGACGGGGTGGATCAGATTTACGGCGGCTTCAGCTGGACTGCCGATATCACCAGCCGCCTGTTCATCGAACTCGGACTTGGCGGGACGGTTCACAACGGCAAACTGGATGGCAGCAGCGGCAAGGGACCGGATCTCGGCTGCCGCCTGCTCTTTCGCGAACAGATCGCACTCGGTTATCGCGTAACGGACAATTGGCAGATCCTGGCGACAGCCGACCATTCGTCGCATGCCAATCTCTGCGACGGACCGAACGACGGCCTCAGCCATGCAGGCCTTGCCATCGGTTACAAATTCTAACCTGACTGCCGGCCTCAGCCGGCAGGTGCCGCTTCCAGGCCAACCAACCCGATTTTGGTATAACCGGCCCGCTGAATGAGGTTCATCACCGTCATCAGCTCACCATAATCGACAGCCTTGTCGGCCCGCAGAAGAATGCGGGTCTCCATATTGCCCTCGGTCATACCGTTAAGCTCAGTGACAAAGCCGTCGCGATCGACCTCATTGTTCCCAAGCGCCAGCTTGAGGTCCGCCTTGAGGGTGATGAAAACCGGCTTGTCTTCACGTTTTACCGGGGCTGCCGCCGATTGCGGCAGATCGACCTTCATGTCGACGGTGGCAAGCGGTGCCGCCACCATGAAGATGATCAGGAGAACGAGCATGACGTCGATGAAGGGCGTGACGTTGATTTCGCTGTTTTCTTCGAGATCACCGCCGCCTTCGCTGATTTTGCTGGCCATGGTCTTATCCGATCCGCGCGATGCTGGCTTCGGAATGCACGTGGCTTTCAGCCTTGCGCGGCGACAGGCGGCGTGCCTGGCGGAAGTCCAGATCGCGGCTGACGAGACGTTCGACCGCAGCCGAAGCATCAGCAAGGATCAGGCGGTAGCCACCGATCGAGCGGGCAAAATAATTGTAGATCACGACGGCAGGAATAGCGGCGACAAGGCCGATTGCCGTTGCCAGTAGCGCTTCGGCGATACCCGGTGCGACGATCGCAAGATTGGTCGTCTGTGCCTTGCTGATGCCGATGAACGAATTCATGATGCCCCAGACGGTACCGAACAGGCCGACGAACGGCGAGATCGAACCGATTGTCGCAAGGATCCCGGTACCGCTGGCAATCCGCTTTCCGGCCCCTGCCTCGATACGGGAGAGCTGCGATGCGACGCGCTCCTTGACCCCTTGCGTCGAGACGATATCGAGAACGGCCTCTGATTTCGACAGTTCGTCGTTGGCGGCGGCAATCATCTGCGCTGCCGGTCCCTTTTTCACTGTCAGCGTTTCGCGGACGTCCCGCAGAACAACCGCATCCGACAACGCCCGGACTGCGCGCTTGGCGCCGCGCTTGGCAGCGGAAAGCTCGAAAGCCTTGGCAAACAGGATCGCCCAGGTCGCAACCGACGCCAGAATCAGAGCGCCCATGACACCTTTGACAACGATATCCGCCGCCATGAACATGCCGAGCGGCGAAAGATCGTGGGGCAGAACCGGATTGGCCGAGGTTGCCTGCGCGCCATCCTGTGCAGGCTCGGCAACCGGTGCGGCCTGATCATTCGGCAGCGCTGCCGGCGTCCCATCATTTGCAGGCGTGACCGGCAACGCACCAGCTTGCGGCGCCACCTGAACCGGTTGCTGCGTTTCGCTGACAGCTGCAGCCGGCATTTCCTGCGCCTGAAGCGCTCCGGCACTCGAGAATGCCAGCAGCACGCCCGCCAGCAGCATCCATTTCGGCATTGCACGGTTCGGCATGACCTATCCTTACCTCGTCATCGCCCGCCAACCCCTTGGAGGATCAGATGACGGGACCACATAAACTCATCATTTGACGGCCGGCGCCGAACGCGCCCGCATCAATCGCGGCTTCATACGACATACTATGGCTGAAAGACAAGGATTTGTGGAGTGTTTTAATCAAGAATAAATAGTTTGGAAGAAATTCGGCCCGCAGCATGCGCACCTGCTGCGTTTCAGTAGGTCACTGCCTCGCCTCGTACGCGTCGAATAAGCCCGTCCGCCAATCATAAGTTCTGTGTTGCGCCCAGGGACGCCGCAATTGCCCCTGTGCAAAGACGACCCGCATATTGGCCGCTTCGCCCGCTGAGCGGCCGCTTTCACCATAAATCTCGACGGCGCCGGTGCGGCGCAGGCTTTGGCCACTCAGCAACAGCGCGCCCGACCGGCAGGTTGAAAAGCGCAGCATGACCGGCGTCACGACGATATCGGCCTCCTCGCAGGCGACACCGACGAAACGCGCATCATCGACGGTGACGATCCGCCAGCCCTGCGGCGCCTTTGCCGCACACCATTGCTTGGGGACACAGACAAAGCGGCCGGACGCCGCTTCCGCCAAAAGCATGCGGACAGTCGCGCGCGCCACATCCTTATCGATCGGTGGCTTTACCGGACGCGTCTTGGTGGCCTCTTCGGGAACCGGTGTCGATGCAGCAGTATCCGTGACCGCCAGATCAGGCCGCTGCACCGGCTTGTGATGATCTTGCAAACGCAAGGCGCGCTGCCATTGGGAAAACACGAAATCGGGTGGCTTTGTCCGGTTGCTGGCCGCCGTAGCGTCCTTGATCATCGCCACCAAACGCCCGTCTTCGGTGATCACCACATCTGGAGGCGCGACCGCAGCTATCGATGCCACCACCAGACCGGCCGCGATGATCGCCAACCCGGACGCAGCCAGCCATGTGCGGAACAGACAGGCCAGAACACCGCCGGCGGCAATCAGCATAAAGGCGTGGTCCGGAATGCGGCCCGTCGTTACCTCGCCCTCCCACGAGGACACCATCCGCGCAATGGAGATCATCCAGTCAAGCCCCTGCCCCATGACCAGCAATGGGTAACGATCGAGACCAAAGGGCATCAGCAGCATCGCCAGCAGGCCGAAGGGCATGACGAAAATGCTGATGATCGGCATGGCCAGCACATTGCCAATCAAACCGTAGGCGGCCAGCCTGTGGAAATGACCGGCGGAGTAAATCATCGTCGACAGGCCGCCGATCAGCGAACTGAGCAGCAGACCGGCAAAGAAACCACCGACTGCCTTCAATGCACCGGCATGCCGGTTGGCCGGAAGGATGTCGCGGGCTGGCCGCTCACGCCAATGGGCGTAACCTGCGACAAGCGCCAGTGTTGCGGCAAAAGACATCTGGAAACCTGGCCCCGTCACGGCGGATGGAGTGACCGCCAGAATGACCAGTGCCGATAACGCGACATTGCGCAGGCTGATCGATGGCCTGTCGAAGAACACCGCAATCAGCATGATGGAGATCATGATCCAGGATCGCACCGCCGAGACAGCACCGCCCGAAATGAGGATATAGGCGAACACCATCATGAGGGCACCGGCGGCGGCGAATTTCTTGATCGCAAACCGGTGCGCTAGCCCGGGAACAAGACTGAGCAGCGTGCGCGCGCCGATCAGAAACGTTCCGGCGGCCAGAACCATGTTCAACCCCGAGATCGCCAGCACATGCGCAAGTCCCGCCTCGCGAAGCGCCTCGATCGCCGGCCGGCTGATGGCGCGTTCCTCCGCCGTGACCAGCGCCGCGGCGATCGCGCCGGCATCGCCGCCAATCGTGCCCCGGATGCGTGCACCGATGGCCTCCCGCCAGCGGGCAATTGTTTCCCCTATGCTGGCCCACCAGGCGGCCACTCTGCCTCTGGCGACGTTTTCAACATTTGAAACTGCCTGCGGTTTTCCATAAAAATAGCCGACGGCGCCGATACCCTTGAAATAGCTGTCGAAGGCGAAATCGTTCAGCCCCGGCAGCGCAGCCCCGGACGGCGGCGACAATCGCGCCCTGCCCTCGATGCCGCCGCCAATTCCAACAGGCATTTCCCGGCCGCGAGACAGAAGCGTCACCCGGACCGGAGGGCGCTTCAATTCCGGATCGGCTGTTTGGGCGACAGCGACGGTATATCGCCAATAGCCGCGATCGGTGGTTTCCCGCGCAGTGACGGTACCGCGAACCCGCGTCGTCACCGGCGTGTCGAGCACCACCGTATCCAGGCGCGCCGTTTCCCATGCGGCAAGCCCCATGCCTGCAGTCACCATGGCAGCCATCAGCACGGCCGTGCGCCAAAGGCCTGAGCGGTACCGGAGCGCAAAAGCCGCCATGCCAAAAACGCAGATCAGCAGTGCAACTTTGAGATGGCCCGGCGTTTGAGGAAGCCAAAACCAGACAAGCGCACCAAGACCGATGAAGACCGGAATGAACAAAAAGCCGTGCCCGAAGGCTGCCTCCTCCGACACAGCCTGTTTGAATGCTGCCTGCCAATGGTTGGCTCGCAGTTTCCTGCGTATCGATGAGAGACCGGCAAGGTAAGCGGGCAGAGCCCGGTTTTCCGGTTGTTTTGCCGTTCGGTCAGGCAGGTGCGAAGCGCGGGTGAAAGCATGGGTAAACGCACTGTCAGGCCGCGTGCGCGGCGCCAAACCTGGCTCCTGCCCCTCTGCCATGGATGCCGTTCCACCCGCCAAACTCCCGCCACATTCTGCAACCGGAAATGACGAAATGCAACCGATGAGATTGATGCACAAAAAAGATGCAAAACTTTTCCGTACGGTGACACCCATCAGTTTTAAGAACGAATATGTCATTGGACATATGGCCCGAACGTGTAATTATTGCATCGCCATATGCCTATTTTTGCATCGCACAATTTGCCTTTCGTTCAACTTGGCAGCCGTGATTAAATCGGATAGCACATGGTCGGCGTTAATATCTGCGGCATAATTGTGTGCCAATTTGCTGCAAACGGAGGATACCCCCATGACAGGAAAAAGCGCAGTCGTAACCGTGGACAACAAAACGGTGGAATTGCCGGTGCGATCGGGGTCGATCGGTCCGGATGTGGTCGATATCGGCACGCTCTACAAGCAGACCGGCCAGTTCACCTACGATCCCGGCTTCACGTCGACAGCATCGTGCGAATCCAAGATCACCTATATCGATGGTGACCAGGGTATCCTTCTGCACCGCGGTTATCCGATTGAACAGCTCGCCGAACACGGCGACTTTCTCGAGGTCTGCTACCTGCTGCTCTACGGCGAACTGCCGACGGCAGCGCAGAAGAAGGACTTCGACTATCGCGTCACGCATCACACGATGGTGCACGAGCAGATGTCGCGCTTCTTCACCGGTTTCCGCCGCGATGCCCACCCGATGGCCGTCATGTGCGGCTGTGTCGGCGCGCTGTCGGCCTTCTATCACGACTCGACTGACATCACCGATCCGCACCAGCGCATGGTTGCAAGCCTGCGCATGATCGCCAAGATGCCGACGCTGGCGGCAATGGCCTACAAGTACCATATCGGCCAGCCCTTCGTTTACCCGAAGAATGACCTCGATTATGCGTCGAATTTCCTGCGCATGTGCTTTGCTGTCCCATGCGAGGAATACACGGTCAACCCCGTGCTTTCGCGCGCCATGGACCGCATCTTCATCCTGCATGCCGACCACGAGCAGAACGCCTCGACATCGACCGTTCGCCTCGCCGGTTCGTCGGGCGCCAATCCGTTCGCGTGTATCGCAGCCGGCATCGCCTGCCTGTGGGGTCCGGCTCATGGTGGTGCCAACGAAGCCGCGCTTAACATGCTGGCTGAAATCGGCTCGGTCGACCGCATTCCGGAATTCGTCGCCCGCGCCAAGGACAAGAACGATCCGTTCCGCCTGATGGGCTTTGGCCACCGCGTCTACAAGAACTATGATCCACGCGCCAAGATCATGCAGAAGACCACGCATGAAGTGCTGGCCGAACTCGGCCACAAGGACGATCCGCTGCTCGAAGTGGCGATGGAACTCGAGCGCATCGCGCTGACCGACAGCTACTTCATCGAGAAGAAGCTCTATCCGAACATCGACTTCTACTCCGGCATCACGCTGAAGGCTCTCGGCTTCCCCACGACCATGTTCACGGTGCTGTTCGCACTCGCCCGCACGGTCGGCTGGATCGCCCAGTGGAACGAAATGATCGAAGATCCGGAACAGCGCATCGGCCGTCCGCGCCAGCTCTACATCGGTGAACCGGAACGCGATTACGTCCCGGTTTCCAAGCGCTAAGCCCAAGATATACCAATTGAAAAAGCCCGGTCAGAAATGGCCGGGCTTTTTTGCATTGAGAACATCGAGAACGACGCGGGCGGCCGTCTCGCCAGGCGGCTTCTCCGTCGCCATGCGTTGCCAGACGGTGTTGTATCCGGAAAGCATCGCGTCGCGCTCCGGCGTCTTATCCGTCAGGCGCTCCACCCAGCGCGACAGCGCTCCGGCGCGAATGGCTTCGTTCAGGTATTCCGGAACGATGGCATAATCTGCCACCAGATTGGGAATGGCCGCCGTCCATATCTTGATTCGCTTGTGCATCAGGCGAATGATCCAGTCGGCCTTGTAGGTCGACACGACCGGGATTCCGGCCAATGCGAGCTCGAGGATCACCGTACCTGAAGCTGCAACAGCAGCATCGGATTCGGCGAACGCCTGCCACTTGGCAGTGGCTCCAACCGTGATTTCCGGTTTGATGGGCCACGACGCCGTAATCTGCCGCACGAGGTTTTCCTGCCGTGGAACCGTTGGCAGCAGGAACTGAATATCCGGGTGCCGGCTGTGCAACTCCTCCACCGTCTCCCCGAATGCCGGTAAAAGACGGCTGATCTCGCTGCCGCGAGACCCCGGCAGCAGCAGGCAGGTGATGGTGCCGGTGTTGGCGCGGCGCCTCTCCGTCTGCCGTTCCCTGACAGCCAGAACGCTGGCGTCACTTGCCAGCCGATGCCCGACATAGGTGGTCGGCGGTCCGCCGAGGTGTTGCATGACCTCGGGTTCGAAGGGAAGCACCGCCAGCACATGGTCGACATAGGGCCGCATGTTGACGGCACGCTCCGGCTTCCATGCCCAGACACTCGGGCAAACATAATTGACAATCGGCACGTCCGGCAGGGATTTGCGAACGATGCGCGCAACCCGATGGGTGAAATCCGGGCTGTCGATGATGACAAGAATATCGGGCTTGGCCGCAATGATCGCCCTGGCCGTCTGGCGAATGCGCAGGATCAGTTTCGGCAACCGGGCAAGCACCTGCGAGATTCCCATGATCGACAGCTCGGAATAGTCGAACAGGGACTGCAGGCCCTCGACCTCCAATCCCTCGCCGCCAACGCCAATCAGGGAAAGGTCGCCCTTGACCAGCGGCCGCAGCGACTTGACGAGATCGGCTCCAAGCAGGTCTCCGGACACTTCGCCAGCGATGACGGCGAGCTTGAGACCGTTGGCGTTCATTGTCCGCCTCGCAAAAGAGCCCGGTCCACACCCGTGACAAAAAGACCGGTTTCATTAGCCAGCGCAATCATCTCTTCCCGGTCGAGGACCAGTGCCCGCCCGGCCTCAACCGCAATGCCAGCAAGCCCAGCCGCCTGCGCGCCCTTGATTGTCGATGGCCCGATCGAAGGGAGATCGGCACGCAGGTCCTGCTGCGGCTTGCAGAGCTTGACCAGCACGCCGCGACGGCGGCTGGAAATGCGTCCGTCGGCTTTCAACCGCGCCACGCGTTCCAGCATCGCATCGGTGCCCTCCGGCCCCTCAAGCGCCACGACGCGCCCGCCGACGGCAACAGCGCCCTGCCCGACGTCGAGATGGCCAAGAGCGATGGCAGCGGCTTCCGCAACCTCGATATCCGCCTGATCTTCCACGCCTGGCGTGCGGGCGCCCAACGTGCCGACTTCGGCCAGAAGTTCCGGCACAATCTCCTGCACGCCGATGACCCGCGCGCCATTGGTCTCGATCAGTTCGATGGCCATTTTCAAAACGGCGTCGTCGCCGCCGGAAAGCAGCGTGCGCAGAACACTCGGGACCTTTACCAGGCTTTTCAACGTCGGCTTGATATCGCGCCAGTCCGGCCGACGGCGCACAGCACCGGACATGACCACACGGCCGATGCCCGCATTGCGAAAGACGCTGCTGATTGCCCTGAAATTGCCAATACCCAACGTCGCGTGATCAAAGGACGCCCAATCGCGATCGGACTCGTTGGCAAGCGCAATGATGAAGGGGTTTTCGCCGTGCGTACGCGCTGCTTCCGCAACATGCAGCGGCAGCAGGCCGCTGCCGGCGATGATTGCCAGCCGGTCTTTGATATCTGGCCGGCTGTGCATGCTCATATGCCTCAGCCCTTGCTGCTCCGTGTCGGAGACGACAGCGCCCGGTCGCTTTCAGCCGCGATGAAATCGAGAATTTCAAGCGCCGGCGGGCAGTCAACATAGTCAGCACGGATTGCAGCGGCATTGGCACGAACTGATTCCGGGCCTTCGAAAATCTGCTTGTAGGCGCGCCGCACGGCATGGATAACCGGCTTCTCGATGCCGGAACGGCTCATGCCGACGACATTCAGGCCGCCAAGCAGACCCGGATTACCGTTGAGCATGCCATAGGGAATGACGTCATAGGCAACAGCGGAGAGCCCGCCGACAAACGCATGCCGCCCGATGCGGGTGAACTGGTGAACAGCCGAGCCGCCGCCGAGAATAGCCCGGTCACCGACGGTGACATGGCCTGCCAGCATGACATTGTTCGACAGGATGATGTTATTACCGAGCCGGCAATCATGCGCGACATGGGAATACGCAAGGAACAGATTGTTGTCGCCAACGACCGTCGTGCCGCCATGCTCGACGGTGCCGGTGTTCATCGTCACGCCTTCGCGAATGGTGCAGTTTTCACCGATCACCAGTGTCGTATCGACGGCACTGTGATGCACGCTTTGCGAATCGCCACCGATCACCGCCGACGGGAAAATCTTCGAACCCTTGCCCACAGTCGTGCGTCCGAGCACAACAACATGGCTGATCAGTTCGACATTGTCTGCGAGGGTCACCTTCGGGCCAACGTGACAGAACGGTCCGACAACGACGTTGTCACCGATCACCGCGCCGTCTTCGACAACCGAGAGCGGATGGATCTTCGCAGTGGAGGCAATCATGTTCAGGCGTCTTCCTTGCTGATAATCATCGCGCCGATATCAGCTTCTGCGACAAGTTGCCCGTCAACTTTTGCATCACAATGAAATTTCCAGATATTGCCGCGCTGCTTCAGCTTGACGACATGGAACTCAACCCGGTCGCCCGGCACAACCGGCTTGCGGAAACGGGCATTGTCGATGGTCATGAAATAGACGAGGTTGTTGCCGCCGCCATTCTTGCGGGTGCAGATCGCACCGGCCGTCTGCGCCATGCCTTCGACGAGAAGAACGCCCGGCATGATCGGCTGATCCGGAAAATGGCCGGTAAAATGCGGCTCGTTTGCCGTGACGTTCTTGATGCCGATCGCCGAATTGTCGCCGTCGATCTCGATGATCCGATCGATCAGCAAGAACGGGTAACGATGGGGAAGAAGCTTCAAGATCTCCCGAATATCGGCCGTACCGAGAACGGTGGTTGCAGCTTCACTCATCCTTGCCTCCTGATTTCTTCTGCCTGTTATGTGTACGCGCCGTAATTTCTGCGATGTCCCGCAGGAAATCGCGCATGGGACGTGCCGGAATGCCGCCATAGCGTTCGCCGGCCGGAACGTCAGAGGCGACGCCGCTCATGGCGCCAATCTGCGCCCTGTCGCCGATGGTAATATGCCCATTGATCGCCGTGGCGCCGCCGATCATCACGCCATCTCCGATACGTGTGCTGCCGGCAATACCGACCTGGGCAGCGATGCCACAGTGACGGCCAACGCGAACATTGTGGCCCAATTGAACGAGATTATCGATCTTGGTACCCTCGCCGACCACGGTATCGTCCATCGCACCGCGGTCAATCGTCGTATTGGCGCCGATCTCGACCCTGTCCTGCAGGATGACGCGGCCAATCTGGACAATCTTGATCATGCCACCCTTTGGACCCGGCGCATTGCCGAAACCGTCCTGGCCGACCCTGGCGCCGGGATGAATGATGACTTCGTTGCCGACAAGCGAATACAGCACGCTGGCTCCCGCCGAAATCGTGCAGTCCCGGCCGATCCGCACGCCCGGGCCGATGACCGCACCGGCCGCAATCCGCGTACCCGTACCGATATGCGCCCCGGCGCCGACGACGGCCGTCGCTTCAATATCGACATTGTCCTCGATCTGCGCAGAGGGATCGACAAAAGCTGCAGGCGATATGCCTCGTGGCCCCGACAAGTTCTGCTCGGGGCGCACCGCCTGCGGATGCAGGATTGCGCCGGCAAGCGCAAAAGCCGTGTGAGGATAACGTGTCAGAAGAATAGGGATATGCGGCGGGACAATTGCGGCAATCGTGGCGTCACAGATGATAGCGCCCGCCTTGGATGTCTCAAACTCATCGCGAAAGCGCCGCTGCAGCATATAGCAGACATCGGCATCGCCAGCCCGATAGGTCGGCGCTACGGACCGGATAAGCCGGTCCCCCGATTCCGGGTTTTGTAGCGTCGCACCAATCTGATCCGCCAGATCGCTCAGGCGGATCCCATCATGTGGTGGGAAGAACCAATTGTTTTCCATAGCCAGCACTCCAGAACAGTTTTGGCAGGCAGTTCTGGACTGCAAGGATTAGAAGGACGACGAGATACCGAACTTGAGGTTCTGTACTCGGTCGAAATCTTCCTTGGCGATCGGGAACGCATAGTCGACACGCAGCGGGCCAAATGGCGATGCCCAGATCAGGCCCAGGCCAACGGACGCACGCAGCGAGCTGTTGGTACCCTTGATCTGATCGTCAGCCGTCGTATCGACCTCGTTGCCATACAGTGTACCTGCATCTGCAAAGATTGCGCCGCGGAAACCGGCGTCACGCGACACGAATGGCAGCGGGAACGTGGCTTCGGCAGAGGCGGTGAAGTAGGTCGTACCGCCGATGGAGTCGCCGTACTTGCCGCTACGCGGACCGATACCGTTGCGCTCGAAACCGCGGATATCGTTCTGGCCCAACTGGAACTGGTCGAAGACTTCCATCTTGCCACCGGTGTTGAACACATGACCCGCGCTACCAGCAAGCGATGCGATGATATCGGCGTCGTCGTTCACGGTATAGTACCACTTGGCCTTACCGGTCAGCTTGTAGAAATCGGAAGTACCACCAAGACCGGCATATTCCTGCGTTGCCGAAGCAAGAATGCCTTCGTGCGGCAGGTTTGCATCGTCAAGCGAATTGTAGGTGATCGTCTGCGAGATCGACGACCGCGTCCAAGGCGAATTCCTGACAACACGGTCATAGGGGCTGGACAGATCGGCGAGGTTACCGCTGTAATCCATCTGCGTCAGATTGTAACGGAATGTCGTCGATATACGCTCGGTGATCGGCGCCGTTACGCGCAGGCTGAAGCCCTTGTCCTCGTAGCTGTAGTTGTCGTCGTCATAATCGTTTTCATTCTTGAAGACATCGAAACCGGCAGCCAGGCGATAGCCGAGGAAGTAAGGCTCGGTGAACGACACGTTGTAGGTACGGCTGTCCTGGCCACGGCCTGCGGCAAGGCGGATGTACTGGCCACGGCCGAGGAAGTTCTTTTCTTCGATCGAGGCTTCCAGCAGGAAGCCGCCACCGCTACCGGCCGAATAGCCAGCACCGATACCGAACGAACCGGTCGACTGATCCTGCACATCAACGATCACCACGACGCGATCGGAAGCACTACCAGGCTGGGTCGAGATATTGACGGCCGAGAAATAGCCGAGGGCATCCAGACGGCGCTTGGCCGTCGTGATCATTTCCTGGTTGAACGCATCACCTTCGCTCATGTCGAATTCGCGGCGGATGACATAGTCACGCGTACGCGTGTTGCCACGGATTTCGATCCGCTCGATATAGGCGCGCTCGCCCTGATCGACGAGATAGTCGACAGCAATCGTGCGGTTGCCGAAATCGCGATTGCCGCGCGGCGTTACACGAGCGAACGGATAGCCCTGCGACGCGACACGCTTGGAAATCGCGGAGATGCTGTCCTGAACGTCCTTTGCCTTGTAGATAGTCCCTTCCGAGGTCCGTACGAGCCCCTTCAGCTCCTCAGCATTGACGCCTTCGACGGTCGATTCGACATTGACCGTTCCGAAATCGTAACGCTCGCCTTCTTCGACGGTGATCGTCACGGTGTATTCGTTGGTGGCTTCATCCAGCACCGCATCTGAGGAGACGACGCGGAAGTCGGCATAACCGCGGTTGTAGTAGAACTGGCGCAGCAGCTCTTCGTCCGCGCGCAGCTTGTCGGCGTTGTAAACGTCCTTGCGGTTCAGGAAGGAGAAGATCCCCGATTCCTTCGTCGAGATCACAGCCTCGAGACGACCGTTGCTATAGGCGTTGTTGCCGACGAAATTGATCGCAGTGATTTTGGTGCGGTCGCCTTCATTGATAACGAAGGCCAGATTGACGCGACCTTCCGCGATCGGAACGACCTGCGTAGTCACCGTCACATCTTCGCGGCCGATACCGGCATAGGCATCCTTGATGGCCTGAATATCGGATTCGGCAGTCGCTTCGCTGTAAGGACCGAGCGAACGCGTGCGCACGACAGCCTGCAGCTTATCGTCCTTGATCTTGCGGTTACCGTTGAAAACAACCTGGTTGACCAGCTGGTTCTCGCTCACGGTGACGACGAGCGTGCCACCGGAGACATTGATGCTGACATCGGAGAAATAGCCTGTGGAATAAAGACGCTTTACGGAAGAATCGATATCGCCATTGCTGAAGCTTTTGCCGGGAACGATCGTGATGTTTGCACGGACCGTTTCGGGGCTGACGCGTGTAGCACCACGCACTTCGACACGGTTGATCGTAGCAGCTTCAGCGACAGTTGCACTTGCAAGCGTTACGATGCCAGATCCTGTTGCGACCATACTTGCAGACAGCGCAACCGCCGACACCGCGTTCAAAAATTTTGAACCAGCTTTCATAAATCTTACCTTCTTCCCAATGCCCCGCAGCGAACTCGTACCGACTCCGGTCACGGCTGCCGTTTTAACCGCTTTTCATATACAAGCAAGCCAGCTCGTTAATTTCTGTTTACTTCAATTGAAACCGTGTCCTAACGGCCACTACAGAATTGCTTTATCGTAAACAATTCCTTTCGACCAACCCGTTGAATTCTCAACACAGCCGATCGCCCCCTTCTGCCTGCACCCACCGCTGCAGGCCTCCAATACCTAGCCCAAAAGCGAGCTTATGTCGTTCCAGGTGGCAAACACCATCAGCATCAACACCATGGCAAAACCGATGCGGAACGCGACATCCTGTGTCCGTGGTCCCACCGGTTTTCCACGAACGGCCTCCACCGCATAAAACATCAGGTGGCCGCCATCAAGTACAGGAACCGGCATTAGGTTAAGAAGTCCAATGGAAACTGACAGGACCGCCGCCAGCTGCAGGACAGCTGCAACACCGATCGTCGCCATCTGGCCGGAAGCCTGGGCAACTCGGATCGGACCACCCAGCTGATCGGCCTTCATCCGGCCGGTTACGAGATTGGCCAGATAATTGAAGGTGCCCGTGACGATGTGCCAGCTTTCGACGGCACCCTGCCCCACGGCTTCGATCGGACCAAATGTCTCCAGGCGGAAATTGCCGGTTTCCTGATTCGTCAGGATGCCGATAATGCCGAGTTCCATCTTGTTGCCGAACTGATCGGTGATCTCGGTGCGCTGCGGCACCATCGGCAGATCCAGCAATTCGCCCTTACGCTTGATCTGGATGGTGATCGGCGTTTCCGGGCGGATGCTGACGTAACGGCGCACATCGTCGAATGTGGTCACATGTGTGCCGTCGATCGCCACAAGCAAGTCACCCGGCAACACGCCCGCCTTGGCGGCAGCACTGTTTTCCTTGACTTCGGCGACGACCGGATCGGCGATCGGCTTGCCATAGACCGTAAACAGCACCGCGAAGATGGCAATCGCCAGGATGAAATTGGCAATCGGCCCGGCGGCCACCGTTGCGGCCCGCTTCCAGAGCTTGGCTCCGAGGAACGTGCGATCACGATCCTCGGCTGAATATTGTTCAAGCTTGCCGTAATCCGGGACACTTGCGGCATCCTCGTCGCCGAAGAATTTCACGTAGCCGCCGAGCGGAATGGCGCAGAACTTCCAGCGTGTTCCCTGCTTGTCGGTGTAACCGAACAGTTCCGGCCCGAAGCCGACGGAAAAGGCAAGGATGCGGATGCCGGACCAGCGGCCGACGAGATAGTGTCCCATTTCGTGCACGAAGACGAGCAGCGTCAGCACCAGCAGGAACGGCACGATATAGCCGGCAATCAGTTGAAGCGTATCGGCCAGGTAAGCCATAGAGTCCTCGATCAGGTATGCTGGCGCTTTACGGTGCCAGCAGGATTGCCCCCAAGGGCACGTTCTGTCCGCCAGTGGACACGACTTGCACCAGAGCAATCAAAAGCGCGGCAAAACAGGCAAAAACAAGTCCGTCGACACGGTCCATAACGCCGCCATGCCCGGGAATAAGCTTGCTCGAATCCTTCACGGCGAACCGGCGCTTGATATAGGATTCGAACAGATCGCCGATCTGGCTGGACACCGAGAGCGCCAATGCCAAGAGCGGAATGCGCGCATCGTTCAGCGAAAAATAGCTCATGAACACCGCAACGCCCGCGACGACGCCACAAACCGTACCACCGATCGCACCGGACCAGGTTTTTCCGGGCGAGATGCGTGGCGCCAGCTTCGGACCGCCAATCGCCCGGCCGGTGAAATAAGCGAGAATGTCGGTTGCCCAGACCACGGCAAAGATGAAGACCATGGCGATCAGGCCGATATCGGCCTCGCCACGGATGGCCGAGAGCGAAATCCCCGTCAGACCGGCATAGACGATGCCGCCCGGCAGCCACCATGTCCCTTTGCGAAAAAACACCCAGAGCGCTGCGATGGCGGCAAACCCGGCCAGAACAAGCAGCGTGACATGAGCGCCATCGAACAGAATGAGGGCGGCGATCACCGCCTGAGACAGCCAGCCAAAAGCGTTGGCCTGAAAATCACGCTCGGCAAGCCGGGTGATCGTCGACCATTCGTAGTAGACGAGCAAGGCGATGCCGACGGACAGAAGTTCGAAGACGGTTCCGCCGGCCCAGGTCGCGCCCAGAGTGATGCCAGCAAGAATGATGCCGGAGATGATACGCAGCCGCAATTCGCTCTGCATCAGGAACCAACCGCAAGCGTCGGCTGCGACAGACCGCCGAACCGGCGTTCCCGTCCCGCATAGGTCTTCAGCGCATTCAGGAAGGTTTCGCGATTGAAATCCGGCCACAACTCAGGAACGAACAGCAATTCGGAATAAGCGGCCTGCCAGAGCAGGAAGTTCGACAACCGCTCCTCACCGCTGGTGCGCAGAACGAGATCGGGATCGGGGATACCGGCCGTATCAAGCTTGCTGGCAATGCGCTCCGGCGTGATCTGATCGGCTGTCAGGCGTCCTTGAGCAACGTCAACCGCCAAAGCCTGCATGGCACGGGTCATTTCATCGCGGGAACCGTAGTTGAAGGCGATAACCAGTGTGATACCCGTATTGTTGCGCGTCGTATCTTCCGCTTCCAGAAGCAGAGGCAGGATATCGCCGCGGAGATTGTTCTTGTCGCCGATCACCCGGATGCGGACGTTCTGGCGATGCAGATCGGCTAGGTCACGCCGGATAAAGGCCTTCAGCAGGCCCATCAAGTCGGAAACTTCAGCTTCCGGCCGGCTCCAGTTCTCCGAGGAGAAAGCAAAGAGCGTCAGATAGCGGATACCGACCTCGCCGGCCGTGCGAACGGCCTCGCGCACGGCTTCCACGCCCTTGCGGTGCCCCATCGTCCGCGGCAGTCCGCGCGAATTGGCCCAGCGTCCGTTGCCATCCATGATGATGGCGACGTGCGTGGGGACATTTCTTGGCAAGGGGTTCGACATTAGCGGCCCGAAAAACAGAGACTCGGAAAAAGACAGACTAGACCTGCATGATTTCCTTTTCCTTCTCGCCGAGCAAGCGGTCGATGTCGGAAATCATCTCATCTGTCATCTTCTGAACTCTTTCGGACTGGCTTCTGCTGACATCCTGGCCGATGTCGCCGTCCTTTTCGGCTTTTTTCAGGCTATCCATGCCATCGCGGCGCACATTGCGCACGGCGACCTTGGCCTTTTCGCTATAGTCATGCGCGACTTTCACCAGCGACTTGCGGCGTTCTTCGTTCAGTTCCGGCAGCGGGATACGCAGATTCTGGCCATCAACGATTGGGTTGAGGCCGAGATTCGATTCGCGGATGGCGCGATCGACGGCATTGACCATCGACTTGTCCCAGATCGAAACGCCGAGCATGCGGGCCTCTGGCACCGTGATGTTGGCAACCTGGTTCAGCGGCACACGCGAACCATAGGCCTCGACCATGACCGGATCGAGCACGTTGGCCGATGCGCGGCCTGTGCGCAGCGATGCGATATCGCTCTTGAACGCGGCGATAGCACCATCCATGCGGCGCTTCAGGTCACTCAGGTCAATACCGTCACTCATGGATCAAACTCCCGTTTATCGCGGCGGCCATGCAGCCGCCCTTTGACTGCTCAATTGTCGGTTACGATGGTCGCCCGGCCGCCGCCGGTCAAGATTTCCGCGAACCCGCCCTTCTCGTGAATCGAGAAGACGATGATCGGAATGCTGTTTTCACGCGCCAGCGCCACGGCGGCAATGTCCATGACGGCCAGCCCCTTCTGCAGGACTTCGCTATGCGTCAAGCGGTCGAAGCGGGTAGCCGTCGGATCCTTCTTCGGATCGGCGGTATAGATGCCATCGACCTGCGTCCCCTTGAAGATCGCTTCGGCGCCCATTTCGGCAGCGCGCAGGGCAGCTGCAGAATCGGTGGTGAAGAACGGATTTCCGGTACCGCCGGCAAAGATCACCACGCGGCCTTGCGAAAGGTGAAACAGCGTGGCGCGCTGTGAAAAACTCTCGCAGATCTCCGGCATGGCAATGGCGGAGAGAACGACCGTATCGACATCGAGCTTGCGCAGCGAGGTCGCCAGCGCCAGCGCGTTGATGATCGTCGCCAGCATGCCCATGTGGTCGCCGGTGACCCGGTCACCACCCTTGGAGGCAACCGCGACGCCGCGAAAGATGTTTCCGCCGCCGACGACGACGCCGACTTCGACGCCCATGGCGCGGGCTTCGGCGATATCCGAGGCAATCCGGTCAGCGACCGCAACATCGATCCCGAACCCCTGGTTGCCCATAAGCGCTTCGCCCGAAGCTTTCAGCAGCACACGTTTGTAGAGAGGTTCGGCCGACATCGTCACTCCTGTCCAAGAAGGCACACATGCGAGATGGTGCATAAAACTGGTCTGTTCACCCCAGCGCGGCCGATATCATCCGGATGATCCCCGAGGGAGCCTGCGCCAATGTGATGATGATGCCGGATACACGAAGGGCACCGCGTTGTCACGCGATGCCCCGGATGTTTCCCAACAAGGATGGCGGTTTTCCCAATCAGGATGAAGAAATCAACCCTTGGCGACAGCTGCAACTTCAGCTGCGAAGTCGCTTTCTTCCTTTTCGACGCCTTCGCCGAGAAGCAGGCGAGCCATGCCGACAACTTCGATCGGAGCGCCAACAGTCTTTTCAGCTTCCTTGACGGCAGCTTCGACAGTCAGGTCAGGGTTCATTACGAAAGCCTGCGACAGAAGGGCGACTTCTTCGAAGAACTTGCGCATACGGCCTTCGACCATCTTTTCGATGATCGCTTCCGGCTTGCCGGATTCGCGGGCCTGCTCGATGAAGATGTTGCGTTCGCGTTCTGCAACAGAAGCGTCAACTTCCGTCGAACGGATGGCCAGCGGGTTGGTCGCTGCGATGTGCATGGCAACCTGGCGGCCGATGGCGTTCAGCGCATCCTTGTCGCCGGTCGACTTCAGAGCGACGAGAACGCCGAGCTTGCCGAGGCCGTCCGCAACCGAATTGTGGATGTAGGTGGCAACAACACCGTCTTCGACCGACAGCAGGGCCGAACGGCGCAGGGCCATGTTCTCCCCGATCGTTGCGATTGCGTCGGTGATGCTTTCAGCAACGGACTTTCCGGTTGCCGGATAGGTGGTTGCGCTGATGGTCTCAACGGAACCGTCGGTGCCGACAGCAACAGCTGCGACGCCACGAACCAGATCCTGGAAGGCATCGTTACGGGCAACGAAGTCGGTTTCGGAGTTCAGCTCGATGACAACAGCCTTGGTGCCGCTGCTGGCGATGCCGACGAGGCCTTCAGCTGCTGCACGGCCGGACTTCTTGTCAGCCTTGGCGATGCCCTTGGCGCGCAGCCAGTCGATCGCGGCTTCCATGTCGCCATTGGTTTCGCCGAGGGCCTTCTTGCAATCCATCATGCCTGCGCCGGTCTTTTCGCGCAGTTCCTTCACCATTGCTGCAGTAATAGTGCTCATCTTTTTTGCCTCTTCGTTTTGTTCGGCTGGCGCGCTGCCAGAAAGCCGGCGCGATACCAGGAGGATGTGGCAGGGCATGACCCCTGAATGTGACATCGTGATGAAAGGGTCCATCACGGTGGTAGGCATCGTGGCGACCAGCGCCTCATGGGCCGGTTCGATGCAAAAGAACAAGGCCGTTCACTTTTTCAGTCGTAAACGGCCTCGTCCTGATCTTTTCTAAAGGAGCGGCGGGGTTACCCGCCGTCCCGCCTTATCAGGCTTCAGCGGCTTCTTCGAGAGCCGGCTCAAGCGGCAGATCGGAAGAAGCGCCGAGGTCGCGGCCCGACGAGCTCTGCTGACGGGCAATGCCGTCGAGTGCTGCACGCGAGATCAGATCGCAATAAAGCGAGATCGCACGCGAAGCGTCGTCGTTGCCGGGGATCGGGAAGTCGATACGGTCCGGATCGCAGTTCGAATCGATGATCGCAACAACCGGGATGCCGAGACGCTTTGCTTCGTCGATGGCAATCGATTCCTTGTTGGTGTCGATGATGAACATCAGGTCCGGCACGCCGCCCATATCGCGGATACCGCCGAGTGCGCGGTTCAGCTTTTCGCGTTCGCGCTCAAGGTTCAGGCGTTCCTTCTTGGAATAGCCAGAGCCTTCCGAAGCGAGGATTTCGTCGAGCTTGCGCAGGCGCTGGATCGAGTTCGAAATCGTCTTCCAGTTGGTCATCATGCCGCCGAGCCAGCGAGCGTTGACGTAGTACTGGGCCGAACGCTTGGCAGCGTCAGCGATGATTTCGGATGCCTGGCGCTTGGTGCCGACGAACAGAACGCGGCCGCCCTTGGCTACCGTGTCGCTGACAACCTGCAGCGCGCGCGACAGCAACGGAACAGTCTGTGCGAGGTCGATGATGTGAACGTTCGAACGATCGCCGAAGATGTACGGCTTCATTTTCGGGTTCCAGCGGTGAGTCTGGTGACCGAAGTGAACGCCAGCTTCCAGAAGCTGACGCATGCTAAAATCAGGCAATGCCATGCCTTTTCTCCTTTTCCGGTTGAACCTCCGCAAGGCAAACAGCACTTTCTTCGAAAGCGCCACCGGGTGGAACTGCCCGGATTTCTCCCGGACGGTCCCAAACCTTACGTGTGGAATGCGCTGCCCTTACCCTCTGCCAGCCGACAAATCAAGGGCTGGGGTAAAAAAATGCAACGGGCAGGCTCTGACGCCTACTTGCACTTTTCCTGCTTGAAGACTTCCAGGTTGGCAAGTTTACCCGTCAGGACGAAATCGCCGTAATCCATGGTCAGGTCGCGCGTGATGCCGTTCTCATAGAGCTTGAACTCCATGCGGTAGATCGGCAAGGCATCACCGGTCGCGTTGTCGTTGAAATAGGAGATGGTCACCGGCCAATAGGGTTTCGCCGCCATGGCGCTCGCCTTCTCGGCATCGGCATCACCGGGCGCAGCCTTTTGCGGCTTGCCGATCATGGTGGTGGTGATCAGTGTCTTGTCGCCCGCATCGGAGCCATCGAAGATGCGCGATTCAAACATTGTCTCGCCCTTCTTGGCCCGGTCAATGACATCGAGCATGTGTTCGGTCGGAAACAGCCCCTGGGCAAGATCGACCTTGCGCTTGTCCGGCGAGGTCAAGTCGACCGTCAACCCTTGCTTAGCCTCATGCGCCGAGCCGCGCACTTCCTTGTCGAGCTTCTCGTCGGTGAAGGAACGCGTCAGGAAACGGAAGTTTCCGTTTTTCAGGTCCTCGTAGGTGGTTGTCTGCTGGTCGGTCAGCTTGACCTCCTCGCCTGTATCCACCTTGGTGACAAACCGGAAACTGACGGTATAGCCCTCGCAGGCCGAGCCATTGAATTCATAGACCATGCGGCCGTACATGCCGGAAATTCCGGAGCGCTCCGAGGCGTCTTTCAGCTCAAGATCATAGACTGCACGGTGAGGCACCAGGATGTTGGCTGACGCAGCGGAAGCGCCGCCGACCGTCACACCCGATAAACACGCCCATGCCAGAATGACAGAGGCAAAGCTTGAACGAAACATCCGTTTCCTCCTGTTGGATTCGCTACCGATGCTATAAGAACACATCGGGCAAAAGCGAGGCATCAATGTTCGAGATGCGGTATTTTACCACTTCATGAAACATGCTGTGCATGCAGCATTTGACGGCAAAACACAACAATGACCGGAGTTATCCATGTCTGCAGAGATTGAAGCACGCATCAAGGAACTGGGAATCACCTTGCCGCAGGCGGCAGCACCCGCCGCCAACTATGTTCCTTTCGTCATCAGCGGATCGCACCTTTATATCTCCGGCCAGCTACCGATTGAAAATGGTAAGGTCGCGATCACCGGTCACCTCGGCGGCGACGTCGATGTTGCCACCGGCCAGCGCGCTGCCGAACTCTGCGCTATCAACATTCTTGCCCAGGCCAAGGCAGCGCTGCGCGGTGATCTCGCGCGCATTCGCCGCATCGTCAAGCTCAACGGTTTCATCGCCTCCAAGCCGACCTTCATCGAGCAACATCTGGTCATGAATGGCGCCTCCAACCTGATTGCCAAGGTTCTCGGCGACGCCGGCATTCACGCGCGCGCCGCCGTCGGCATGGCCTCCCTGCCCTTCAATGCCGCCGTCGAAATCGACGCCGTGATCGAAATCGCCTGAGCGGAAGAGTATCCATGAAAGACCTGTCCTGGCTGACGGCGCAACCGGTCGCTCATCGCGGCTATCACGACATGAACCACGCTATCTGGGAAAACACGCTTTCAGCGTTTTCCCGCGCGGCGGAAAACGGCTTCGCCATCGAATGCGACCTGCAATACACGGCCGACAGCGTGCCCGTTGTTTTCCATGACGACGACATGCAACGGCTTTGCGGCATCAAGGGCGATATCCGGGAAAAGACTGCGGGCGAACTTGGCCTCATTGCCATCGGCGGCACCGCCGACAAGATTCCGACGCTCGGGCAGCTTCTGAGACTGGTCAAGGGCCGGGTTCCGATCGTGCTCGAACTGAAGGGGCGCCTCGGCGACGACGAGGGTTTTGCCGACGCCGTGCTCGAAACCCTGGAAAGCTATGACGGCCCAATTGCGCTGATGAGCTTCGATCATTGGCTGCTCAAGGACCTCAAGGCGCAGGACCCGCCCTACCCGATCGGCCTGACCGCCGGCGGCAACCAGCCTGAGCAATTCCTGGTTCACGAAGAAGCGATGCAGCTCGGGCTTGATTTCATTTCCTATTTCTATGGGGATTTGCCAAACTCGTTCATTACCAAGCAACGTTCGCTTGGCCGTGCGATTTTGACCTGGACCGTGCGGGATCAAGCGGGCGTCGATCACACCTACAGCCACGCCGACCAGATGACATTCGAAGGGTTTGACCCGCGTGAAAGGCTTATCGCTTAAAGAATGACCGGCGACGTCAAAATCCGCGTCGAGACGTCCTTTCAGGATATTTCGAAGGAAAGCTGGGACGGATTGTCAGAGGCCGCCAAGGGGCAACCCGATGGCCTCTACAATCCGTTCATTTCGCATGCCTATTTGTCATCCCTGGAAGAATCCGGTTCAGCGACGGCCGATACCGGCTGGCTCGGCCAACATCTGTTGATGGAGGACGGCAATGGCAGGTTTTCCGGCGGGCTGGTCTGCTATCTGAAAAACCATAGCCAGGGCGAATATGTCTTCGATCACGGCTGGGCCGATGCTCTGGAGCGGGCCGGTGGGCGCTATTATCCAAAACTGCAATGCTCGGTCCCCTTCACTCCCGCCACCGGACCGCGGCTGCTGACTGCCACGACTGCTGACACCGCCCGTGTTCGCGGCTCACTTGCCGCCGGTCTTCAGGAACTCATTCGCCGCCACAATGTATCGTCTGCGCATGTGACGTTCCTGCCGGAAGACGAAATTCCCACATTCGAACAGGCTGGTTTTCTGCATCGGACCGACCAGCAGTTCCATTTCCTCAATGATGGCTATTCCTCCCACAGTGACTTTCTGGAAACGCTGGCATCACGAAAACGCAAGGCGCTAAAGAAGGAACGCCGCGCGGCACTTGAAGGCGGCATCAGCATCGACTGGCTGACCGGCAAGGATTTGACCGAAAGCGTCTGGGATCAATTCTTCTCGTTCTACATGGACACCGGCAGCCGCAAATGGGGCCGCCCCTATCTGACGCGCAAATTCTATTCGCTGATCGGTGAACGCATGGCTGACGACATCCTGCTTGTCATGGCCAAGCGCAACGGCAAATATATCGCCGGCGCCATCAACTTCATCGGCAGCGATGCGCTTTATGGCCGTCACTGGGGAGCCATCGAAGACCATCCCTTCCTGCATTTCGAGGTCTGCTATCATCAGGCCATCGATTTTGCCATTGCCAAAGGATTGAAGCGCGTCGAAGCCGGCGCCCAGGGCGAACACAAGCTGGCACGCGGCTATCTGCCGGCAACCACCCATTCGGCGCATTTCATCGCCCATCCCGGATTGAAGCGCGCCGTTGCCGATTATCTCGACCGCGAACGGCAGGAGGTGGAGCAGATGAGCGATATCCTGGCCGAACACAGTCCGTTCCGCAAAGGCGAGCGGCAAGAGACCGACGACTGATTGAGTTTTTGAGGAGAAATACAGATGCCCAGCGCCGCCTATGACACCAACAACATCTTCGCCAAGATCCTGCGCGGCGAAATCCCCGCTCACAAGGTCTATGAAGACGACAGTGTCCTGGCGTTCATGGATGTGATGCCGCAGGCGGAAGGCCATGTCCTGGTTGTCCCCAAGGCGTCATCCCGCAACATTCTCGATGCCGATCCGGCAACGCTCGGCGCCCTCATCGCCGCCGTCCAAAGGGTTGCGATTGCAGCGGAGGACGCCTTTGAAGCCGATGGCGTCACTATCATGCAGTTCAACGAAGCCCCGGCCGGCCAGTCCGTGTTCCATCTGCACTTCCATGTCATTCCCCGCAAGGAAGGCGTGCCGCTGCGCCCACATTCCGGCAAGATGGAGGATGGGGCGGTGCTGGCTGCGAATGCGGAAAAGATCAAAAACGCGCTTTAACCGGCAGCAATCAAGCGGCTTTCGGTTCACCGGCATTTTGGTAACCGCTGCTCAGCCGGCGCATTGTCATGCCGGACAGCACAAAAGCGATTGCAAACACGCCGACGCCACCAAACATGTCGATCAGGTGATGACCACCTTGCACAAGAATGGCCAGCGCCATGAAAGCATTGAGGCACAAAATCACCGGCATCAGAATGCGATGGCGCGGCACAAAGAAAACCGACATGCACGCCATTACCGTATGAAATGACGGAAAACCGATCAATCCGAGGACATTTTTCGGAGAGAGGTATTCCACGCCGTCACGGCTCAGCGCCAGCAGTGCGTCACCATACGCCGGGGTAACAGCGATCGGAAATGCATCCAGCACCGATTGCGGCAAATCATGGAAGCTCTTGGCACCAAAATTGGGGAAGAGTGCCCAGATCACGATCGCCAAAAGTGCGCCGATGACCCCGGTGAGCTGGAAACGATGTAGTTGTTGCGCCTCCCCCCTAAAGCCCAACACGAGAATGATGACCAGGAGTTGCGGCAAAGAGGTGAAATAGACCTGATATAGAAGCGTCCCGAACCACGGATAGTTCGACACCCAGATCAACAATGTCGGCCAGTGATATCCCATCGCCGCATCGACCTGCATAAGGAAGTCATCGATCGGCGCGAATCGATTGGGAAGGAACATGTAGTTGAAGATCGATCCGGTGATGGTGAACAACACAAACAGTCCGGCCGCGATCAAAGCCAAGGCCAAACGGCCTTCGTTACGGATGACGCGATAACATTGTCCGACTGCAACCAGAAACAGTCCGATACCAATGATGCTGGCATAGCCCGCGACATCAACCGGTATGTTCTTGATATAGAGCAGAACGGCATCCAATGCAGCCAGCGCCAAAAGAATTCGGACGACGAACCATTCCCCGGGCAAAAAGCGCATCTGCTGTTCCTTCGAAATTAGGCAACATATACGCCATGGGATTTAAGATTCGCCTAAGCCGATTATCGTGACAACCCTTATCAAAAACCGAGCGCATAGAGCCCCATCGCCAGCACAGCGATGGCCGTGACGATGCCGATGGCCGGTTTTTGGCGGCCGATAAAGAAGGCAAGCGCCCCGGCAGCGACCGATGCCAGCCGCAGCCACAGGGGCGAGTGCTCAAGGATACCGGTCGGATAGAGGATCAGCTTGGCGATGACAGCCGCCACCAAGGCCGTTGCGACCGCCCTCACCCAATTGAGGACTTCGGAATCATCACGCAACCGGTTGCCGGCGAGAACGCCGAGCCAGCGCCACAGATCGGTCGCCAGCCATCCCGCAATGGCGATGAACACATAGATCCACCAGCCTTCAAAGACCGTCATGCGCTTACCCCCCTGCGCATTCGCCAGGTGCGCTCTGCCAGCCACGCCAACGTCCCGCCACCGACACCTGCCAGCAGAATATCGAACTCCGGGGCCAGCCAGTAGAAGAATGGCCCAGCGGCAAGACCAGTGACCATTGCCACGTAAATCACCGGATGACGGGCAGACTTCCAGATCGATGCCAGGAAATAGACCGGTGTCAGAAAGAACAGGCAGCCGGCGACAATCGGCGGAAACTCCGCCACGAATTGATAGACGATGACGACCAGCAGCATATTGGCAAGAACAAGCGTGATGCCGAAGCCCGCAAAAAACGTGACACGATGTTCGCGTGGCACCGCCTGCACCCGCTCCATGGCAAACACCCAGGCGGTGATCGCCACGAAATGCGACAGGAACAACAGCAGCCAGGTCGGCGTTTTCTCGGTGCGGATTTCCGGAACAAGCGCTGCGACCATCGGCATCAGCCGGATGGACGACAGGGTGACAGCGATGAAGGCTGTCAGCAGATTGGCACCGCTCAGCATCGAGCTGACGAGGATGACCTTGGCTGGCAGCGCCCAGACGGCACCGACCATGAACACCACCTGCTCGACAGGAATACCGGCCTGGGCGGTAAACGCACAGAAGCCGACGAAAGACAGCATCAGCATCAGTGCCGGCAGGCTGAAAATTCCCCGCATGCCGGCCGCGAACCATATCCGCCCGGAACCGATCGCCTGGCTTTCATCCATCAAAATATCCGTCTGTTCACTGCCACAAAAAAACGGTGCCGGACGATCAGGTCCGGCACCGTATCTCAATCTGGTATGCGTTATTTCTTGCGCGGCACCTTCGGAACCGTGCTGCCCTTGCGGGGCGGCTCGGCTGCCTTGGCGCTCACCGGTTCGTCAGCCTTGGCGGCTTTCGCTGCCTTCTTCGGCTTGGGAGACACATCCGGTTCAGCGCCAACGCTTTCCAGCTCCTTCGGCTTTGCGGCCTTTGGCGCCTTCTTCACCGGGGTGACAACCTCAGCCTTCGGCTTGATCCGTGCCGTCTCCGGCACGTAATCAAGCAGCAGGCCCTTGGCGCCATCCGGCTTGGTGCCGACCGTCACCTTGACAACGCCACCCTTCTTCAGTTTGCCGAAGAGGATTTCATCGGCCAACGGCTTCTTGATGTGTTCCTGGATGACACGCGCCAGCGGCCGCGCACCCATCTTTTCATCATAGCCCTTGTCCGACAGCCAGGCGATGGCTTCCGGCTGCAGGTCGAAGGTGACGTTGCGTTCGGCCAGCTGGGTTTCCAGCTGCATGACGAACTTCTGCACCACCTGGTGGATCACCGGCGTCGGCAGCGAGGCGAACGGAATGACCGCATCGAGACGGTTGCGGAATTCCGGCGTGAACAGACGGTTCAGCGCCTCCACGTCGTCGCCTTCGCGCTTGGCCGAACCGAAACCGAACGCAGCCTTTGCCATTTCGGACGCACCCGCATTGGTCGTCATGATCAGGATGACGTTGCGGAAGTCGATCTTCTTGCCGTTATGGTCGGTCAGCGAGCCGTGATCCATGACCTGCAACAGGATGTTGAACAGGTCCGGATGCGCCTTCTCGATTTCGTCGAGCAGCAGAACCGAATGCGGGTGCTGATCGATGCTGTCGGTCAGAAGGCCGCCCTGGTCGAAGCCGACATAGCCGGGAGGTGCCCCAAGCAGACGCGAGACCGTGTGGCGCTCCATATATTCCGACATGTCGAAACGAATAAGCTCGACACCCAGCGACGCCGCCAGCTGCTTTGCAACTTCGGTCTTGCCGACGCCGGTCGGACCGGAGAAGACATAGGAGCCGATTGGCTTGTTGGGTTCACGCAGGCCAGCACGGGCGAGCTTGATCGCCGATGCCAGCGCCTCGATTGCAAGATCCTGGCCGTAGACGACCGAACGCAGTTCCTTCTCCAGATTGGCGAGAACAGCCTCGTCATCCTTGGAAACGGACTTCGGCGGAATGCGGGCCATCGTTGCGATCGTCGCTTCGATTTCCTTTTCCGTGATCAGCTTGCGCCGCTTGCTGACGGGCAGCAGCATCTGGGCCGCACCAGTCTCGTCGATCACGTCGATCGCCTTGTCCGGCAGCTTGCGGTCGTTGATGTAGCGGGCCGAAAGCTCGACAGCCGACTTGATCGCCTCGTTCGAGTATTTCAGCTTGTGATAGTCCTCGAAATACGGCTTCAGGCCCTTCATAATCTCGATAGCATCGTCGATCGTCGGTTCGCTGACGTCGATCTTCTGGAACCGGCGCACCAGTGCACGGTCCTTTTCGAAGAACTGACGGTATTCCTTGTAGGTGGTCGAACCGATGCAGCGGATCGCGCCCGAAGACAGAGCCGGCTTCAAAAGGTTGGACGCATCCATGGCGCCGCCGGACGTTGCCCCAGCACCGATGACGGTGTGAATCTCGTCGATGAACAGCACGGCGCCCGGATATTCCTCGAGTTCCTTGACCACCTGTTTCAGCCGCTCTTCGAAGTCACCGCGATAACGGGTACCAGCGAGCAGCGTACCCATGTCGAGCGAAAAGATCGTCGCATCCTGCAACGCTTCGGGAACCTTCTTTTCGACGATGCGCTTGGCCAGACCTTCGGCGATCGCCGTCTTGCCGACGCCGGGGTCACCCACGTAAAGCGGGTTGTTCTTGGAACGGCGGCACAGGATCTGGATCGTCCGGTTGACCTCGGCATGGCGGCCGATCAGCGGATCGATCTTGCCGACCTTGGCCTTCTCGTTGAGATTGACGCAATAGGCCGTCAGCGCATCCTGCTGCTTCTTCGGACCACCTTCGTCCTGCTCGCGCGATGCCTTCTGTTCGGATTCCGGCTCATCTGCGCCGCGCGGTGCCCGCGCCTCGGATGCGCCGGGACGCTTGCCGATACCGTGCGAGATGAAATTGACGGCGTCGTAACGCGTCATTTCCTGCTCCTGCAGGAAATAGGCAGCGTGGCTCTCGCGCTCGGCGAAGATCGCGACGAGCACGTTGGCGCCGGTCACTTCCTCACGCCCGGACGACTGCACATGGATGACCGCGCGCTGGATAACGCGCTGGAAACCCGCCGTCGGCTTGGAATCTTCGTCGTAACCCGTCACCAGGTTACCGAGTTCATTATCGACATAATCGGAGACTGTCTTGCGCAGCGCGTCGAGATTGACGTTGCAGGCGCCCATGACAGCCGCCGCATCGGCATCGTCGATCAATGCCAACAGGAGGTGCTCCAGGGTCGCATATTCGTGATGGCGCTCATTGGCCAGCGTCAGGGCCTGGTGCAGGGCTTTTTCAAGACTGGTTGAAAATGTTGGCACGTCAGTTCCTCATTTCTTTTCCATGACGCATTGCAATGGGTGCTGATGCTCGCGAGCAAAATCCATCACCTGCGTCACTTTGGTTTCGGCAACTTCATAGGTGAAAACACCGCATTCACCCACGCCGTGATTGTGAACATGCAGCATGATCAGAGTTGCCGCTTCGCGGTCCTTCTGAAAAAAACGCTCCAGAATGTGGATCACGAATTCCATCGGCGTATAGTCGTCGTTCAGAAGCAGCACGCGATAAAGGCTCGGCTTCTTGGTCTTCGGCTGCGTCCGAGTGATGACGGACGTGCCGCGGCTGGCATTGCCCCCATCCCCGTCGCTGTCTTCTTGCATCCGGACCGGCATGGCGATCATTCTACTTCATTCCCTTGTCCAGCCGCAAATGCTTGGGAGAAATTCGCGGCCTGTTCATGACACATAATCTAGTGGTTCTTTTTCAGATTTTAAGGCTGTTCGTCCGCACTGCAATCACATTTGCGTCGTGAGACACAAGATTGCGCAACTTTCTTGGGGGCGCCTATCGCCATTCGGTCAGATAGACAACAAAAAACCGGCCGCGGAAGGCGCAGCCGGTTTTTCAGTACTTATAAAGTATGAGATTGGAGCCTTAGGCGGCGACCGCAGCCTTGGCAGCAGCCGTTGCCTTGGCAACCGGCGCTTCGTAGGGCTTGTAGGCGTCCTTGGCGAGATCGGCATACATTTCACCGATCTTGGTGGCTTCGGCGACATAGCCTTCGTAAGCGGATTTCACGTAGCTGGTCTGCAGTTCGAAAGCGGCTTCGACGCTCTTGACGGTGCTGATCTTCTCGATGTGGGCGACGCTGTCTTCAAAGGCCTTCTTGGAGTAGTCGGCAGTTTCGGTGGCGATTGCCTGGAAAGCCTTCGTCAACGACGCGTAGCTCTTCAACATCGTGTCCATCGATTCCTTGCTCTTCTTATTCGCATCTTCGAAATTGAACATCAGGCTGCTCCTTTTGTGACGCTCGCAATGGCAACAATTTATGTGCACTGCACAATAAAGTCAATGTATACGTGCATCGCAATAAAACGCTTTGATTGCAACGGCTTGATGAAAAATCCTGGAATCGGGCCGTTTTTCGCGGAAAAATAATCGAAAAGTATGATTTTAACAAAAACCCGGCCTGAAGGTCAAGGCCGGGTCGAATTCAGCAACACAACTATAAAGAGCAATCAAAGATCGATATCGAGGATAGCCATCGAGAAGTTGTAGGACAGTTCGCCGTCTTCCTCGTCGCGGAAGATCACGCCCAGGAATTCATCGCCCAGATAAACCTCAGCGGATTCGTCCTTCTTCGGACGCGGCTTGATGACCATGCCTTCATTGAAGGTACGCTTGAAATAGGCTTCGAGTTTTTTGACTTCTTCGGGCTTCAAGTCACTTCTCCATGACGGTTTTGATTTGCGCCGCTTCTCGCACAGAGCTTCAATCCGTGTAAACCCCCGGCTGGGCCACGCGGTAGACCAGCGGTTCAGATCTCGAAGGAAACCAGCAGCTGGTCCATGGAGCGGGACGGTTCCGAGCACCCGGCTTCACCGACGACACGGGCCGGAACGCCGGCGACCGTGGTCTTGGAAGGAACCTCCTTGAGCACGACCGATCCTGCAGCCACCCGGGAGCAATTTCCGATGTGGATATTGCCAAGGATTTTTGCGCCGGCACCAATCAGCACACCATTTCCGATCTTCGGATGACGGTCGCTGCCCTCCTTGCCGGTGCCGCCAAGCGTCACGCCGTGCAGGATGGAGACGTTGTCGCCGATGACGGCGGTTTCGCCCACCACAAGCCCGGTCGCATGGTCAAGGAAGATGCCCTTGCCGACACGTGCAGCCGGATTGATGTCCGTCTGGAAAACGGAGGACGAACGGCTTTGAAGGTAAAGCGCGAAATCGCGGCGCCCGCGGTTCATCAGCCAATGCGCCAGACGGTGAGTCTGGATGGCGTGGAAACCCTTGAAATAAAGGATTGCCTCGAGAAACCGCGTGCAAGCGGGGTCGCGGTCGTAGACGGCCTGGATATCGACGCGCAGGATACTGCCCCATTCCGGCCAGTCCTCGAGCATTTCGGAAAAGGTCTGGCGCAAGAGATTGGCCTGCAGGTCCGGATGATCAAGCCGCTCGCAAATCCGGTAGATGACGCTATCTTCCAGCGACCGCTGATTGATGATGGTGGAATAGAGGAATGCCGCAAGCAGGGGGTCCTGCTGGGCAGCAAGCCGCGCCTCTTCCTGCAGACTATCCCAGATCGGATCCATGATCTTCACGGTTTCGGTCGGGCGTATGTCAGTCCTGGCGACCATCGCTACTCTCCTTCGTAGTCCGTCTGTCCGTCAGATATAGGCCAAATCGTGCCGGATATAAATGGCTGCTCAGAAATAGAGCTTAAAACACGCGCCGGGGCACTACGCTTGCCCGACCTTGGCCCAAAACTCAAGCGCAGCCTTCTTGAAGACCCTGTCGCCGACGGCCAGCATATGATCACGGCCGGGAATATCGAGCGCCACGGCATCCGGGATAAGGGCTGCCAGTTCCTGCGGCGAGCCAGCAATATCGTCCTTGGTACCGACGGCAATCAGGACCGGCACGTCGATACGGCCCATATCCTCGACGGAGAGCAGATCGCGCGAGGTCGAGATACAGGCCGCCAGCGCCTTGCGGTCGCTTTTCGTCTGGTCGGCAAAGGCACGGAACATCCGTCCCCGCTCATGGGTGACCACGTCGAGCGATGGTGCATTGAGGGCATCGGCAATCGGATCCCAGTCGCCAACCCCGGTCACCATGCCGATACCAAGCCCGCCGAGAACCAGTGACCGCACCCGGTTCGGATGCGCCAGCGTCAGGAACGCCGAAATACGGGCGCCCATCGAGTAACCCATGACATGCGCTTCGGCGATGCCGAGGTGATCGAGCAGCGCTACGGCATCACCGGCCATCGCCTGGGGGTGATAGACCGCCGGATCATGTGGCTTGTCGCTGGCACCGTGGCCGCGATTGTCGAGCGCAATGACCCGGTAACCGGCATCGCCCAGCGTCTTCAGCCAGCCCGGATAGACCCAGTTCACATTGGCGCTGGAGGCAAATCCGTGGATCAGCAGGATCGGATCGCCGGACGGATCGCCCTCGTCGAAATAGGCAATCGACAGCCCGTCATGGGTGAAGGTTGAAAAGGCGGGAGGGTTCAGATCCATGGCATGCGTCCTGTTTTGAGCGAACCTATGACAGCGGCAGCGCCGGGAAAACCCCGGCACGGCAAAAAAGCCGCAGGCGCGGCATCTTTGCCGCTACACTTTTGACGCAAAGCTTTCTATGGTGCGGCCAAATTCGACTATTCTTCCATACGACGGAGCATGACATGGCCGGGCACGGTATTCCCCACTTTCAAAACGATGGCGGCCACGCGGTGATCGAGGTCGGCGTCAAGGAATTCATGTGCACGGGCGCATCCGTGCCCTTCGACCATCCGCATATCTATATCGACATGGGCGACGACAACGAAAAAGTCTGTTCTTACTGCTCGACGCTGTACCGCTACAACGCCAAGCTCCATGCGGACCAGACGGTGCCGGACGGCTGCACGTTCAATGCGAAAGCAGCCTGAGCGGCGGCATCGCTGACATGCAACAGGGCACACCCGTCGCCATCGCCGGGGCCGGTATCGCCGGCCTGACTGCCGCCCTCAGTTTCGCCCGCAAGGGCATTCCCAGCGAAATCTTTGAACGGACCGGCACCCTGAAGGAAGCCGGCGCCGGGCTGCAACTGTCTCCGAATGCCACGCGTATTCTGACGCGGCTGGGGCTGTTAGACGCACTGGAAGAAATCTGGAGCGAGCCCGAAACGATCAACCTGGTCGATGGCCGTTCGCTGCGAACGATCGCCGCGGTGCCCGCCGGTACCTTCGCGCGCAACCGCTGGAACGCGCCCTACGGCGTTCTGCACCGGGCCAGCCTGCAGAACGTGCTGCTTGATGCCGTCACCGCCAATCCCCTGTGCCGGCTGCATCTTGGCCAGGAGATCGAAAACCCGGGCTCCATCGCCGGGATCATTGGCAAAGAACCCCGTTTCACCGTTGGTGCCGATGGCGTCTGGTCCGATCTCAGACAACAAGCGCAAGGCGCTGGAAAGGCTTCATTTTCCGGCAATGTCGCCTGGCGGTTGACCTTAAGTGAGGCCGCCGCTCCGGCGGTGTTTGATGCCACGAAAGTCATGGCGTTTCTCGGCAACGGCTGCCACCTCGTCGTCTATCCCCTACCGCAACAACACCTGTTCAATCTCGTCGCCATCACCGGCGGAGCCGATCCCGGCAAAACATGGGACCGCGCCCTGCCCGCTGCGGAGGTCAAGCACAGGCTCTTAAGCGCTTTTTCCGGCTGGCATCCCCAAATCACCCGCCTTCTGCAAGCAGTCGGGGAGCCTACGATTTGGCCGTTGTGGGCGGTCGGGGATGGAGCCTGGACCATAGGCGAAGACCTTGTTCTGATCGGCGATGCCGCCCATGCGATGATGCCGTTTGCGGCGCAAGGGGCCGCGATGGCCATCGAGGATGCGTTCGAGCTTGCGGCCTTCGTGTCCAATGGAAAGCCGCTGTCCGCCTTTGCCGATCACCGCAAAACCCGGATCGCGCGGGTCCGCGCGCGGGGCGCATTCAATCGTTTTGCCTATCACGCCCGCGGCCCCATACGGCTCGGGCGTGATCTGGTTCTGTCCTTGCGGCGGCCGGAAAGTCTGGCCGCCGATTTCGATTGGCTCTACGGATACGAGCCGAAGGACTAAGGTCAGACAGCCTTTGCTGCCGCGAACCCCGCTTCGATGTCGCGGCGCAGGTCCACCACATCCTCAAGCCCGATCTGCAGCCGGATGACCGGGCCTTCGCTGGGTGCCTTGCAGATTTTGCGGTCGGACAGGCCAACGTGAACGGCAAGGCTTTCGAAACCGCCCCACGACCAACCCAGCCCGAAAAGCGACATCGCGTCGAGGAAGGCATGCGCTTTTGGCCTGAACTGATCGGGGCTATCGACCTTCAGGACAAACGAGAAGATGCCGCTGGAGCCGGTGAAATCGCGCTTCCACAGGTCATGCCCCGGAAAGCTCGGCAAGGCTGGATGCAGGACGCGGGCAACGTCGTCGCGTTCTTCCAGCCAGCGGGCGATGTTGAGCGTACTTTGCTGATGACGTTCCAGGCGGACACCCATCGTGCGCAGCCCGCGCAAGATCTGGTAGCTATCATCGGGAGCGCCGCAAATGCCAAGAGCGCCATGAGCCTCCAGCAATTGCTCCCAATGCGCGGCATTGGCGGACACTGTCCCCATCAGGATATCGGAATGACCGGACGGATATTTCGTCGCGGCGTGGATGGATATGTCGACGCCATGATCGAGCGGCTTGAAATAAAGTGGAGTGGCCCAGGTGTTGTCCATCGTCACAACGCATCCGTGACGATGCGCGACAGTCGAGATAGCCCGGATATCCTGCATCTCGAACGTGTTGGATCCCGGTGCTTCGGTATGAACGAGCTTGGTATTCGGCTTGATCAGGCTTTCGATCCCGGCGCCGATCAACGGATCGTAATACTCGACGCTGACGCCAAGCCGCTTCAGCATGGTGTCACAGAAATGCCGGGTCGGGAAATAGACCGAATCGACGATCAACGCATGATCGCCAGCCGACAGGAAAGCCAGGAACGGCACGGTGACGGCGGCCAGACCCGACGGGACGAGAATGGTGCCGGCCGAACCTTCCAACGCGTCGATGGCCTCGCACAGAGCATCCGTCGTCGGCGTTCCACGCGTCCCGTAAGTGTATTTCTGCGACTTGGTTTCCATGGCTTTTGCGTTTGGAAACAAGACTGTAGAGGCATGCACCACAGGCGGATTGACGAAACCATGAAAATCGGATGGCGAATTGCCGATATGCGACAGCCGGGTGTTCACGCCAGCGCCGGCGAGAAAATCATTCTTTTCTTTCATGGGGAGGGTCCGCTTGTGAAATTTCATGTCCGGACACTCTTCCGCCCACCGGACCGGTGGGTCAAGAGACTTCCGCTGCGGCACATCGTGCAAACGTGGAAAATTGAAATTCTGACGATTTTTTGAACAAAAACCTGCATCTGCGCGTCAAAAAATGCCTAAACATGCGGCGCAATCGACGATTCTGGCAGCACAGCCTGGAAAATCGGCAACGTGTCTTGACCCTGCGCTGTTTTGAGCATGAGATAGACGGTACTCGCGCCAGGAGGGTGGCGGGGGCCGTAGCTTCGCCTACCAAGCGCAGCCGTGGGGATTAAGAACAAAGACAACAGAAAAAGGTTCTAAAATGGCTAAACGAATTCTGACAGCGCTGATCGGCGCTGCCGTCATGGGGATTGGCGCCCAGGCAGCATCGGCAACGACGCTCGGCGACGTTAAGGCGAAGGGTTTCCTTCAATGCGGCGTCAACACCGGCCTGACCGGCTTTGCCTCCCCTGACGCATCCGGCAACTGGAGCGGCTTCGACGTCGACTATTGCAAGGCGATTGCTGCCGCCATTTTCGGCGATCCGACAAAGGTCAAGTACACACCGACCTCCGCCAAGGACCGTTTCCCGGCTCTGCAGTCCGGCGAAGTTGACGTTCTGGCCCGTAACACGACCTGGACAATCAACCGCGACACCGCTCTCGGCTTCAACTTCCGCCCGGTCAACTATTATGACGGCCAGGGCTTCATGGTCCGCAAGTCGCTGAACGTGAAGTCGGCGCTTGAACTGTCCGGCGCTGCCGTTTGCGTCCAGACCGGCACGACGACCGAACTGAACCTAGCCGACTACTTCAAGGCCAACAACCTTCAGTACAACCCGGTTGTTTTCGAAAAGCTCGAAGAAGTAAACGCTGCCTATGACGCAGGCCGTTGCGACGTCTACACGACCGACCAGTCGGGCCTGTATTCGCTGCGTCTGACGCTGGCTGCTCCGGACGATCACATGATTTTGCCGGAAATCATTTCCAAGGAGCCGCTCGGACCGGCCGTCCGTCAGGGCGACGACCAGTGGTTTGACATTGTCAGCTGGGTTCACTACGCGCTCGTTGGCGCCGAAGACTTCGGCATCACCCAGGCCAATGTCGAGGAGATGAAGAAGTCGGCCAACCCGGACATCCAACGCTTCCTCGGCGTTGAGGCGGACACCAAGATCGGTACCGACCTCGGCCTCGAAAACGATTGGGCCGTCAAGATCATCAAGGCCGTGGGCAACTACGGCGAAGTGTTCGACCGCAACATCGGCACGGGCAGCCCCTTGAAGATCGAACGTGGCCTGAACGCGCTTTGGAGCAAGGGCGGCATCCAGTACGCACCGCCAGTACGCTAAGACCATACGACAATCGGGAAAGCGGCTCCGGCCGCTTTCCTTCCCAAAAATAAGAATCGCCCGAAACAGGGCGATCAGGGGAATGAAGAGGCTCTACTATGTCGATTGACGCCACGACTCCGTCCGGTAAGGACAAGCCGGCCGGTTCAATTCTGAACGATCCCAAAATCCGCGGTATTATCTACCAGGCCGTGACGCTGTTGCTGCTGGTTGCCTTCATCTACTGGGTGGCGATGAACACCAGCGAAAACCTGAAGCGCGCCAACATTGCTTCCGGTTACGGCTTTCTCAACGGACGTGCCGGCTTCGATGTCGGCCAGTCGCTGATCGCCTATTCCAGCGATTCGACCTATGGCCGCGCACTCGTTGTCGGTTTCTTCAACACCATCCTTGTTGCTGTTGCCGGCATTATCACTGCGACGATCATCGGCTTTCTGGTCGGTATCGGCCGGCTGTCGAAGAACTGGCTGATCGCCAAGCTGTCGATGGTCTATGTCGAGGTGTTCCGCAACATACCGCCGCTGCTGGTTATCTTCTTCTGGTATTCAGGCGTTCTGGCCGTTCTGCCGCAGCCCAAGGAATCGGTGGCGTTGCCGCTGAATATGTACATCAACAATCGTGGCCTCGCCTTTCCAAAGCCCATTTTCGATAGCGGCTCGCAGTTCATACTTCTTGCCTTAGTGATCGCGGTCATCGGCAGCATTCTGTTTTCGCGATATGCGAACAAGAAACAGGCGGAGACGGGCCAACGGATGCCGGTGCTGTGGACGGTGCTTGGCCTGTTGATCGGCCTGCCCTTGCTGACCTATTTTGCCACGGGCATGCCGATTTCCTTCGATGTACCGGTTGCCGGCAAGTTCAACCTGACCGGCGGATCCGTCGTCGGCCCGGAATTCCTGTCGCTGTTTCTGGCGCTGTCGTTCTACACGGCATCGTTCATCGCCGAAATCGTCCGTGCAGGTATTCGCGGCGTCAGCCACGGTCAATCGGAAGCCGCACATGCGCTCGGGGTCAGGCCCGGCCTTACCACCCGTCTCGTTGTCGTACCACAGGCCATGCGGATCATCATCCCGCCCCTGACCAGCCAATATCTCAACCTGACGAAAAACTCGTCGCTCGCCATCGCCATCGGTTATTCGGACCTCGTATCGACCGGCGGTACCATCCTCAACCAGACCGGCCAGGCGATTGAAATCGTCAGCATCTGGATCGTCGTCTATCTGACACTCAGCCTGTCGACATCGCTGATCATGAACTGGTTCAACGCCAAGATGGCACTGGTGGAGAGATAAGATCATGAACACACATCAGACCAACTTCGTGCGTACCAGCATGCTCGAGCAATCGACACCGCCGGTGCTGGATAAAGGCTACATCGCCTGGATCCGGAAAAATCTGCTGGCCACGCCGCTCGACGCGGTGCTGACGATCATCGCCCTGCTTGCGCTTGCCTGGCTCCTGCCACCGGCGATCAAATGGCTGTTCATCGACGCCTCCTGGACGGGCGGCGGACGCGGGGTTTGCGCAACGGCCGCGCAAGGCGGTTCTCAGCCGGAAGGCTGGAGCGGCGCATGCTGGGCCTTCGTCGGCGCCAAATTCGACGTGTTCATGTTCGGACGTTATCCGATCGACGAACGCTGGCGTCCAATGCTGGTCGGCATCCTGTTCGTGGCCCTTCTGGTCCCGATCCTGATCCCGAAACTGCCGTACAAGGGGCTGAACGCCATCCTGCTCTTCGGCGTGCTGCCCATCGTGTCGTTCTTCATCCTGATCGGTGGCGTGCTTGGCCTTCCCTATGTAGAAACCCCGCTCTGGGGCGGCCTGATGGTCACGCTGATCCTGTCCTTCGTCGGCATTGCGGTGTCGCTGCCGCTTGGCATCATTCTGGCGCTCGGCCGCCGATCGACGATGCCGGTCATCCGCCTGCTCTGCACGTTCTTCATCGAGATCGTCCGTGGTATTCCGCTGATCACTGTGCTGTTCATGGCCAGCGTCATGCTGCCTCTGTTCCTGCCGCAGGGCATGACGGTCGACAAGTTCCTGCGCGCCGTCATCGGTGTTTCGCTCTTTGCCTCGGCCTATATGGCCGAAGTGGTGCGCGGCGGCCTGCAGGCCATTCCGAAGGGACAGGCGGAAGGCGCTGATTCCCTGGGCTTGAGCTACTGGCAGAAGATGCGGCTGATCGTCCTGCCGCAGGCGCTGAAGCTGGTCATCCCAGGCATCGTCAACACGTTCATCGGTCTGTTCAAGGATACGTCGCTGGTGTCGATCATCGGCATGTTCGACCTGCTCGGCATCGTCCGCCAGAATTTCTCGGACGCCAACTGGGCATCGCCGGTGACGCCGCTGTCGGGACTTGTTTTTGCAGGATTCGTTTTCTGGCTTTTCTGCTTTGGCATGTCGCGCTATTCAGGGTTCATGGAACGAAGGCTCGACAAGGGTCACAAAAGATAACAATGAGGGAGAATATCATGGCCGCTGAAGCCAAACCGCTGACAATGGAAGTGTCATCCACGGATGTCGCCGTCGAAATCGTCGGCATGAACAAGTGGTATGGGGATTTCCACGTTCTGCGCGACATCAACCTGAAGGTCATGCGCGGCGAGCGCATCGTCGTTGCCGGCCCGTCGGGTTCGGGAAAATCGACGATGATCCGCTGCATCAACCGGCTGGAAGAGCACCAGAAGGGCAAAATCGTCGTTGACGGCATCGAACTCACCAACGACCTGAAGAAGATCGACGAAGTGCGCCGCGAAGTCGGCATGGTGTTCCAGCACTTCAACCTCTTCCCGCATCTGACCATTCTGGAAAACTGCACCCTGGCGCCGATCTGGGTGCGCAAGATGCCGAAGAAGCAGGCGGAAGAAGTCGCCATGCACTTCCTCAAGCGCGTCAAGATCCCCGAGCAGGCCCACAAATATCCGGGCCAACTGTCCGGCGGTCAGCAGCAGCGCGTGGCGATTGCCCGCTCGCTCTGCATGAACCCGCGCGTCATGCTGTTCGATGAACCGACCTCGGCGCTCGATCCGGAAATGATCAAGGAAGTGCTCGACACCATGGTCGGCCTTGCCGAAGAAGGCATGACGATGATCTGCGTCACCCATGAAATGGGCTTTGCCCGCCAGGTCGCCAACCGCGTGATTTTCATGGATCAGGGCCAGATTGTCGAACAGAACGAGCCGGCTGCCTTCTTCGACAATCCGCAGCACGAGCGCACCAAGCTGTTCCTCAGCCAGATCCTGCACTAAGGCAAGAAGCTCACGATTGAATTGAAAAGGCCCGCGGTGAATACCGCGGGCCTTTCGGTTTTCTGGCCCGGTTCATACGGCGATTATTGGATGCTGTACTTCAGCGTTCCCAGCGACCAGCGCACGCCACGGTTTTCGGCATCGCCACTCCAGGCCTTCTGCAGCCGGGCAACGATCTCGCTGAGAGACCGCCGGGCGTCAAGCTCGGCGGTCAAGCCCTGTGTCGATGGTGCAACGTCCTTCAGATCCACCGCATCGCTAACGACGATGGCGACCAGCATGTTCTCGCCTTGACCGTCAGCCTCGAAATCGAAGCCGTAATAGTCATCCGGTATCGTCAATGTCGAACCGGCCGATAGTGGCGTGATTTTCTGCGCCATATCGTTCGGGAATATCTGCGTCGCGATGCCCTCGCCGTTGACATCGAGGAGCACGAGATTGCCGTCATGCTGGCTTGTAACCGAAATCTTGAAGGACTGGCCTTTTTTCAGGATCGGGCCGGTATCCAGCGAAACCGTCACATCGCCGGTATCCACCTTGCCGACAATGTCTCCAATTGCCGTGACGGGATTGGCATCAACATACACGGGTACACCGCCAACCTCGGTCTTCGCCTCCTGGTAAACCGGCTCCGGTTTGGTCTGAAACTGCTCCGTGGCCGTCTGCTCAGCCTTATAGGGTTCCGGCTTGGCGACGCTGCTGCCAAGGACTTCCGGAATGCTTTCCAACTGCGGATCGAGATTGTCGCAATCGTCCAGCGTCGAACAATACTCTTTCGACTTCCGGGTCACATATTCGAAAAGCTCGGCGTTGCTGACAAGGCCATTGCCATTCGCATCGGATTCTCCCGGTGCGTAGCCGGCTATGTAAGCAGATGTGAATACGCCGTGCCGATCCTCGACCGGCAGCCGGACATCATCCCAGGCGACCTGATAGGCTGCGGCGGCGCTCCACGCGGTCAGGCCACCCGCCGTCAACTGCGCCGGTTTATCGACCACGCCAAGGTCGATACGAAGGCCGCGCGTTGCCGGCTGTTTGGCCGCCTTGGCAAACGGGCGCGGCAGATAACGCGCACCTTGCAAGCCCGACACCGCCTGCGGCGACAATGACCGCGATATCGTACCGGAATGGCAGGCATCGATCACCAGCGTCACCGCCCTGCCCTTCAATTTCTCCAGAACCGCCTCAAGCTCGTCATCGAGAATGACATTCGTCCAGTCGTCGTCGCCGGCCTTGATGTCATAGGTCGAAATGGCCTCATCCATTCCGTCTTCCTCATCACCGCTGGTATCCTTGACCTGCAGTCCGTGGCCGGAAAAATAGAGATAGACGCGGTCGCCGGGGACCGTTCCTGCAACCAGCCATTCGTCCATAGACGACAGCATTGCCTGCCGCGTGGCCTTTTCATCCGTCAAAACCCGGATCGCCTCTGGCTTGAATTTCAGCACGCCCGTCAAAAGCGCCTGGATTGCCTTCACGTCGTTTTTCGGCCCATGCAGGAACATGTCCTGCGGCAGATTTTCGTAAGTGCCGATGCCGATCACCAGCGCCCGGTCCTCCGCCTGTGCCGCGGTCGATTGAGCGGCCAAAGACACGGCAGACCATAGTGAGGCAATGACGGTGGTTCGGATAACAGCCATCACAACCTCTCCCGCGTATAGAGCGGCTGGATCGCCACGCTGGTATCAGTGCCGTCGATGCGGGTGGTGAGAAGCTGCAAAACCGTGGCCGCATCGATGTTCTTGCTGGCCAGTGCCGCGCCAATCGCATCGACCGGTTCATTGGTGGCGATCACGATCAGATGGTCGGCGCCAAACGGTTCGACGACCTGCAGATTGCTAAGCTTGAACTCGGCACTCGCCGTCCCTTCCGACTGAACATCCAACAATTGCACCTGCCCGGTATTGGCAAGATTGAACACCACCATGTTCCTGTAGCCCGATGCTGGTGCGTCGAAGGATATCTTGTCTCCCGCGGCATAGATGTCTTTTCGCGGGCTCAACGACACTGCGCCGGGGTTCTGGCTTGCCATAATTTTCAGAAAATCGAGCAGGATGAACTTGTTGACGACCGCTTGAACCATGCTTGCGGCAATGTGTTCGCCCGCAACGTCGCCATTCGGCGTGTAAAAGATACCGCTGGCCGCATCCCAGCGATAGGGCACGCCTGTTCCACCGGTATTTTCCGGTACGGCATCGGAGCCCTCGACGGACAGCGCCAGCTTGCCATCCCAGCCGGTTTCGCGAACGGATCGATAGGACTTTTTCGCATCCGGCTTGGCGGCGACAGCAGCGCTCCGGGTCAGCGGCATGACCACTTCATCCTCTGAGCGCGGCAGTTGCGGGGTAAAGTTCGGGACCTGCAGCGCTTCGGACTGGGTCTTCACATTGGCAAAGACATAATCCTCCAGTTCCACCCGCGAAAGACGCCCGTCGCCATTGCGATCCGCCGATCCTTCCACCGCCCGGGCAAAGCTCCAGCTCAGGGCCCCGCGCGGCTCGCCGTTGATAATGACTTCGGGTGACGGCTGGCTCTCCAGTGAAGCCGCAAGCACTGTCACATTGCGGAACTGCGCCTCTTTTACCTCGGCACCGGACACCGTCTCTTCCGAAGGCGGCGGCAATTTGACCGTCACCGCTTGAGCAAGGCGTGTCTTGCCGGAAAACGACCGGCTCATGCCGCCGGAATGGCAACTGTCGGAGACGAACAGAACCTGCACGCCCTTGGCCTCGGCTTCCGAAAACCAGGCATTCAGCTCGTTGTCGACGATGATTTCATGATCGGTTTCTTCGGCACGGCTGCGGTCGAAGCCTGGCAACTGCAAAAACTCGTCCAGCCCATCCGCCTCATCACCGGCAACAAGCTCCGGCATCTGCGCACCATGCCCGGCATAGGTGAAAATGATCGTATCGCCTTTTCCTGCCTTACCGACGAAGCCGGTCCAGGCCGCGCGGATATCATCCTTGCGGGCAGCGGCATCGAAAAACGTCGTCACCTGATCGACGCCCGCCCGCCGTAAAGCACTTTCCACGTCTTTGGCATCCTTCACGGCACCATCCAGGCTGACCTCATAGGGATAGGCATCAACGCCGACGATCAAGGCAAAAGTCTTGGCCGATGCGGCACCGAGCGGAACGACAGAAATCAGCAGAGCAAGAGCCAGGCGGCGCAGCATCATTCAGTTCTCCACATCGACTTCGACGCGCCGGTTCATCTGGTTCAGCGTTTCCTCGTCATAAGCGCTGGCATCATCCGCCTTGAAGGGCTCGTCCTCACCCTTGCCGATCGTCTTCCACTGGCCCGCATATCCCTCGGCAACGAGATAGTGCGCCAAGGCCTCGGCCCGCGCCAGAGACAGCACCCGGTTTGCTTCAACCGTACCGATCGGGTCGGTATGGCCGGTCAGGGTGATCGCCTTCGGCTTGACCGACTTCAGGCATTCCGACAGGTCCTTGGCCGATTCCAGTCCCTCCGGTGTAAAATCAGCCGTTCCGAACACATAGCGCACCGGCGTCGATTTCTTCTTCAGCGACACGCCGCGATAGGTAATCTTGCAGGCGCCGCGCACAGCAAGCTTGACGGGCTTGGGCGCGGCCAGCCGCATCTCGGTCGCCATATGATCGAGCCGCGCGATATAGGCCTCATCCGGCGCCATCCACTGCGGCGTCAGCACCTCGTTGGCGGCGTCCTCCAGCGCCAATTGATAGTAGCGTGCCGCCGTTTCATAATCCCGCCGGTCACGGTTGATATCGCCAAGCGCGTCGAAAACCTGCCAGGGCGCTGAATTGCTGGTGCGGATCGCCTCAAGTTCCGGTTCGAAATCCGCGAGATTCGCACCCTGACCGACGGCACCGACAATCCGGTTGAAGGATGCGAGTGCTGCCACGCGGTTGATCATCGCCTTGTCGTCATCTGAGCAACCGGGCTTTGGCCTATTGGCGATCTGTTTGGCCAGTGCCTCGTTTCCGGCATTGGTGGCCGCAGCGATTTGCACCAAAGCATCGCACGCAGCGGAAGCCGTCCCGGCGAAGACGAATGCCAGCAGCGATGCCCCGGCCAGAACCTTCAATGTCATCACATGTATTCCCAAGCTATTCCAAATAGTTGCAAACTGGCCGGACGGCATTCGGCGTCCGGCCAGTCCGCTATTGCCTGATCTCGAACGTCACCACCTGCAGGCCACTGGCGCCCTTGTCGTCCTCGGCCTTCTTGGCGAGGTTGATCGCCAGTCCGCGTGTCGGCGGCAGATGCGATTGCGCCACCAGCTGACGCGCCCGCTCGACCGAGAGTTTCTGGTCACCCAACCCGCCCTCCCGGCAATAGGCGATCATCGTTTCCGCCGGTGCCGGTGTGTCGAACGTCAGGTTGCCCGTCCCCGGCTGCGGGATCTGCCGCTTTTCGCCCGCCTGTAGCGTCGTGTTGCCAATCATTTCATCGGGGATAACCTCGACATTGCCGGTCTCCTCGACATAGAGGATCTGCAGTTCGCAGGTCTTGTTAGAGCTCAGCTCGAAAGACAATTGATCGCCAACCTTCGCAGTGGTCGTTGCGACATGCAGCGCCAGTTCAAGCTTGTTATAGTCGGCTGGCTGTTCCTGGCGATAGGCAGGCGTTGCGGCAACGACCGTCTCCGGCTTGACATAATCCTGCTGCGCCGTCTGACCGGCCTGGCTCTGGCTGGCTACCGCCACATGGACCGTCGTCGTATCGAGCGGCTTCAACTGCATCAGCGGATGCAAAAGCAGCGGAAATTGCTGTTCGACTTCGGCGCGCGGGATGGTTCCGCCTGCTTCCAGCGTCGTGACCCAATCGATCCCCAGCCGCAGGGTATCGACATCCTCCACCCGCTTGATCGCCGCGGAAAGCTCGGCCGGTGTCATGTCGAACTCGGCTGCAAGTGCGTCGAAATCGAGCTCATCCTCATATTTGTCGCCGAAATAGGTGACGAGCTCGGCATTGCCTGGCGCCTGCATGCTCTGGGCGCTGCCATCCGGCGTCGGCTCTGTCACCCCGAGCTTGACCAGCGCCTCGACGAAGCGCTGCCGGTCCTTGTTATACGCGGCATCAAGCTCTTCCTGCGGCACATACATATCAAGCAGGATGGCCTGCTGATCCTTGCTGAACAGCGTCGATGTCTGGATATGCTCGCGCAGTTGATCGCGTTTCGACAGGATGCCGTTGGCATGGCAGTCGAAGCACGACCGGGCATTGACGATCTCGACGCCCTTGCCGATCGGCCGCTTGCGGAATGACACGATCGAGGTTGGACCGATATCCAGCTGCTTGCCTGCCGCCGTCGACAGATAATAGCCCTGCAGCCCGTTCGGCAGCGAGAAGATCATTTCACCGCCATCATGCTCGAACGCCGTCAGCCCGCCGTCGAACGGTTCCAGTTCCTTCGGCCCTTGTGGAAACCGCTTCAGCACCTGGCGGCCTACATCGCCACCGAAATCGTAGGATTTCCAGTAGTAACCGCCGAACGGCATCTCATGACGCTCAAGCATGCGGTTATGGTCGGAAACACCGGACGAGCCGTCGGCAAACCCTGCACGCAGCACCTGGCGGCGGCGGATATTGTCGTCCACGTTGATCTGGAACCGCTGTTCGAGCTCGCGAATATGGGCCGGCAGCTTCATCAGCTGGTTATAGAATTTCGGCTTGGCCGCGTTGGCCATGAACCAGTCGATGCGCATGACCGGCAGGACGGTGTCGGTCTCCTTGGTCAGCGCCAGAAGCGATGCATCGCTGCCGGGATCGATACCATAGACATATTGCGAAATCAGAAAGTTATAGTCGTCGGCGGTCCATTGCAGATCACGCAGATCGACCCGGACCATCAGCCCGTTGGTGCCCTCCACCTCCTGCGGCAAGACCAGTTTCGGGCCGTAGGACAGCGAATTCAGGAGCTTCTTGAAGCCCCCGGCCAGCACGTCCATGCGCTTCATGAAGGTCTTGTCCTCCTCGCAGCCCATCATGCCGTTGTACTGGTTGCGGTAGGAGAAATAGCGCATGTACTGGCGGTCGAGATCGTTGACCTTGGAAATGTCCTTCAGCCCGGCCTCGATGAAATCGCGATAGGAGAGCATGGGGCGCGTGCGTTCCGGTTTGCTTGCGGCGGTCTGCGGCAAATCGGATTGCTTGAGCGAATTGATCCAGTCCTCGAGGCTTTTGACCTCTTCAGCGGTCGGGCGCTTGCCAAGCGGCATGCGGCCGCTGGTGACCGACGTGAACAGGCGGGATTTGGCGGCATCGCCCGGAACCACGAAGGCCGCATCGGCCGCGATCGTGTTGAGGTCACCGGCCGGATACGACCCTTGCGAACTTTCGCCCGGACCATGACAGTTGCGGCAATATTTGCCGATGAACGCATCGGCCTGCGTCGCAAGTCCGGCATTGTCGCCGCCAAGAGCGGCTGCAGGCGTGCTTTCCTTGCACACCGCCGTTGCCGATTGCGCCACCGGCTGCGGCGGCTTGACCTCACGGTCGGACAGAAAGGCGTAGATCGCCGTGCGGTCCTTCTCGGTCAATACCGAAAGCCCATGGGCAATCTCGCGCATCACCGGATCGGTCAGCGGCGCACCCGATAGCTTTTTACCCTCATCGATCAGGCCGACGGTAAACACGTCCGGCGACGCAAGGCCCACCATCCGCGCCTTGGAAATATCGGGGGCAACAGCACCTGTCAGTCCCTTTTCACCCGTATAGGCGTTTTCCATATCGAGACCATAGGTCGTGGTCCGGGGCGTGTGGCAATCGCCACAACCGCCGACGTTTTCGACGAGATAACGTCCCCGCTCCATCTGGGTTTCTTCGCGCGACTGATATTCGGGCACGTTGAAATGGCTGCGTTTCCACAGCGTAATCGTCGTCTGGCGGCTATAGGGAAAGGCAATCTCGTGTTCCTGCGACACGGCATCGGACGCAATCAGCGTGTCGATATAGGCCTTGATGTCGAGCACATCTTCCGGCTTCATGCCGCCATAGGCGGTGTAGGGCATGACCGGATAAAGGTTGTTGCCCTCGCGGTCGATCCCTTGCATCACCGCATTGAGGAACTGGGCATTGGTCCAGCCGCCGATGCCATTGGCATGGGGCGAAATATTCGGCGCATAGAATTGTCCGATAGCCGTGTCCATCTCAAGTCCACCGGACAGGACCTCGGAATTCCTGACCGACCCATGGCAGGCGGCGCAGCCGGAGGCATTGAACAGATATTTGCCGTTATCGATATTCGCCTTGTAGGTCGCATAGGCATCGTCAGCAAAGGCATCGCGGGCCGATGCGGCGCCCGGACACTGGGTCAACGCCAGCACGATAGCCCCGATCGCCAGAACATGACGCAACAGGCCTGGGCCAAGGCTCATTTTACCGGACAATTGATCGAACATGCGCATGGCTTGTTCTCCTTGCTTTCTCAAACGACAAATACGCTATGCATTATCGAAACTCGAACTGCTCGAACTCGACCCGTCTGGGTTTCTTGCCGAGCTCCTTCAGTCCCTTCTCAATGGCTTTTCTCAATAAAGGCGGCCCGCAAAACCACAGGTCTGCCCCCGCCGGGTCGACAACGCTCGATGCCGCAAGCTTTGCCGCGTCGAGCCGTCCGTCGGTTTTGGAATCGTGCAAAGTAAAACTGAAATTCGAAAGTTTTTCCGCCTGCGCTTCAAAAGTGTCGAGGCCAATGGCCTCGCTCCGGTCGCGCACGCAATAGACCATGTGAATATCCTGGCCTTCATCCCCCTTCAGGCGCCCCGCCATAGCCAGGAATGGCGTAACACCGATCCCACCGGCCAGCCATATCTGCTTCTTGCCGCCGCGGCGATGGTTGAAATGACCGTACCCCCCCTCCAGTGTCAGCCGGTCGCCGACGGCAAGGTTTTCCCGCAGCGCCTTGGTAAAGTCGCCCAGAGGCTTGATGGCAAAACGGACGATGCCATTGTCATCCATGCCGGCAATGGTAAAGGGATGTGGCTCGCGCAGACCCGGCTTGTTGACCCGGAAAAATCCGAACTGGCCCGGCCGCGCACGCAACGGCCGCCGCAGCGGCTTGGCAGAGATGATCGTCGCCCCCTCATGCCGCGTCACATCGAAGACCTCGTAGGCCCGGGTGCGTAGCCAGGGGAATAGCTGGGTATAGACATAGCTCAGCGTGCCGATCATCGCGAAGATATTGAGATAGGTCGCGAGCATGGCGGTACCGTCATAGGGCCGCTTGATGAAGGTCTGGTGGAAGGCCACCATGATGAACAGCAGGCCGATGAAACGGTGCGTCAGGCGCCAGACATTGTAGGGGATCTCGATCTTCGTCTTCGGGATGATCTTGACGATGCTCAGCACCAGCAGGACCACCAGAGCATAGAAGGCATATTCCCCGGCCTGGGCCGCCAGCTTGTTCAACCCTCCGGTCAGCGACAATCCCTTGAAATCCGGCGTGATGAAATAGTGCACAAGGATCAGCACCAGTACGGTGATACCGACACGGCGGTGCGTCTGGTAAATCCGGTCAAGCCCACCGAAGAGGCGCTCGACGAATGGCGGGCGCGTCGCCATGAACAGTGCCAGCGCCATGCCGGTAAAGGCCATGGACGATGCCATCAGCGAAAACGTGGTGCCCGCATTGGTGTGACTGACCGCAGGGATCGCCAAAAGCCCTGCAAATCCCATCAATGACCAGACAAGAACAGCACCCGCGCTCACGCAACATCCCTCGCCAATCCGCAGCAGCGGAGCCCCGAAGGCAAGACTGGCAAGGCCTTCAAGCTTCGTCAACCGCTATTGTAGAACATACGATTTTGCGCCGGGCTTTATTCGCAAACATGCAAGCCTGTATGTTGCCGAGAAAATTCTCCACTACCGGACGGGCCAAACCGGCAACTCCCGGCTACCTCAACGTGCCTGCCGCAAGCATTTCGCGAGCCTTTTGCGCCAAGGGATGTTCCGGGTGGCGGCGGATGAAGCGCTCATAAGCCTCCCGCGTTCCCTTGCGGGTAACGCCGTCATATTCGGACTGGACAGCCGCCTCAGCATCCGGCGCTGGCGTCATGATGCCGCCGGTTCCCTCTGGCGTTTGCGCAGCCAGAACCGATCCGCCGAAAAATCCGGCCATGGCCCAGAGACCAGCAACGAACGGCCATTGTCTGCGAAATTCGATCAGCATATCAACGCCTCTTCAGTCTTGGGAAAGTTGTGCGTGCGATTGCTAACATAGAGTGGCTCTGGCCGCTTTAAGAACACAAACGTTTTCCAAGCGTTTCGGGTACTTCAGTTTTTTTATTCTCCACCGCAAGGGTCAAACAATGGCAGGCATAAATAAAACTTCAAAAACGATCTTCGACACCGGCGTCCAATTGGTCGATGGTGTGCTCTCCGGCCTCGCCTGGAACAGTGATAGCGTCACCTACGCATTTCCGACACTCGCCAGCCAATACAACTATTCGGACCCGACGGAGTTGAACAGCAATTTTGGCGCGGTTTCCAAGGCGCAAACCAATGCAGCGTTGTTTGCCATGGAACAATCTTTTGGAAACACCGCAAATGACGGTTTTTCGGTCGAAGGCTTCACCAAGCTGTCGTTTGCGGCCGGCAGCGCAACCAGCGCGACCCTGCGCTTCGCACTCTCCGACGCCGCAAGCCCGACTGCCTATGCCTATTATCCCGGATCAACGGATTCCGCCGGGGATATCTGGTTCAGCCGGGACTATGCCGGAACGATCAACGACTACCTCAAGCCGGTCGCGGGAAACTACGCCTGGCACACGCTCATGCATGAACTGGGCCATGCGCTTGGCTTGAAGCATGGCCATGAGACAGACACGTTCGGCGCCACGCCAGCCGGATACAATTCCGTCGAATACACAGTGATGACCTATAACGGTTTCGTCGGCGACACGGCCAGCGGATACGCATACGAGCGATTTGGCGCGCCGCAGACCTTCATGATGGCGGATATCGCGGCGCTACAGCACATGTATGGCGCGGACTTCACCACCAAGAGCGGCAATACGGTCTACAAATGGACGCCCACCAGCGGCAACACCGTCATTGACGGCGAAGTCGCCATCGCGCCCGGCGGAAATCGCATCTTCGCCACCATCTGGGACGGCGGCGGCCGCGATACATTCGACCTTACCGCCTACAAGACGGCCTTGAAGATCGATCTGCGTCCAGGCGGACACTCGACCTTCAGTGCCGACCAGCTCGCCTTCCTGAATGGCGGACCGAACGACGGTTATGCGCGCGGCAATATCTTCAATGCGCTGCTTTACCATGGCAACACTAAATCCCTGATCGAAGACGTCAAGGGCGGCGCGGGCAACGACCAGATCACCGGCAACCAGGTTGCCAACCTGCTCTACGGCAATGGCGGCAATGACGTCCTGAACGGTGACGCGGGCAACGACACACTGGTCGGCGGCGTGGGTGCCGACAGGCTCAACGGTGGTGCAGACATCGACACCGCCAGCTACGCAGGCGCGACCAGCGGCGTCGTGGCCAACCTTGCCGCAGCGACGGCAAACACCAATGATGCCAAGGGAGACATCTACTCGTCGATCGAAAACCTGACAGGATCGAGCTACGCGGACAGGCTCTACAGTGATGCCGGCGCCAACACGCTATCTGGAGGCGCGGGCGATGATCTGCTGAGTGGGGCAGCAGGAAATGACGTTCTGTTCGGTGGTGCCGGTGCCGACGACCTTTATGGTGGCACAGGTGCCGACCGGTTCATTTTTTCGGCAACCAGCGATTCCACCGTCGCTGTTGCAGGACGGGACAGTATTTTCGATTTCCTCGTCACTCAGGGCGACAGGATCGACCTATCCCGCATCGACGCCAATACGAAAATCGCCGGTGATCAGGCATTCATATTCATCGGCGCCAGTGGTTTCAGCGGCAAGGCGGGCGAGCTGCGCTACGCCAAAGCGGCATCCGACACCTATATTTACGGTGATGTGAACGGTGATGGAAAATCCGATTTCATCCTGCATCTCGATGACCCCATGGCCATGCAGAAGGGATATTTCGTTCTTTAACGAACGGGAGACCGGCGGCGCGAAATGCCGCCGCTATCGCCCTTCCCGCAAACAAAAAGGGCGGCCCGCAAGCCGCCCTTTTTCATACTTTCTTCCAAGCTCAAGCCTCAGCCGACGAAGGCACGCTCGATGACAAACTCGCCCGGCTTGTTGTTGGCACCTTCGTGCAAACCCGCCGCTTCCAGAATTTCCTTGGTTTCCTTCAGCATCTCGGTCGAGCCGCAGATCATGCCGCGATCGACGGCCGGATCGAAAGCCGGAAGGCCGAGATCGGAGAACATCTTGCCGTCGCGCATCAAGTTGGTAATGCGGCCCTTGAACGGATAGTCCTCGCGGGTCACCGTCGCATAGTGGCGCAGCTTGTCGCCAACCAGTTCGGACAGGAACTCGTGATTGCGAATTTCCTCGATCAGGTCGAAGCCGTATTTCAGCTCGGCGACATCGCGGGTCGTGTGGGTGAGGATGACTTCCTCGAATTTTTCGAATGTTTCCGGGTCGCGGATCAGGCTTGCAAACGGCGCGATGCCGGTTCCGGTCGAAAACATATAGAGACGTTTTCCGGGTGTCAGAGCGTCAAGCACCAGCGTGCCTGTCGGCTTCTTGCGCATCAGAACCTGATCGCCGGGCTTGATGCTCTGCAGATGCGACGTCAGGGGGCCATCCGGCACCTTGATCGAGAAGAACTCGAGTTCTTCGTCCCAGGCCGGGCTCGCGATCGAATAGGCGCGATAGACCGGCTTGCCATCGACCATCAGGCCGATCATGGCGAATTCGCCGGAGCGGAACCGGAATTCGACCGGGCGCGTCATGCGGAAGCTGAACAGCCGGTCCGTATAATGCGTGACCTTGGTCACCGTTTCGGCGAACACGCCGGCGGGTACGGTTACGGCAAATTCTTCAATCTTGGCAGGAGCATTCATTTCGGCGTCAGGTCCTGTAATGATCAGCAATTCTTTCAGGTATCAGCGGATATTCCAAAAGGCGCTTCTTTGGAAGCAATTCCGTTCCAATTATAGCGCCTTTTGCAGATTGATGCGCGCTTCAGACTGTCGCGGGCTCTAAGAAACCCGCCGCCAGCTGTAGGATTTCGCATCCGCCGATGGTTTTGCCGTCGGCTGGTAGTGATTGTCGATCCCCGGCAGCCGCCCTTCTGACAGTCGCTTCAGCGCCGTTTCGTTACTGACCGCGAAACTGTCGACACCACAGCGCAGCATCAGCGGCACCTGGTCGATCAGCACGTCGCCGACAGCACGGATTTCCTTGCCGTAACCCAAACGAACGCGCAGCAGCGACGCATGGCTGAACGCCCGGCCATCGTTGAAGGCCGGGAAAGCCACAGCAATCAAAGAGACCTGCTCCAGAAACGGCTGCAGCCGCGTTACGTCATCGGCAGGATTGATCAAAACGCCAAGCCCGCTATCGCCTGATGATGCCTTCTCAAGAAAAGCCTCAATCCCGAGAATGGCTTTCTCGTTCGAACCTGCCTTGGTTTCCTCGGTTTCAACTACCCAGGGATCGTCCGTTACGAAGCCGGTTTCTTTCCAGATTTTCGTCATGTCTTTATCCTTGCCTCTCAGGCAGCTTCCTGGGCGTTGCCGCCATAAAGGGCATCCTTGAAAGGCTGCGGCCCGACCCGGCGATAGGCATCGAGGAAAATCTCCGACGGATCCTGACGCAGGCCAAGATAGGTATTGACGATCGTCTCGATCGCATCGGTGACCTTTTCCGGTTCGAAGCCGCGGCCGATGATCTCGCCGATCGAGGTATTCTCATCGCCGGAACCACCAAGGGTGATCTGGTAGAGCTCGGCGCCCTTCTTTTCCACGCCCAGAAGGCCGATATGGCCGACATGGTGGTGACCGCAGGCATTGATGCAGCCGGAAATCTTGATCTTCAGCTCGCCGATTTCAGCCTGCCGCTCCGGATTGCCGAAGCGGGTGGAGATTTCCTGCGACAGCGGGATCGAGCGCGCATTGGCAAGCGCGCAATAGTCCAAGCCGGGACAGGCAATGATATCGGTGATCAGCCCGGCATTGGCCGTCGCCAGACCGATCGAAACCAGACCGCGATAAAGCGCCTCCAGATCAGCCAGCGCCACATGTGGCAGGATGATGTTCTGCTCGTGGCTGATGCGGATTTCGTCGAAGGCGTATTCCTGCGCCAGATCGGCGATCGCATCCATCTGGCTGTCGCTGGCATCGCCCGGGATACCCCCGATCGGCTTCAGCGACACAGTCACCATGCCGTAGTCCGGATGCTTGTGCGGCTGGACATTCTGCTGCACCCAGCGGGCGAACTCCGGATCGGCCTTCTTCCAGCCGGCCAGATTGGCCCAGCCTTCCGGACGGTCGGTCAGCGGCGGCAGTGCGAAATAGCTGGTGATGGCCTGAATGTCGGCTTCCGGCAGCTTCAGCTCGGTATTCTTGAGCTGGAGGAACTCCTGCTCGACCTGAGTGGCCAGAACTTCCGCACCGGTTTCGTGCACGAGGATCTTGATACGGGCCTTGTACTTGTTGTCGCGGCGGCCGTGCAGATTGTATACGCGCATGACCGCTGTCGTGTATGATAACAGGTCTTCTTCCGGCAGGAAGTCGCGGATCTTCTTGGCAATCATCGGCGTACGCCCCTGCCCGCCACCAACATAGACGGCAAAGCCGATCTCGCCCTTGTCATTCTTCTTCAGGTGCAGGCCGATGTCGTGCACCTGGATGGCAGCACGGTCGCGCTCGGCACCGGTGACGGCGATCTTGAACTTGCGCGGCAGGAAGGAAAATTCCGGGTGAACGGACGACCACTGGCGCAGGATTTCAGCATAGGGGCGCGGATCGGCGACTTCATCAGCAGCGGCACCGGCAAAATGGTCGGCGGTGACGTTGCGGATACAGTTGCCGGATGTCTGGATGGCGTGCATCTCGACAGAGGCGAGTTCCGCCAGAATATCCGGCGTGTCCGAGAGTTTTGGCCAGTTATACTGAATGTTCTGGCGCGTGGTGAAATGGCCATAACCGCGATCGTACTTGCGGGCGACATGAGCAAGCATACGCATCTGGTTGCTGTTCAGCGTACCGTAAGGAATTGCAACACGCAGCATGTAGGCGTGAAGCTGCAGGTAGACGCCGTTCATCAGCCTGAGCGGCTTGAAGGCATCCTCGGCAAGCTCGCCGGAGAGGCGGCGGGTTACCTGATCGCGGAACTGCGCGACACGGCCGGCAACAAACGTATGGTCGAATTCGTCATAACGGTACATCGGTCTTCTTTTCCTTAAGCCGCGTGCACGGGGCCGCTCAGGCCTTTGTATCCTGGCGCATAATCGATCGTCGGGCCTTCGGCACGCACGCGTTCGCGCATCCGCAGCGGCCGCAACACGCCTGCCACTTCTTCAATATCGATAACGTTCACGTCAACCACCTTGTTATCGGCAAAGGCAGCCTTGCCGGTTGCTTCCAGCGCAGTCACGGCTTCGGCATGGCGGGCGATAAAGGCGTCCTGCAGCGATTCCACCCAATTGCCCGAGGCATCGAGCCAGACGGAAATGCCGTCGGACAGGCGGTTTGCGGTCAATACCTTGTCGGCCATGTCAGTTCCTCACTTCGTCAGTCTGTTTGTGCGGCACGTCCGCATAAGCGGTGGTGCCGATCGTCTTGCCCTTGACCAGCGGCTGCGAACGCTCGAAATTCGCACCTGCAACCGCATCACCGATGATCACCATGACCGGGCCATCCAGTTCATCGCGATATTGCAGGTCCGGCAGATCCTTCAGCGTGCCATGCAGCAGCTTGCGCTCCGCACGGCTGGCGTTTTCGATTACCGCAACCGTGGTCTCCTGCGGCAAGCCAGCCTCGATCAGGCGTGCGGCAACGGAGGCTGCCACCGTGCGGCCCATATAGACGGCAATGGTGGCGCCGGAAATGGCAAGACGCGCCCAATCGGGCAGAACGTCACCGGTCAGGTCGTGGCCGGTGGTGAAGATCAGCGAGGAGGCAACACCGCGCAACGTCAGCGGCAGTTCGAAATCGGCGGCAGCCGCAAAAGCAGACGTGATGCCGGGGACAATCTCATAGGTGATACCGGCTTCGCGCAACGCGGCCATTTCCTCACCCGCACGGCCATAGACCAGCGGATCGCCGGATTTCAGCCGGACGACACGCTTGCCGTCCTGGCCGAGCCGCACCAGCAGCTGGTTGATTTCGTCCTGCGATTTCGAATGGCAGCCCTTGCGCTTGCCGACCGGCAGGCGCTCGGCATCGCGGCGGCCCATATCGACGATAGCCTGCGGCACCAGCGCATCATAGACAATCACGTCGGCTTCCATCATCACGCGCTGAGCCCGCAGGGTCAAAAGATCTTCAGCGCCAGGACCGGCTCCAACCAGCCAGACATGACCGGGAACGCGATCGACCGACTGCAGCAACCGCGATGCTTCGCGGCGGGCTTCGGCGACATTTCCGAGCGAGACCTGGTCGGCAACAGGACCGGAAAAGAAGCGGCGCCAGAAAACCCGGCGGGAAACACCACGCGGTAGAACGCGGTCGGCGGTATCGCGATAGGCCTGCGCGAGTGACGCAAGCGCGCCAAGCGAGGGAGAAAGCAGCTGATCGATCTGTGCGCGGATCATCTGCGCCAGCACCGGGCCTGCGCCTTCCGTGCCGATGGCAACAGCGACGGGCGCACGATTGACCAGCGCCGGCGTCAGGAAATCGCAGAATTCGGGCTGATCGACCGCATTGGCCGGAATTTTCTGAGCGCGGGCGGCGGCCACGATCAAACGGTCCTGTGCGGCATCGCCGGTCGCTGCAAAAACCAGTGTCGCCCCATCGACCTGGCTCGCCTCGAAATGCCTCTGCACAAGCTCTATGGCATTGGCGGAGAGGAACGCGGCAAAATCCGCCTCCGGCTGATCGGCATAGGCAACGATCCGCGCCTGCGTGTTCAATAGCAGCCGCACCTTGGCAAAGGCCTCGTCGCCATTGCCGAAAACCGCCACGCATTTCTGCGCAACGCGGAAGAAGGCCGGAAAGACGGTCAGTTGCTCGGTCATAACGTGGGATTCTGATCCTGTTACAAATTCTGGGGAATATCCCCTTTATAAGGCGAACATTGAAGAAACAGAAATTCCGAAGCCTTTGCAGGCGGATATTCTTTTGCTCGACTCCAGCATAATTTGAGCAAATATCTCCGGCGATCCAGGCAGTGTGCGCGGCAAGTTCGAGTCTGCAAGCATTGCCTATGATGTCCGAAATCCGCTAAATGCCAGAAATCCTACTGTCCGGAGCCATGACCTGATGAACAATTCCAAGCTTGCAGAACGCCTGCTGACCGTCATCGAATCCGATGTCCTGCCCTTGACGGAACAGGGTGTCGCTGCCGGCAACAAGGTTTTTGGGGCGGCGATCCTGCGCAAATCCGATCTGTCGCTGGTGATCGCCGAAACCAACAACGAGACGGAAAATCCGCTTTGGCATGGCGAGGTGCATACGCTGAAGCGCTTCTACGAGCGCGCGGAAAAGCCCGACACCAAGGATCTGATCTTCCTCTCGACCCATGAACCTTGCTCGATGTGCCTGTCGGCAATCACCTGGGCGGGTTTTGACAATTTCTATTACCTGTTCAGCCATGAAGATTCGCGCGACGCATTCTCGATCCCGCACGACCTGAAAATCCTCAAAGAAGTGTTCCGGCTGGATCCCGGCGGTTATGCCAAGACCAACGCATTCTGGCGCTCGGCATCGATCGCCGATCTGGTCGCGACATCGGATGAAGCCGATAAAGCAACACTTCGAGCGCAGGATCAGCGCATCCGCGCACGATACCAGGCGCTGTCGGATGACTATCAGTCCGGCAAGGACGACAACGCCATTCCGCTGAATTGAGCCCCCATGCAGCCCTCCAAGGATATCAGCCGCCTGCTCGACATCATGGAAGCCCTGCGCCAGCCGGTGACGGGCTGCCCCTGGGACATTGTCCAGACCTTCGAGACCATCAAGCCGTATACGCTTGAGGAAGCCTATGAAGTTGCTGACGCCATCGAGCGCGCCGACATGGACGATCTCTGCGACGAACTCGGCGATCTTTTATTGCAGGTGGTTTTTCACGCCCGTATGGCCGAGGAAGCCGGCGATTTCGCTTTCGGCGATGTGGTCGAGGCGATCACGCGAAAAATGATCCGCCGTCACCCCCATGTTTTTGCCCGGTCAGACGCCGACACGCCACAGGCCGTCAAACTGCAATGGGACGAGATCAAGCAGGCGGAAAAAACTGAGCGCCGCGAACGGCGGGCAAAACGCGGCCTGCCGGAGGATGTCAACACCGGGCATCTCGGCTCCGTCCAGCGCAGTTTTCCGGCACTGGTGGAGGCGCTGAAACTTCAGGAACGGGCAGCCAAGGTCGGCTTCGACTGGTCCTCGCCCGAACCCATTCTCGACAAGATCGAGGAAGAGATCGCCGAATTGCGCGAAGCTCTTGCATCGAACGACAAGGCAAAGGTGGCGGACGAGCTCGGCGACCTGATCTTCGCCGTCGTCAATATCGGCCGCCATGTCGGCGCTGACCCGGAAATGGCGCTGCGCGGAACCAACACCAAATTCCGGCGCCGTTTCGCGCATATTGAGACGGAACTGGAGGCTCAAGGCGAAACGCTTGAGGACGCTACGCTGGAGCGAATGGAAGACCTCTGGCAGGCCGCCAAGGCCATCGAACGGCAACTGAGCTGACATTTTGCGGTGCGTTGACGTTACGGCATGCCGTTACGTCAACACTCATTTCAGACCTGCCTGTTCTGGGCTGCCACTTTCACTTTGCTATTCGTCATCCAATCCTGTCCAGGCGGTAGAATCGTAGCTTGAACCGCTTCCGGGGGCGGGCTGCGGGCTGCGGGGGGCGGGCTGCGGGCTGCGGGCTGCGGGCCAAATCTCCTGTGGTAGCTCCTCACTGTATCGAATATTTGCCTTGCCGAAAAATCAGCAATGTAACTTACATCAATCATTTCTACGCCGCCTCCGGCCATATGCACGGCGATCACCTTGGTCTGGCGGAATTGGCCGCTTTCATGGAATTTGACTTTAGATACCGAAGACCAAGGCAGCATCGTGATGCGATGATGCACGACAGTACCGCCAGTCGGCTCGATGATGAGTACCGGCGTCTGAAAATCCATTTTCGAAAGGAGCTTCATAGAACCGACGAGACATCCTGCAGCCATCAAGCACCATGCGACCGGCACGACGACAGCGCTCCCTCCAAAGCCGGCCGGCAAAACTGCATATATCGCTTTGATTGCAACTGCTGGCAAAACTGCGCTGATGGCATAGACGGCTAAGCGATACGCCCGTTTCGAACGTTTAAACTCCAGTCGAGGAAAATCTACTGAAGTGTCCGTCTTCATTTGGCGCATTGCTCCGTAGAGATTTCAATATTCAACCCCGTCGGGATTAGTCTACCAGTCCTGCGCCGCAGCCTTCGGCCCATTGCCAAGCAGCCGGTCGAGTTCTTCCGATTCGCTGGGTGTCATGCGCAGGTCAAGGCTGACGGAGCCGTCTTCCAGATCTTCCCGGCCATCGACCATCGTGTGCTCATAGACCCAGGACAGCAATTTCAGCCTGCTGGCCGGCAGCACGACATTGCATTCCATCAGAACGCCGGACAGGCGTTTGTTGATCTCGTCGAGAAGGTGATCGACACCCTCGCCCGTGACGGCTGAAACGGCGACGGTGTTTTCGCTGTTTTCCGCTTTCTGAACGAGACTGTCATGCGCATCGGCATCCAGGAGATCGATCTTGTTCCAGGTTTCGATGATGCGCTCGGAGCGGGCTTTCTCATCGATGCCGAGATCGTCGAGAATGCGAATGACGTCCTGCGCCTGTACCTGGTTGTCCGGATCGGAGAGATCGCGCACATGCAGAATCAGATCGGCTTCCAGCACCTCTTCCAGCGTCGCCCGGAAGGCGGCAACCAGATGGGTCGGCAGGTCGGAAATGAAACCGACAGTGTCGGACAGCATCACCATGCGGCCGTGCGGCAGCTTCATCCGGCGCAACGTCGGATCGAGCGTCGCAAACAGCATGTCTTCGGCCAGAACGCCCGCACCGGTGATACGATTGAACAGCGTCGACTTGCCGGCATTGGTATAGCCGACGAGGGCGACGATCGGATGCGGGACCTTCTTGCGCTTGGCGCGGTGGAGCTGACGGGTGCGGCGCACCTGCTCCAGCTCCTTCTCGAGCTTGACGATCTTTTCCTGCAACAGCCGGCGGTCGGCTTCGATCTGGGTTTCACCCGGGCCACCCATGAAGCCAGCACCACCGCGCTGGCGTTCCAGGTGGGTCCAGCTGCGAACCAGCCGGCCCTTCTGATAGTTCAGATGCGCAAGCTCGACCTGCAGCGTGCCTTCCTTGGTGGACGCACGGCGGCCGAAGATTTCCAGGATGAGACCGGTCCGGTCGATGACCTTGCAGTTCCATTCCTTTTCAAGATTGCGCTGCTGAACCGGGGTGAGCGGATGATCGATGATGACGAGGCCGGCATCGTGCTCGCTGAGCAAATGGCCAATCTCCTCGATCTTGCCGCTACCGAGCAACGTTCCAGGCTTCGGCTGGGCGACGGGCACGATCATGCCGTGCACGACTTCGAGATCGATGGCGAGTGCCAAACCGATCGTTTCCTCCAGCCGGCTTTCATCGCTGCGCGTCGAGGTGGCGGCAATGATCTCGGCGTTCTGTCTGCCCGTCTTTTTCAGGACTGGGACGATGACAACGGCGCGCATGTCATCGCGAAGCTTTACAAGCTCCGGGATGATCGACGCCGATTTGGTATCACGTTTGGTAATGTGTCTTGTATCCCGTCAGGATGCGGATTCTTCGCTCTCGAACATCTGCATCGGCTGGCCCGGCATGATTGTCGAGATCGCGTGCTTGTATACGAGCTGGGAATGCCCGTCACGCCGCAAAAGCACACAGAAATTGTCGAAAGACGTAACAACGCCCGTCAATTTCACACCATTGATAAGAAATATCGTCAGAGATATCTTCTGCTTGCGGACGGTGTTGAGAAAAAGATCCTGCAAGTTCTGAGAACGTTCCGCCATAGCGCCGCTTCTTTCTTATTGTCCGGTCCGATTTAACCGGTTGATTATACGATCTGAATAGCCCGAACGCTGAAAAAACTGGTCTTTAAAGCGTCCCCCCGGATTTGGTATCAAATCGCGGTCTTTTCCGCAATGTCGAAAAAGGCTTCGCGAATTTTCTGTGACACGCTGCCGGGATGACCGTTGGCGATGGGTTTACCGTTAACAGCAACGACCGGAAAACAGATGCTGGTGGCTGCCGTGATGAAGACTTCGCGGGCCTCCAGCATGTCCTCGACGGAAAACGCCTGCTCGACAATTTCAAGCCCGATTGCGGCGGTCACGTCCTTCAGGGTCGTGCGGGTAATGCCGCGCAGGATGCCGTGTTCGGCGTGCCGGGTCCGCAGATGGCCGTCCTTGTCGACGATCCAGACATTGGTCGCCGCCCCCTCCTTGACGGTGCCATCGGCATCAATGAAGATCGCTTCCTGAGCGCCCTCCTCCTTGGCAGCCTGGCGGGCGAGCACATTCGGCAGCAACCCGACCGACTTGATATCGACGCGATCCCAGCGGTTTTCAGGAACGGTGATGGCGCTGATGCCGGACGCATTTTTCCTGGCAATCAGCGACGCATCGGTGCGCTTTGCTGTGACGACGATGGTCGACGGCGTATCGGCTGCCGGAAAGACATGATCGCGGCGTGCGGCGCCACGCGTCACCTGCAGATAGAACAGGCCGTTTTTCACCCGGTTGCGGCGCGCCACTTCGCGGATGATCAGGATGAGCGCGGCACGTGTCATCGGCCATGCGATGCGCAGTTCGCCGAGCGACCGGTCCAGCCGGTCGAGATGGCGCGTCAGGTCTACGATGTAGCCGTGACGGATTTCGCAGACTTCATAGACGCCATCGGCGAACTGGAAACCGCGATCCTCGATATGGATGGCAGCTTCGGTATGGCGCTGGTAGGCGCCGTTGACATAGGCAATGCGCGACATGGATGGATGATCCGTCTCAAAAGAATGGAAGCGTTTTAGACGCCGAGCGATTTCAACTTGCGATGCAGCGCTGATCGCTCCATGCCGACAAACTCCGCCGTGCGGGAAATATTGCCGCCGAACCGGTTGATCTGGGCGATCAGGTAATCGCGCTCGAACATTTCGCGGGCTTCGCGCAGCGGCAGCGTCATGATGTGATGATCGCCCTGCGCCGAAATTTTTGGCAGGCTGTCGCCGACTTCGCTTGGCAGCATATCGGCCGAGATCGCCGTATCCGGACCATCGCTGCGGGCCAGAATCATCAGCCGCTCGATATTGTTGCGCAACTGCCGGATATTGCCCGGCCAATCGTGCGACTGCAGCACCGCCAGCGCATCGTCACCGATCTTGCGGGTGCGGATACCCGCCTGTTCGCTGATCTGGCGCATGAACATGTCGACCAGAAACGGAATGTCCTCACGCCGCTCCGCCAGCGGCGGCACACGCACGGGGATGACCGCCAGCCGGTGATAAAGATCTTCGCGGAACGCGCCTTCGGCGATCTGGCTTTCAAGATTGTAGGCAGTCGAGGAGATGATGCGGACATCGACCTTGACGCGCTTGGAGCCGCCAACGCGTTCGAACTGCTGATCGACCAGAACACGCAGGATCTTGTTCTGCGTCTCGCGCGGCATTTCGCCGACTTCATCGAGGTAGAGCATGCCGCCATGGGCTTCCTCAAGCGCACCGGTCTTGCGCGGCTGGCCCGGAGTACCCTCGGTGCCAAACAACGCAATTTCCATGCGATCGGGGGTGATCGCTGCTGCATTCAACGCCACGAACGGACCTGCGGCCCGCGAGGACTTGCGGTGGATCATCCGGGCGACCAGCTCCTTGCCGGAGCCGGACGGGCCGTTGATCATGATGCGGCTGTTGGTCGGCGCAACCTTCTCAATGGTCTGGCGCAACTGTGAAACAGCGACCGAGGTCCCGATCAGCTCGACCGGATCGCCGGAGCGTTTCTTCAGCTCGGAGACTTCCTTCTTCAGCTTGGAATTTTCCAGCGCCCGCTCGGCAATCAGGATCAACCGGTCTGCCTTGAACGGCTTTTCGATAAAATCATAGGCACCGCGGCGGATCGCTGAAACGGCCGTCTCGATATTGCCGTGACCCGAAATCATCACCACCGGCAGATCCGGATAGCGGCTCTTGATCTCGTCGAGAAGCGCCAGGCCATCGAGCCGGCTGCCCTGCATCCAGATATCCAGGAAGACAAGCCGCGGTACACGGTCGCTGATGGCGGCAAGCGCGCTGTCGCTGTCGAATGCCGTGCGGGTTTCGTGGCCCTCGTCGGAGAGGATGCCGGAGACGATCTCGCGAATGTCTTCTTCGTCGTCCACAACCAGAATGTCAGCCGCCATAGGAAGTATCCTTGTCTTGTCTGTCTTCAGTGCCACTGCTCTGTCCGGCCGGCGGCAAGATAATGCGAATCATGGCGCCTTGGCCGCGATCGAAATCGGCGGGTGCGTCATGCAGTTCCAATTGTCCGCCATGATCCTCGATGATCTTCTTGACGATCGCGAGTCCAAGGCCGGTGCCTTTTTCGCGCATCGTCATATAGGGCTCGAGAATACGGTGGCGATTTTCGGTCGGCAGTCCCCGGCCGTTGTCGATGATATCGATGACGTACTGGCCGCTCGTTTCATTCAGTCGCGACCGCACCATCACCTTCAGATCACCGCGAATGGCGTCCGCAGGCAGGGCTTCGATGGCCTCGACCGCGTTCTTGATGATGTTGCCGAAAGCCTGCCCCAGCATGCGGCTGTCGAAGGTGCCGTCGAGCGGTTCCTCACCGAGATCGCGGATGAAGGTCACATGGGTATTGCCCATTTCGCGCAGGAAAATCGCGTCCTTGAGGATATTGCGCAGATCGGCCTTTTCCCTGGTCGGTTTCGGCATGCGCGCAAACCCGGAGAATTCATCGACCATGCGGCCGATATCCTCGACCTGGCGGACGATCGTATCCGTACACTGGTCAAACACCGTGCGGTCGTCCGGGTTGATTTGTTTGCCATAGCGGCGCTTCAAACGCTCGGCCGACAGCTGGATCGGTGTCAGCGGGTTCTTGATTTCATGCGCAATCCGGCGCGCGACATCGGCCCAGGCCGTCGAGCGCTGCGCAATCACCAGATCGGTGATGTCGTCGACGGTGATGACGTAGGAATCCTTGGCGTCATGCGATTCCTCGCGCGTTACCTGCACATTCAATGTCCGCTCCGTGCCGCCGCGCATGATGTTGATCTGCTTGCGGTAGTCGTTGCGATGGCGGCTGGCCGCTTCATTCAGCACCTGCTCGATCTCGGGCGCCACATCAGCAAGCTTTTCACCGACCAGTTCCAGCGTGGTGCGCGACAGGAAATGCTCCGACGATGGATTGGCGATGGTGATGCGCCGGTCGTCCTCGACGCCAATCACGGCGGCCGTCACACCGGAGAGCACCGCCTCGATGAAGCGGCGCCGGTCGTCCATCTCGTCCTTGGCCTCAAGGAGCTGGTCGCGCTGCGTGCGGATTTCGGCAATCATCTTGTTGAAGGTGCGCGACAGGCTGCCGACATCGCCGTCGACCGCATGCACCGGAACGATGACATTCAGATTGCCGGTCGCCACGCTGTCGGCGGCACCGATCAGAAGCCGGATCGGCCGCACAATGCGGTCGGCGACCGCGATTGCGGTCCAGATCGCCGCCAGAAGCACGATCAGCGCGAACCCGAGATACAGTACCCCGAACGCCACCTGCAGCGACGTGCGGCCCGCCTCGAGATTCTTGTACTCCGCGGTATTCTCCTCCATCAGCCGCATCGAACGCATGACCTTCGGGTCGACGCTGCGCACCGTGTAGAGATAGGCCCCCTCGATATTGTCGATCGGGATGATCGCGCCGACGAGATTGGTCACCCCTGGCGGAATGAGCGTCGGCTGGCCGGAGACGGTACTCATCAGCGCATCTCTCGGAATGGCTGGCAGTGGCCGCTCGGTCGGAATATTGGCCTGAACGATCGGCGAACCGTCGCCGCGCACCAGAAAGGCCCCGAGCATGCCGCGTCCACGAGCCTGCCGCGTCATCAGCTCGATGAAGCCGGTGCGGTCGAGGCTGTAGAGCTGACGATTGCGTTCGAGATCATTGGCCATCGAAACCGTCTGGCCCTGCAGATAGCTGGCATTTTCCAACATGTAGGCCTGCGCGACCTCGAGCGACGAACTGACAATCGACTGAGTGCGCAGCGAAAACCAGCGATCGAGACCGACATCGAGCGTGATGCTGGCAAAGATCGCCACCAGAATGGCCGGCGTGATCGCGACGATCGAAAACAGGGCGACGATGCGGACATGTAGGCGGGCGGCGGCCCGGCCGCGGTTGCGCGCCTTCAACAGACGCAGGATTTCCCGGCCGATCAGAAACAGCAATCCGATGACGAACAGCGCGTTGATTGCTGCGGAACCAATAATGATATTGGTTTCCGGCTTGATCGGCGTCAGGCCGAGAAGAACGAGCAGCGATATGATTGCGCAAACCAAAGCGCCGGTCGCCAAAAGCAGGCCTGGCAACGCAAAAGACGCGCGCCGGTCATGCCCGATCACGGCGACATCTTCTTTCTCCATTGGCACAATCAGCCCTTCGGCCATCAGAAATGCATCCCCCGGCCCGCCTCGCTTCCGTCAGAAAGCAGCGGGTATATTTTTACGCGCCGTGGTCAAGAAATGACCGCCATGACCCGATCATAATCCCTGCTTTTACACGCAGGGAGGCCAGATCCGGCGGATGACGAGCGGAAAGAATCACCGTCATCCGTGTGCTTTCTAAGCAACATATTGTGGCGAAAATGCAACGCTTTTCGGAGGCAAGTCAAGCGCTCCGTGAGCTACGGTAAACCGAAACGCCGAGTTCCCGAATTTTCTTGCGCAGGGTGTTCCGGTTCAGGCCAAGCAGGTCAGCTGCCTTGATCTGGTTGCCGCGCGTTGCCGTCAAGGCCGCCAGAATCAGCGGATATTCCATTTCGGCCAGCACCCGGTCATAGAGACCGGCTGGTGGCAGCCCGTCGCCGAAGCCGGCAAAATACTGCCGCATATTCTCTTCGACAGCCTGCGAGATCGACATCGATCCCGAACGGCCGGGCGTCTTCTCGATCGGGCTATCGGGAATGTCGGAGCGCAATTCGGTTTCGATGATCTCGCGGGTGATGACGTCCTGCGGGTAGAGTGCCGTCAGGCGGCGCACGACGTTTTCGAGTTCGCGCACATTGCCCGGCCAGGGATGCGCTTTCATCAGTTCCAGCGCTTCCTGGTCGAAGCGCTTGACGTCGAGCCCCTCCTTTTCGGCCTGCTGGACAAAGTGGCGGACCAGATCGGGGATATCCTCGGCGCGATCACGCAATGGCGGCAGCCGCAGCGGTACGACGTTGAGGCGGTAATAGAGATCCTCGCGGAACAGGCCCTGGTTGATCGACTGCTTCAAATCCTTGTTGGTCGCAGCAACGATGCGGACATCGGAGCGGATCGGCGTGCGGCCGCCGACCGTCGTATATTCGCCCTGCTGCAACACGCGCAGCAGACGTGTCTGCGCATCCATCGGCATGTCGCCGATTTCATCGAGAAACAGCGTACCGCCCTCGGCCTGTTCGAAGCGCCCGGTCGAACGGTTCTGCGCACCGGTAAAGGCGCCCTTCTCGTGGCCGAACAGCTCCGATTCGATCAGGTCGCGCGGGATCGCCGCCATGTTGATGGCGACAAACGGGCCGTTGCGGCGCTTGCCGTAGTCATGCAGCGCCTTGGCGACCAGCTCCTTGCCGGTGCCGGATTCACCGGTGATCATCAGCGTCAGGTCGGTCTGCATCAGGCGCGCCAGCACCCGGTAAATTTCCTGCATGGCGGCCGAGCGGCCGACCAGCGGCATGCCATCCTGCGTATCGTCTTCCTGCTTGACCGGTTTGCGCTTCGGCTCGGCCAGCGCGCGGCCGATGATGGCAATCAGCTCCGTCAGGTCGAAGGGTTTGGGCAGGTAGTCATAGGCGCCCTTTTCCGAGGCCTTGATTGCCGTCATGAACGTGTTCTGGGCGCTCATCACCAGCACAGGCAAATCCGGCCGCGCTTTCTTGATGCGCGGCAGAAGATCGAAGGCGTTTTCGTCGGGCATGACAACGTCGGTCACGACGAGATCGCCATCACCCGCCGAGATCCACCGCCACAGCGTCGCGGCATTCGAGGTGATGCGGACATCGTAACCGGCCCGGCTCAGCGCCTGGTTGAGAACGGTACGGATGGCAGCGTCGTCATCAGCGACGAGGATCGTGGCGCCAGTCATCGGGATTGTCCTTTTACAATGGTCAGTGGCTCGCTGTCTTCGGCCGTCGGGCCTTTCGACGCGGGCATCAGAACGCGAAATGTCGTGCGGCTCGACTGGCTGTCACATTCGACGATGCCACCATGGCCGCCGATGATCTTGGCAACGAGGGCAAGTCCGAGGCCGGAGCCGTTGGTCTTGGTGGTGATGAACGGATCGAACAGGTGCGGCACCAGATCGGCGGGCACGCCAGGTCCGTTGTCATGGACGCAGAATTCAAGCGGCAGCGAAATCTTTTCCCGTGTACCGGCAACAGACAGGCGAATACCGGGGCGATAGGCCGTCGTCAGCATGATTTCGCCATCCGGCTTGTCGGCAACCGCCTCGGCCGCATTCTTGATCAGGTTGAGAAAGACCTGGATCAGCTGATCGCGGTTGGCATAGACCGGCGGCAGCGACGGATCGTAGTTTTCGGTGATCCGGATTTTCCGGGCAAAACCAGCCTTGGCAATGGCCTTCACGTGATCGAGCACCGAATGAATATTGACCGGATGGCGATCGACGGGACGTTCGTCTGAAAACACTTCCATGCGATCGACCAGCGAGACGATCCGGTCCGTCTCATCACAGATCAGCCGCGTCAGCGCACGATCCTCGTCATTGACGGATGTTTCGAGCAGCTGGGCTGCACCGCGGATGCCCGAGAGCGGGTTCTTGATTTCGTGGGCGAGCATCGAGGCAAGCCCCGTCACCGAGCGTGCGGCAGCCCGGTGCGTCAGCTGCCGGTCGATCTTGTCGGCCATCGAACGTTCCTGGAAGACGATGACGACCGAGCCCGGCTCGGACAGGACAGGCGCGACATAGAGATCGACAAGTTTGTCGGCGCCGAGCCGCGGTGAACTCAGGTCGACCCGGTATTCGTTGACGGCTGCACGGCGTTCGCGGACCTGGTCGATCAAGGTCAGAAGCGGGCTACCGAACGGAATGAAGGCGCTGATATCATGGCGGGCGAGATAATTGGCGCTGGCGCCAAAGAATGCCTCCGCTTCCCAGTTGGCAAAGACGACAAGACCGTTTTCATCAACGAGAATGACCGGATTCTGGATGGCGTTCAAAACCGCCATCGGCAGAGAATTGATGGCCGTTCGCTCGCCGTCGCCCATTTTCTCCGTCATGCCGCGTCCTTTTCTTCGTCCCGGCTTGATCCGGCTGCAATAGCGGCCACCGCAGCAGACAGGGCGGTGGTTGGGTCGGTGGAGGTCATGATGGCCGCCTTCTCCTGCGCTGCCATCTGCGGTGCAAACCGGCCGAGATACCAGCCGAGATGTTTTCGCGCGTGGCGAAGGCCGATATCGGTTCCGTAGAATTCCAGCATCATGCCGTAATGCTCGGCAACGATATCGGCGATCTCCGCGGCATCCGGATGTTCGGCTGCGCCCGCGAGAACACCCGCATGCCAGGGGCGTCCTTGGCTGGAGCGCCCGATCATCACGGCGTCGGCGCCGGAGCGCCGGAGAATCTCGTTGGCATCGTCCCGTGTTGCCACATCGCCATTGGCAACGAGCGGAACGGTGATCACATCACGAACGGCGCGGATGGCATCCCAATCGGCCACGCCGTTGTAGAACTGCATGCGGGTGCGGCCATGAATGGTGATCATCTGAACGCCGGCGTCCTGCGCCCGCTTGGCAATCAAAGGCGCATTGATGGAATTTTCGTCCCAACCCAGGCGCATCTTCAACGTCACTGGCACATCAACCGCGTTCACCGTGGCCTCGATCAACGACAGGGCATGATCGGGATCGCGCATCAGCGCCGAACCGGAATAGCCGCCCGTCACCTTCTTCGCCGGGCAGCCCATGTTGATGTCGATGACATCGGCGCCGTTGTCGGCGGCGATCTTTGCAGCCTCGCCCATCCAGTGGGCTTCACGCCCCGCCAACTGCACCATATGTGGATCGATGCCGGAGCTTTTCAGCCGCGACCAGCTTTCCGATGCGTTGCCGACCAGTTCGCGGCTTGCCACCATTTCGGTGACGACGAGCCCTGCCCCGAAGCGCCAGGCCAATTGCCGGAAGGGCAAATCCGTCACACCCGACATCGGCGCCAGCACGACGCGGTTCCTGAAGGAGAGCCGGCCAACCCGAAACGGGGATGACAAATCCGGTACTTGCAAATGGTTATCTTTCGGGCACATCTCTATTCTGCACTATTTTTAGACATACTTGATTGACTTGCCAAGCGTTTTCAGAGCGCTACGACAAAATTCCCTGGACAACTGGTAAAGCCCCAACCTTCGCGGTAAATCAGCACCACGATTTGAAACACCGCGCGCTGAAACGGCATACATTTGGTGTTTCGACACGAAGACTGGAGCACGAGGCCCGCCCCTTACGCCTGGCACCGGGTCTGGGCGCAATCTATTTGCAGGAACCCATATAGAAGATGCACGCAAAAGAACAGTTTTCCTGTGGTGTCGTTATTGTTGCTGCCGGGCGGGGTGAGCGCGCAGGCTCGCCGCAAGAAGGTCCGAAGCAATACCGTCCCATTGGTGGGCGGCCGGTTATGACCCATACGCTTGACGTTTTTGCGACATGGCCGATGGAAAAGACGATCGTCGCCGTCATTCATCCGGATGATGAAACCCTGTTTGCCCAGGCACGCAGCCTCGCTTCCGCTGACACCTCTGCAATCACCTTTGTCCACGGCGGCCCGACGCGGCAGCTTTCGGTGCTGGCTGGATTGAAAGCACTGGAACAGTCCGGCATTACCCATGTGATGATCCACGATGCCGTACGACCGTTCATCGACCATGCGCTGCTCGACCGCTGCGTCGCAACGCTTGAGGCTGGCGCCAATGCCCTCCTGCCCGCAGTCGCGGTTGCCGATACGCTGAAGCGCGGTTCCGCGGAAGGAAAGGTTGTGGAGACGGTCGCTCGGGCCGGTCTCTATGGCGCCCAGACGCCACAGTGCTTCCGCTTCGTACCAATCCTGGAAGCCCATATCAACGCCGCCACTTCTGGCCGCGCCGATTTTACCGATGACGCCTCGATCGCCGAATGGGCAGGAATGCCCGTGACGCTGATCGAGGGTTCGGTGGACAATGTGAAACTGACGATCAAACGGGATATCACCATGGCCGATGAAAAACTGAACCGGAACGCTCTTCCGGATGTACGCACCGGCAATGGCTATGATGTGCATCAGCTGGTCGATGGCGACGGCGTGACGCTCTGCGGCATCTTCATGCCGCACGACCAGACTTTGCTCGGTCATTCCGACGCCGACGTCGCGCTGCATGCCCTGACCGATGCCCTGCTCGCCACCTGCGGCGCCGGCGATATCGGCGATCATTTTCCGCCGTCCGATCCGCAGTGGAAGGGCGCCGCCTCACGCATCTTTCTGGAACACGCAGCCAAGATCGTTCGCGGCAATGGCGGCACGATCATGAATGCCGACGTTTCGCTGATCGCTGAAGCCCCGAAAATCGGCCCGCACCGGCTGGCGATGCGGCAAAACCTCGCCGATATGCTCGGCATTTCGCTGGATCGCTGCTCGGTCAAGGCGACGACCAATGAAAAAATCGGCTTCATCGGCCGCCGCGAAGGCATCGCTGCGATCGCGACAGCAACAGTCGTCTACTCGGGAGAGATCAAATGAGCGGCTGGCCGGAAGATATCGAAGCCAAGGCAGGCTTGCTGATCGCTGCCTTCTCCAAACGCGGACTGATGGTTGCCACGGCCGAATCCTGCACCGGAGGCTTGATCGCCGGTGCTCTGACGGAAATCCCCGGCTCTTCATCCGTGGTCGATCGCGGTTTCGTCACCTATTCCAACGATGCCAAGATCCAGATGCTCGGCGTCAACACCGCAACGCTTGAAACGCATGGCGCGGTGTCTCGCCAGACTGCGATCGAGATGGTGCGTGGGGCGCTCAGCCACTCGAAAGCAGATTTGGCCGTTGCCGTCACCGGCGTTGCCGGTCCCGGCGGCGGAACAGAGGAAAAACCGGTCGGGTTGGTGCATCTGGCAGCTGTCAGCCGGAACGGCGCAGTGCATCACCGCGAAATGCGCTATGGCGATATCGGCCGCGATGCCGTCCGGATGGCGACGGTGCGAACGGCGCTCGAGATGCTGGAAGAAGCAGCAGGGGCCTGACGTTTCCGCTAGACCGCAGCGTAGATCGTATCGGCGCGCTTCTCGAACGCTTCGGAGAACATCCGGAATGCCCGGTCGAACATCGAGCCCATGACGGCGCCGAGAATGCGGCTCTTGAATTCATAGTCGATGAAGAAATTGACAGAACAGCCGCCCTCACCCAACGCTTCGAAACTCCAGCGGTTGTCGAGATACTTGAACGGGCCATCGATATATTTGACGTCGATGATACGTTCCACCTTATTGAGCAGAACCTGCGTCGTGAATGTCTCGCGGATCGCCTTGTAGCCGACGGTCATGTCGGCGACGAGCAGTTCCTTGCCGTCACGCTGCTTGCGCGAACGCACGGTCAGCGCCTCGCAAAGCGGCAGAAACTCGGGATATTTTTCAACATCGGCGATCAGATCGAACATCTGGTCGGGTGAATGCTTGACGGGCCGGCGGGTCTCGAATTGTGGCATGGCGTTCAGATATTCAATGATCTGCGGAAAAACAAGATGTGGTTGGTATCATGCGCGAGAAGCAGACGCGTGTTGAGCGACATGTTCCAGCAGGCGCCGTGTTTCGGCATGCGACCGGACAATGAACACCGGCACTTCAGAACCATAATCCGCCAGCTTCTGTTCGATCTCCGGGCTTTCCGTCTTCTCGAAATTCCAGACGTAGGACAGGAATTCCTGCGTCAGGCGCTCAGGGCAGTTCTCGGCCATTTCCGGGCGCGTCCTGCCGCGCAACCGGACCCAGCGGCTGATGACGCCATAGAGCGAAACATGGCGGGGCGGACGCATCCAGATGACGAGATCGGTGCGCGGCAGGCGCAGCGGCAAAGTGCCCGGGCTCGTGCCATCCATGATCCATTGCGGTTGCGCCACCGTCCGCTCGACAATCTCCAGCGCTTCGGCCCTTGGCCGCTGCGTCCATCCCGGCATCCAGAAAACGTCGCGGTCCATGGAGACATAAGGAAGCGCCAGCCAGCGCGACAGGGTCTGCGCCAACGTGCTCTTGCCGCTGCCGGAACAGCCGATGACAAGAATACGGCGGGCAGTGCCAAGGGTCACCGCCGCTTGCTCAGCATTCAACAGCCTATTGGACATTGATCGCTCCCTGCACGCTTTCGGCCAGAGCGTGGATATCCCGGCGGCTCCTGAGTGTCAGAACCGGCACCTCCGGCGCATGCCGGTCGAGCATCCGGATGATCACGGGAGAAACGCGCCGTTCGAAATTCCAGATATAGGAGAGGAATTCACGATCCGGCAGCTGTTCAGGACAACCCGGAGCCATGTCGGGGCGCACACGGCCAAAGCTCGACGCGACCCGGCAGACAAGCCCCCAAAGACAGACGCGCCGCGGTACCCGAACCCAGACAACCAGATCGGTTCTTGGAAACCGCAGGTCAAACGTGGATGGGCCGCTGCCGTCCATGATCCAGCGATTCTGCGCAACACTGGCTGCGATCAGAGCCCGCTCTTCAGTCTTCGGGCGCTTGACCCAACCGGGCAACCAGAAAAAATCCCTGTCCATTGAGACGTAAGGCAGACCAAGCTTTTCAGAGAGTTTTCGAGACAGCGTGCTCTTACCGCCGCCCGAGCAGCCGATCACCAGGATGCGGCTTGCCTGCCGCAGGCGCGGCAAGGCATCTTCGATGTCCGGAAGATAGGAGGGCATGGCGGCTCCAACGTGTGAGCCGCGCACCATAGAGTTCAAATCCGGATTGGCAACCTGCCGATGATTATCCGGCGGCTGCCGCCAGCTTCTTCTCGCGGTTTGCCTTCAGCCGGGCGAAATCGTCACCGGCATGGTGCGACGAGCGGGTCAGCGGGCTGGAGGCGACCATCAGGAAGCCCTTGGTGTAGGCGACGGTCTCATAGGACTTGAATTCTTCCGGCGTGACAAAGCTCATGACCTGATGATGCTTGCGGGTCGGCTGCAGGTACTGGCCGATGGTCAGGAAGTCGACATCGGCCGTGCGCAGGTCGTCCATGAGCTGCAGCACTTCATTGCGCTCTTCGCCAAGGCCAACCATGATGCCGGACTTGGTGAACATCGTCGGATCGAGTTCCTTGACCCGCTGCAGAAGCCGGATCGAATGGAAATAGCGCGCGCCCGGGCGAACCGTCAGATAGTTGCCTGGAACCGTTTCCATATTGTGGTTGAAGACGTCAGGCTTGGCGGCGACGACGCGCTCCAGCGCACCGGGCTTCTTCAGGAAGTCGGGCGTCAGGATTTCGATGGTCGTCAGGGGTGATGCGGCGCGAATGGCCCAGATCACCTTTTCAAAATGCTCGGCACCCCCGTCGGCCAGATCGTCACGGTCGACCGAGGTGATGACCACATGAGAAAGGCCCATCTGCTTGACGGCCTTGGCAACGTTTTCCGGTTCGGCCATATCCAACGCGTTCGGCTTGCCTGTGGAGACATTGCAGAAGGCGCAGGCGCGGGTACAGATCTCGCCCATGATCATGAAGGTCGCGTGCTTCTTGTCCCAGCACTCGCCGATATTCGGGCAGCCCGCCTCTTCGCAGACCGTGACGAGCTTGTGCTCCTTCACGATCGACTTGGTTTCGGCATACCCCTTCGAGGTCGGCGCCTTGACGCGAATCCATTCCGGCTTGCGCAGCATCTCGGTATCGGGCTTGTGGGCCTTTTCCGGGTGGCGAATGCGTGGGGCATCGGGATCAAGAGTGGTGCGGTCGAGGATCGTGACCATCAATGGCTTCCAATTTTGCTTCAAGCGCAACAGCGCGCCCGTCAGGGCCGGATAGAGTGGCCCGCCCTTTCAGATGGAGGCGAGCCCTAACACAATCAAGCGTTCAGTGCACGCCCATAGGCATCGAGCACGCTTTCCTTCAGCGTTTCCGAAATCGTCGGATGCGGGAAGATCGTGTGCATCAAATCTTCCTCGGTGGTTTCGAGGTTCATGGCGACGACAAAGCCCTGAATCAGCTCGGTTACTTCGGCGCCAACCAGATGCGCACCGAGCAGTTCGCCGGTCTTCTTGTCGAAGATGGTTTTCACCAGGCCCTGATCCTCACCAAGAGCGATCGCCTTGCCATTGGCAACGAACGGGAAGCGGCCGACGCGGATATCGCGGCCTTCGGCCTTGGCCCTGGCTTCGGTTAGACCGACCGAAGCGACCTGCGGATTGCAATAGGTGCAGCCCGGGATTTTCAGCTTGTCCATCGGATGAACGTTCGGCAGCCCGGCGATCTTTTCGACGCAGATGACGGCTTCATGCTCGGCCTTGTGAGCCAGCATCGGCGGGCCGGCAACGTCGCCGATCGCATAAACACCTGGCACGTTGGTCTTGCCATAACCGTCGATGACGATGCACCCACGGTCGGTCTTGACGCCGAGCGCTTCAAGGCCGAGATTTTCGATATTACCCTGCACGCCGACAGCCGAAATCATCCGGTCAGCGGTGATCTTCTCGACCGAGCCGTCCTTCTTCTCGACATGGGCCGTGACCGAATTGGCTGATTTTTCGACCTTCGTCACCTTCGCATCAAGGATGATCTTCATGCCCTGCTTGTCGAACTGCTTCTTGGCGAAGGCGGAGATTTCCGCATCCTCGACCGGCATGACCTGGCTCATGACCTCAACGACGGTCACATCGACGCCCATGGTGCGGTAGAACGACGCGAACTCGATGCCGATGGCGCCGGAGCCCATGACCAGCAGCGACTTCGGCATTTCTTCCGGCTTCATTGCCTCGAAATAGGTCCAGATCAGCTTGCCATCCGGCTCGATGCCCGGCAGCGCGCGCGGACGGGCGCCGGTGGCGACGATGATATGCTTGGCGGTGTAGGTGCCCTCGCCCAGCGTGTTCTTCGGGATCGGCCCCTGAGGCTGGACGATTGCCTTGGTGGTCTTGGCAACGACGATCTCGTTGGCCTTGGTGAGCTTTGCCTCACCCCAGATCACATCGACCTTGTTCTTCTTCATCAGGAAGGCGACGCCGCCGTTCATCCGTTCGGCGATGCCGCGCGACCGCTTGACGATTGCCTGCAGGTCCGGCGAAATCTTGCCTTCCAGCGTCAGACCGTAGTTCTTCGCGTGTTCTGCAAGGTGCAGCACTTCGGCGGAACGCAGCAGCGCCTTGGTCGGGATGCAGCCCCAGTTGGAGCAGATGCCGGCCAGGTGCTCGCGTTCGACCACGGCAACCTTCAGGCCCAGCTGCGCTGCGCGGATGGCCGCGATATAGCCGCCGGGGCCGGAACCGATCACGATGACGTCGTAGGAATTTGCCATTCTTGTTTCCTGCCTCTTCCTTAGGTCATGTTCCGGGCCAAGAGGACCCATTCATGCCTTTTGCTATCTTCAAAGAGCGGCACGGCTTCAAGCCTCGCCTTCTCTACAAATCCGTTGGCCGCATAGAGTGCCAGCGCCGTATCATTGTGGCTTTCGGTGATCAGGCTGACCTGTCTGCCGTCAGCCTTGCCGATTTCATGGGCAAGCAAAGCCCGTCCGATACCCTTGCCGCGATGGTGCCGGTAGACACCCAGGCTGTCGATGAACCGGCTGCCGATCACCGTGACCTGCAACTCCAGCAACGGCTTGATCACCGGATGCGGCGCGATCATCTCGCGCACGGTCTCATCCAGGTCGTAGCCGATCGACACGCCGGCAATCTCACTGTTCCATTCCGCCAGCGTTGCATCTTTCCAGGTGCCGGGCTCGTCGTCCATCCGCATGCGCGACCGCCCCTGCTCCATGGCGGTATCCTTCATTCCCCGCATCACCGCGCCGTGCCAGAGCCAGGTCGCAAAACCGTGGGAGGCGACATCGACCAGAATGGCCAAATCCGCCGCATCCCGCCGTTCTGCCGCCCGCAGATGCAGAGCCGCCGTCATTCAGAGCCCGAGCATCATCCGGACCATCGGCTCAAGGCCGCGTCCGATGGCGCGCGTATTGTCCACATCCAGATGCACGCCATCGAGCGGCGTCGTCACCGCCACCGAACCGGAATCGAAGAAACCGCAACCGAGTTCATCGGCGAGATCGGCATAGAGCGAGGCCATCATCGATGATTGTTCGACAGCACCGGCGAACATCGCCGCAAAATTTGCATTCGCCGTTTCACTGATCGCCGGCGGCGCAACGATCAGAATTTCAGGCGCCTCAGCCTGCACATCCGGCCAGCTATGGTGCCAGACCAGCTTGACCAGTCTCTCGATGCCCTTCACCGCGCCAAAGGCGGTTCCGTGCAACAAGGGTTTCATATCGTTGGTGCCAAGCAGAAGAATAACCAGATCGACCGGGGCATGGGTCTGCAGGACGGTCGGCAGGATGCGCACGCCGTTGCGGTCGCAGTCAGCCAGGTGGTCGTCATAAGCCGTCGTGCGGCCGTTCAGACCCTCGGCAATCACCTGGACGCCATTGCCCAGCGCTGCTTGCAGGACACTCGGCCAGCGGTCACCCAACGCATGCCGGCCGCCGGTCTCCGCGTCATATCCCCAGGTCAGACTGTCACCGTAGCAAAGGACTGTTTTCATCACGATAGACCTTCAGCGAGCCATTGACCCGAAAACCTAAACTTGCGTCATTCCTGTACTTGTCACAGGAATCAAGTCACGCGACGTCTGTCGCGTGAAAGAGTCTTCGCTCACGGACATGAGCGGACACCCTCCCCGCAAGGGGAGGGAAAACTCACTTAAACCAGCATACCCATCGGGCTTTCGATGTAGCGCTTGAAGGCGCCGAGCAGTTCGGCTCCGAGCGCACCATCGACGGCGCGGTGGTCGGTCGACAGCGTCACGGTCATGACATTGGCAACGACCATCTGGCCCTTCTTGACCACGACCCGCTCCTCGCCGGCCCCGATCGCAAGGATCGTCGCATGCGGAGGATTGACGACGGCAGCGAAGTTCTTGACGCCCATCATGCCCATGTTCGACACAGCCGTCGTGCCGCCTTGGAATTCCTCGGGCTTCAGCTTGCGGCTCTTGGCGCGGGCGCCGAGATCCTTCATCTCGTTGGAGATGGCCGACAGGCTCTTCAGCTCGGCGCTGCGGACGATCGGGGTGATCAGGCCGCCCGGGATCGACACGGCAACACCGACATCGGCGTGCTTGTGCTTGACCATGTTGGTTTCGGTCCAGGAGACGTTGGCATCCGGAACGTCACGCAGGGCAAGCGCAAGCGCCTTGATGACCATGTCGTTGACCGAGAGCTTGTAGGCAGGCTTGCCGTCCCGTTCCGGGGCTGCAGTATTGAGCTGTGCTCGCAGTGCAAGCAACGCATCCAGTTCGCAATCGACGGAAACGTAGAAATGCGGAATGGTCTGCTTGCTCTCCTGCAGGCGCTTGGCGATCACCTTGCGCATGCCGTCATGCGGCACGAGTTCGTAGGAGCCTTCGGCGAAGTTCTTGAGAACGGCTTCGTCGGACGCGCCCTTGGCAAGCGGAGCCGGAGCAGCGGCGGTTGCGGAAACAGCGGCCGCAGGCGCAGCCTTTGCACCACCACCGGCAACGGCGGTTTCGACATCCTTCTTGATCACACGGCCATGCGGGCCGGTACCGGCAACAGCCGAGATATCGATCCCGGCATCCTTGGCCAGACGGCGGGCGAGCGGCGACGAGAAGGTCCTCGTACCGGATGACGCCGGAGCCGACGCCTGAGCGGCAGCCGGGGCCGGAGCAGCGGCTGGTGCTGCTTCTGTTTTTGCCGGAGCGGCTTCAGCCTTAGCAGGCTCGGCCTTTGCAGCCGGTGCCGCCCCGCCGCCGGAAGCGGCAGCAGCAACATCTTCGCCTTCAGCGGCAAGGATTGCGATCAAGGCATTGACCTTGACACCTTCGGTGCCTGCCGCAACGACGAGCTTGGCAACAGTGCCTTCATCGACGGCTTCGACTTCCATCGTCGCCTTGTCGGTCTCGATCTCGCAGAGAACGTCGCCGGCGGAGACCTTGTCGCCTTCCTTGACCAGCCACTTGGCGAGGTTACCCTCTTCCATGGTCGGCGAAAGGGCTGGCATGGTGATGTTGATAGGCATCTCTTCCCCCTCCCTTATTTGTAGCAGACGGTCTTTACCGCCTGGACGACTTCGCCGACATTCGGCAGGGCCAGCTTTTCAAGGTTGGCGGCGTATGGCATCGGAACGTCCTTGCCGGCGATCGTCAGGATCGGCGCATCGAGATAATCGAAGGCCTGCTGCATCACGCGGGTGGCAATTTCGGTACCGACGGAGGACTGCGGGAAGCCTTCCTCGACGGTGACCAGACGGCCCGTCTTCTTGACCGATTCAATCACGGCCGGCAGGTCCATCGGACGGATGGTTCGAAGGTCGATGATCTCGACGTCGATGCCTTCCTTCTCCAGTTCAGCCGCAGCCTTGACCGCATAGGTCATGCCGATGCCGAAGGAAACGATGGTCGCATCCTTGCCGACGCGGTGAATACGCGCCTTGCCGATCGGCAGGACGAAATCATCCATCTTCGGCACGTCGAAGGAGTGACCGTAGAGGATTTCGTTTTCAAGGAAGATCACCGGGTTCGGATCGCGGATCGCAGCCTTGAGCAGGCCCTTCGCGTCAGCTGCCGTGTAAGGCATGACGACCTTGAGGCCCGGAATATGGCTGTACCAGGCGGCATAGCACTGCGAGTGCTGAGCGCCGACGCGGGCAGCAGCACCCGACGGACCACGGAACACCATCGGAGCGCCCATCTGTCCACCGGACATGTAGAGGGTCTTTGCGGCCGAGTTGATGATTTGGTCGATCGCCTGCATGGCGAAGTTGAAGGTCATGAACTCGACGATCGGGCGCAGACCGGTCATCGCAGCACCGACGCCGATACCGGCAAAGCCGTGTTCGGTGATCGGCGTATCGACAACGCGACGGGGGCCGAATTCCTGTAGCAGCCCTTGCGTGATCTTGTAGGCGCCCTGATATTCGGCGACTTCCTCGCCCATGACGAAGACGTCTTCGCTGCGGCGCATTTCTTCGGCCATCGCATCGCGAAGCGCTTCGCGCACGGTGATGGAGACCATTTCGGTACCGGCCGGAATATCCGGATCGGAGGGAATATCAGCCTTTGGCTGGGCCGGAACGGGCGCGGATGCTTCGGACTTTGCCGGTGCTTCAGTCTTCGCAGGCTCGGCGGCAGGTGCTGCAGCCTTCGGAGCCGCAACGTCACTGGCGCTCTCGCCGTCCTGAAGCAGGACTGCAATCGCAGTGTTGACCTTGACGCCTTCAGTACCGGCAGCAATCAGCAGCTTGCCGATGATGCCTTCGTCGACGGCTTCCACTTCCATGGTGGCCTTGTCGGTTTCGATCTCGGCGATCACGTCGCCGGAAGTGACCTTGTCACCTTCGTTTTTCAGCCATTTGCTGAGCGTGCCTTCTTCCATCGTCGGGGACAGAGCGGGCATCAGAATTTCGATAGGCATGATGTTTTCCTCGTCCCGGTCTTAAAGCAGAATATCGGTGTAGAGCTCGGATACATCCGGCTCCGGATCGGCCTGGGCAAAATCGGCGCTGTCGGCGACGATATCGCGAACGTCCTTATCGATTGCCTTCAGCTCGTCTTCGCTCGCCCAGCCGTTTTCCAGCAGGCGCACCCTTACTTTTTCGATCGGGTCGTTCTCGGAGCGCATCTTCTGCACTTCGTCCTTCGAACGATACTTGGCCGGATCGGACATCGAGTGACCGCGATAGCGATAGGTCTGCATCTCGAGGATCATCGGACCCTTGCCTGCCCGGCAATGCTCGACAGCTTCGTCGCCCGCTGCCTTGACGGCGCGCACGTCCATGCCATCAACCTGAAAACCGGGTATGCCGAGCGCTACGCCGCGCTGCGAGAAATCGTGACCGGCAGAGCCGCGCGACACTGAAGTACCCATGGCGTAACGGTTGTTCTCGACAATGTAGATGACCGGCAGGTTCCAAAGAGCAGCCATGTTGAAGCTCTCGTAGACCTGGCCCTGGTTGGCAGCGCCATCGCCGAAATAGGCAAGCGACACATTGTCATTGCCGCGGTAGCGGTTGGCAAAGGCCAGGCCGGTGCCGAGCGAGACCTGCGCACCGACGATGCCGTGGCCGCCGTAAAAATTCTTTTCCTTGGAAAACATGTGCATCGAGCCACCCTTGCCGCGGGAAAGCCCGCTGCGGCGGCCAGTCAGCTCGGCCATGACACCGCGCGCACTCATGCCGCAAGCCAGCATGTGGCCGTGGTCACGATAGGCGGTGATGACCTGGTCGCCTTCCTTCAGCGCCATCTGCATGCCGACAACGACAGCTTCCTGGCCGATATAGAGGTGACAGAAACCACCGATGAAGCCCATGCCATAGAGCTGGCCAGCCTTTTCCTCGAAACGGCGGATGAGGAGCATTTCGCGGTAGGCCTTCAGATCGGTATCACGATCGAACTCGGCGATCGTGCCGTTTGTGAAGTCCTTTTTAGCTGGCTTTGCAGCGGCCTTGCGACTGGAAACGGACGCGGATTTTCGCGGTGCCATTCAATCCTCCCTATGGTTGGCTTTTGCGGTACCATAAGGAAAGAATGTCATCACAGCAATGCCATATTTGCATGGCTTATATTCCTATCAAACCATTGATAAGAATAAGGTATTTAAAATTAACCTGTTTTCGGTTAATGTGGCAACTCAGTGGAAAATAACGATTTCGTCGCTGCGGGACATATTCAGTCCAAACCGCGCTTTTTCGTCCAGCATGTCCCGTTCAAGCGAACCATCGCTGAGCAGCGCCACCTCTTTTTCCAATGTCTGACGCCGAGCCGTCAGCTCATCCAGACGTGTCTGGCGCTCGATACGCTGGCGATCGAACTTCTCGGTTGCCTTCAGGCCAAAGTCGCCATGAATGGAATGATAGCCGAAATAGGAAAGAAACGCGACAGTGATGAGCGGCATCACGAACCGCCCCAATTGCCGTTTTTTATGGTGTTTGGTCCACATAGATCATGCCCTGATACGCAATACCTGAACACGCTACCAGCCATTGATTAACCGACCGTTGACCATAAAGCCGGCAACAAAAAACCCGCGTCCGTTTCCAGACGCGGGTTTCATCATTTCAATGCTTGTGCGGATCAGCCGCGCAGGATCGAGCGGCCGGCATATTTTGCCTGTGGGCCAAGCTGTTCTTCGATGCGGATCAGCTGGTTGTACTTGGCAAGCCGGTCAGAACGCGACAGCGAACCGGTCTTGATCTGCCCGCAATTGGTGGCAACGGCGAGATCGGCGATGGTCGAATCTTCAGTTTCGCCCGAGCGGTGCGACATGACGGCGGTATAACCGGCCTTGTGTGCCGTCTCGACGGCATCAAGCGTTTCCGACAGCGAGCCGATCTGGTTGACCTTGACGAGGATCGAGTTGGCGACGCCCATCTTGATACCGTCGCGCAGGCGCGAGGAATTGGTGACGAACAGATCGTCGCCGACCAGCTGGCACTTCTTTCCGGCGAGATCGGTCAGCGTCTTCCAGCCTTCCCAATCGTCTTCAGCCATGCCGTCCTCGATCGAGGCGATCGGGTACTTGGCAGCCAGTTCGGCCAGGTATTCCGCCATGGCGCCCGGCTCGAGCGTACGGCCTTCGCCTTCCATGACGTACTTGCCGTCCTTGAAGAATTCGGTCGAAGCGCAATCAAGGCCGAGGAACATGTCTTCGCCCGGCTTGTAGCCAGCCTTTTCAATCGACTTCATGATGAAGTCGAGCGCTTCCGACGCGCTGTTCAGGCCCGGAGCAAAGCCGCCTTCATCGCCGACATTGGTGTTGTGGCCCTTGGCCGACAATTCCTTCTTGAGGACGTGGAAAACTTCCGCCCCCATGCGAACGGCGTCACGCAGGCTATCGGCGCCGACCGGCAGGATCATGAATTCCTGGAAGTCGATCGGATTGTCGGCATGGGCGCCGCCGTTGATGATGTTCATCATCGGAACCGGCAGCAAGCGGGCGTTCGGGCCACCGACATAGCGGAACAGCGGCAGGTTGGAGGCTTCCGCGGCGGCCTTGGCGACGGCGAGCGACACGCCGAGGATGGCGTTGGCGCCAAGACGCGACTTGTTGGCCGTGCCGTCCAGTTCGATCATCGTAGCATCGATATGGAGCTGGTCTTCGGCATCCATGCCGCCGATGGCTTCAAAGATTTCGCCGTTGACGGCTTCGACAGCCTTTTCGACACCCTTGCCAAGATAGCGCTTGCCGCCGTCACGCAGTTCGACAGCTTCATGTGCGCCGGTGGAAGCGCCCGAGGGAACGGCGGCGCGGCCAAAGCTGCCGTCTTCGAGATGGACGTCGACTTCGACGGTCGGGTTGCCCCGGCTATCGAGAATTTCGCGGCCGATGATGTCGATGATTGCAGTCATGATCTCTTCCCTGCTTCAAACATGGTGGTGGAGGATGGCCCTGTCATAAGTCATGGACCGGAAATTACAATGGCGGGGCCTGAGCAATCGCAGCCAGCGCCCGGCCTTCAAGAAAAATTCACAAAACCCGCATTCAGCGTTTCGCGACCGCATCGAATGCCAACAACGTCTCCAGAAGGCGCGGCATATCCTTCAGGTAAACCATATTGGGGCCATCGGACGGAGAATTGTCCGGGTCCTCATGCGTCTCTATGAACACTCCGGCAACGCCGACGGCCACCGCGGCGCGCGCGAGGGTTTCGACGAATTCGCGCTGACCGCCGGACGATGCGCCCTGCCCGCCGGGCTGCTGAACCGAGTGGGTTGCGTCAAAGATGACCGGCGCGCCAAGGCTCGCCATGATCGGCAGCGAACGCATATCGGAAACCAGCGTGTTATAGCCGAAGGAGGCGCCGCGTTCGCAGAGCAGCACGTTCGGATTGCCGCTTTCGGTGAACTTGGCCAGCACGTTCTTCATGTCCCAGGGAGCGAGGAACTGACCCTTCTTGACGTTGATGACGCGGCCGGTCCTGGCGGCGGCGACAAGAAGGTCGGTCTGGCGCGAGAGGAAGGCCGGGATCTGCAGGATATCGACGGTCGGAGCAACCAGCGCGCACTGCTCTTCCGTGTGAATATCGGTGATAACGGGGAAGCCGAATTCTTTCTTCAGATCGGCAAAGATCTCCATCGCCTTTTCGAGGCCGATGCCGCGTTTGCCGGAGATCGATGTGCGGTTGGCCTTGTCGAAGGACGACTTATAGACGTAGCCAAGGCCGAGCGACTTGCAGAGTTCGACCATTGTGCCGGCGATCATGAAGGCGTGGTCACGGCTTTCCATCTGGCAGGGACCGGCGATCAGCGACAGTTTCTGCGTATTCGAAAACACCACCTGATTGGCGCCGCTGCCGGCAACGACGTTTGCATTGGTCTGCATGATTATTCTCCGAATGCGAAGATGACACCCTGCCCCGGAGCTTCCGGAACGATCAGGCGATTGTCTTTTCTGGTGAAGGCCACTGCATTGGCCGTGAGAAGGCGTTCGGTCGCGGTGAGATCGGCAACCTTGAAGACGATGGCCCGGCCGCGCAGGCCGCGTGAATGTCCCGGTGTCTTCTTGTCGAAGAAGCCCGACATGCCGGCCTGATTGAGGACGGAAATTTTCACACCATTGCGGGTTTCGATATCCATGCCGAAGGAATGCGCCGACACTTCTCGCTCATCGACCACTTCCTGAAGGATATACTGGAAATCGGTCGGGTTGGGTTCAGACAGCACGACTTCAGCCAAACCCTTGACGCCATTGGCGTGGGCTTCCAGAACCGAGCGGTCCGACGGCAGCGATTTGACGCGCTGACAGCTGAAGAAGAAAAAATCCGGCGCACGTAGGTCGGCGGCGAACGACAGGCGAAAACTGGCGACAGCTTCGGAACCATCCGGCAATTTCATCGGCCGCGAAAATTCCAGCATGTTACCTGCCGAAATGCCTCTTTCCTGGAACCGGGCATGGTCGGCCTTTGCATCATCGCTGCTGACCACGATTGCGGAAAACCCGTCTTGACCACGACGGAACCGGTACGCCTGATCACGAGCGGTAAAGGCATTGCCGGCGAGCGCCGCTGCTTCGCAATCCTCGCGCTGGGCAATGCCCAGTGGCTCAAGATAGGTCTTGTCGGAAAAGAACACGCAGGCGTTTTCGGTTCCGAAAGGATGAAGCGCATCCGCAGCGACGGTAAAACCAAGCTGCTCGTAGCGATGCCTGGCCGTTGCCAGATCGATGACCGGCAGGACCAGATGGTCGAGCAGACGGGGTGTACGGGAGGCAATGCTCATGATTTTCCCTGAAGCTGGTCGTTGGCTGGTGCTTTGCCCGTTTTGACCGTCGATTTCAAGGAAATGTTGAAACTTCAACTTTGTGTCGATTGTATAGGCATGGCCCGATGCCGAAACGCCGGGCCATGAGAAAGATCGTCAGAGATTGCTCATGCCGCCATCGATGACCAATTCGCTGCCCACCGTGTAGGTCGATTCGTCAGAGGCGAGGAAAACCACGGCCTTGGCAATTTCGGAGGGGCTGCCAAAGCGGCCAGCGGGGATTTTCGCCGCCGCCATGGCCTCGGTATCCGCAGCCGACATGCCGAGCTTGCCATAGAGTGGGGTTGCGACCGGACCGGGACTGATCGCATTGACGCGGATGCCGCGGCCGATCAATTCGCCGGACAGGGTCTTGGCAAAGGACAGCAAGGCGGCCTTGGTCAGCGCGTAGACGCTGGTATTGGGCATGCCGATATGGGCGTTGATCGAGGTGTTGAGCACGATCGAGGCCGGGTTGGCAAGGATCGGCAAAAGCGCCTGGATCAGGAAGAATGGGCCTTTGACATTGATTGCGACGGAGCGATCAAAGCCCTCTTCGTCAAACTGTTCAATCGGGCGGAAATCAGCGGCACCGGCATTGATGAACAGGATATCGAGATGACCAAACGCGATCTTCACGGCATCCGCGACCGCCTTTTGCCCAGCGGCGTTGCCGGCATCGGCCTGAATGACCAATACCCTTTCCCCAAGTTCTGCGCGGGCTGCTTCAATGGTTGCCGGGCTGGTGCCGGTCACCGCGACGCGGGCGCCTTCGGCGATGAACTGGCGGGCTGTTTCAAGGCCAATACCGCTGGTGCCGCCGGTGATCAGGGCCGTCTTGTTCTGCAAACGTGACATGATGAAATTCCTTCTGCTGGCCGTTCCGCCAATTGGTTCAGGTGCGGGTGATCGAGGCGCCGCCATCGATGAGCGATGCCGTCCCTGTGACGAACGCCGCATCGTCCGAGGCGAGATAAAGCACCGAGCGGGCAAGCTCTTCGGGCGCGGCGACACGCTTCAGGGCATGCAGGTTGGTGATGAAAGACTGCGATTCAGGCGTATTGTTCATTTCGCGATACATATCCGTATCGACAGCACCGGGAAGAATGGCATTGACGCGGACGCCCTGCGGACCGAATTCTGCCGCAAGCGCCTGCGTCAGGCCGATCAAACCGGCTTTCGAGGCAGCGTAGGCGGCAACGCCCGGGAATGCAAAGCTGTAGCCGACGAAGGTGGAGGTGAAGATCACCGAGCCTGCGCCATGCTTGACCATCTCAGCAATCTGGTGCTTGGCGCCCAGAAACGAACCGGTGAGGTTGATGGCGATCGCGTCATTCCAGCCCTGTTCGGAAACACCCGTCGACGGACCGGCCTCGCCGAGCGTTCCGGCATTGTTGAAGGCGACATCGAGGCGACCGTATGTTTCGACGGCAAGGGCGACGAGCGCCTTGGCATACTCTTCCGAGCGGACATCACCGGCAAGAGCGACCGCTTGCCCGCCGTAAGCCCTGATTTCGGCAACGAGCGCGTCAAGTTCACTCTGGCGGCGGGCACCGACGACGAGTTTTGCACCCTCGGCTGCGAACAGCTTTGCCGTGGCGCGGCCGATGCCGGCGCTGGCACCGGTGACGATTGCGACTTTGTTGGACAGGCGTTCCATGATCTTTTCCTTTGTTGGCAGAGCGGTCGAGACGCCGTATCGGCGTCTCTTCATGCCGTTTGCTTGAGGCGAATATGGCTTTATTTTAGCGTTCGGATTAGTCTGCAAATCATGGAACTCGCATCCGGAAAAACCGAACAATGATGAAGCTCGATGGCATAACAAGTTTCGTCGCGGTGGCGGAAAGCGGATCGATCAGCGAGGCGGCCCGGCGGCTTCGGCTATCGAAATCAGTGGTCAGCGAGCGGCTTGCCGAACTGGAACGCAGCCTTGGCGCCAGCCTGCTTCATCGCACCACCCGCAAGCTGACACTGACCGAGGATGGCACGGCCTTTCTGGAGCGCGCCAGCCGGATCGTCCAGGAAATCGACGAGGCCACCGCCGACATGGCCGAGCGCCGCGGCACGATCTCCGGGCCGTTGCGCATCTCGGCGCCGGTCACCTTCGGCCGCATGCATCTCGGCCCGGCGCTTTATCCGTTCCTGGCCGAGCATCCGGATCTGCAATTGACGCTTGATCTCGATGACCGGCGCGTTGATGCGGCGGCGGACGGATACGATGCGGTGGTGCGTAACGGCGCAATCGCCGATTCACGGCTGATGGCCTGGCGCCTGGCTCCGAGCCGGCGCGTGCTGGTCGCCTCGCCTGCCTATCTCAGGGACAACGGCAAGCCGGCATCCATCGAGGAACTCGAACAACATCGCGGCATCTTCTACACCAATCGCGGCGTTGCCGACTGGCGCTTTCCCAGCGTCGGCGGCACGGTGATCGTGCGGGGCAAGATGGGCCTTGGCCTCAACAATGGCGACATGCTGCGCGACGCGGCCATCGCCGGCATCGGCATCGCGCTCATTCCAATGTTCATCGTCGGTGCGGCAGTTGCGGCTGGCGAGCTTGAAACCATCGAAATCGGCGTCCAGCCGGAGCTCGAATATATCCACATCGCGCATCCGGAAGGACGGCGTTCATCTGTCAAATTAAGGGCGCTGGCCGATCATCTGCGGGCCGCATTCGGCAGCCCGCCCTATTGGGATCCGGCGTTCTCAAAATGAGATGTCCGGCTCAGTTGCAGGAGCGCAACTGCTTGGCATAGGCATTGGCGATATTAGCCGAGCGCTGGGCTGCCTTCTGCAACTGCGTATTGCCGCGCCAGCCGCCCTTTCTGTAGCCGGCATCTCCGAGATAGTATGCCAGATAGAGATTGTAGGCGTCGTTGCGGGCGATGCCGTTCTTGCGGCTGTTCTTGTTGTGGTACCAGGCAACAAAGTGGATCGCGTCGGAGAATTTCGTCCGCCGTGCCAAAAGGTTGCCGGTCGATTGCTTGTATTCCGACCATGTGCCGTTCAGCGCCTGCGAGAAGCCGTAGGCGGTCGATTGGCGTTTCCAGGGGATGAAGCCGAACAGTTTGGTGCGGGGCGGCCGGGCATTCGGGCGGAAACCGGATTCGGTGTAGATCGTCGCCATCAGGATATGCACGGGAACGCCATACTGGCGCTCGGCGTGGTTTGCGGCGCGCTGCCAATTGTTGAACCAGCCGTCACGCTGCTCGAAAATCGCGCAGGCATTCCGGGTATCCCTTGGGGCACTCGCACAACCGGCCAGAAGCAGAAGGGCGACGATAAACGCAATACGCATCGCTCAAGTCTCTCACTTTCAGAGAGATTACTAACCGGTAAACGTTAAAGAGAGGTTTTTAGACAAATCGGGACGGCCCTTTTACCCGTCTCCGGCCGGTTCCGAGCGGAAAAGCCTATAGTTTCAACGCCAAAATTTTGCCTGACGTAACGTAACCCTTCTCGGCCTCCAAACGTGCCGAGCGAACCGGCTCGAACCCTTCGATGCGTTTTGTTCCCGCCCAGCGGCCATGATCCGCAAAGACCTCGATCGAGCCGGCATCGAGGAAAATACGCAGGCTGACGGGGTGGGCACCGCGGGCGATATAGCGCGGCACGGTGACGACGCCCGGGAGGGTGTAGAGGATGGACAGGCCCTCCGCATCAAGTTGTAGCGCCAGATCCACATCGGGATGATCGAAATGGAGAATGAAGGGTGCGCCGGGCCATGACAGTTCCAGCAGTATTTCGACGGCGCCGGTTTCCAGACGGACGGTTTCGCCGGTCACAAGTCTGGTTTCGTCGATTACACCGTTGCGCAGGCTCTCGACCGCCACAACCGGTGGCGTCAGGATGGCGCCATCCTGAAGATGCAGGTTTCGTGGCAGGGTCATCGCGGTTGGAAAATCGATCGTGTGGGAGACATCGGCCCAATTGGCGAGCCAGCCGATGCCGACGGGCACGCCGTCATCGACAAAGGCCTGAAAAGCATAGTTGTCGGTGCCGAAATCCAGTTCCTGCTCGAAATGCGTCAGGAAGCGAACCCCATCGAAATGCCCGACCGCAATCAATGTCAGGTTCTTGCGCCCAGTATCGGCATGGGTGCTGTTCATCAATCCGTAGATCAGGCCCCAACGTGTCTTCGGATCGTCGGCAGGGCCATCGAGCGGCAGCAGGCAGGGGCATTCGATAACGGCGGTGCCGAACCGCTCCTCCAATAGCAGCGTTCCGGTAAAACGCCAGCCATCGGCGGCCGTGGGATCGCTGGTCTCATAAAGAAGGATGACGCCGCCCTGCTGGCTGAGGCTGCCGAGCACCATTTTCCACAGCCCGTCCGGCCCCTTGATCACGTAAGGGTCGCGGAAATCCAGCGTCAGGCCAAGGCCCGCCGGGCGATTGGGCAGGATGATTTCCGCCTGGCTGGCGGTGATGATGTTGTGCGACGTGGCGGTCAGTTGCACCTGGGTTTCCGGCGTGCGGTCGATCACCTGTTCGGTGAAGAAGACACGGATGCCGCCGTCATTCTCGATCGGGATGGCGGAACCGGAAAAGGCCCCGCCCCGCCGGTCCGGCCGCGCCGTCAGGTCTTCGGAAGGGAACAGGAAGACCGGCATGTGATGCCAGTGGATATAGTCTTCGGACACCGCATGACCCCAGTGCATGGTGTTCCAGCGAAGCCCGTGGGAATAATGCTGGTAGAACAGATGCGGGCGGCCCGCGAAACGGCCAAAGCCATTGGGATCGTTCATCCAGCCGAAGGGCGGGCGGAAATGATAGCCATGCGGCACGGGGGCCGGCGCATTGGCGGCGCTGGTGTGCATGACGGTAATGCCCTTTTCCACCACCTCGGCGGCGTTGAAAAAATAGGCGACGGAAACGGCCGTTGTCGTCCTGTCGTAGACGCAGGAAAGCGCACCGCCGCTGGTGGCGACGAAGGTGCGGAAAACATATTCCTCCGCATTGCTGACGGAAACCTCACCGATCTTGTCGCCGCCGAGCATGAACGCCATCGTGCCGGGCACATCCGGCGTCAGCGCCTTCAGCCAGACATGCAGCGTGGCGCTGAGCGGCACATCGGCGCGCAAGACCTTCAGTGTTTCCGTGGTGATAACGTCCGCCATTGCGCGCTCCTTCCTTCAGCGCGCAGCCGCCTCCCGATCAAGGAAACGATGCGTGCCTTCCTCAAAGCCATTCCTGCGACCTAGTGCCAAACTGCAGGATGTAAAGACAACGCTCCGGCGCAGCAGACGGCAGGAAACATCCCCGCGCGGTGTCCGCTGTGGTTTTGAAACACATGCACTCAATCGGACGGGGCACTGGAAACCGCCTCTAATGAGTTAATATAATTGACGCCTTCCAGCGCCCCGTTTGGCGTTCTCTCGGGAGCTCTCCTCCCTACAGACCCCGACTGCGGATTCTCTGACCCGGGACGATCGTCGCGACATAGGTTTCCGGTTCCGGCGTTCAGCATCACGGTTCCGGTACGTCACGCTTCTCGACCCGGCATGCGTGCCACACAAAGCCGTCGCGATCCGCAGGATCGCGACAAGCTGGCTTTGATTCTAAAGTGGAGCATGTACCTTTCGTCCGGCAAAGCCGGACGGGACATGCTCTACACCCGCCCCAGAAGGACAGGGGGAATCCATTTTCCGGGGGCTCTCCTTCCGGTCCGCCTGACGTTCGCAGCCTCCTTGCGGGAGACCACGAGGCTTCACGTGGAGCGCCAGCCCTGCCTCGCCGCAAACGTCTTGCGGTGTATCCGTGACAGAACCCCATGATCATGACACGGTTTTTCAGAGCGGGGATTTGCGGGGATGATTTTTTTGAGATGGCGCGCTGGTTTGGAATTGGCGCGAGCAAGGGCCGTTTATGCGAGCCTCACCAGAAGACCCGTGGCCAGTGACTGGAATGCCTCGACAGCCTTCGGCAGGACGTCCTGCGGATCGTCACTGGCAGCGATCCAAAGCGCAGCATTGAGTGCTGCGCCACTGAGAAGGCGGGCGGCGGCTTCGGCATCGACAGGTTTAAGAATTCCTTGTAAAATCAACCGTTCTACCGTTCTCCGGGTCGCCTGTAGGCAACTGCTTTGGCTCGGCCATTGCGACGGGTCACCCAAGACGGCAGGACCATCGCGCAAGACGATGCGTTGCACTTCAGGATCAAGCGCCATCTCGATATAGGCAGCACCTTCGGCCAGCAGACACTGCCAATCGTCTCCCGCCCCTGCCCCGATCTGTTGCGCGCGCGAAGCCATTTCAGAATCGATCTGCTCGACAACTGCCGCCAGAAGCCCCCGTTTGTCCCCGAAATTATGATAGAGGGCGCCACGCGTCAGACCAACTTCAGCGGTCAAATCGTCCATTGACGCGGCTGAATATCCTTTTTCGGCAAAGGCCCTGCGTGCGGCCGCAATCAGCTTGACGCGGTTTTCTTCCATCATCTCAAGGCGCCGGTTGGCCATCTTGTCCTCAAATTCATATACGCTTCGTATACGAAATTGACATGCGAGGCGCATGCTGCTATTTCGTATACGCACCGTATATGAAATAGCATGACCTGTGAAGTACAAAGCGCCGCACACCAAATGCGGTCCCATCCCATTACGAGAGATGAAAATGACCCAACGCCAAGCAATCTTCCCCCCGAACAGACATGCTCTCTATGAGGAGCATGGTTATTCTGCTGCCATTCGATCCGGTGACCTTCTGTTCGTGTCCGGGCAGGTCGGCAGCCGCACCGATGGAACGCCTGAACCTGATTTTGAACAGCAAGTCAGACTAGCCTTTAAAAATCTTGAGGCCACGCTGGGCGCAGCCGGATGCACATTCGATGATATCGTGGATGTGACGTCGTTCCACACGGACCCCGAAAATCAGTTCGCAACCATCATGGCCGTCAAGCAACGGGTTTTCAGCAAGCCACCTTACCCGAACTGGACGGCCGTCGGTGTCACCTGGCTCTCCGGCTTCGATTTCGAGATCAAGGTTATTGCGCGCATCCCAACCGACGCGTGATTTCCCGCCGTGGCAAACTCGATCCAATTGAAAACTCACGCACTATAGTGTGCTCAACATTCCTAGCGAGGGCCGATATCGGCCCTCGGATTACCCAATCGGCGCATGGATTGCACTCAACGAAAGACCGGCATAGCTGCTGCCACAGTCATCTTCTGCACCATTCCTCCGGTCTCACCGTCCACCGAAAAAGCGCTCGACAGAGCCATTGCCCGAAAATAAAGTTACCGGAGTTTTCTTCTGTCGAGGGCGTTTGCGATGACGTTGAAGAATGCAATTCCGCAACCCACTCTCATCCAATCTCTTCAAGCATCCATTGCTCCGGCATTCGCCCTGCATGCCGGCGTGATACTCGGCGTGTTTACTGTACTTGGCGACACTATCCTCACGACAGCAGATGTGGCGCGCGCTCTGAATGTCGATCCGCGCCGCCTCGAGCGATTGCTGTATGCGCTGGTTTCGGCGGGCCTTCTGAAAATCCACGACACAGGTTTTTGCAATGGTCCGGAGGCGGCCGCGTATCTTGTCCAGGGAAAACCCGGCTATATCGGCGAGGAGCACCAACTTCTCGATGAACTCTGGCGCGCAGATCTGATGACCGCCACGTCCATTCGCGAGGCACGTCCCGCCGCGAAACATGATTTCGCCACGTCAGATCCCGAGGAAGCACTGGCATTCTTCCGTGGAACGGCGCCAAGTGCATTGGCCTTCGGACGCCGGCTGGCGGACATGATCGACTTCGAAGGCGTGCACTCGGCCATCGATATTGGTGGCGGGCCTGGCCATTCCCTCATCGGACTGCGTGAGGCCAAGCCAGACCTTGAGGTTACCCTGCTCGAATTTCCGGCGAATATAATACTTGCGAAGAAACTTCTGGCAGGAGAACCGCTCGCCGATGGATTGAGATTCGAGGCCGGCAATATCGTGGAGACACCGTCGAGCACTCCCCACGACCTTGCCATTCTAAAGGCGGTGATCCAGGTGCTATCACGCGACGAAGCGGCCAAAGCCATTCGCAACACCCATGCCAGCCTCAAGCCAGGCGGAAGAATATTGATCAGCGGTGTCGGCATCCTCAACGATGACCGGGTGTCGCCGTTGGAGGCAGTCTTCTACGATTTGAGCTTCATGAACCTTTACCCGGAAGGCGCGTCGTATACCCGACGCGAATACCGTTATTGGCTGTCGGAAGCGGGCTTCGTCGACATTGCATTCGATACCATGCCATCGGGAAGCCAGTTGATCTCGGCGAGAAAACCGTAGCTACAAACAAAAACCGCCCGCAACGGCTTGTTGCGAGCGGTTTATGTATCTGAACTCATGGTGAGTTATTGGCTAACGCCGAATCTTGTCAGACCAGCCGGCTCTGTTCGACGGCCGCTTCGATGAAGCTGGCAAACAGCGGATGCGGGTCGAGCGGGCGGCTCTTCAGTTCCGGGTGATACTGGACGCCGATGAACCATGGGTGATCGGGGTATTCGACGGTTTCCGGCAGCACGCCGTCCGGTGACATGCCGGAGAATTCCAGGCCGCAGGCTTCGAGGCGATCCTTGTAATCGACATTCACTTCATAGCGATGACGGTGACGCTCGGAAATATCGGTCGAGCCGTAGATATCGGCGATCTTGGTGCCCTTCTTGAGGCTCGCCTTGTAGGCGCCGAGACGCATGGTGCCGCCGAGATCGCCCGACACTGCGCGCTTCTCCAGCGCGTTGCCCTTGACCCATTCGGTCATCAGGCCGACGACCGGCTCTTCGGTCTTGCCGAATTCGGTCGACGACGCCTTTTCGATGCCGGCGAGATTGCGGGCGGCTTCAACGACTGCCATCTGCATGCCGAAACAGATGCCGAAATACGGCACCTTGCGCTCACGGGCGAAACGGACGGCCTGGATCTTGCCTTCGGAACCGCGCTCACCAAAACCGCCGGGAACGAGAATGCCGTTGACCTTCTCGAGATAGGGCGACGGATCTTCCTTCTCGAAGACCTCGGACTCGATCCACTCGAGCTTGACCTTGATGCGGTTGGCGATGCCACCGTGATACAGCGCCTCGATCAGCGACTTGTAGGCATCTTTCAGGCCGGTGTATTTGCCGACGATGGCAATGGTCACCTCGCCTTCCGGCGTGCGGATGCGGTTGGCGACTTCGAGCCAGTTTTCGATACGCGGCGCCGGCGCCGGCTCGATGCCGAAGGCGGCCAGAACCTCGTTGTCGAGGCCTTCCTTGTGATAGGCGATCGGAACGTCATAGATCGACGCGACGTCCAGCGCCTGGATGACGGCGGACGGACGGACGTTGCAGAACAGCGACAGCTTGCGGCGCTCTGCCTCCGGGATTTCGCGGTCGGCGCGCACCAGCAGAATATCGGGATGGATGCCAAGCGCCTGCAGTTCCTTGACGGAATGCTGGGTCGGCTTGGTCTTCAATTCGCCTGCAGCTGCAATATAAGGCATCAGCGTCAGGTGGAGATAGATCGCGGTGCCGCGCGGAAGATCATTCTTCAGCTGGCGGATCGCCTCCATGAACGGCATCGCTTCGATATCGCCGACGGTGCCGCCGATTTCGCAGATGACGAAATCGAAATCGTCATTGCCTTCGGTGACGAAATTCTTGATCTCGTTGGTGACGTGCGGGATGACCTGGACGGTGGCGCCGAGGTAATCGCCGCGGCGTTCCTTGTCGATGATGTTCTTGTAGATGCGGCCGGTGGTGATGTTGTCGGTCTTGGTCGCCGAACGCCCGGTAAAGCGCTCGTAGTGACCGAGATCGAGATCCGTCTCCGCGCCATCGTCAGTCACGAACACTTCGCCGTGCTGCGTCGGGCTCATGGTGCCCGGATCGACGTTGAGATAGGGGTCAAGTTTGCGAAGCCGCACCCGGTAGCCCCGGGCCTGAAGCAACGCTCCGAGAGCAGCTGCGGCTATCCCCTTGCCAAGGGAAGAAACCACGCCGCCAGTGATGAATACATATCGCGCCATGGGCTTCACCGGATACCGTTTCAAAAATGATTCCGCCACCGAAAAATTCATCTTTCAGAATTTTTTCGTTCAAAAGGTTCGGGTGGCAAAATTCAAACAAAAGAAAACCGGCGGAAGACTGGCTTCCGCCGGCGATTATATCTGCCTTGAGCCTTACTGGCCGCTTGGGACTTCCGAACCGGATGTTGCCGGCTTTGTTTCGGTCGTCGCAGGTGTCTGCGTGGCAGGTGTCTGGGTCGTCGCCGGCGTCGTAGTTGCAGGCGTCTGGGTGGCGGCGCCCGACTGTGCCGGTGTCTGTGTTGGCGTCTGGGCAGGCGTTTCGCCAGCCGGCGGTGTCGTGCCGCCGCCGAGCGAATCAAGAACGCCCTTGCCGTTGTTGGTCGTGCCCGGGATACGATCGAGAACGTCGGTGGCGTTCGGCTGGTAACGGGCGAGAATGCCCATGCCGAGCGCCAGCACGAAGAACAGGGCTGCGAGGATGGCGGTGGTGCGGGTCAGCGCATTGGCGGTGCCGCGCGCGGACATGAAGCCCGAGCCGCCGCCGATGCCAAGGCCGCCGCCTTCGGAGCGCTGAATGAGCACGACGCCGATCAGCGCCAGCACAACCATGAGATAGATGACAAGCAATACGGTCTGCATTTTGTCCAGTCCTGCCTTAGATCGCGGTCTTCCCGGCTTGAAAAGCCACAGGATGGACACGTGATCGAGTGATCGTCCGGCATGGAGATGCAGCGAAATTGCAATGCAAGTTTCAGCGCCCGCTCCACGCGGCAAAGATTAGTGTTGGCGGCTGCATATACCAAGCCACCGCCCATTAAAAGCCCCTACAGCGCCGCGCATCGAACATGACGCGCAAAAGCGCTGTAGAAGGTTGAGATGCGGCATAATTGCCGCGGCCACTGTTCGGCGAACTTAAGCCGTCAATTCTTCATACGCCCGGTAGATGGCGAGAAAGTCGTCGGCTTTCAAGCTTGCCCCGCCGATCAGGGCACCATCGACATTGGCAACGCCCATCAATTCCCTAGCATTGCCCGGCTTGACGGAGCCGCCATAGAGGATGCGCATCTTGGCGCCGGCCGGACCGAAGCGGGCGACGAGTTCTGCGCGCTGGAAAGCGTGGGCTTCCTCGACATCGGCTGCCGTCGGCGTCAGGCCGGTACCGATCGCCCAGACCGGTTCATAGGCAATCACGGTGTTTTCAGCGGTGGCGCTATCAGGGATCGAGCCTGCGAGCTGACGCTTCAGGACGTCCAGCGTCTGGCCGCCCTTGCGCTCGTCGCCGGTCTCGCCGATGCAGATGATGGCAACGAGATCAGCGGCATAGGCAGCCTCGGCCTTGGCGCGCACCAGAGCGTCGCTCTCCTTGTGATCGGTGCGGCGCTCGGAATGGCCGACGATGACATGGGTGCCGAAGCAATCGGCGATCATTTCGGCGGAGACGTCACCGGTATGGGCGCCGGACACCTTTTCGTGGCAATCCTGCGCGCCGATCAGCAGCGGGCTGTCGTCGCACAGCGCCGTTGCCACATAGAGCAGTGTCGCTGGCGGGCAGATCAGCGTTTCGACCTTGTTCGACAGATTGCCCTTGACGCCTTCCGCCATCGCCTTGATCTGATCGAGCGACGCCCGCAGACCATTCATTTTCCAGTTTCCGGCAACAAGCGGTTTTACCTCGGGCGTCATGTCGTCTCCTTAAGGGCATTGTCCTTTTCCCGGCAAAGGCCCTAGCAAATAAGCCGGGCAAAGAAAAGCACGCCTGCAAAGCCGCCGCCCAGCATATCGCCGATGACTTAGGCCTGGTATCGAAACAGTGAAGGGCGGACGGCTTGTTCGCACCTGGCGAAAGAACGATGATTCGGGAAAAATTCTGGAGATTACAAATGCTGCGTAACGGGCCGGACGCGTTCGGGTGGGTAACCATTCTGCTTCACTGGGCGATTGCTCTCCTGATCGCCGGGTTGCTGGTGCTTGGCTACATCATGACCCGGCCGGATATCGACCCGATGCTGCAATTCGATCTTTTCCAATGGCACAAGTCCTTCGGGTTCACGGCCCTTGGCCTCTGCATCATCCGGGTCCTCTGGTGGTTGGCCAGCCGACATCCCGTGGCCGTTGCCGGGCTCTCGGTGCGGGAAAAATGGGCGAGTTTTGCCGTCCACATCCTGCTTCTCTGCCTGACGCTGGCCGTGCCGCTCACCGGCTGGGCGCTCGCCTCGACCTCGACGCTGGATATTCCGAGTTTCTATTTCAATCTCGTCGTCATCCCGCATCTGCCGCTCGGCAAATCCGCCGTTGCCGAAGCCCTGTGGACCAACGCCCATGCGATCCTCGCCTATAGCCTGGCGGCGCTTGTGCTGCTGCATGCAGCGGCGGCCCTGCACCATCACTTCGTCCGCCACGATGCGGTGCTTGTCCGCATGCTGCGCAGCAGGCAACGGGACGGCTAGGAATATTCCGCCGGTATCGTGCGTCTAACCGAGCGCGAAACAGCAAGGACCGCAACAATGCCCGTACGTTTGACGACAATCACCGCTTCACTGATGGCAGTGGCAAGTTTCACCGCCCACCCGTCCCTGTCGCAAGCCAAAGCGCCGACGCTGGATGACGCGGCCGGCCGCTACGATATCGACGGATCGTCACAGATCAACTTCAAGGTCGGCCAGGTCGGCGGCGGCGGCATTTCCGGCAAATTCACCAAATTCTCCGGCACGTTCCAGCTGGATCGCGGCGATATCGAAAAATCCGTCGTGGAATTTGCACTCTTTCCGGAAACCGTTCAGACCGGCGAACCGCGCATCGAGAATTTCCTGCGCTCCACCGCCGTGTTCGATACCGCGTCCTATCCGAAAATCGTCTTCCGCTCGACCAAGATTACCCGCACCGGCGAGGATACTGCGCAGATCGAAGGCAACTTGACGGCCAAGGGCACGACCAGAACCGAACATTTCGATGCGACGCTGACCAAATGGAACCGGCGGGTTATCGGCTTTCACATCCAGGGCGGCGTCTACCGCACCCGCTACGACATGTCAGTGGGAATCCCGATCTACTCGAACATCGTTGAGTTCGACATGATGGTAAACGGGCAAAAACACTAATTTTTTTTGCAAGTCTCTCCGCGCCAAACTCCCCCAGACCGGCGGGCTGTTCCTGCGGGAACATGCCCGCCGCCGCCGGTGGGTCAAGATGATCCCGACCGGTCATGCCCCGTTTGAGAATTGACGGTGGTTGAACGCACTTCTACTCTTTGTAAATATTGATCATTGTTCATTTGTGTCTTGGCTGGGGATCCGGGGCGCCCACATGCGGTATGCTTTTGTCACATCTCTGATTTTCAGTCTTGGCCTGCTGCCAGTCGCGGCTTCAGCGCAGGACGTCCTGACCACGGCAACACCGGATCTGCTGATCCGCTCGCTGAACCCGGCCCTGGCGCAGAAGGAGAAAACCCGGGGATTGAAGATTGTTGGCGCCAAGGATCTGGAAACAGTCAACAGCTATGGCGACAGGCTTTTGGCGACGGTCAATCTCGCGGTCAATTTTCACTTCGGCTCGGCTGAACTGACACCGCAGGCAGAGCGCCTTCTCGACACTGCCGGCACAGCTCTGCAATCCAGCGAGCTCGCTTCCTACCGGTTCCTGATCGGCGGCCATACGGATGCGGCCGGCACCGACGCTGACAATCTCGATCTCAGCCGGGCGCGGGCGGCATCAACTACGCGGTATCTGCTGACGCACTACAAGATCGACCCGAGACGGCTGGTCCTGCGGGCGTTCGGAGAAACCACCCTGCTCTTTCCGGCCGACCCCGAAGACGGGCGCAATCGCCGGGTCGAGATTTCGACGCTCAAATAGTGTGCGGAGATCCGACAACTGCCAGCCTCAGTTTGGAACGAGGCCATCCAGCAGAAAGTCGAGACCTTTCCGGAAAACGCCATCCCAATCGTTGTCCAGCAGCAGACGCGAGCGTTCGATTGTCGGGTAGTGTTCGCTGAGACGTGTCAGTCGCTGATGCCCTGCCGTCCTGTCCTCTTCCGAGAGGTCGAAGCTCGCCCGGGTGATCGTCGCGCCGATCACATAGTTCCAGAGCGACCATATCGCCGCGTTCAGATCTGCGTCGGAGACACCGGCCCTGGCCAGGGTCTTGCTCAGCAGCTCCAACCGGCCGAGGATGTTTACGCCAAGGGCTCGTTGCGGCAACAGCGATGCAGACCAGGGATGGCGCAACATGCTGGCGCGCCAGTCTTCGAGCATGTGAATGGCTTCCTGGCGCCAGTCCTGACTTTGAACGGTTTGCGGAAGTCCGCGATATTCGAGCACCGCGTTGAGGGCCAGATCAACGACTTCCTCCTTGTTGGCGACGTGCCAATAAAGGCTCATCGCGCCCGCTCCGAGGCGATCGGCCAGCCGGCGCATCTTCAATCCGTCGATGCCCTCAGTATCCAGTAATTCTACCGCAGTGGCCACGATCCGCTCCAGGGAGAGAGGCGGTTCGCTGCGCTCATCCGCGGACTGGACCGACATATCTTTCCGTTGAGGCCGTTTGCTCTGCGCGCCGCTGCCTTTGCCTGCCATCCGTCTTCCTCACTGATCAGAATGCCGATGTAAGCCGACAATACAGCGCATGTCTATTCTGACCGATTGACTCGTACGCTGTACGATGCGATTTTATCGTACAGCGTACGAGTCAATTCGCAATGCGTTAAAATTCAATCCTGCAAACGCGAGGGTACGTTGCTCGTGGTCAGCGCAACCAAGAGAAAATCATGTCACGCGCAATCCAGCATCTGCTTATCGGAGGGCTAATCATCATGACTGCGGGAATTTCGACTGCGGCGGCAGCAAACGACAGCGATCGCAAACTGACCATCGTCAATCCTAAGAACCTCTACGACCCGACGCCGAATGGCTACAGCACGGCGGTAATTGTGCGGCGCGAAGGCCGGGTCGCCTATATTTCCGGGCAGGGAGGGCAGGACAACACCGGGGCCTTGTCGCCTGACTTTGCCGTTCAGGTTAAGCAGGCCTATGCAAATCTGCGCGCAGCCCTTGATGCGCTCGGCGCAAAGCCGGATCAGGTCGCAAAGCTCACGGTCTTCGTGGTGGATCACGACATGTCCAAGCTTGAGATCTTGAGCAGCAACGTCAAGGAGATGTTCGGCAAAACGCTGCCGGCGCAGACGCTGATTCCTGTTCCCAAGCTTGCAATCGACCCGATGCTCTTTGAGGTCGAGGCCGTCGTTTTGCTTGACTAAAGCACTCCTGACCGGTCGCTTGAACTGAAAATGAATCGGGCGCGCAGCTGTCAGCCGCGCGCCCCCAATGCAATTTCAATCCTGTCCCGGAAGATCAGCCGAACTGGCTGCCGACGAAATCCTTGACAATGCGGATGATGCCGCGGCCTAGCAGGTCGTCGAGGGCGTCGCAGAGTTGATCGACATGCTGGCGTTCGCAGATCAGCGGCGGCAAGAGCCGGATGACGTTGCGGTTATACTCGGTGAAAGCGACCAGGGTGTCGTAGTCACGCAGCAGAAGCGCGCCGATGAAACCCGACAGCGAGCCCTTCAACTTGTCATCCAGCACAGCAACCACCGGCCGCAACACGAGCGGCAGCGTCTGGCTGAAATCCTGGAACTCAAGGCCGATCATCAGGCCCTGTCCGCGCACGTCCTTGATGATCTTCGGATACTTGTCCTTCAATGCGGTCAGGCGTTCCAGCAGGTACTCGCCCTGCACGGCGGCATTCTCGATCAGGTCCTCGTCATAGAGGACGTTCAACGTCTCGATCGCCGTGATGGATGCCTCGCCGATACCGCCGAACGTGGCATGGGCATGAATCATCGCGGTCTTCGGCGTGCCATAGGCCTTCATGTAGATTTCGCGGCGGGCGATCATGGCAGCCATGGCTGTCTTGCCACCACCGAGCGACTTGGCGACCGCGGTGATATCCGGCACCACATTGGCGTATTCGAAGGCGAAGAAACGGCCGGAACGGCCGACGCCGCACTGCACTTCATCGGCCACCCAAATGACACCATGCTTGTTGCAAAGCGCGCGGACTTCCTGCCAGAACTCAGGCGGTGCGATATTGATGCCGCCACCGCCCTGAATGGTTTCCAGCACGAGCACGCCGATCGTCGGATCGCTCTCGAAGGCGCGGCGGATCGCCTCGATTTCGCCGAACGGCACTTTCACATTGTTGTCGAGCAGCTTGAAATCACCCCGATACAGCGGACCGTCGGTGATCGACAGCACGCCGCGCGTCTTGCCGTGGAAGGAATTCTCGGCATAGACGATGCGCGGCCGTTTCGGGCCGGCAACGCGTTCGGCAAGCTTGATGGCAGCCTCCATGGCTTCCGAACCGGAGGAGCCGAGGAACACCATATCGAGATCACCCGGCGCGATTTCGGCCAGGTTCTTGGCAAGCGCCGCCGCATATTGCGACATGAAGGCGATGGCGATCTCGTGGCGGTTTTCGTCCTGGAACTGTTTTCGCGCAGCGATCAGGCGCTGGTGGTTGTGGCCGAGCGCCAGCGAACCGAAACCACCGAAGAAGTCGAGAATCTTCCGGCCGTTCTGGTCGACATAATACATGCCCTCAGCCGTTTCGATCTTGATCTTGTTGAAGCCGAGCAGCTTCATGAAGTGAAGCTGACCCGGGTTCAGGTGATCCTTGAACAGGGTCGTCATATCGGCGACGCTCATGTCCTTGGCCTGTTCGACCGTCATCAGGTTGGGCTTCTTGATGCCGCCGTCGAGGGCGGGGGCGTCAACGGCGGCGCGGTGCGTTTTGTCGAGCATGGTCGTTGTTCCCTGGTTCATTCGGCCGGAACGGCGGCTGTGTGTGCGAAGGTCTTGCCGGCTTTCTTGGCGCGGTATTCGTCATAGGCGGCAATCAGCATGGCGCCGTCACTATACTCAGCCTTCCAGCCGAGCTCCTTCTTGAGCTTGCCGGTTTCGCGGATGCACATCTCGTCGGCGATCAGGTACTGTTCCGGATCCATGATCGGCAGGTTGGCGAAATCGAAGGCAGCCAGCGTTGCCTTCACCGCAAAAGCGGGCGTCGGCAACAGGAACGATTTTGAGCCGGCATGAACAATCAGGTCGCCGAGCAGCTTCTTCACCGATGGCGGATTGTCGGAACCGAGATTGTAGGCCTCGTTCGGCACGCCGCCCTTCCAGGCAAGACGTGCGGCTTCGGCGCAATCGAACACCGAAATGAACTGATACGGGTTCTTGCCCGAACCGATCATCGGCACCGGCAGGTTTGCGTCGATCAGCTTGAACAGCTTTTCCAGAATGCCGAGGCGGCCAGGTCCGATGATCAGGCGTGGCCGGAAGATCGAGATGTTCATGCCCTGCTTGCGCCATTCAGCGGCGAGCTGCTCGGTTGCCCATTTCGACTTGCCGTATTCACCCAAGGGCTTCGCCGGATGTGCTTCGGTCTGCGGCGACATCACTGTGTGGCCGTAGATCATGTCGGTGGTGAACTGAACCATGCGGTTGGCGCCGGACTTTGCCGTCGCCTTCATGATGTTTTCAGCGCCGTAATAATTGACCGGCCAGAAGAACTGCCAGCGCTTGGAGCGAACCTGCAGCGGCGACAGCATCTTGGCCGCCATGTTGTAGACCATATCGTCCGGGCCGATCTCGACCTTCATCACATCGTCTGCATTGGTGACATCGCAATGGACGAAACGGGCACGGGCATAATGCGGCAGGTCGGACTTGGCGATATCGGCAACGACGACCTCTTCGCCGTCCTGGACGAGGCGTTCTGCGAGGTGGCGGCCGACGAAGCCGTCACCGCCGAAGATGATATGTTTCATGATGCGCTCCCGATTTTTACTGTTTTTGTGCCCGCCGCTTCAAGCGATGGCTGGTCCTCGTGCGAGGACATGCCAGCCCCTGACAGGCCGGACTGGGCAATGAGAATGGTTCCGACGCAGATGAAGCCGATGCCGGCGATGCGCCAGGCGTTCAGATCTTCGTGGAAGACGAAATAGGCAAAGACGGCCACGGCCACATAGGCAAGGCTCAGAAATGGATAGGCGAAGGAGAGTTCCACCTTCGATAGTACGTAAAGATGCGACACCATCGAAATGACGAAGGTGGCTAGTCCGGCAAAGACCCAGGGGTTGAAAACCACCTGGAAAATACGGGCAATGAAAGTATCAGCCGTGAAGCTCAACGGTCCGAGCGACAGCATGCCCTGTTTTAGCATGACTTGTGCAGCAGCGTTGGTAATCACGGTAAAGAGAATGAATACGATATACTTCATGTCGATGTTCCCTGTTCCCGTCGCGATACCTACACGCAAGAGCGGTATATTCCGTGAAAATCGGGCGTTTATTTAATTCAAATTGTTTCTATTCTCATTTTGGCATAACCAAAGCCGTCCGCTTCCAGAAGTTCGAAACCATTGCCGGATCGCGCAACGCTTCCAGCTGCCGCCAGCGCGGGAACGAGAAATCAAAGGTTTGCGGGCTCATCCGGGCATCCTTGTAGGGATTGATGGCCCCACCGGCCTCGACAACCATGGCGTCCAGCCGGTTGAGAAGCTTAAGGGTCTCTTCACCCTGATTGGCGAAATCCAAAGTCAGTGTAAAACCCGGCCTCGGAAAGGATAAAAGTCCGCCGGAAATCTGCTCGCCGAACTTCTTCAACACAGTGAGGAACGAGGCGTGACCGGCCTTGCGGGCAGTCTCCAGCAGCCGTGCCGTCAGCTCAGGCGCATTGTCCGCCGGATAGACGCTCTGGTGCTGGTAAAGGCCTTTCGGGCCATAAAGCCGGTTCCAGTTGCCGATCGCATCCAGCGGGTGGAAATAACCCCGCCATTTCACCGTTTTGACCGTTTCGCCTGGTTTCTCCTTGCGGAAGTAAAGTTCGTTGAATGCCTTCAGCGTCAACGTGTTCAAGAGATTGAACGGTGGCGCGAACGGCACCGACAATCGTCTCGCCTTCGGCATGTCCGGAAATTCGCAGGAAGCATCGGCATGGTCGCCGGCCAGAAGTACACCCCTGCCCGCCCTCTTTCCGGTGGCCAACTGGTCGATCCAGGCGACGGAATATTCGTGTTCGCCATCGACGGTTTCGACCATGCCGAAATAGTCGTCGAGACTGTCGAAGCGGATGGCGTGCTGCTGGATATGGGCGGATGGTACCTTCATCAGTTGCAGATCAACCGACAGGATCAATCCCGTCAGGCCCATGCCGGCGATGGTGGCAAAAAACAGGTCGCGATTTTCCGTTGCCGAACAGGTCAGCACCTCGCCGCTCGACCGCAACAATGTCAGACGCAGGACATGTTTACCGAAGGTGCCGCGCGCGTGATGGTTCTTGCCGTGCACGTCGTTGGCAACGGCACCGGCAACGGTGACCGAAGCTGTTCCCGGCGTCACCGGCAGGAAGAACCGGTGCGGGATCGCGGTTTCGAGGATGGAATGGAGCGTAACACCAGCATCGCAGGAGATGATCCCGGTTCCCGAATCAAACCCGAGGATGCGGGTGCGCACCCGGCTCTCAATCAGCCTGCCCGCGTCATTATGGCAGCTGTCGCCATAAGACCGGCCGTTGCCGAATGGCAGGAAAGCACCAGGCGCCGCGTCTTCGCGCAGGTTCTCGTAGGCATCGGGCGATACGGATTGCCGGGCGCGGCAATCGATCCGGCCCCAGCTGTCAAATTCGGCGGGGGTCATGGTGTTCCCAAAGCACCGGCGAGCACGAGCGACGCACCGATCGCCATGGTGACGAGGCTGCGCCAGTCGCGCATGATGAACACCACCGGATCCTCATGCAGCATGCCGCGGCGGGCCAGCATCCAGATGCGCAGCAGCATGTAGAGCACAAGCGGGCAGAGCGGCCACAGCGCCCAGTCCAGCCTGTACATCTCCTGCATTTCCTTGCTGTGGATGTAGAGCGCCAGAACCAGCGCCGAGGCAAACGCCGACGAGACGCCGGCCTGGCCGACCATTTCGAAATCAACCGCCATATAGCCGCGTCCCGGCACCTGGTTGCCGTCACTGCCATCATATTCGTCGAGTTCGACGTAACGCTTGACCAGCGCCAGGCTGAGGAAAAAGAAGATCGAGAACGACAGGAGCCAGAAGGAAAGCTCCGTACCGGTGGCGGCAGCACCGGCGATGATACGAACCGTGTAGAGCCCGGCCAGCGTGAAGACATCGACCAGAAGCTTGCGCTTGAGCACGAATGTATAGGCGGTCGTCGCGAGGGCATAGAAACCGAGCACCAGGGCGAAATCATAGGGCAGCACAGCCGTCAGCGACAGCGAGGCAACCAGCAGGCAGAGCGCCAGCATCAGCCCCATCGGCACCGACATCTGGCCGCTTGCCAGCGGCCGGTTGCGCTTCTTCGGATGGCGGCGGTCGTTGGTGAGATCCGACAGGTCGTTGATCACATAGACGGCAGACGCAAGGAAGCTAAAGGCGAAGAACGCCAGGATGACATTGACCACCGCGTCCATATGCAGAATGTCGTGGTTGAGGATCATCGGCACGCCGATCAACACGTTCTTGGCCCATTGATGCACGCGGATCGATTTCAGGGCTGCAAAACGGGGCGTCTTGCCGAGATCAAGCCTTTCGGCATCATGCGCCCGGCGCCATTTCTCGGCGGCTGCATCTGGCGCCACGACAATCGCCTTGCGCGCTGCGTCAAACACCGGCACGTCGTCGCGGCTGTTGCCCATATAGTCAAAACCACCTTCGCCGAACTGCTCGATCAGTTTTTCCCGTTTGCGGCGGCTGGTAAGGTTGATGTCCGTGGTGCTGTGGAGGACGGAGGAAAAGGCGCCGGTATGGGCTACGACCCCGAGCGCCACGCTTTCGGCGGCACCGGTGACCAGGATAACCTGCCGGCCGCTTTCACGCTCGCGTTCCAATCGCTTGAGCACCGCCTCGCGGTAGGGCCAATCGGCCGCCTGACGGCCGGAGCGCGCGGCTACCTCGTATTTCAGCCGTGCCTTGCCTTTCGACATCCAGACAAGGACTGCAAACAGCATCAGCGGGTTGCGCAAGAGAATGATCGCCACGCCCTCCCAGAGCGTGTCGGCAGCAAGCAACGTGCCGTCAAGATCGACACACAGCGGAATATGCCGCGTTTCTGTTCGCGCATCCATAAGATCAAACCCCGATACAATATGCCCGGGACAGTCCCATGTTCAGCTTTCGAAAGTGCAAACAACGCTCGCGCTAGAGTTTCAAACTGCTGCGTTGGTTAATGAAACCCGGATATATTCGGCGTTTCAATCAAGCCCGATCCAGTTCAGTGCATCGCGCCAGTCCGTCATGCGGACGGGGGTTCCATGAGAGCCTGTCTGGAACAGCACGATGCGGGTGGGATAGTTTGCTTTCTTCAGCGAGCGGTAGAACGCGATCTGGCCGGACACGGGATAGACAGTATCGGCACCGCCATGGCTGAAGAAGACTGGCAGCTTCTTCTTGTAGGCGGCACTCTTGCTGAAAGCCGGATCGGCGGGGCCTCCCATAATCATCATGCCCTTGAGGGCTGCAACCGCCTGCGGATTGCGGGTGATACCCCAGCAGATGAAGCTGCCCATCGAGGCGCAGGAAAGCACGACCGGCCGGCCAGGCGATTGCTGCTGCGCATAGGCGATCAGTCCAGCAATATCGGCAACCCCGGCATCATCGAACGAACGCATGCTCGGGGCATAGTAGACGCCGCCGTTTTCGACAGCGAGGTTCTTCAGCCGGTTGAAATTGCCACCGAACGACCAGTCATTGGCGCCGAGCCGCCGGTCGCCGCCGCGGCCATGGATGAAGATGACGGTGAATGCCGCACCGCTCGGGGTACCGACCCGCAGCACATCCAGCGGCCGGGTGGCCAGATCGAGCGTCTCGTTGACCTGCGCGCTCTTGACGCCGAGCGACACGTAAGCACGCCTTACCCGGCGTTCCGGCTCGGTGTCACGGCCGTGGATATCGCGCATCTTATCGTAATCGACGACGCGGTAATCGCCGCCATCCTCCGTTTCCAGCACCGTTCCATAGGAAAACAGCTCATCCTTGAAGGGCTTCAGCGGCGCGGCCCTTGCCGGCAAAACCAGGGCGGCCGTGACAATTGCGGCAAAAAAGGCGCGAAAGGTCAAATGAGCTGTGGACAGGTGCATCCGGAATGTTCCTCTTTTGATCCAAGCCTTGCCATCGGACCTTCCGCAAAGCAACAGTTGGGGCTATTGAAGGCACGATCGGCGTGTTGACGCGCGCGGCTGAGTGATTGGGCTGGCCTGGTCGCTCTCGCGCTGGGAATTTGGCAGAATTCCAGCGATTCGTGCAGACATTCCTGACGGCTCAGTCCGAACCTTGGGCCGGGCCTGAAGCCGCCACCACGGAAAGACATCAAAACAGACTATGACCGACAGCAACGATCTCTTTTCAGCAATGCCCCTGGTACCGAATCCTGCGACCGATCCCGTCGTGCCAAGCCCGGTTGCCGCAAAGCCCGCGGCCGCTCCGGTCGTCGAGCAGCCGAGCGGCGCCTCGACAGCGCTGAAGGCTGATACCGGCGATTACAATGCGTCGGCGATCGAGGTGCTGGAGGGACTGGAGCCTGTGCGCCGCCGTCCCGGCATGTATATTGGCGGTACCGACGAAAAGGCGCTGCATCATCTGTTTGCCGAAGTCATCGACAACTCGATGGACGAAGCCGTTGCCGGACACGCCAACTTCATCGACGTCCATCTCGATGCCGAAGGCTGCCTCTCCGTCACCGATAACGGCCGCGGTATTCCGGTCGAGAACCATCCGAAATTTCCGGGCAAATCGACGCTCGAAGTGATCATGACCATCCTGCACGCGGGCGGCAAGTTCGACAGCAAGGTCTATGAGACCTCCGGCGGTCTGCACGGCGTCGGCGTCTCGGTCGTCAACGCGTTGTCGGACATTCTCGAAGTCGAGGTTGCCCGTAACCGTAAACTCTATCGCCAGCGTTTTTCGCGCGGCATCCCGCAGGGCGGGATCGAGGAATTGGGCGACGTGCAGAACCGGCGCGGCACCAAGGTTAAATTCCATCCGGACCCGGACATCTTTGGATCGCACGCCAAGTTCGATCCCGCCCGGCTGTTCCGCATGGCGCGGTCGAAAGCCTATCTGTTCGGCGGCGTCGAAATCCGCTGGTCCTGCGATCCCTCGCTGATCGAAGGCACGGATACGCCGGACAAGGCGGTGTTCCACTTCCCCGGCGGCCTGAAGGATTACCTGCAGGCAACGATGGGCAAGGAATTCACCGTTACCCGCGAGATCTTTGCCGGCAAGACGGAAAAGACCGGCGGCCATGGCGCGCTCGAATGGGCCGTCACCTGGTATGGCGGCGACAGCATCGTGCATTCCTATTGCAACACCATTCCGACACCGGAAGGCGGCACGCATGAAGCCGGCTTCCGAATCGCGCTGACCAAGGGCCTGAAAGCCTATGCGGAACTGACACAGAACAAGCGCGCGGCGATCGTGACCACCGAAGACGTGATGATCTCGGCCGCCGGCATGCTGTCAGTGTTCATCCGTGAGCCGGAATTCGTCGGCCAGACCAAGGACAAGCTGGCGACCGTCGAGGCACAGCGCATCGTCGAAAACGCGCTGCGCGATCCCTTCGACCATTTTCTTGCCGACAACCCGCAAGAAGCCCACAAGCTGCTGGAATGGGTCATCGAACGCGCCGACGAACGGGTGCGCCGCCGCAAGGAAAAAGAGGTCACCCGCAAATCGGCGGTGCGCAAGCTGCGCCTGCCGGGCAAGCTTGCCGACTGCTCGCAGAATTCGGCCGAAGGGGCAGAACTGTTCATCGTCGAAGGCGATTCGGCTGGTGGCTCGGCAAAACAGGCGCGCAACCGCTCCAACCAGGCGATCCTGCCCTTGCGCGGCAAGATTCTCAACGTTGCCAGCGCCGGCCGTGAAAAACTCGGCGCCAACCAGCAGATCAGCGATCTCGTCCAGGCGCTTGGCTGCGGCACGCGCAGCAAGTACCGTGAGGAAGATCTGCGCTATGAGCGCGTCATCGTTATGACCGATGCTGACGTCGACGGCGCCCACATCGCCTCGCTGCTGATCACGTTCTTTTATCAGGAAATGCCGGACCTCGTTCGCGGCGGCCATCTCTATCTGGCCGTACCGCCGCTTTACCGCATCACCCAAGGGGCAAAGACGCTCTACGCCCGCGACGACGCCCATCGGGTGGAACTGATGGAGACGGAATTCAACGGCCGCGGCAAGATCGAGATCGGCCGCTTCAAGGGCCTAGGCGAAATGATGCCGGCGCAGCTGAAGGAAACCACGATGGATCCTTCCAAGCGCACGCTCTTAAAGGTCGCCATCGATGAGGTGGATTTCGAAGGTACGCGCGAAGCCGTCGACAATCTGATGGGCACCAAGGCCGACGCCCGTTTCCGCTTCATCCAGGAACGTGCCGTGTTTGCGGACAACCTGGATATCTAGCTCAAAGCTCACAGACCGATTCAACACGCTGTTGAATTGATTCATCTTTCCGCTCCAACTCACGGAGCGGAAACGGTTTTTCTTCGATCAGGCTGACTCTGCGTCAGGTAATTGCCTTTTCCATGAACAGGCTGAGCGGATCCGGTTGATAGGAACCGAACGGCCCGATCTCGACATAGCCTGCGGTCTTGTAGAGACGAATTGCCTCGGGCTGATAGATGCCGGTCTCCAGCCGGATCGCTGACAACCCGGCGCCGCGGCCATGGCCCTCGAGATGCTCCAGCAGCTTGCGGCCGATCTTCAGGCCACGTGCCTGCGGATCGACGAACATGCGCTTGATCTCGGCACTGCCGTCGCCTGCATCCACCAGCGCACAACAGCCGACGACCTCTCCCTCATGGCGGGCGACGAAAAAAGAGACCGACGGTTTTTCCAGCGTCGAGACATCGACAAGGTGATTGCTTTCGGCCGGATAGAGCGACTGCGCATAGGCATCGGACTGGTCGAGCAGGTTGAGCACGCCCGGCTGGCGCGGCGATTCTTTTTCAATGGTGAGAGTCACTTGGCGTTATTCCTTCACAGCCCGATTCATACCGTTCACAGTCAACACTAAAAGCCGTGTGTTTGAAACGGCGGACCCAAAATCTCGCCACACTCGACCACTGTCCTTCACCCAGCGCAATCGGCAGAAACAAATTGTTTCCAAGCTTTTCCCACTTTGCCTTACTTCCGGAGCAAACAGACTTTTAGTTCAGCTAAATAAGAATCGCTTCCTACCGAACGACTTCACCGAATTGGAGAAACATCCACGATGGTTCCTGCCCTGATCGTCATGACAATCCTCGGCTGCGATGACAGCGTCAGCCAATGCCACTACGTTTCAACCGTCAGCGGCACGTGGCAGAGCATTGCCGTCTGCGATGCGGAATCGCAAAAACAATTGCCGAAATTCTCCAACGCCAATTACCCGGTGATCGTCGCAGTCTGCGAAACATCCGGCAACACGATGGCCAATGCCAAGGACCCGGCCCCGGTTCCGGCAAACCCGGCGGCGCTCGATCAGGCACATGCGGTCACGCCAGACGCTGTCCCCGTGCCGCCGATCGCGGAACAGACGCAGCCAAGCCTGCCCCGCCGCACATTGGCGATGGTTTCGGGTGCCCTGCCCGACGCAGCGGCACTGCGCAACGCCGTGACCAAGCCCGTCCACTACATCGAGGACGGTTATTCCTGGGTGGCGCGGAAATTTACGAAGTAGGCCCTATACCAACCCGGCAGCGATCAGGCTTTCGGCGCTGGCGCAGATTGCCTCGTCCTCTGAACGGGGCTTCCAGCCCAGCAAACGTTTCGCTTTTTCGTTCGATACGCGCGCGTCGCGGCCCAGTTCACCGACGATCAATCTCAGGCCGGGATCGAAGCGCGAAGCAATTCCCGCCAACCAGTTGGGCAAAACGAATTTCGGCAGTTTTTTCGCGTAGGTAGGAAAATCCCGCTTAAGAACCGTGGCGATGTCCTTGATCGACAACGCCTCGCCAGCGATGATAAAACGCTCGCCGGCCGCCTGTGGTATTGTCATGGCAAGAACATGCGCCTCTGCGGCATCGCGGACATCGACGACCGGCACGCTGAAATCCGGCATGGCGGGATAGCGGCCTTTCAGCAGGCTTTGCACAACACCGACCGACGTGCCGGTCTCGGCGCCAAGGATGGGGCCGAGGATCATGCCCGGATTGACGACGACCAGTTCAAGGCCATTTTCGCGCGCAAAGGCCCAGGCGGCGCGCTCGGCCAGCGTCTTTGACTTGTAATATGGCGTTGCAAGCACGCCATCGACATCGGTCCAGTCCGCCTCGGAAAAGGGCGCCCTGCCCGATCCATAGCTGATGGCGGCGATGGAGGACGTCAGAACCACGCGGTTGACGCCCGCGTTTTTTGCGGCGCGCAGCACGCGCAACGTCCCCTCCCGTGCCGGCAGAATGAGGTCGTTTTCATTGTTGGGTACACTTGGAGGAAAAGGTGACGCGGTATGGATCACATCGGCGACGCCGGAAAATGCATCTTGCCACCCCTCATCCGATAGGAGATCGGCGACAACAAAGGATAGCTTTCCATTCCCGGCGCCTTGCATTGACCGGATCGCCGCCTCGATAGACTTCGCCTTTTTCAGCGATCGCAAGGTCCCACGAACCTCGTATCCGGCCTGAAGCAGCCGGGCTGCGACATGACGGCCGAGAAAACCGCCAATTCCGGTCACAGCGATCAGTTTACGTGCATTCGTGGTCATCACCTATCTCCCGCTCGTCATTTTGACATTTCTTGTCTATTTTGTCAGTTTGACATTTTTAGTCCAAAGTGTCAATTCAGAAAAATGGACGAAAAGAAGCAGCATATCATGACAGCGGCCGCGGACGTTTTTAGCCGCTACGGCTTCAAGAAGACGTCGATGCAGGACATCGCCGATGCTGCAGTGATGTCGCGCGCGGCGCTTTATCTGTATTTCAGAAACAAGGATGATCTGTTCCGGTCGCTGATGACATGGCATCACGGCGATGCTTTGATGGCGGCGGAGTCCGCCTTTTCGTCCAACCGCCCCTTCATTCTGCGGATGGAAAATGCGCTGACGAATTTCACCATGACGATCATGGCGCCCGTCAAGGCAAGCCCGCACGGGCTGGAATTGTTTGAAGCAAACATGTTTCTGGCCAGCGACATCAACGCGGCAACCTCACTTCGCCTGCGTGAACTCATCGAAGATGCGGTGAAGGGTGCGATCTCTGAGGACGAGATTTCGCTCTCTGCAACCGGGCTTTCGGCTGAAGCGCTGGCTGATCTGCTCTACGTCTGCCTGGACGGAATCAAGAAAGCGCCCAACGGGCTTGAGAAACTGGACCAGCGGTTGGCCGCTTTGATGCGCCTGATCGACACATCAACACGGCCTTCCTGAAAAATCAGGCCGCTTCGCGGGCGGCGAGTTGCGCATAGTCGCGGGCAGACTGGCGCTGTTCGGCAATCGTCAGCTTCTCAATCAGATCGGCAAGACCACCGGATGCCTCCGAGGTGTGGCTTTTACCGCGCAGCTTCGACAACAGGGCGCCGGAAATCGTAGTGGTGAACCCCGGCGAACCAACCCGGTTTTCCTTGCGCCAGATCAGCACAGCCTCGGCAAAGAGGGCGCTGACGTCGCGGCCAAGGCCCGCACTTTCGAACAGCGCCCGGATGGCATGAATGCGGCCGTCGGACAGGATCGAGCGTACGCGTTTATCGGCGACATCCGACAGATTAACGATGGCGGCGGCAAAGAAATCGATCTTGCCGGAACACAGGGCGTTCAGAAGGAAAGCCGGTGTCAGGCGCCCAATCACCCGGAGATGTTCGACGAGATTGGGGATCTGGTCCACTTGCGCCGCCCCGGCCATGCCGACGGCAGCCTTGTCGCAGGCTTCACGAGTGATGCGTTCGACACGGCGTTCGCCGATCGCCGCCTGCACCAACCCGAACCCGGAAAGGGCTGCCCCGACTTTCTCGACCAGCGCATGGCGGGCGTCGGCTGGCAGATCGGCACGCTCAAGCAGGGTGTTGCGCACCGACCAGAGATGTCCGAGCCGGTCGCTCAGACGCTTCAGCGTCCGGCAGGAAAACCGCGCCTGCTCGTTTTCGAGCAGGATCAGAACTTCCTGCTCACCGCCGATTTCGGCGATGGCGGCTGCAACAGGCCGTGACATGGCCTGGCGGGCGGCAATGACCGCACGGGTTTCCGGCGTCCCCTTGGCTGCCAGATCAACCAGGTCCATATCGTTGAGCACGGGAGAACGCGAAATAACGGCATAGGCGGTTTCCGGCTGGTCTTCGGCCAGCGACAGGATGATTGTCCGGGGAATGCGCGCGCAATCAGCAACGGCTTCGGCGAGCGCCAGGCGAACTTTTGGCGAAGGATCGTCAAGAAGAAAGGTCATCGCCATTTCGGCGGCATGTTCGTCGAGCGCATTCATTTCCGCTGCGACATAGGCACGGCCCAGCGCTTGCGCTGCTCGAACCCGATCGCCTGTTTTGGCGGTTTCGACCCAACGAAGAAATGCTTGTATGATCACCGACGCCTCACTACACACCAACCAGCCACAATCACGGTGTTTCCTACGTTAGCGATCAAAGGTTTAAGATTGGTTCACCATGTCCGTTAACCGCTTCGAAATCACGCTGCCGATGATGTGCGCAACACCAGACGCGCTGCCGTCAAAGTCCGGCACAGGCGGAGCTTCGACCACGATCCTCGATATCCGCCGGGACTGGATGACCAAGAGCGCAGCCGATCAGGCGCGGCGGATAATCAAGCACCGGCAATCAGCGGAAGGTTCGACACTGCTTCGCGTTGGCACGCCAGACGACGAGGCCGGGCAGACGGCGATCGAGCAACTGGCAACACTGCGGCCGCATGGCTTTGTGCTTTCCGGCTGTGGCGGTGTCGCCGATATCCAGAAGTTCGACGTCATGCTGAGGGTCGCGGAAGCCACCCATGGGCTCGAAGCGGGATCGGTTGGACTGGTTGCCGAGATTGGAGAGAATCTAGCGTTTCTTCTCTCGCAAATGTCCCTGAAAGATGTGTCGTACCGGCTGAACGCCATCATTTTCGACAGTGAAGGGCTGACGCAGGCAACGGCAAGCCAGACCTTCAACGTAGCAGCATCCAGGGCTGGCGCACCGCTTCTCCTTGCCCGCGCTGCCGTTGTCATCAAGGCAAGGCAGGCAGGCATTGCCTGCTACGACCTGCTGCACGAAAGCGACGTCAACCCGCGGACCACGCGCGACATCGCCCTTGCCGATGGTTTTTCCGGGGTAATAGCGCGCAACGCCGCCCAGCTTGAGGCGCTGTCGGCACCCTGAATGGCCAGCCCTAGCGCTTGGGCCGGAACATCTCGAACACATCTCCGGCGTCGCAATAATCCATATAGCCCATGCGGCCGACCGGCCGGACCTTGGCCATGTCGAAACGGCCGTCGCGGATCGCCTCTTCGCGAATATGGATGCCGACAACCTGGCCGATGACCACATGGTTTTCGGACAACGTTCCGTCGAGTGCCTTCGGCTGGAAAATCTCCGTTACCTTGCATTCGAGGGCTGCGTAAGCTTCGGCAACGAAGGGTGCCTGGACGAACTGGCCTGCAATGGGCGTCAATCCGGCAAGTGCGAATTCGCTCTCGCCGTGCGGAGCCGGAGCCGAGGTGATGTTCATCGCCTCGCGAATATCGAAGCTGACGAAATTGGCGGTGAACTCACGGGTTTCCTCGATGTTGCGGACCGAGTCCTTGCGGCCGGACGAGGAGAACATCACCATTTTCGGCGTATCGCTGATCGCATTGAAGAAGGAATAGGGCGCCAGATTGAGGCTGCCATCGGCAGACCTCGATCCGATCCAGCCGATCGGCCGCGGCGAGACGATGGCCTTGAACGGATCATGGGCGAGGCCATGGGCGTTTTCCGCGGTCGCATAAAACATCAGGCGTCCTCGCCAACCCAGGTGACGATATCGGCGAGTTCCGGCCGCGGGCGTTCCGTCGGCGGAACCTGCGGCGTGCCGATATGGATGAAGCCGGCAACCTTTTCACCGGGCTGGACGCCAAGCAGCGCGTGCGCCTTTTCATCGAAGGCATACCATTCGGTCAGCCAGTTCGAGCAGAATCCGAGCGCGTTGGCCGCCATGAGCAGATTGAGGCAGACGGCGCCGGCAGACATCACCTGCTCCCATTCCGGCACCTTGAAATGCGGGGCGGCCTTGCTGACGACGGCGACGACGACAGGCGCGCGCGACAGGCGGGCGTTTTCCACCTTGATCATCTCTTCGGAAAGATCGGGCTTGGCTGCGAGCGCCATTTTTGCCAGCTCCGCACTGATGCGCACCCGCTCCTCGCCGCGATAGACGATGAAACGCCAGGGTGCCAGCTTGCCGTGATCCGGCACGCGCGATGCGAGCGTCAGCATTTCTTCGATTTCCGCCGTGCCCGGCCCCGGTCCGCCCATTTGAAAGGCCGGAATAGACCGGCGGGTTGCCAGATAATCGCGCAGGCTGATTTCAGTTTTCATCGCCGTCCATTTCCACTAGTTTGCCACCGCACGCCGCCACCAAGCAGGCAGCCACGAAATTGCCATATCGGCGTTTCAAGTGGAGCCACACACTCAGGATGTCAACCACCCCATGCGCATCAAGGCCGGTCATGTTCGCGCTGTCACCCTAGCGCTCGTTCTTGCAACGATTGGCACCCGTGCGCCGCAGGCGCAGGAGCTTGCCGACCCCTTCAAGGCCTTTCCGGCGATCTCCGCTCCCTCCAAAAAAATGCCCAAACTCAACAGCTTCAATCCGGTAAACCCGGATGCCGCAACGCAAGGTCCAACGGCAAAGGACATTCAGCTGGAGGCGCATCTGACGGAAAAGGGCAACGCCGTCGAGCAAGGCCTGACCTGGCGTGTTTTCAACCCCATTCCCGGCTCCGACGGCAAGCTGCCGCTGGTGGCAACGTCGGAAGGCGGATCGGCCGCGTTCCAGCTCATTCCCGGCGAATATTTCGTCAATGTCGCCTTCGGCCGCGCCGGCGCGACACGCAAGATCCGGGTGGCGGATGCTGCTCTCCCTGAAAAGCAGGTGCTGGTGCTGGACGCCGGTGGCGTCATGCTCAATGCCGTCTCCGGCAGCGACGTGCGCATCCCCCCGGGCGAACTGAGCTTTTCGATCTTTTCGGCGGATTCGAAGGAAGACGGCGAACGCGCGCTGGTGGTTGCCGACGTCAAGCCGAACACGGTGGTGCGGCTGAACACGGGCACCTATCACGTCGTTTCCAACTATGGCTCGGTCAATGCCGTCATTCGCGCCGATATACAGGTCGAAGCCGGCAAACTGACGGAAGCGACGATCCAGCACCGCGCCGCCAAGCTGACACTGAAACTCGTTTCCGAACCCGGCGGCGAAGCGATTGCCGATACGGCATGGTCGATCCTGACCTCTTCCGGCGACGTCGTCAGCGAAAGCGTCGGTGCGTTCCCGACGCTGGTACTGGCCGAAGGCGGCTATTCGGCGGTCGCGCGCAACAACGAGAAAATTTTCCAGCGCGACTTTACCGTCAAGGCCGGCGTCAATACCGATGTCGAGGTTCTACTCAACGACAAGGGCGTGCAGCCCGCCTCCGGCGCCACTGACGCTCAGGACTGAAGATCTAGGACGCAGCCCTGCTCAAGAACCGGCGGCGCGGCGGTGCCATGCAGAACACGCCGTCATAGATTCGCGTCAGGATATCCTTGCGGTCGGCAATGGCGCTCAGCTCTTCCCAAGCAATCAACTGACCGATGCGCGACGAAATCGTCGTGCCGGAAAGACGGCGGAACTCGCGGATCAGCAGCGAGATGCGCAAGGTCAACGAAATCTTGCTTGCCAGATGAAACAGCCGGCCGTTCTGGCCTTCAAAATAGATCGGGATGACGCTTGCCTTGGCCGCCTGGATGAGTTTGGCCGGAAACATCTTCCACGGCAGGTCTTCGGCCCTGCCAAACCCTTTTTTTGCGGTCGCAACACCGCCAGCCGGAAAGACGATCAGGGTGACACCTTCCTTCAGCAGCCGCACCGCTTCGTGGCGCGTCTGCATGTTGATCGCCAGCGCTTCCTTGGTTTCCTCAAACGAGATCGGCAGCGAATAGGGCGCCATTTCCGGCACCTTCAGAAGCTCGTTGTTGATCAGCACCCGGAACGGGCGGCCAAGCTGCTCGGCCAGCGACAGGACGGCAATGCCGTCGCCGATGCCGAACGGGTGGTTGGCGACGATGACCACGGGGGTATCCGGCAGATGGCGCGGCGGCCACTCACCCTGCACGCGGACGCGCACATTGATCAGATCCAGCATTTCCCCGAAAATCCGGTCGCTCTTGCCGACGATCGTATCGCGCCATTGCGTGTAGAGCCTGGCATAGCGATTGCGCCCGGCAAGCCCTTCCATGGAACGGATAAACCAACGTTTTAGCCGTCGATCGTTCTCGTTGGCGTAAGACAGCTCTTTGAACTGCACGTTGTTCCCCGTTCCAAGAAAGGTGCGTCCGTAAGGGCGCAACAGCGTCATCCGGATAATCTGCGAATGTTACAGTTTTCTGACAATAGACTGAAGGTGCGGTCCTACCGCACCTTCTTTATTAGATCATACACACTTTCGCGAATGATCAGGCCGAAGCCTTGTTCCGGCGCTCTGCCTTGCGCTTCACATCCGGCGGCGTCGCTTCCGAGACGAGCGAGACGATAGCCTCGTCCAATGTCATCGGCGTCTGTGCCTGTGAGCCGAGCCGACGGATATTCACCGTCCGCTCTTCGGCTTCGCGCATGCCGCAAACGATGATGACAGGGACCTTGGTGACCGAATGCTCGCGGACCTTGTAGTTGATCTTCTCGTTGCGGAAGTCGGTCTCGACCTGAAGACCGGCATCGCGCAGCAGTTCGGCAACTTCACGGCCGTAATCGTCGGCTTCCGAGGTGATCGTGGCGACGACGACCTGCAGCGGCGAAAGCCACAGCGGGAAATGACCGGCGAAGTTTTCGATCAGGATGCCGAGGAAGCGTTCCATCGAGCCGCAGATGGCGCGATGGATCATCACCGGCTGCGTCTTTTCCGAGTTGCTGTCGATGTAGAAGGCGCCAAAACGTTCCGGCAGGTTGAAGTCGACCTGCGTCGTGCCGCACTGCCATTCACGGCCGATGGCGTCCTTCAGCGTATATTCGAATTTCGGACCGTAGAAAGCGCCCTCGCCCGGCAGGATGCCGGTCTTGATGCGGCCTTCCGACTGCTGTTCGATCGTCTTCAGCACGTCCATCATGACGCTTTCGGCGCGATCCCAAAGGGCATCGTCGCCAACGCGCTTTTCCGGACGGGTCGACAGCTTGACCACGACTTCCTTGAACCCAAAATCCTGATAGACCGACAGGATCAGGTCGTTGATGCGCAGGCACTCGGCCGCCATCTGCTCGTCGGTACAGAACACATGCGCGTCGTCCTGCGTAAAGCCGCGCACGCGCATCAGACCATGCAGCGCGCCCGAAGGCTCGTAGCGGTGAACGTTGCCGAACTCCGCAAGCCGGATCGGCAGTTCGCGGTAGGATTTCAGGCCGTGCTTGAAAATCTGGATATGGCCGGGGCAGTTCATGGGTTTAAGCGCAAAAACGCGCTCGTCGTCGGTTTCGTCACCGGCGACCGTTACCTTGAACATGTTGTCACGGTACCAGCCCCAGTGGCCGGAGGTTTCCCACAGCGACTTGTCGAGCACCTGCGGCGCGTTGACTTCCTGGTATGTACCGGCCAGACGGCGGCGCATATAGGCAACCAGCGTCTGGAAGACGCGCCAGCCCTTACCGTGCCAGAAGACGACGCCCGGGCCTTCTTCCTGGAAATGGAACAGGTCCATCTCGCGGCCAAGGCGGCGGTGGTCGCGCTTTTCGGCTTCGGCCAGAATGTGCAGATATTGGTCGAGTTCTTCCTGCGTGCGCCAGGCCGTACCGTAGATGCGCGTCAGCATCGGGTTGTTTGAGTCACCGCGCCAATAGGCGCCGGCCACCCGCATCAGCTTGAACGCGTTGCCGATCTGGCCGGTGGAGGCCATGTGCGGACCACGGCAGAGATCGAACCAGTCACCCTGATAGTAAATCTTCAGGTCCTGATCGGCGGAGATCGCATCGACCAGCTCGACCTTGTAGGCTTCGCCCTTGTCGGCAAAGACCTGACGCGCCTTGTCGCGCGGCCAGATTTCCTTGGTGAACGGCTTGTTGCGCTGGATGATCTCCTTCATCCGCTTTTCGATCTTCGGCAGATCATCGGGCGTGAAGGGCTCGTTCTTGGCAAAGTCGTAATAGAAGCCGTTCTCGATCACCGGGCCGATGGTGACCTGCGTGCCGGGCCACAATTCCTGCACGGCTTCGGCCATCACGTGGGCCGTGTCGTGGCGGATCAGCTCCAGTGCGCGGGCGTCTTCGCGGGTAACAATCTCGAGCTTGCCGGTGACCACGGGATCGGACAGGTCGCGCAGCTCGCCATCCAGCGCGATCGCGATGGCCTTCTTTGCAAGCGACTTGGAGATCGATTCGGCAACTTCGCGGCCCGTCGTGCCAGCGGCATAACCGCGGACGGAACCATCGGGAAATGTAAGGGAAACAGCGTCAGACATGTTTTCTTCCTTGTCCAGTCCCGCCAACGAATGCGGGTGGTGTACGGTGAAGGCCGGCGGAGCCGGCGCGTGCGGTGCGCGGTATAGAGGGAAAACGGGGCGATTGGAAGAGGTGAGAACCCGGCGTCCGATTTCGCAGCCAGTCGCTGTGACGCCAGCCGGCCAAAGAAAGCACAAGGGCTCGATCGTACCGAAATTGACAGAGGCAATTATCTGACCTAAGTCAGATAATATGACCCATGATCCCATCTCCCGCGTTCGCCGCTTCAATCGTGCCGTCACCGCCGAAGTCGGCGCTCTCGACACATCGTTCCTTGGACGCGGCCGTCCGCTGGGCGCCGCTCGCGTCCTCAATGCGATCGGCCAGGGGCAATCCGAAATCGCCGCCATCCGCGACTACCTCAGCCTCGATTCGGGCTTGATGAGCCGTCTGCTGCGTGGCCTTGAAGACGAAGGCCTGATCGAGACAGTGCCGGATCAACAGGATGCGCGCCGCCGCGTCGCACGATTGACCGATACCGGCCGCTCCGAATTCCAGGAGTATGAAGCCCTATCGAATGCCCAGGCGAAAACATTCCTGGCACGCCATAGCAGCCCGGAGCACCTTCTGCGGGCCATGGACATCGTCGCCAGTTCGCTGAGGCGTGACCACATCGCGCTCGAGGAGAAAGATCCCCGGCATGAGGACGCCCTGTATTGTCTGGGCGAATATTACGGCGAACTCGCCCGCCGCTTCGACAACGGCTTCGATGTCTCGCTGTCCCGCGATCCCGACGCCAAGGACATGATCCGTCCGCGCGGGGTGTTCCTGGTCGCCATGTCGGACGGCTTGCCGGTCGGCTGCGTTGGGTTGAAGGGCAGCGGTGGCGACGTCGCGGAGATCAAAAGGCTCTGGGTCGCACCTTCAGCGCGTGGTCTTGGGCTCGCCAAACGCCTGATGACATCGGCCGAGACGATTGCCCGTAACCTCACCATCAAAATCCTCCGTCTGGATACGAACAGCGCATTGCCGGAGGCAAAACAGCTTTATCGCGGCACCGGCTGGACCGAAATCGACCGTTTCAACGACGATCCATATCCGGACACATTCTTTGAGAAGCGGCTTTAGAGGGCTACGCAGTAACGTAAACGCGCCTGCTAGCGGGTCCTCGACGTCACGGCCACCCGCAGGAGGCGCATGAAGAGTCTCGTATCGTTCTCAAGGCTCGAACCATCCCCTTGCGCGTGCTTGATCCCATTCGTGGCTGCCACAATGATGTTGGCCAGTTGAGCGGGCGGGGCCTGCAGCGGCTCCAGATCGATTTCATCGCTCTCTGCGGCAGCGATCAATGTCCGCGTCAGCATGCTCAGTAGCTTTGTCCGCGCGTCGAGCGTGATATCCGCCGCCAGGGCCATGTTGGCAGCAAACAGTTCTTCTACATCAGCGCTGCCGCCAAAGGGGGCGATCAACTCCCGCTGAAAGACCGCTATGGCCATTTCCATCCGATCCAAGGCACTGCCCTGGCCTGCCAGTACCGCTGCCACTTCATGCAGCGTCCGGGCATGCGCTCGAATCGAGCCGGCCCGGAACAACTCTTCCTTGCTGTTGAAGCTGAGATAGAGCGAAGCGCGAGAGATTCCCGCCGCGCGCGCAATGTCCGCCATTGAGGTCTTGTGAAAGCCAAAGCGCACAAACACCGGCAAAGCGGCGTCCAGGATATGCGTAATTTTTTGTTCGGTTTGCATCTTGTGGGCATATTGACACTCTGGGTCCACGCTGTCAAAAGGCAATTAGACATAAATTGTCTATGTGTCTAATTTGAACAAGCCGCCGGGACGCGGTCACAAGGAGCTTCAATGAACACGGCGCCTGACGACCCCACAACTGCAACGGTCCTAGTGACAGGCATTGGCGGATTTCTCGGCGGGCACGTCGCCTTGCAGTTGCTTGAGCAAGGGTACCGGGTTCGAGGCAGCCTGCGTCGCATTGGCAAGAGCGATGCCGTGCAAAACCAACTTGGCATGCACACGCACAAGGATGCCCTGGCGCGCCTCAGCTTCGTGCAGGCCGATCTCGACAGCGACGATGGCTGGACTGCAGCTGTCGAAGGATACAGCCATGTCATTCATACGGCCTCGCCTTTTCCCCCGGGGTTTCCCGAAAACGAGGACGCGCTGATCAGTACCGCCCGTGACGGTGCGTTACGGGTACTCCATGCGGCGCACCGCCAGCGCGTCAAGCGTGTGGTACTGACTTCCTCCATAGCAGCCACCAACCATGGCGACGGGCAGGCACCCTTCACGGAGGAAAACTGGACCGACCCGGAAGGCCCACGGGCAACGCCCTACTACAAGTCGAAGACCCTGACCGAGCGGGCGGCCTGGGCCTTTGCGCGTGAGGTTGGCCTCGATCTGGCGGTCATCAACCCTAGTATGATCCTTGGGCCGCTACTTGGCGCGAATTTCGGGACGTCTGTTGGCCTGATCCACCATCTGATGACAGGACGATTCAATGGCATTCCACGGTTCGGCTTCTCTGTTGTGGATGTGCGCGATGCCGCAAACGCCCACATCCGAGCGATGACCAATCCCGCGGCCAAGAACCAACGTTTCATCGTCGGGGGGCGATTTTTCTGGCTCAAGGAATTGGTGGCTGTTCTTGCGGCTTCCTTCCCGGAATACGCCTCCTGGCTTCCGAAGGGCGAAGTGCCCGATGAGGTCGTCAAGGCCATGGCGCAATCAGACCCCGATGCTCGAACCATCGTTCACGAACTCAATCGAGATTTGCGTGTCAGTGCAGCAAAAGCCCAGCGTATCCTGAACTGGCGCTCGCGCCCGGAGGAAGAGGCGATACGCGCCAGCGCCCAAAGCCTCATCGACCTGGGATTGGTGCTCGCCGCGAGTGCGAACCAACAATCTGAATCCACTGTACGCGCGAGCCCCGGTGCCCGCGCATAGTGGTCACCTGGTCAGAGATCGAGCGATCCCTCGTTTTCAAATGGAGAAAATACATGACAATCCCGGCCGCCGACGCCCCCTCAACGACCAATCAAGCCGACCTTCTCCGCGAAACGGAACGTGTCAGACTGCGCGCTCTCGTCAGCGCGGACATTGTTCGGGCACGCCAGCTTCACGCTCCAGACTTTCAATTGATAACGCCAATCGGCGCCGCTCTTTCAAAGGAAGAATACCTCGGTGCGATTGCCTCCGGACAGATCAGGTATCTGACGTGGGAGCCCGCCGACATTGCGGTGCGCCCATACGACAATGCCGCGGTCATTCGATATCGAGCCCAGCTGGAAGTCGTCTTCAACGGGCATAAAGTCCCCCTCAGTGATTATTGGCACACCGACGTCTATGAGCGTCGCGACGGACAATGGATGGTCGTCTGGTCGCAGGCTACCAGCATCAGGTAGCGGGAAACCTTGCTGGCCATGGCGACGCTTTCCATCGCTCGAGGCGCGGCTGTTCGAAGAACTCCAATGGCGCGGGCGCGCAGGCTCTCGATAACGGCTGCCAGCCGATGGCGGCCCAGTCACCGCCATCGGAAAAAGAGGCCCATCCAGGAACCTCCGACAAAGGCCGTTGATGTTGCAGCCGATCGTTAACCGGAAGCATTGCAGCTGTCCCAATTCTGTGGATGACCGCTTCTGGATCCGGGGCGTTCATTCCTGGACGCCGCACTTGGGGTCGAGAGCGGACAATCGTGGATACGGAGAGGATGCCTGCCTTTGGCGCGGAGCGGAAGGCCGCTTGCGGCTAGATGTCATTCAAAAACTTGAGGATCGTTTCGGAGACTTCATGGGGGCGCTCTTGCTGAAGCCAATGGCCAGCTTCAGAAATGACATGTGAACCGCGCAGATCGGGAACGAGTGCAGGCATCCCCGCTATAATCTGATCCATCCCAGGAATGCTGAGACCGGTGTCTCGTTCGCCTATCATGAACAACGCCGGGATATTCACGGTCAAGCCAGAGGTAGCGTGCTGCAGTTCCCAGTTGCGATCAAGATTGCGGTAGTAGTTCAAACCGCCCTTAAAGCTCGATGTCTCAAAGTCTTGTACCAAGCGTTCGAAATCGAAGGCGGGCAGCCAATCTGGCAACGCGGCGGGCTCCGGGAGACTTTTCAATAGCCCTATAGTTCGCGACACCATGCCAAAAGGATTTGGAGTGTTATCGCCAGGCAGGCGGGGTCCGGCTTCGCCGCTCGCTGCAAAAATGAGCTTGCGCAGTGTCAGGTCAATATTTTGACCGAACTCGACCTCGGCTCCAGCAGGGTCTTGGAAATACAGGGGGTAGAAAAGGTACTTGTCATCCTGAGGGAATATCCGTGAAGGAGGCACAGGTGGCTGGCCCATCATCGGCACGCTCAGAGCGACAATCGCACGGAACCTGTCGGGCCGCATGACCGCTGCTTGCCATGCTATTGTCGCACCCCAGTCGTGGCCGACCAACACCGCTTGCCTCTCGCCCAGAGCGTCGAGGAGTGCCACGAGGTCACCGACCGAATGGAAAATGGTGTACTCATCCGGACGCTCCGGAGACTTCGTTTTCCCATACCCTCTCATGTCCGGCGCAACAGCGCGATAGCCTGCCCGCGCGAATGCCTCGATCTGGTGACGCCAAGCATATTTGGTTTCGGGAAAACCGTGACAGAACAAGACGAGCGGACCTTCGCCAGCCTCAATGATGCTCATGGGGATCGTGGCTGTCGAAATGATTGTGCCCTTCATAGGAGCCTCCTGACTAGATGCCTGCTTGGTCGAGGCGTAGAAAGCGACTTGCGCTGCTAGGGCCATAAACATTCGGCGGAGCATGTAATTTGCCTCTTTTTTGTGTAACTATTTATGTTACGGTTTAGTCGAAGGTCAAGATACCGTAACAACAATTGTTGCAGAAAGATTCGTTATGAGAAGTGATGGGCGTCTTGCGAGGATGCTGCACGTGCTGGTCCACATGGGATTACTGGGTGGAAGGGAAACGTCAGAGCGAATTGCGCAAATGCTCAATACGAACCCGGTCGTCGTTCGCCGTACCCTTGGGGCTTTGCGCGACCATGGCATTGTAGAATCTGAAGGAGGCCGTGGAGGCGGGTGGAGGCTGACCCGCGCGCTAGCTCAGATCACTATCCTCGATGTGCAATTCGCTTTGATCGAAGGGCAGATGCTGCCCGCACCATTGTCGAAAGATCATCCCAATTGCCCCGTTGAACGTGCCTCGAACGCCGTTCTTGAACACGCACATAAACTCGCCGAAGCTGAATTGAAAAAGGCCTACAGGACAACAACACTTGCGCACATCGCGGAAGCAGCCGTAGCAAGAGAGTGAGTTGGTCCAGTGGCGGTAGTGACGTCCGCTTGTGGCGCTTAGCGCTCTCCACACAACGTGACACTCTTCCGAGCAGACCGAAGAGTGGCGCCGTGAATGCGCAGCCCGCGGGAACAGCGGCAACGTGCCGGGAAATCCACTGCAGCTGCGTCAGCCGAGCATGGCGCTAAGCCCGTTGACGGTGTTGGCGTTGCGTGTTGTGCCGATGCCGAGCTTTTTCGTGGTCAAATGCGACAGCAGTTTCGTCTCGCTCGGTTTGCCAGCGAAATCGATCCAGAGGTCGCCCGCGACAAGGGTCAGCCTGAGCTGCGGTTCGGCGACGCGCGCCAGCGGCACCAGTGCGGTCTCGGCCAGCGGCTTTCGCATGACCCGCACCACGACATTGCCTCCCTCGCCCTCGGCAAAAGGGTTGTCCGCGGCAAGCCGCCTCCAGTCGCCAGCCGTGCGCACGATGATATCGACATGTTTGCCAAAGCGGGCACGAAAGGCCGCTTCCAACCGCTCCTCGATCACGCAAACCGGCGCATCCTCCGCCGCAAAAACCAGATTGCCGGTGGAAACCAGCGTGCGAGCGTCGGTAAAACCCGCTTCCTGCGCCATTGCCCTCAGATCGGCCATGACGACGCGGCGTCCGGGACCGAGCACGATCGAATGCAGCAAAGCGACATAGGTTGCCACAGCCTCATTCCCCCGCCGGCCGCGGCAGGCGCCAGAGCCGCCAGGGTTCCCACCAGCGCGCTGCGATGCGGTCCGGCACCGGGTCGAACCCACTCGTGCCGCCAGGGCCGCAACGCATAAAGCGGAACAGCACCATCCAGCCGCCCGGCCAGAAACCGTGGCGGGCGATGACCTCGTAGCCATATTCGGAACAGGTCGGGATATGGCGGCAGGAATTGCCGATGAAGCCGGAGAGCGTCAACTGGTAGAGCCGGATGAAAGCCATGCCGAACAGCCGCCCCGGCGTCTTGCGAAACGGGCCTCCATAGTTGCGGCCTGAATAGGGCCGCCTTGCGACACCCTCCTCATGGCCCTGACATTCCGGCTTGCCGCACATCTCAGACGGCAGCCTTGACCGGGCGCGACGCTTCGATCTGGCCCATCGCATCGACGACGGCATCGAAGGTCAGCATGGTCGAGGCATGGCGGGCCTTGTAATCCCTGACGGGTTTGAGGAAGCGCATGTCCTCGAAACGGCCCGATGGCCCCTCGCCGTCCGCCTTCAGCATCGCCAGCATGTCTTCGCGCGCCTTCCGGATTTCGGCCGATGTCGCACCGACCACATGGCGGGCCATGATCGAGGATGACGCCTGCCCCAGAGCGCAGGCTTTCACCTCATGGGCGAAGTCAACAACGATGTCGCCGTCCATTTTCAGATAGACGCGGACCTTCGAGCCACACAGCTTGGAATGGGCGCTGGCTTCCGCATCCGGATCGGCGAGCGTGCCGCTTTTCGGGATATTGCCGGCGAACTCCAAGATCCTGCTGTTATAGATTTCATCCATCATTCGGCGCGATCCGCTTGTTTTTGCGCGTTTTCAGGCAAACGGCGCATGATTTTCTATCGTATCTCAGAAAAAAACACAGTGTCTCCATCTGCGCCCCTTTCACATGCATCCCGGCATATTATATGCTATGTCGTGTGGGGGCGACAGGTTCGCAAGAGCGAACAGTCGCCTGTTGTTTGGGAAACCGTGCCGGATGATCCAGAGCCCTTAACCTCTGCAAATCAAAAAGCCCCGGAGCCCGCCGACGGAAACCAGGCCTGAACACATCAGGTCAATGGCCAGTGGCGAGTTGTCCGAAAAGATAAACGTCAAGTAACATCAGTTACGCCAAGAGGCCATTATGGACGCCATAGTCAAGAATTTTCCTGCCGTGCCCGCCGCTGACGGCCGGCCGAGCCAGAAGGAAGCCGAGGACGCCGTTCGCGTTCTCTTGCGCTGGGCTGGAGACGATCCGGCACGCGAAGGACTTCTCGATACCCCTGCCCGTGTTGCCAAGGCCTACAAGGAACTGTTTTCCGGCTATGATCTGGCTGCCGAGGATGTGCTGGGCCGCACCTTCGAGGAGGTTGGCGGATACGACGACATCGTTCTCGTCAAGGACATTCCGTTCTTCTCGCACTGCGAACACCATATGGTTCCGATCATCGGCAAGGCGCATGTCGCTTATCTTCCGGCTGGCAAGGTGCTTGGCCTGTCGAAGATCGCCCGCGTCGTCGATATTTTTGGCCGCCGCCTGCAGACGCAGGAAACCATGACCGCGCAGATCGCCAAGGCGATCGATGACACGCTGCAGCCGCGCGGTGTCGCCGTGATGATCGAAGCCGAGCATATGTGCATGGCGATGCGTGGCGTCCAGAAGCAGGGCTCGACGACATTGACCACCACCTTTACCGGTGTCTTCAAGACCGAGCCCGCCGAACAGGCCCGCTTCATGACCATGCTGCGGGGCTTCAAGTAAGCTCCGTCAACCGGAGCTTTCCGATGACAATTGAATTTGCCTCCCCGTCCACCAACAAGGCGGAACTGGAATCCGGTTCCGCTTTCACGCCACGTTTCGACGCCAATGGCCTGATCACCGCCGTCGTTACCGACGCTGGCGACGGCACGTTGCTGATGGTTGCGCACATGAATGCCGAGGCTTTGGCGCTGACCATCGAAACCGGCATCGCCCACTATTACAGCCGCTCACGCAAGAGCCTCTGGAAAAAGGGCGAAACGTCCGGTAACCTGCAAACAGTCGAAGAAATTCGCACCGACTGCGATCAGGATGCACTGTGGCTGAAAGTCCGTGTCGCTGGCCATGACGCAACCTGCCACACCGGCCGGCGCTCATGCTTTTATCGTGCCGTTGGCGCCAAGGATGGTGTCACGTCACTTAACATCATTGATACCGAAATTCATTTCCATCCGGACGACATCTACGGCAAAAATTAATCATCTGACGCTTTTTGGCTCAGTTTCTTAAGGGATTCACGATTTCGCAACCAGACTGGGAGCGTAATCTCGACAAAGGATGCGTTCCGCCGGGAACACCTGCGCGGAACGGACCTCCTGTAGATTGAGTTCCTACGGCATGCGCTTGCAATGCAGTAAAGCGAGACGTGACGGCCTGTAACAGTGTGTTCTGCGGCATGGAGGTGCCGGATGTTGAACTGGACATTCAATCGCAGCGGTATCACCGCAGATGCTTCCGTGCCCGGCGGCCCTTCCCACGCTCTGAGTGCACCTCCCCCCGAACAGATCAAGCCTCCGAAATCGAAGATCGCGCTTGCGCTTGGCGGTGGTGCGGCCCGCGGCTGGGCGCATATCGGCGTCTTGAAAGCACTGGACGAGGAAGGCATCGAAGTCGGCATGATTGCCGGCACGTCGATCGGCGCTTTGGTCGGCGGCTGTTATCTGGCTGGAAAACTCGACGAGCTTGAAACCTTCGCCCGCTCGCTGACGATGCGGCGGATTGCCGGACTGCTTGATTTCGCCATCGGTGGCGGCGGCCTGTTCGGCGGCCTGCGCCTGACCAAGCGGATGCAGGAACACCTGCAGGACATGTCGATCGAAAATCTCGACCGGACATTCGTTGCTGTTGCGACCGAGGTCAATTCCGGTCACGAAGTCTGGATCGGCCAGGGCTCGCTGATCACCGCGATCCGCGCCTCCTATGCGCTGCCGGGCATTTTCGAGCCGGTCAAATGCAACAATCGCACCCTGATGGACGGCGCGCTGGTCAATCCGGTGCCGGTATCGGTCTGCCGCGCCCACGAGCAGCAGCTGGTCGTTGCCGTCAACCTTAACTACGATCTCTATGGCCGCTCCGCCGTCATCAAACACAATGCGGGAAGCCAGACGGCCGAGCAGCCTGCAATGCCAAAGCAGCCGGAAGGTCAGGCCGGACGGCTGGGCATGACCAGCGTCATGGTCCAGGCCTTCAACATCATCCAGGACCGTATTTCCCGCGCACGGCTTGCCGGCGATCCACCGGATCTGGCACTGCATCCAAAACTCAACGATATCGGCCTGTCGGAGTTTCACCGCGCCGGCGAGGCGATCGATCGCGGCTATTACGAAACCAAGTCGAAGCTCAGCGAGCTTCAACGGCTTCAGGACGTGATGCTGCGATAATTTCCGGCGTTGACACCCGGCACCTCTGCCGCGCGGCCCTTAAGGCAGCGCGGCTTTTTTCTGCGTGGCCGGCGGATCAGCCGGCGATATAGGCCTTGATCTGTTCGGTCTCATGTTCGATCGCCCGGATATGATGACGGACCGCATCGCCGATCGAGACGATGCCGACAAGGCGGCCGTTCTTTTCGACCGGAAGATGGCGGGCACGCATGTTGTTCATGATTTCCATGATGTCGTTGATGCTCATCTCCTCGGTGCAGCAGTACACCTTCGCCCACATGACGGAGGATACCGGCTTGTCGAGGCATTCGGCGCCGAACTTGGCCATGGCAGCGACCACGTCGCGCTCCGTCAAGATGCCGGCGATCTTGTCTCCCGGCTTGACGATGATGACGGCACCGATGCGATTTTCACTGAGCAAGGCGACCGCCTGGCGCACTTTTGCCTGCGGGTCGACCGTCACCACCTGACGGCCCTTTTCGTTCAATATTGCCTTAACAGACATTCAAACCCTCCCGTTTCAGCGACCTGCATCTGACCGGGATATTGGCGAACCGCAAAGCGCTCCTCGCGTCGCGGTTATGGACCAATTCGCAAGACAGATATCATTCCTGTCGCGTTATCTGCCCATTGGCAACCAACCGGGGACCGCGCGGTTCACTGCCTTCGGACGGGAATGGTGCGCTACAGACCGGCGAAAATCAAGCGTTCTCGGTGAGATCACCGATCTTTCGAAAGGCCGTGACAGCCTTGCGACGATCAATGCCGGGGATCGAAAAGACCAAACAGCAGGAAGCCGAACAGGAAGCCGCCGATATGCGCCTCCCAGGCGATGCCCCCGGCACCGCCAAAGGCAAAGACGCCAAGGCCAATCAGGAAATTGGTGAGGAACCAGATGCCGGTGAAGACCACGACGGAGCGGTTAGACAACGCCTCGCCGATGCTGAGCCGGCGGTTGAGATGGGCAAATTGCCGGCTGATACGGCCGCTGGGCGAAAAGACGAACCGTGCAGCCGCCCCCATCAGACCGGCAACCACGCCGGAGGCGCCGACGACAAAGATCGTTTCGCCCCAATGGAAAGCCACATGCAGGGCGACCGCAGCAACGGCCGAAAGGCACCAGAAAAGCATGAAACGCGCCGGGCCGATCCGGCGGATAACCGGAGCACCGAATGCCACCATCCAGAAACCGTTGAAAATCAGATGCTCCCAGGAACCATGCAGCAGCGAATATGTCAGGGGGCTCCAGAGCCAGGCCAGGGTCTGATCCGCCAACGGATGATCGTATCGTGCCGGCCAGAACGCGAAGTTCAGGATCACCTCGCTATCGACGGCGGCAGACAGCAGGTAGGTGCGCACCACATGGATGATCACCAGCAGCGCCAGCATGGCGACAAGACCTGACGGCAGGTTGAACGCCGGTTCGCTGACCCGCGTTGCATTTGCCGTTTCGGTGTCCTGCGGCGGCGTTGCGCCGTCGGTTTGGTCTGTCATGCTGCTCACGGTTCCTTCCGCCGGCTCATCCTCAACCCGGCACTCGCGCCTCGCTCTATACGATTCACGGCCGCGTCAAAAGCGGCGAGATGCGCGGCACTTGTTCGCACAGCTTGCAGGCAGAGAGCAAATCAAAAGGATTTGCGATAAAACGCCAGCGTGCCGATAAAAAAAGGCCGTCCAGTCAAAAAACTGAACGGCCGGTGAGCCCCCAAAAATTCCGAGCCCATAAGTTTGTGTGCCGAAGGCAACCCTTCGTGAAGTGATGCCCGTTGATGCCATCAGATCCGGGCGCTTTCAATCTAAACCAAACATTAACCTTAATATCGCGCTGGCACGGAAATCGCTCTGTCATTACTGCGGGGCCGTTTTCCCCCGCCAGATGTGCCAAAGCGGCACAAAATGTGATGAATGGAATGAAAGCATGCGCAGCAAGGCCGCTATCGAGATTTACGCCTATTGGGACGAGCTACGGGGACACCGCGAGGTGCCGGCCCGCAGCCAGATCGAGCCTGCCCATATTCGCAACATCCTGGCGGATCTTTTCATCCTGGAGAAAACCCCGCGTGGCGACGTCCGCTTCCGGCTTGCCGGCACGCGCATCTGCTCCCTGTTTGCGCGCGAACTGCGTGGCTCGGCATTCGATGCCCTGTGGCTTGCCGAACAAACCGGCAGTCTTGCCCGGATCGCTGATGATGTGATGACGCAGAAGGCGCCGGTCATCCTCTCGGCATCCTCGCTTGCCGGTACCGCCGATCGCCTGCCGACCGAAATCATCCTTCTGCCGTTGCGCTCGCCGGATGGCGCCGTGGACCGGATCATCGGCGCCTTGGTGCCGCTGGCAAGGCCGCTTTGGCTGGAAGGTACCCCCGTCAACTATCTCGATCTTGACGGCATGCGTGTGCTCGATATCGAAAAGACCAACCTGTTTTTCCAGAACCGGCCGGAAAGAAAGCCCCTGCCCGCGGCCACGCCGCACCTTGCCGATCGTGGAATAGCCGGAGCAATCCGCCGTGTCCTTCATCTTCGGGTGTTCGAAGGCGGGCGGCAAGATTAACGCCGCAGCGCCTCAAGCCCCTTGAAAAAACCTTCTGTTAACCGGATCAGGGTAAAGCTGTGGCTTGGATGGACATCGCACAAGTGTGATCATGTATTCGTTTCAGCAATCGCAGACAGCCGGCCCCAAGCAGCACAACGAAGGCGCTTTCCAGCGTGTTTCGGTGAACCTGACCGGCCGCCTCATGCTTGCCAATCAGGACGAATTCGAGTGCACCGCCATCGACATGTCACCGGGTGACGTGCTGTTCACCTGCGATGCGCGGCCCCGTGCCGGCGAACGCATCATTGCCTATGTCGATCATGTCGGGCGGCTGGAAGGCACGGTTTCGCGCCTCGCCGAAAATGCCTTCGTCATCCAGATCAATGCCACCGACCGCAAGCGCGAAAAGCTGGCGGCACAGCTGACCTGGATTGCCAACAAGCACGAGCTGGGCCTGCCGGAAGACCGGCGCCACGACCGCCTGGCTCCGCGCAAGACCCGCACGGAAATCACCCTGGAAGACGGCAGCAAATATGTCTGCCGCATCATCGACCTTTCGCTGTCCGGCGCTGCCGTCGACATGGAGACGCGCCTGCCGCTCGGCACCGCCCTTCTGCTTGGCAGCATGAAAGGCCGCGTCGTGCGCCATTTCCAGGAAGGCGTGGCGATCGAATTCCTCGGGATTCAGTCGCGCGAGGCTCTGCGCGAGTTTCTCTGACGCCGGGGCGCTTTCGCTTGAAAGCCATGCGTGACGTTTCACGCAACACCAAACACCCGGCAAACTTCCGGCAATGAACGCAACAGGTTGAGCCGACAGCCTCAGGCCTCCCTGCTCTTCTTTTCCTTCGCACGAGGCGCCGCCCGTGCTTTTTTCTTCTTTCTGCTCTGATTGTAGGCAACCGCCGAACGGATAAGATCCGTCAGGGCGCGCTCGTCGATCACATCCCCCTCGAAAAGATCGATCGCCCGCCAGACCTTGCCCGCGAAACCGTTGTTGAACAGCTTGTCCGGATCCGGGAGGCTGGCGCCATGGGAGAAGGTCAGTTTCACCTTGTCCTTATGGGCATTGCCGACCACCATGTTGCCGTCGCGGCACCAGACAGGGCTCCCCATCCATTTCCATTCCTCGACGATATCCGGATCGGCTTCGAGGATGGCCTTGCGGACACTGGCGAGCGTCGCCCCGCGCCAGTCGGCTAGATTGTCGATCAACGCGTCAATGTGTTCCGATGGCGTCATGGATTTCATGCCTCGACTTCAAGCTGGTTTCCCGCAGCGTCATTCTACCCACGGAGCGCACCCTCGGCAACGCAGCGTGGGATTTAGAGTGAGCTTCGATTGCCGCCTTGCCGATAACCGACCAGACGCCCGCAATCTTCCCGCATCTAAATTCGTCTCACGTTCCATGCGACCCAATATGATACAAATCCCGCCGCGGATCAGTGCCATTTTGATGAAAACAAAATCCGGCCATGATTTTTTGTGCCAGAATATAAAATAAATTTCCCACCGCTTGCAGCAACTTCCCGTCAAAATCCGCGGTTTCTCTGGTAAATCAAATCTAAATCGGCGCTCATCCCTCTCCTCCCGGCACTTCGGAATTTCAAATCGCGCGTGAGAAATCACGGCCGGGAAACCGGCATCAACGGGAGAAATCGCGTATTTACAGCACCATACATGGCTTCCGGATCATTAACCGCAGGTGCACCAATATGAGAATAGTTCAAATTTTAAACGTATTTGACTCAAATGTATCTCAATATTTATTCAAGTTTAATTTGAATTTTCTACTTATTTCAATTTGTTTTGCACTTTATTTTACCTCCAATTTTCGCGAGCGATAAAAAACTCGATGTCATTGTCACTCCAGAACGGGGAGACAAGCATGACAACGAAAACATTCCTGAAGGCCGTCCTTATCGGCGCGTTTCTTTCTGCAGCAGCGGTCCAATCGGCTTTTGCCCTGCCCGCCAACATGATCACCGGCGGCTCCACCAATCCGCCAGTCGGACATTATGAGTTCTGCCGCAGCCTGCCGCAGGAATGCCGCGCCAACCCGGACAAGAAAGGACCCATGGTCCTGACGCGTGAAGGCTGGAAGAAAATTCTCGAGGTCAACTACGACGTCAACGAATCCGTGGCGCCGCTGACCGACAAGGAAATCTACGGCGTCGAAGAATACTGGGCCTATCCCGACAAGGTCGGCGATTGCGAAGACTACGTGCTCCTGAAGCGCAAGCGTCTGATCCAGGCCGGCTTCTCGCCTTCGGACCTGTTGATCACGGTTGTGCTGCAGCCGAATGGCGAAGGCCATGCCGTGCTGACTGTGCGCACCGACCGCGGCGATTTCGTCCTCGACAACATGCGCAACAAGGTGCTGCTGTGGTCCGAGACCGAGTACACCTACCTCAAGCGCCAGTCGGAACAGCATTCCGGACGCTGGGTAAAGCTTCAGGACGGCCGCACCGTGGCTGTCGGCAGCGTCAGCCAGTAGGGCGCCAGACATCCGCAACCCGGTCCAGGATGCCCGGGTTGCACAAAAAGGCTGCGGTCAGTCCCCATCCCCGTCCCCGACCGAGGCCCTGCTGGCCGGTTCCGCTGTCCCCGGAACCGGCCTTTTTCTTTGCCCGAGGGATAACCGGCTAACGCAGCGTCAATCCCAACAGACCAGCGCACCGGATGACGACCAGACCATAACAGAAGGCCCAGCCGCTGCCGATCACCACACCGGCACCAAGACCTGCCAGCGACATCCGGCCATCCGGCGTGCGTAATCTCCACAAGGACCGGACGAACAGCGCAGGCCCGGCGAACAACGCCAGGAAGACCGCGAAGGCGCGAAAATTATCGGCGATGACGCCGTGCGCCGATGGCCAGTGCCCCCGGCTGGCCATGCGGCTTGCATCAAGCACGATGAACGAAACGCCGAAACCGGTCACGAGCGATAGAAAGGACAGCGTAAAATTCATCAAAAATTAACCATGTTGGCCGAGCTTTGCAGACACAGCTTCAACCAGCAAGTTCCATGCCGCCCGCACTGTTTCATTTCGGCACGGACTGCGATTGAAGCGAATACCCTTCATTAAGACAAGCAAAGCAGCGGGCCGCCGATGACAATCACCTCCGCAGGACAAGACGATCACGCACCGCTGATCTCGTTGCGTTTCCTGTACGGCGTGACCGCAGTGGCTGTCGGGTTTGCGGTGCTGACTGCCGGCATCAGCCTTGCCGGCCGCTGGTACGGCGAAAACCTGGCCCTGGCCGGCCACACGACCAGCATCGAGACCAACGATATCATCATCGGCCAGGATCATCTGCGGCTGCCGTCAAACATTATCCGCTTCGAGCAGCAACGCGTTACCGGCCGTTCCGAGCGAGCCGATCTTTACCTCACCTGGCCGGGCCTGCAGGGGTATACCGACGAGACACGGGCGCTCTTCAACGACGTCAACCATCCGGATAAATTGATTTTCCTCGATGTTTCCCAAAGCACGATGTCGCGCGACATGTCGGGACGGATCGAGCCGATCTATCAGCACCTGTTCAGCGGCACGATCCTGCCCGGTCCGGCCGGACTGGTGCGGCACGAAATGAAACAGAACTCCGGTTACGGCCAGGAAGTCTTCTATACCGCAAACCGCGGTGGCGGCACGCCTTATGCCGTACGCTGCATCCTGCCGGCGGCGCCCGCGCTGTCCACCAGCGCCGACTGCCAGCGCGATATTCATGCCGGGCGCGATCTTGTTGTGCTTTACCGCTTTTCCAGCCAATTGCTGCCACAATGGCAAGCCATCGACAACGCCGTCGTGACCTATCTGAACGACAGACTGGTACCTCCCAATTCACCCAGGCTCTGAGCCCATGCCTCTTCGCGTGAAGCGGCAAGCCCGAACGGCCTGTTTGAAAATGAGAAGAACACGACGGATTACTGAAACCAATCATTCATCATAAACCGATTGGTAACGCTATCCCGATAGAGTTTCGAGAACAGCCGTTTCTGAAGGCCACCCCGGACGGCATCTGTGAAAATAGAATGAAGAGTAGTGTAGTGTCCAAATCCATATTCAACGGCTTCGCTCCAGACGCGCCTGCGCTATTTTTCAAGAAGGCCTGCCGGGTGCTGCTGGTGTCGCTGGCTGCAACGTTTACGGCAATCCCCGTCGTCTCCGCCGCGCAATATGCGGGTATCGTGGTCGACGCAAAGACCGGCAAGGTGCTGTATAGCGAAGACGCCGATAGCCTGCGCTACCCGGCATCGCTGACGAAGATGATGACACTCTATTTGACCTTCGAGGCGCTGGAAGCCGGCAAGATCAACAAGAACACGCCCGTTCCGTTTTCAAAGAACGCATCAGCGGAGCCGCCATCCAAACTCGGCGTGCGCTCTGGTAATTCGATCACCGTCGAGCAGGCCATTCTTTCGATGGTCACACGCTCCGCCAATGATTCGTCGACCGCACTCGGCGAACTGCTCGGCGGTTCCGAAGAGCGTTTTGCCCGGATCATGACCAACAAGGCGCGTGCGCTCGGAATGACCCGCACCACCTATCGCAACGCCAACGGCCTGCCGAACGACACGCAGATGACGACGGCGCGCGATCAGGCCCGGCTCGGCATGGCGCTTCGCCAGCATTTTCCGCAGTATTATTCCTATTTCTCCACCCGCAGCTTCCGTTTCGGCAAGCAGACGATTGGCAACCACAATCGCCTGCTCGGCAACGTGCGCGGCGTCGATGGCATCAAGACCGGCTATACGCGGGCTGCCGGCTTTAACCTCGTGACCTCGGCGCAGGCCGATGGCCGCAGCATCGTCGGCGTCGTCATGGGCGGCAAGTCCGGTGGTGCGCGCGACGCACAGATGCGCGCCCTCGTCGCCAAATACATGCCGGCAGCGTCGCGCCGTGGCGGTGGCGATCTCGTTGCTGAAACCGCTGACGCACCGACCATGCAGACGGCTCAGGCTGTTGCACAGCCGGTCGAAACGGCGGTTGCCGCAACCGGCGGCAGCTTCAGCCTGCCGAGCAACGGTCCTGTCCCGGATTTCCGCTACAGCGGCGAGACCACGAAGAGCATCGAAGTTGCCTATGCCGCGCCGGTTAAGGCCAGCGCCAATCCGCTGCTGACCCAGAAAGTCATGCCAAACACGCTGGAAGCACAGAGCCGCAAGCTCGCCAAGGCGGTCCCGGCTGCCGATGTCGACAACCAGATCACCAATTCGGTTGCCAAGCCTGCTGCTGAAACAGCTGCCGCCGCAGACAACGTGCCGGCCGGCTGGGTGATCCAGATCGGTGCGACGCCGGACAAGGGCCAGGCGATGACCTTGCTTGAAAGTGCCAAGGACAAGGGCGGCAAGGCTCTGCGCGGCGCAACCCCGTTCACGGTGGCATTCGCCAGCGGTGACAGCCAGCTTTACCGGGCACGCTTCGGCGGTTTTTCCGACCAGAACAAGGCCGTTTCCGCCTGCAAGACTTTGAAAAGCAAGGGCTTCGCCTGCTGGGCAAGCGCCCAGTAACGATATCACACAGTTTCGATCAGTGGCGTGTTGTGTTTACCGCTGATCCTCCTCGGATTTGGTTTTGCGTAACGAGGTTAGTTATGGGAATGAATGAGAATGGATCGGGCATGACGCCCGCACCGGACAAGAAGCGGAAATCCCCGCGCTCCGGCCTGCACCCCTTGCACGAAGCCGCCATGCGGATCGCCGAGCTCGGCAGCCGCCCCCGGTCAAGGACCAAGGATCTGGTGACACTACTTCTGACGCACGGCGCACGGGCATGGCGCTCGACACAGCCGGATGCACAGATCCACGTGCACGTGACGTCGCCCTCGGGACGTTATCCGATCCGGCTACGGATCCGGTAAAACGGCATGGAACAACGATCAAAGCCCGGCACCGCCGGGCTTTTCGCATTTTGACGTCAGCTTTCAGAGAAGGCCGAGTTCGGCCAGTTCGCGGCGCAGTTCCAGCGGCAGCTCCGCGGTGTCAGCACCCAGCGCTGCCAGATCGCGCGGCGCTTCATTGTCCAGAAGATAGCGCCAGCCCTGAAATGCACGGCGCGGCTGATAGGCCGTTTCGACGACTTCCGGGCTGAGGATCAGATTGCAGCGGCCGATGCCCTCGCCGTCGGTAAAGGTTTCGATGCCGGTCAGCCGCTGGCGCGCCTGTACCTGCCCCTTGATCACCCAATAGAGCGACCCGCCATCCAGCAGTTCCTCGACACGCTTCGGCACCATGCGCGTCGTATGATAGGAATGCGGCTCAAGACCGGCGGCAACCGCCGTCTGCGCCTTGCGCGCCACCCAGTCACGAAGGTCGTCAATCGATTCTGCGCCAACGCAGAGCTTGATGAGATGCAAGGCCATGGCCGGAGTTGAACACCCGCACAACGGTGGCGGTCAAGCCTGTTCTCGACCGCTCCACAGATCGGTGCCCATCAGCACTCGACAACGTTGACGGCAAGGCCGCCCGTCGACGTTTCCTTGTATTTATCGTGCATGTCGACACCGGTCTGGCGCATTGTCTCGATGCAGGCGTCGAGCGGCACGAAATGCTGGCCGTCGCCCTTGATTGCCAGCGAGGCCGCCGTGACCGCCTTGACCGCGCCGAGCGCGTTGCGTTCGATGCAGGGCACCTGGACCAATCCGGCGATCGGATCGCAGGTCATGCCGAGATGGTGCTCCAGCGCGATTTCCGCCGCATTCTCGATCTGCTCCGGCGTGCCCCCCATGACGGCGGCAAGGCCCGCTGCCGCCATCGCCGAGGCCGAGCCGACCTCGCCCTGACAGCCGACCTCCGCACCGGAGATGGATGCGTTGAACTTGATGATGCCGCCGATGGCAGCCGCCGTCAGCAGGTAGTCGCGAATGCCGTGATGATCGGCATCCTCATGGAAATGCAGGTAATAGCGGATCGTTGCGGGCACGACGCCGGCAGCACCATTGGTCGGCGAGGTGACGACGCGGCCGCCAGCCGCATTCTCCTCGTTGACCGCCATGGCATAGACGCTCAGCCAGTCGTTGGCGAGCAAGGGGTTAATCTTGTTGGAGCGCCATTCGTCCTGCAGCTTGTCATGGATCATACCGGCGCGGCGGCGCACCTTCAAACCGCCGGGAAGAATGCCGGAGCCAGTCAGGCCGCGATCAATGCAGCTTTTCATCGCCGCCCAGATCCGGTCGAGCCCCTCATCGAGCTCTTCGGCGGGCATCGAACACTCCTCGTTCGCCCGCTTCATCTGGGCTATCGACAGGCCGGAATGCCGCGCCATGTCGAGCATCTGCTTTGCCGTCGAGAAGGGATAGGGAACCTTGACGCCGCCAGGCTTGGTCTTGCTGGCCTTCATGGCCTCGAGCTCGGTATCGGTAACGACGAAGCCGCCGCCGATGGAATAGTAGACGCGCTTCAGCAGCAGACGGCCATCCTTGTCGAAAGCCGAAAAGGACATCCCATTGGCATGACCGGGAAGCGGCACCTTCTTGTCGAAGACAAGATCGGTCTTCGGCTGGAATTCATAAGACGGATGTCCGGCGGGGGTGATGCGGCCCGTGCGCTCGACTTCCTCGATGATCGGATCCATCCGGTCGGGATCGACACGGTCCGGACGCTCGCCCATCAGACCGAGGATCACCGCCCTGCCCGTTCCATGACCAATGCCGGTAAAGGCGAGCGAGCCGTGCAGGCTCGACTTGATCGAGGTGACGGTGGCATTGACCGGGCGCGGCCAGTCGCTCGACAGGATAAGGTCGAGGAAGCGATTGGCTGCCGACATCGGTCCCATCGTGTGCGAACTGGAGGGGCCGATACCAATCTTGAAGACATCAAAAACCGAAAGAAACATGCGAACTCCGCCCCGGACTGCAGGACCGGACAAGATTGTCCGGACCATGATCATTACATCGAAACTAGGCCATACTGCGCTGACCATCAGGCGATCAACCGACATCCACTCCCATGGGTGCGACACGAACGGGACGCGGCTGGCCGTAGCGCGATTCCTCATCCTTAAGTCGCCATGCCCTGCTCCGGATTTCAAGGGGCTGGGTAAACTTTCGCGATACCTTGCAATTTTAGCAAAGCATGCCAAAAACGGGGCATGACACTCACCGATTATATCGCACTGGCAATCTTTGCACTGCTGTGGACCAGCTATAACTGGGCCACGGATGGCAAGGTACACCTCAAGCGCATCTCGCTGACGCGCCTGATGATGGAAAACCGGCGGCGGTGGCTGATGAATTCCCTCAATCGCGACCTGAAGATGATCGATACCCAGATCGTCGCCGGGCTGCAGGCGGGAACCGCGTTCTTCGCCTCGACGACGATCTTTGCACTGGGCGGCTGCTTTGCGCTTCTGGGCGCCACCGATCAGGTTCAGGCGATCATGGGCGACCTGCCCTATGTCTTCCACGGCGGGCGCACGGCCTTCGAGTTGAAGGTCGGCGGCCTTGCCTGCCTGTTTGCCTATGCTTTCTTCAAGTTCGCCTGGTCCTACCGCCTGTTCAACTACTGCTCCATTCTGGTCGGCGGCATTCCGATGATGTCGGACCTGATGCACGACCGTGCCGGTGCCGAGCGGGCGGCCGAACGGGCCGTCAAGATGAACATTCTGGCCGCCAAGCATTTCAATGCCGGGCTTCGCAGCGTCTTTCTGTCGATCGGCTATCTCGGCTGGTTCGTCAGCCCGTATGTCTTCATCGTGCTAACGATCTTCGTCATTTTCGTCCTGGCCCGCCGCCAATTCTATTCGGAAGCGCGCGAAGCCCTTCTTGACGACACAAACCCCTGAAATCCTCGCACTGAATCGGTGAATCGTTGCGCCTCACGCAAGGTCGCCGCGGCATAATCCCATGATTGGAAAAGATAGAGCCATGTCTGTTAACAACGCAGTCATCGAGAACGGCGAAAGCACGGTGCCACCGGCAACCGCTGAAAAGCGCAGCCGCATCTGGGCGATCGATGCCTTGCGCGGTTTTGCCCTGATCGCCATGGCGACCTATCACTTCTCCTGGGATCTGGAATATTTCGGCTATCTCGATCCGGGAACGGTCGGCACCGGCGGCTTCAAGCTTTACGCACGGATGATCGCCAGCAGTTTCCTGTTTCTGGCAGGCATCGGCCTCGTGCTTGGCCATTACCCGGTGTTCAAGCCCCGTCCTTTTGCTATCCGCTTTGCCAAGATCGCGGCTGCAGCACTGCTCATCACCGTCGCCACCTGGTTTGCCTTCCCCGACAGCTTCATCTTCTTCGGTATCCTGCACTCGATTGCTACGGCAAGCCTGATCGGCCTGCTGTTCCTGCGCCTGCCCGCCGTGGTGACGCTTGTTGCCGCCGCAGCAGCCTTTGCGGCACCGCTCTACCTACGCTCTCCCGTTTTCGACACGCCGGCGCTCTGGTGGGTCGGGTTATCGGAAACGCTGCCGCGCTCGAACGATTACGTTCCCCTGCTTCCCTGGCTGGCACCGTTTCTTGCCGGCATCGCCATGGCTCGCATTGCGCTCGATTTCGGATGGTTCGAAAAACTTCGCAGCGATGGCAGCGCCCGGTGGAAAACGGTCCTGACCGCAGCCGGCCGCCACAGCCTGATCATCTACCTTGTGCATCAGCCGCTATTGTTTGCGCTGGTCTATGCCTATTCGCTGGGCTTTCCGGCAGCCAAGCCCGATCCGGTCGAAACCTATCAAAACAATTGCGTTGCCTCCTGCAGCCTGCAGGAAAGTGCCGCGCTCTGCACCACGTTCTGCGGCTGCACGCTCGACAAATTGATGGAGGAAAACCTCTTCGAGCCGCTGAACGAGGGTAAAATCGACGTCAAGACAGATGAGCGCATTGCGCGAATCGCCGGGCAATGCACCATGGAGTCACAACCCAAGGAATAGGATATGAACGCCTATCGCGCCAGGCCGTTGACCTACCCCTGGCCACCATTTCTTTATATGGCGGCCTTTGCGGGAGCGGTGGCCTTGGGGCGGATTCTGCCGATTTCAGTCATCCACGGCCATGGCTGGTTGCCCTGGCTTGCGGGCTCATTGCTGATCGCCATTGCCGTTTTCCTGGATGTCTGGGCCGTGAAGACCTTGATCGAACGGCGCACCGCGGTTCTGCCGCATCGCTGCTCGTCCTATCTCGTCACCTGCGGACCATTCTATTTCACCCGCAATCCGATCTACCTCGGCTACACGCTGATGATGGTCGGGTTTGGCCTGGTCACGCTCAATCCCTGGTTCTTCATCATGGCGAGCGCCGCCGTCGCGGTGATGACAATCTTTGCCATCCGCAACGAAGAGCGCCACCTGCTGTCCCGCTTCGGCTTCGAGTTCGAACGCTACTGCCGCGCCACCAGCCGGTGGATTTGAACCCACCGGCCTTCGTAGCCGATAGCGTCAATTGCCAACTGCCCCTTTATCGTTGCGCGTGATCACGATCAGCGACCGACGCCGGAAACAGAACCGGAAGACGGATAACCCGGACGAAAGGTGGAAACGGCCGCTTAGGTCCCGACGCCGATTTCAGCCAGGCGTGTCAGGCAGGCCTCTTCGACATTGTTCAACTCTTCCAGCGTTTCCTCGATGTCCTTGCGCTTCTGGTTGAGCTCGTCGCGCTTTTCCTCGACGCGCTTCATCAGCAGACGTAGCTGACCGGCCTCGCCCGGCGGATCGCGGTAGACCTGAATGATTTCGCGGATTTCGGCGATGGTGAAGCCGATACGGCGGCCGCGCAGAATTTCCATGATCAAGTGGCGATCTGCCGACCGGAACAAACGTGTCCGGCCGCGCCGCTCCGGATGGATCAGGCCCTCGTCCTCATAGAAGCGCAGCGTGCGGGTCGAAACTCCGAATTCCCGTGTCAGCTCCGTAATGGTATAATACTTGTTCACGCCTGCCTCGCCTGGAACCGCACTCCGGCACATCGAGCGCAGGGCGCTGCGACATGCAGTTGCGGTTAAAATGTCGCTCCCGCCTGACTTGTGGCCGTCGCAATGTTAGCAGCTAGTTTGATTGACTTTGACGTAAAAGTCAAACTTTGGCACCGGCATCAACCGACGTGAAACCACCAGGTGGCGAGGCCGAGGAACGCGAAAAACCCGGTCACGTCTGTCACCGTCGTGACAAAAACTGCCGACGAGACAGCCGGGTCGGCACCGAACCGATCCAGCAGCAGCGGGATCATGATGCCGGCAAGAGCTGCGGCAATCATATTGATCAGCATCGCCGCAGCGATGATACCGCCGATATTGTAGTCCTGGAACCAAGCACCGGCGACGATGCCGATCAATATGCCGAACAGCATACCGTTGAGGAGGCCGACACCGGCCTCACGGCGGACGACGCGCCAGGCATTGTGGATGTCGAGATCGCGGGTGGCGAGCGCCCGCACCGTCACGGTCATCGTCTGCGAGCCCGCATTACCGCCCATGCCGGCAACAATCGGCATCAGGACGGCCAAAGCGACAATCTGCTGGATGGTCGCCTCGAACAGTCCGATCACCGATGCGGCCAGAAATGCGGTCAAGAGATTGACCATCAACCACGGCACGCGCGAGCGCGACGTGCTGCCGATCGAATCGGACAGTTCTTCATCGCCGACGCCGCCGAGGCGCATCAAGTCTTCTTCGGCTTCTTCCTGGATGACGTCGACGACGTCGTCGATGGTCAAAACGCCGACCAGCCGGTTGTTCTCGTCGACCACGGCGGCGGACAGAAGGTCGTACTGCTCGAACAGCTGGGCGGCCTCTTCCTGGTCCATCTCGGCCGGCACCGGATGGTTGGTGTCGCGCATGATCGTCTCGATCTTGACCGAGCGCTTGGTGCGCAGCACGCGGTCGAGATCGAGCGCGCCGAGCAGCTTGAAGGTCGGATCAATGACGAAGATCTGGGTAAAGCTTTCGGGAAGATTTTCGTCTTCACGCATGTAGTCGATGGTCTGGCCGACTGTCCAGAACGGCGGCACCGCGACGAATTCCGTCTGCATACGGCGCCCGGCCGTGCTTTCGGGATAATCGAGAGACCGTCTCAGCCGCACCCGCTCGGTAAACGGCAGCTTCGACAGGATCTCTTCCTGGTCCTCCTGATCGAGGTCTTCCAGAATGTAGACCGCATCATCGGAATCCATTTCGCCAAGGGCGGCGGCAATCTGCTCGTTGGGCAAGTGTTCGACGATATCGAGGCGGATCGCCTCATCGACCTCGGTCAGCGCCGAAAGATCGAAATCGTCGCCCAGAAGCGACACCAGCGCCCGGCGCTGATCCGGCTGGATGGCTTCCAGAAGGTCGCCCATTTCGGAGGCATGCAGGCGAGCAACGTGCTGGCGCAGATAGAGAAGGTCGCGGTCGGCAATGGCGGCGCCGACATGCATCAGATAGTCGGAGCGAACCGACCCGTCTTCACCATAAATATCCGAGCCGTCATAGACGTCGGCCTCTAGGGGATTGCGGTCCTTGTCCTGGTCGCCGGTACTGCTCATGTGCCCGCCCTCAAAAGAATTGCAGCCATCCAAGACGCCGGCGCAAAACCGGACGGGAGCAGGACGGCGATGTCACAGACCGGTAGCCGCGGCGACCTCAAACAATAACCGCTTGTCTCTGCTAACCCAACGAACCCGGGAGGTCCACCACCCGATGCACCGGCAATCCGGTCCGGCCGCCGTTTTTGGGCAAGCTGTTGCAAAATATTATGAAATGTTTAGCTCTGGCTGAGCTGTAACCATGGAGCCAACCCTTGTCCGTACGACCGATCTTGCGTTTTCCCGATCCGCGGCTCTCCGTTCCCGCAAGCCCGGTCATACACTTCGATGCCGAACTTGCAGCGCTGGCAACAGACCTGCTCGACACAATGCGGGCAGCGCCCGGCATCGGCATCACGGCGCCGCATATCGGCGTCTTGCAACGCCTGACCGTGATTGAACTCGATGCCCAGTCCGGCGCAAAAATCTACATCAATCCGGAAGTCATCTGGTCATCGACGGAAACGACATCGCATGCCGAAGGCAGCGTCTCGATGCCGGGCATAAACGATGACGTTACCCGGCCGAGCCAGGTGCGGGTCCGCTATCAGACGATTCTGGGTGAGGTGAAGGAAGAGGAAGCCAGCGGCCTGTTGTCCATCTGCCTCCAGCACGAAATCGATCAGCTCGACGGTATCTTCTGGCTTCAAAAACTGTCGCGCCTGAAACGCGACCGGGCGTTCAAGCGCTTTGCCAAGCAGGAAAAAGTGGCTGGTTCTTGAAAAGAAGGCTCATGCGTGCCGGGCTTAGAGCGGGTGTCTGATTGAGGTCACGCTCCGGCTATCCCCTTTCTGCAATCAAGCATTGCCTGAAGCGAGATGGACGCACAGATACGCGACCCGATCCCAATATTCTATTTCAGGCTAGCGCCTTTTAATTAGCAGAGTATAAATTAAGGCAGAACCATAGGAGGAAGCCTGCAATGAGATGGGGCATAATTGTGGTGGCAGCGGTACTGCTTGCCTCCTGCACAGCAGTGGAGCTTGAGCCGATCCCTGGCAGCATCACCTATAATGGCCAGCCGCGCACCAAATTGACGAAGTCGCCAGCCGGCAGCACGTTCAGTCACACCTTCCACGACCAGCGCGGCAACTACTGGAGCGAGACCTACCAGATACAGCCCGATCGATCGCTCAAAATCATTTCAAGACGCAGAGCGGAAGACTTCAGGCTGAATGATAATGGCGGATTGTGAAACACACGAACAGTGAAGTCTTACTGTCGACCGCAGCATCGTCTGCCTGTGAACGCTGATGGTGAGGAAGCCTTTGTGGGCCAACCAACGATAAGACAACAAAAAACCCGCCGAAGCGGGTTTTAGTTGGTGCGGTCGAGAAGACTCGAACTTCCACGGGTTGCCCCACAGCGACCTCAACGCTGCGCGTCTACCAATTCCGCCACGACCGCATCGTGGTAGATGTCGTCTTGCGGCGACGGGGCTGCATGTAGCAAAAGCATTTGGGGTGCACAAGGGCAGGATGACAGAAAATTGACGACAACATCAACTATTTCAACAGGCGTTTTCACGGCCCCCTGAGAATGCTGGACTCTTGCCCTTCGGCGTACCATTTAGAAAAGCAAATCAACGGGATTGCCTTGACCATGCAGCGCGAAAATCTGGAAAAAACGCTCTTCGCGGCCGGTGGCTGTCCGCCGGTACGGTGGAGAATCGCTCCTTCGCTGGTCAAATACGAAGACGCGATCGAGACGATGGAGCGCGAGGCTGCAGCAATTGCCGCCGGTGAAGCGGACGAACTCGTCTGGCTCGTCGAACATCCGCCGCTCTACACCGCCGGGACCAGCGCCGATTCCGCCGATCTGGTCATGCCCGGCCGCTTTCCGGTGTTTCAGACCGGCCGCGGCGGCGAATATACCTATCACGGCCCGGGCCAGCGCGTCGTCTATGTCATGCTCGACCTCAAGCGGCGCAAGCAGGACGTTCGCGCCTTTGTGGCGGCACTTGAGAGCCTGGTGATTGAAACGCTGGCCAGCATGAATGTCAGGGGCGAACGGCGCGAGGACCGTGTCGGCGTCTGGGTCCGGCGTCCGGAACGGCCCCCCCTGCCCGATGGCTCGATGGCGGAGGACAAGATCGCTGCGATCGGCATTCGCCTGCGCCGGTGGGTGAGTTTTCACGGCCTGTCGCTGAATGTCGATCCTGATCTCGAGCATTTCGACGGCATCGTGCCCTGCGGCATTCGCGGTTATGGCGTTACCAGCCTGGTCGATCTCGGCCTGCCGGTGATGATGACCGATGTCGACATCAAGCTTCGGCAGGCATTCGAGGATATTTTCGGCCCCGCCGTCAACGACGCTGGCTGTCCGATTTCAGATCAGGAAAACAACCGGTCCGTGGCGTAGACAATGGCATAGCCGTGCAGGACCACAGCGGAGTAGAGCCCAAGACCACTGAGGATCCGCTGGCCGCTCGTCATCTCATCGAGGCGATGGCGTGGTTTGACACCGCCGCTGCCCATCATGCTCAAGAGCGCAAACACGGCGAGCCCCGCCAGCAATGCCGGCGTTGACATACCGACGCGCCAGCCGACGCTGGCAATGATCAGGGTGACAAGAAAGCTACCCGCCACCCGGCCGGCAGGTGAATGAAAAACCTGGCGCAAGACCTGACCACCATCGAACCGGTTCATCGGCAGGAGGTTGAGCAGGTTGAAAGCGCCAAGGATCAGCAGGAAAATAAGAACCGCCGTTCCCGATGCGAACACCTGATTGCCGGCAGCCTCGTGCAGAAGGATAGCTGCAGGAATGAGGAAAGCCGACATGCCCGCCCCCATCAGGGCGCAGGTGGCAACTTCGAAGAGCGAATTGTAGGGCCTGCCGCCGATGGCGACGCCTCCGAGCAGCGGCACGAAGATCATCCGCACCGTCTTGTGACCGAAAGCGCGGTAAGCGGCCATGTGCCCCAATTCGTGCAGCACGATGACCACCGTCAGCAGCGCCGATAAAAGCAGGCCATTGCGGGTGAGGCCAAAGAACGGCCACAGGATCAGGGTCGACAAAACCGCCAGCCCACATTGCACAAGCGGATGCTCGAACACGGCGCGCGCCGGTATGCTCTCACCGGTCTCAAGCCATTGCTGCAATGCCCTCACCTCGCGCCGCAAGGCAAAGAAGCGGAAAATCAGGAATGCCAGGCCACGGTAGCGGTCCGTCTGCTCGATGGTCAGGTGAACCAGGTCACCATCCTCGACGAGCCGGCGGCGTTCGTGAAAATCCTTCCAGAACGTCGCATCCAGCGCGCTGTCCTCCAGCACGCGGGCATCATAAGCGATCCCCGGTATCGTTTCGGTGATTGCCAGCAACCGGACGATCGGCTGGCCATGCCGGTCAAGATGAGTATAGCTCTGCTCTACCCGGTCAGGCGCGACCGGCCGGCTGGTCAGAACGGAATGATGCCAGTCGGCAAAGGTCCCAAGTGGAAAAATGGCATTCCACAGCTTGGCCCGGTCTGCACGGAACGATCCACGCACACGCACCGTGCGCAATCCGAGCGGGACAGCCAGCAGAAGCCATAGCAGCCCGACATTGATGACAAGAAGCGCGATCGCCGGTGCATGCGTCGCCATATGCGCTCTCCCATTGATGGTCAGCCGAACGCTAGCTGCGGAGGATGAACAAATCGTGTGGGAGGCCGGCTCCTGCCGGCTTCCCACTCTTCAAGCGCTATGCGGCGGCAACGCGGTCGCCACTATGCAGCGGCAACCCGGTCGTTCGAAAGGCCGGTCAGGATGCCGATCTGATCGAGCGCCCGGCGTTCGCGGACCGTCAGTTGGCCGCCGCGCGAACGGGCAATCGCCCCCATGACCCGGGCAATCAGCAGGACATCGGCTTTCTGCAGCCCATTTTGGCGGCTGCCGCGCAATTCCGCCCAGGCACCGGCATCCTCAGCCAGAGCCATACGGATCTGCTCCAGCGCAAAGATGGACAGGCTATCGGGAATCCGCTTGGAGATGTCGATGATGTGAAACAACAGGTCGAGCTCGATCCGCGAATCGACGATGCCTCGCGTCGAGATCATCGCAATCAGCCAATCGGCATTCCATTCGTCCATGGCGCCCTGCGGGTAGCAGGTGTGGACGATGAATTCCGTCAGGGCGTCGATGAAATAGCGATGCCATTCCGGGCATTTTTCGCTGCATGAACCGTTGATCGCCAACAGGATGACAGCGTCTTGCGATGCGGCAATTCCTGGAACGAAAACATGTTCACGCAGAATGGCGATATCATCGACAGTCAAGCGCGTCTTCCCGGCGATCACACATGCCGGATAAGAAAGACGAAGTTCACCCATCTTTTCTCTCCCGTTTCATCATGAAACTGATGCAACCTACGGTGTAATCCGTTGCAAATCAGGAAAGAATGAGCGTTAGCGGAGGCTTGCCGGATTCAGTCAATTTTTACCATTGATCCGGCCCGCCGCTCCCGCCAGATCATGAACAGGCCGGACCCGACAATGATGGCAATGCCCAGCCATTTCGACAGCGTTGGAAATTCGCCGAAAATCAGGAAACCCAGCGCCGTGCCGGTGATGATCTCCAGATAATGGAACGGCGCCAGAAGAGACACCGGCGCTGCCCGGAACGCCTTGACGACCAGAAGGTGGCCATAGCCGGAAATGATACCGAGCGCGATGACCAGAACCCAGCCCAGCGTCGAATGCGGCAGGGATGGCACAAAATCCGCCGATCCCGCGCTGTAGCCGACAGCGATGACGGCCATCATGAACAGCGAGCCGCCGATGCCGGCAATGGTCTGCATGGTCAAAGGCGTATCGGCATTGCCGACCACCCGGTTAAGCAGCAGATAGCAGGCAAACAGGAAGGCGCAGAAAACCGGCATCAACGATTTCAGTCCGAAGATTTCGAAACTCGGCTGGATGACGATCATCGCTCCTCCAAAGCCGACAAAAATGGCGAGCCACCGCCGCCAGCCGACCTTTTCCCGCAGGATCAGGGCCGAAAGGCAGGTGAGAATGAACGGTTCGACGAAATAGATGGCGAAGACATCGGCCAGCGGCATGTATTTGACCGAAACGAAAAACAGCAGTGCGGCACCGGCCAACAGCACGCCGCGCAAAAGATTGAACCACAGGCGCTTCGGCCTCAGCGCCCGCAGGCCACCGGCCGACAGAAGCATCGGCAGGATTGAAACCAGTTGGAAGAAGAACCGGTAGAACGTCACCTGTGCCGGCGACATGCCCTGATAGACCGCCATATATTTGGCGATCGCATCCATGCAGGGCAGAATGATCATCGCAACCAGCATGATCGCCAGGCCTTGCATGACGGTATGGGTGGGCGCAGCGGCCCGGGATGTGGAAACGCTCAAGCTCGAAGTCCCATGTTCGGCGCCGTGCGGGATGGAACGCACAGAAGACGCTTTTGGCGGCATTTTTGACGTGGAGGGGTGTCCAATCTCGCCGCAGACCCTATAAATTACAAGTTTGAAGTCTTCGACCGCATTCGCGGCCGCCCCGGAACTCGACCCATCCAAGCCCTAAAGGCATAAAGGAGAGACCGATGCGTCTATCGACCGACACCGTTTTGACGATGATTCGCCAGCCAGCCGACAATGACACGCTCGGAGGCCGCATCTGGCGGGCGCGCGACGCGATGAATCTTTCGACAAAGGACCTCGCCAACCAACTCGGCGTTCGCACCGATACGGTCGCTGCCTGGGAGCGCGACCGCTCTGAGCCGCGCACCAACCGGCTGTTTATGCTGGCAGGCGTGCTCGGCGTTGCCCCCGCCTGGCTGATCGCCGGTATCGGCGAAGCGCCGAAGGATGACCTTTCAAGCAGCGTATCGGGACCCTTGCGCGATCAACTGGCGCAGGTGAAGAAACTGCACGAGCAGACAGGAAAGGCGATCTCCGCCCTTGAGATGGAGATCAACCGCGTCCTACAGGACATGTAATATTTCACGACCGATTCTCGGCCGATTCCGGCTTGAGCGCCACCAGCCACTCTGCGATTGTGGCGAGAATTCATTTCAGGGAGACTACACATTATGGACGTACGCGCCGCCGTTGCCGTGCAGGCAGGCAAGCCACTCGAAGTCATGACCGTTCAGCTCGACGGCCCGCGCGCCGGCGAAGTGCTGGTCGAGGTCAAGGCGACCGGCATCTGCCATACCGACGAATTCACGCTATCGGGTGCTGATCCCGAAGGCCTGTTTCCGGCTATTCTTGGCCACGAGGGTGCAGGTATCGTCGTCGATGTCGGCCCAGGCGTCACATCGCTGAAGAAGGGCGATCATGTCATTCCGCTCTACACGCCGGAATGCCGCGAGTGTTATTCCTGCCTGTCGCGCAAGACCAACCTGTGCACCTCGATCCGTTCAACCCAGGGACAGGGCCTGATGCCGGATGGCACGAGCCGCTTCTCGATCGGCAAGGACAAGATCTTCCACTATATGGGCTGCTCGACCTTCGCCAATTTCACGGTTCTGCCGGAGATCGCGCTGGCCAAGGTCAACCCCGACGCGCCGTTCGACAAGATCTGCTATATCGGCTGCGGCGTCACCACCGGTATCGGCGCGGTCATCAACACGGCCAAGGTCGAGATCGGCTCGACGGCGATCGTCTTCGGCCTCGGCGGCATTGGTCTCAACGTGCTGCAGGGCCTGCGCCTTGCCGGTGCCGACATGATCATCGGCGTCGATATCAACAATGACCGCAAGGCCTGGGGCGAAAAATTCGGCATGACGCATTTCGTCAACCCGAAGGAAGTCGGCGATGATATCGTTCCCTATCTGGTCAACCTGACCAAACGCAACGGCGACACGATCGGCGGCGCCGACTACACGTTCGACTGCACCGGCAACACCAAGGTCATGCGGCAGGCACTGGAATCCTCGCATCGCGGCTGGGGCAAGTCGGTCATCATCGGCGTTGCCGGTGCCGGCCAGGAAATCTCCACCCGACCGTTCCAGCTGGTCACCGGCCGCAACTGGATGGGCACCGCCTTTGGCGGCGCGCGCGGCCGCACTGACGTGCCGAAGATCGTCGAATGGTACATGGAAGGCAAGATCCAGATCGACCCGATGATCACCCACACGATGCCGCTCGAAGACATCAACAAGGGCTTTGACCTGATGCACGCCGGCGAGAGCATCCGCAGCGTGGTGATCTACTAACGGGAACCCGAAGCTCCGGCACCGGTTTCCGCATCGCCGGGATCAACAGTTTCCAGGCGCCGCGTCTGTTCAGGACGCGGCGCCTGTCTTTTGGAAGGTATCTGCCCGTTGATATGGTTCTGGATTTCCAGCAGCCGGACGGCTATGCCTTCGCAAGGCAACGGCCGAAGAATGGCCGGGGCAGAAAGCATGAGGGGCGGAATGATCCGGCACAATCTTTACACGCTCTGTGTGCTCGTCGGCCTTACCGCCACTCCGGCGCTTGCCGACCCGATCGGCACTTACGATGTCATCGGCGTCAATCCCGATGACGGCGGCGAATATCACGGTACCGTCACCGTCAGCCGCACGGGTGAAACCTATTCGGTGACCTGGACAATTGCCGGCACGGAATCAAACGGCGTCGGCATTGGTGGAAAAAGAGGCAACACGGAAACGACAGGGGTTGCCTCCGCGGATGACGATATGATCACCATCGGCTACGGTAACGAAAGCGGTTTCGGCATTTCACAATATGATCTGCAGCCGGACGGTTCCTGGAAAGGCCGTTGGGCCTATGCGGATGGCGAGAAAGTGTCGACGGAAACCTGGACACGCCCCGGCGCTGCCCGCTCGCTTGAGCGGTCGAAGACGCCAACGAGCGAAGCGATGAAACCGATGAGCAGCCCTGCGGCGCGGCCATGACAACAGTGAAGCGGTACGAACAACGATGTCAGACCCAGCCCAGCCAACACCCACGATCTATGTCGATGCCGACGCCTGCCCGGTCAAACCGGAGATCTTGAAAGTCGCCGAGCGTCACGGCCTGCCTGTCGTGCTGGTCGCCAATTCCGGCCTTCGCCCGTCGCGTGATCCGATGGTGCGCAACGTCATCGTCTCGGCAGGATTCGACGCTGCCGATGACTGGATTGCCGAACGCGCCCATGACGGCGATATCGTCATTACCGCCGATGTGCCGCTGGCCGGGCGCTGCGTTGCCGCTGGTGCGCAAGTGACAGGACCAACAGGCCGCATCTTCGACAAGGGCAATATCGGCATGGCGACCGCCATGCGCGATCTCGGCGCACACCTGCGCGAAACCGGCGAGAGCAAGGGCTACAATGCCGCCTTTTCGCCGCGCGACCGGTCGGCTTTCCTCGAAACGCTCGACCGGCTTTGCCGCCGCGTCAAACAACGCTGACCCAGCAGGATCGGAAGCCCTGATGAGCATGCCGGACAGGACAATCACGCATCGCCGCCATACGCCGTTTTATGCAGGCGGTATCTGTGCTGCAATCACATTTGCCATCTGCCTGTTTGCCAAGCCTACATTGGCGGTCAATCTGGCTGCAGTGGTCTTCTTCCTTGTCTATCTGCTGATGATTGCCTGGCGCCTGCCCAGACTGACGGGCTCCTATCTCAAACACCATGCCGCCCGCACCGACGAACCGGCGATCATCATCTTTGCCGTAACGCTGGCGACCGCCGCGATTTCGCTGGTCTCGCTGTTTATGGCGCTGAATGCCGGCGGCAAGGAAACGATGCTTGATCTGGTGCTGGCATTTTCCTCCGTCACGCTCGGCTGGCTGACGATCCATACGATGGCGGCAATGCACTATGCCCATACCTACTGGCTCCTGCAGACAGGCAAAAATGAGGGCGACAGCCGGGGTCTCGAATTTCCGGGCACAAACGATCCGGGCGGCTATGATTTCCTCTACTTCGCCTTCGTCATCGGCATGACGGCGCAAACCTCTGACATTGCGATCACCACGACAGCCATGCGCAAGATCAACCTTGTGCACGCGGTCGTCTCCTTCTTCTTCAATACGGTACTGGTGGCGGCTGCGGTCAACGCGGCGGTGTCGCTGGCATAATACCGTTTCAGCCTCAAGGGAGCACAGCTTGAAAGTCCTTTCCCAGAACACCGCATTCGGCGGCATGCAGGGCGTGTTTGCCCGCGATTCACAGGCCTGCGGGGTCGAGATGACCTTTGCGGTCTATATTCCGCCACAGGCGATCACCACGCCCTGCCCGGTCGTCTGGTATCTCTCCGGCCTCACCTGCTCGCATGCCAACGTGATGGAGAAAGGCGAATATCGCCGGATGGCCGCCGAGCTTGGCTTGATCATCGTCTGCCCGGATACCAGCCCGCGCGGCGGTGACGTTCCGGACGAACTGACCAACTGGCAGATGGGCAAGGGTGCGGGCTTCTATCTCGACGCCACACAGGCGCCCTGGGCAGAAAACTACCAGATGTACACCTATATCAACGAGGAACTGCCGGCCTTCATCGCCCAGCATTTTCGCGCCGACATGAGCCGCCAGGGCATTTTCGGCCATTCCATGGGCGGCCACGGCGCCATGACCATTGCGCTGAAAAACCCGGACCGGTTCAAGAGCTGCTCGGCCTTCGCACCGATCGTCGAACCTTCGACGGCTGACTGGTCGATCGGCGCATTCGAGAAATATCTCGGCGAGGACAAGGCAAGCTGGCGGCAATATGACGCCTGTGCATTGGTCAAAGATGGCGCGCGCTTCCCGGAATTCCTGATCGATCAGGGCAAGGCCGACAATTTCCTGGAAACGGGCTTACGTCCCTGGCTGTTCGAGGAGGCCATCAAGGACACCGGCATCGGCCTGACGCTGCGCATGCACGAGCGCTACGACCATTCCTACTATTTCATCTCGACCTTCATGAACGATCATCTGAAATGGCATGCCGAGCGGCTGGCCTAAAGCCTAGCCAAGCGGATTGGAGAACCGTGCCGTCCCCCACGGTGCGGTTCTTCTTTTTCAGGAGGCGGACTGGAAGCGCGGCGGCGCGGCCGTCTCGACGATGCGGATGCTCGATTCGCACTGGCCACGATGACCTTCCATATCGACGACGACATGCCAGTGACCGGATTGCGGAATGACCAGCCGGATCGGCGACTTTCGCGCGACGCCGCCGACGAACTGGTGTTTCAGCGTTTCCGTATAGAGCTGGAAATTATTGGCAGTCATCAGCCGGACATTGGCGACGGCCGCCAGGGTAATTTCGATGGTGACGCCAGCGCGCTGTTGCTTGAGGTCATAATGGGTGAAGCTGAACTTCAGTTTTGTCATTGTACGTCCGTTTGAAAACAGCTTTGCCAGAGGCCGGAATATTAGCGATCGCGTGTTAAAAATTGGTTTTGCGCGGCCGCTCGCCTGGGCGTAACCGATGCACCAAAACGGACAGCCATCTTTTCTGACATCGCGGTTTCGGCTATGGCATTTGCCATGACACATATCCTTCTCGTTGCCGCCGGCGGTGCGCTTGGTTCGGTCCTGCGCTATCTCGTCGGGCTCTGGACGCTGCGCAGCTTCGGCCCCTCATTTCCGTGGGGCACATTGACGGTCAACATTACCGGGTCCTTCCTGATCGGCGTCTTTGCGGAGGTCATCGCCCGCAAATTTGGTGCGTCGGCGGAGATGCGCGTGTTCCTGATCACCGGCATTCTCGGCGGCTACACCACCTTTTCCGCCTTCTCTCTTGACGCGATCACCCTGTTTGAACGCGGCGAACCGGTCACGGCATTGATTTATGTGGCATCCAGTGTGCTTCTTTCGGCTCTCGCAGTGTTTGCCGGGCTGGCCCTTATGCGCGCAATAGTCTAAAGGGACCACTCAGAGCGCCATGCGTCCACTTGGGACCGGCCTGCTCTGTCATATCAGTTTGCGCACGGATTTCCGGCCGGCACCATTGCCGGGGCGCGATGGCAATTGGATGCAGGTAGAAACAAGATGGCGGGTATTGAACACAAGCAGGTCGAATCCGACGAGGCGGGCATGCGCCTCGATCGCTGGTTCAAGGTGCATTATCCGGGCCTAGGCTTCGGTCCGCTGCAGAAACTGCTGCGCTCCGGCCAGGTTCGCGTCGATGGCGGCCGGGTGAAATCCGATACCCGCGTTCAGCCCGGACAGGTCGTGCGCATTCCGCCGATGGAAGTCGATCCGAAGACGAGGACTGGCCCGATCGCCGGCCGCGATCTTCGCCACGCCTCCGACCACGAACTTCTGTCGCGCATGCTGCTGCATGAAGATTCCAAGGTGATCGTCCTCAACAAGCCACCCGGTATCGCGGTTCAAGGCGGCTCGGGCATCAACCGTCATATCGACGACATGCTGGAAGCGTGGACCAGCCCCAAGGGCGAAAAGCCGCGTCTGGTGCACCGTCTCGACCGCGATACGTCCGGCGTCCTGGTGATCGCCCGCACCCGTGGCGCAGCCCAGAAGCTGACGGCCGCCTTCCGCGAGCGCGACACCAAGAAAACCTACTGGGCGATGGTCAAGGGTGTGCCGCGCAAGAAGGAAGACAAGATCTCGACCTGGCTGGTCAAGGAGCAGACGCCGGATGGCGATCGCATGCGCATCGCCAAGCATGGCGAGGACGGTGCCGATCACGCGGTCTCGTACTACCGGATCATCGAGACAGCCGGCCAGAACCTGACCTGGCTGGAAATGGAGCCCTATACCGGCCGGACCCATCAGCTGCGCGTTCACGCCGCCCATATCGGCCACCCGATCATCGGCGACCCGAAATATTTCGGCGCCGAATTCAACTGGGCCTTCCCCGGAGGCGTCCAGAACAAGCTGCATCTGCATGCGCGGCGCATCGACGTTCCCCATCCGGACGGCGGACGCCTGATCGTGACCGCACCAATGCCGCAACATATGGTCCAGAGCTGGAACCTGATCGGCTTCGACATGGCCAGCGCCGAGGAAGCCGACGACTGATGAAACTCGCTCTTTTCGATTGTGACGGCACCCTGGTCGACAGCGCCGGGCTCATCCATGAAGTCATGGCGCGGACGTTCGAGGATTTTGGCCTTCAACGCATCTCGCTGGATGCCACCAAGAGCATCATCGGCCTGACGCTCGATATCGCCATTGCCCGGCTGATGCACCAGCCGCATGTGGACGATCGTGCGCAGGCGATGACGGCGCATTACAAGTCGATCTATGCCGGTGTCCGCACCGAGATGAATTTTCGCGAGCCCTTGTTCGACGGCATTGCGCCGCTGCTTGCAACGCTGATGGCCAAGGACGAACTGCTGCTGGGTGCCGTTACGGGAAAGTCACGCCGCGGACTTGATCAGATCTGTGCAAGCCACGGGTATGAAAAGACATTCTTCGTTTCTCGCACAGCCGATGACTGCCCGTCGAAACCGCATCCGGCCATGGTGACGGAATGCTGCAGCGAGGCCGGTATCGACGCCAAGGATACCGTCGTCATCGGCGACGCGATCTATGACATGCAGATGGCCAAGAGCGCCGGCGCATCCGCTATCGGCGTCGCCTGGGGTTATGCGTCGGTTCCCGAGCTGATCGAGGCCGGAGCGGACTACATTGCGCGCACCCCGCATGATATTCTGGACTGGATGGAGACACATCATGCCTGATATTCGCGACGATCTGCATGACGCGCTGAGCGATCCGGATCCAGTGCGCCGTGCGCAGATACAGATGCACAAGCCGCTGCCGAAGCGTTTCTATACGGCGGTCAGCACCAGCCCGGCGGAAGACGGCGGCCATGCCATTCTTCTCGACGGCCGCGCCGTCCGCACCCCGGCAAAACAGTATCTGACCGTTCCGACACAGGCCGCAGCCAATCTGCTGGCGGCCGAATGGGATGCGCAGAAGGAAGAGATCGACCCAGCGACAATGCCGGTCACCCGGCTTGCCAACACGGCGATCGACGGTGTCTCCAAGGATATCCGCGCCGTCTTCGACGACATTCTCAATTTTGCCGGAACCGATTTTCTTTGTTACCGCGCAAGCGAGCCCGATGGCCTAGCTGCGCGTCAATCGGAACGCTGGGATCCAGTGATCCGCTGGGCGGCCGAGAAACTGGGTGCGAATTTCATCCTCATCGAAGGCATCGTGCATCAGGTCCAGCCGCGTGCCGCCATCAACGGTGTCGCCGAGGCGCTTCGCGCCTATGCCACGCCGCTCGGCCTTGCCTGCCTGCACACGATCACCACGCTGACCGGCTCTGCCCTGCTGGCCATTGCCTTTGCCGAACAACAGCTTTCAGGCGAAGAGGCCTGGGCGCTCGCGCATGTCGACGAGGACTGGCAGATCGAGCATTGGGGCACTGACGACGAAGCCTTCCAGCGCCGCGAAAACCGCTGGCGGGAAATGCAGGCGGCAACGGCGACGCTCGACGCCCTGCGCTGATTTCAGCGGCAACAGGTAAGACACACCAAAACACCCCGTGCAGCGTTCTGCACGGGGTGTTTTCAATTCGACGTCTGAGTTTTCAGGCAGTCAGCTTCAACCCGGCAATGCCGGCAATGATCAGCGCGATACAGCCGATGCGAATGGCCGTTGCAGGCTCGGCAAACAGCACGATGCCGAGAATTACCGTCCCGACCGTGCCGATACCCGTCCAGACGGCGTAGGCGGTGCCAAGCGGCAGTGTGCGCACGGCGACACCGAGCAGAACGACGCTCGCCACCATGGAAGCGCCGGTCAGCACCGTCGGCACAAGCCGGGTAAAACCGTCGGTATATTTCAGGCCGATCGCCCAGCCGATTTCAAGAATTCCTGCGAGGAAAAGGATAATCCAGGCCATGACTGACTCCGTCCAAGGGAGCGAGGCCGTCCTCGCGGATGTTCGGGTCCGGGCGATGATGCCGATCCCGTGCAGCCGTCTGCATAAGCACTCTATGCCATCCCGGTTTGACCATGACAAGGGCACGCGGCGTGCCCTCTATGCGCAGACGGCAATCCGGGCTCTCGCTGGTTTGCACTTGTGCGGATGGTTTCGAACGGTGAAGATGGCAGCGAAACAGGGAGTGTTCCGCAATGTTTGACCATGTCTCGATTGGCGTCAAAGACCTCGATCGTTCGCTTCGCTTCTATGACGCCATCCTGACGCCGCTCGGTTACGAGCGGTTGTCGAAGACGGACACCGTGATCGGATATGGTTCGGATCGGATCAGTCTGTGGATCGCGCAGGTGGAGACCCCCGTCCCCGCCGACCGGGGCTCCGGCCTGCATTTCTGCTTCATCGCCCCGGATACCGCTTCGGTCGATGCCTTCCACGCAGCCGGCATCGCCAACGGTGGCGAAGACAATGGGCCGCCGGGACTGCGGCCGGAATACAGCCAGTTTTATTATGCCGGCTTTCTCGTCGACCCCGATGGTTACCGCCTCGAGGCGTTCTTCAAGCTACCAGAGTGAGCAGACATAGGCTGGAGCGGTAACAAACGCTCCAGCCTTATTCCTTTGCCGCGCGCTCCCGTTTCAGGCGGTGCCAGAACTCCAGGCGTTTCAGCGTCTCGCGCTCGAAGCCGCGTTCCTGCGGCTTGTAGAACCGCGTATCCTTGCTGCGCAGCTCTTCCGGAAAGAACTCCTGTCCGGAATAGGCATCGGGATAATCGTGGTCGTATTTATAGCCCTCGTGATAACCGAGATCCTTCATCAGCTTGGTCGGGGCGTTAAGAATGCTCTTCGGCGGTGGGATGGAGCCGGTCTGACGGGCCATCTCGAGTGCCGCGTCGAACGACCGGTAACTGGCGTTGGATTTCGGAGCGGTCGCCACGTAGACGATCGCCTGGGCGATGAAAAGCCGTCCTTCCGGCCAGCCGATGCGCTCGAAGGCAGTCCAAGCGGCAATCACCTGCGGCATCGCATTCGGATCGGCCATGCCGACATCTTCGCTCGCAGCGCAGGCGAGCCGCCGGAACAGCGTCGTAGGGTCTTCGCCGGCATCCACCATTCTGGCGCCCCAATAAAGGGCCGCATCAACATCGCTGCCGCGCAGGCTTTTGTGGAAGCAGCTCAGCAGATTGTAATGACCGTCCTGCGCCTTGTCATAAACCGGCATCCGCTTCTGCAGCGCCTTGGACAGGCGCCCGATATCGAGATCGCCCTCCTCCCCGATCGAAAGGACATCGTCAGCCAGTCCCACCAGATAACGGCCGTCTCCATCGGCCATGTTGATCAGCGAGGAGCGCGCATCTTCGGTTAGCGGCAGCCGCTTTCCGACGAAGTTTTCAACCCGCGCCAGAAGCAGTTCGGACGAGGCAGCGTCGAACGGATTGAGGGTGAAAACCTTGAGCCGCGACAGCAAGGCCGCCACCAGGCTGAAGCTCGGATTTTCCGTTGTCGCGCCGATCAGAATGACCGTACCGTTTTCCACATGCGGTAAAAGCGCGTCCTGGGTGCTGCGGTTGAACCGGTGAAGCTCGTCGATGAACAGAATGGTCTGCCGCCCGACGGTCCTGTTGTGTTTTGCGGTTTCGAATACCTTGCGCAGATCGGCAATGCCGGACATGACGGCGGAAAGCTGAACGAATTCCATCTTTGCGGAGGTCGCAACCAGCCGCGCAATCGTGGTTTTTCCGACGCCGGGCGGCCCCCAGAGGATGAAGGAGCCAACCGTGCCGCCCGGTAACAGCATGCGGGCGATAGGCCCGTTTTCGCCCAGGAGATGATCCTGGCCGATGACCTCTTCCAGAGTTTCGGGACGAAGAGCGTCGGCCAGCGGCCGCTGCGTCGCCTCATCGAACAATGTCATATCTAACTCCCCACCTCGCTCCGGCCGGTCCTATGCGGCTAAAGCAAGATTCCTCTGCTCTCCGCTTCCGCTGAAACCGATAAAATGATTACCGGAAGAACTGGCGGATGCGCTGACCATCCCGTTCGATCTCGACGCGCCACAGCGACGGATCATCCTTGGCGATGGTCTCAAGCGTCGTTGACTTGTCGATCGGCGTGCCATTGACGGCGATGATGATGTCCTTTGGCCGGAAACCGACGCGGGCTGCCGGCGACCCACGATTAATTTCGGTAATCACCACGCCTTTCGATGAGGCAGGCATCCGCAGTTCATCGGCGAGCCGTGGCGAGAGATTACCGACCACCGCGCCCGCGAACGGATTGCGGCCCTCGATCAGCCGCTCGTCGCGGGGCGATGTTTCCGGCGCCTCTGCAAGCGCGAGATCGATGTCGCGGGTCTTGCCGTTGTCGCTGATCGTGACCTTGGCGACATGGCCGATACCGACGGTGGTGAGACGATAACCCAGAGCATCCGGATGTTCGACCGCAATGCCGTTGACGGCAACGATCACCTGGCCGGGCTTGATGCCGGCCTTCTCCGCTGGACCGCCCTCGATAACGGACGTGACCAGCGCGCCGCGTGCCCGGTCGAGCCCGAGCGCATCGGCGACTTCCGAGGTTACGGGCTCAAAGCTTGCGCCGATGAACGGCCGGGCAAAGCTGCCGTTGCCGCCCTCGGCCGAAGCGACGAAGACCTTGACGAGGTTGGCAGGGATGGCAAAACCGACGCCGTTGGAGCCGCCGCCGCGCGAAAAGATCGCGGTGTTGATACCGATCAGCTGGCCGTTCATATCGATCAGGCCGCCGCCGGAATTGCCGGGATTGATCGCCGCATCGGTCTGGATGAAGAAGCCGAAATCGCCGGATATAACCTGATTGCGGGCTAGCGCCGAAACGATACCACTGGTCACCGTCTGGCCGACACCAAAGGGATTGCCGATCGCCAGAACGAGATCGCCGACTTCGACAGCATCGGAATCCCCCAGCGGCACGGTCTCGAACGGACCGTCGGACTTGATCTTCAGCACGGCGAGATCGAGCCGCTCATCCTTGAGCATGACCGTGGTTTCGAATTCACGGCCATCGGCCAAGGCGATCTTGATGTTATCGGCATCGGTGATGACATGGTAATTGGTGACGACGATGCCATTCTTGCCGACAATGACGCCGGAGCCGAGCGAGGACTGCTTTTCCGAGCGATTGGGCATGCGCTGGCCGAAGAACTGCTCGAAGAACGGATCATCGGCAAACGGCGAACGGCTCTGGACGGTCTTTTCGGCGTAGACGTTGACGACCGCATTGGCCGTCTGCTTGACCAGCGGCGAGAACGACAGCTGCATCTCGATGCGGGACTGCGGAACAGCCTTCGCATCCTGAGCGCTTACCGGGCCCGAAACGACGAGAGAAAGGAAGATGGCAGCAAGCGCCCGACAGCCAAAGATCATGAAACGGTCTCCAATGTTTTCCTACGTTCAGATAGGATCTCGCCGGAAAAAAGGCAAACAACAGCGGCACTTGTACCGGCCGAATTAGCGACCACTCACACTGAGTACACGAAAATGTGGCTTTCGCGGCTTTTTGGGATGGTGGAAAGTCCGCGAACTTCACTTGAGCATTCTCGCTGAAACACGTCAGGAATTTCCATGCCAGCCTATCGTCCCCCCATCATTGCACCCTCCGAGATCACCCCGGAAAGCTGTTTCGTCAAACGGCGGGCGTTCCTGGGTGCTGCGGCCGGCGGTCTGATCGTTGCCGGAAGCGGCCTTTCCGCCCATGCCGCCGCCCTGACGGCGCAACCGGGTGCCTATAAGGTTGATGAGGAGCTGACACCGGAAAAGGACGTTACCGGCTACAACAACTATTATGAGTTCGGCACGGGCAAGGGGGATCCGGCGGCAAACTCGGGATCGTTCAAGGCGACCCCCTGGACGATCAAGGTGGATGGCCTCGCTGGCAAGCCGAAGGAATTTGGCCTCGAGGAGCTTCTGGCTTTTCCGCTGGAGGAACGCGTCTATCGCATGCGCTGCGTCGAAGCCTGGTCGATGGTCATTCCCTGGACCGGCATTCCGCTCAAGGCGTTGCTGGACAAGGTCGAGCCGCTCGGCAGTGCCAAATATGTCGCGTTCGAAACGGTCGTCCGGCCGGAAGAGATGCCGGGGCAATCCGGTTTCTTCCAGCCGCTGCCATGGCCATACCGCGAAGGCTTGCGCCTTGATGAGGCCAATCACCCGCTGGCAATCCTCGCGCTCGGTGTCTACGGCAACACCCTGCCGAACCAGAACGGCGCTCCCATCCGCCTCGTCGTTCCATGGAAATACGGGTTCAAGGGGATAAAATCGATCGTCCGCATTTCACTGACGGAGACACCGCCGCCATCCACCTGGAACCTCTCTGCGCCGAGCGAATACGGATTCTACGCCAATGTGAACCCCGCGGTCGATCATCCCCGCTGGAGCCAGGCGTCGGAAAACCGCATCGGCGGCGGCGGCTTCTTCGGTTCCAACCGGCGGCCGACACTGCCTTTCAACGGCTATGCCGACGAGGTCGCAGGGCTTTACAGCGGCATGGACCTGACGGCGAATTTTTGACGATGGCGCGCTTCCCCTCCCTGCCCAGGCGGCTGTATGGACCTTCCGTCTGGGCTCTCTATGCTATTGGGCTCGTTCCCGCGGCTTATGCCTTTTATCTCGGTGCAACCGGGCAATTACCCGGCAATCCGGTCAAGGAGTTTGAACAGCTGCTCGGCATCTGGGCGCTGCGGTTTCTGGTCGCGACGCTGACAATCACGCCGCTGCGCGATCTCTTGGGCGTCAACTGGCTGCGTTACCGGCGCGCCCTCGGGCTGCTTGCCTTCTACTACGTGCTGATGCACTTCCTCACCTATATGGTTCTAGACCAGGCGCTGAACGTCACGGCAATCGTCGCCGATATCATCAAGCGGCCGTTCATCACCATCGGTATGGCGGCTCTTGTCATGCTGGTGCCGCTGGCATTGACGTCGAATGCCTGGTCGATCCGCAGGCTCGGGCAACGCTGGACCAAACTGCATCGCCTTGCCTATGTCATCACTGCCGCAGGCGCCCTGCATTTCGCCATGTCCGTCAAGGTGGTCGGCCCGGAACAGGCGACCTATCTCGCACTCACCGCCCTGCTGCTTGGCTGGCGTGTGGTGCGCAAACCCTATCTGCGCCGCAAACGCCAGGCGGCACAGCCCGCTGCCGCTGGGCGCACGATCAGCGACGCACCGTAGCCGTAACCGGTGAAATCACGGCAGAACGCAAAAAAGCGGCCGGGTGGAAAACCACCCGGCCGCTTTTCTTGTATCAGGCACGATCCTGTCGGATCAGGCCGCGTCAGCAGCTTCTGCTTCGGCAGCAACGCGTGCGATGTCCTTGGCGCCCTTGGCCGAGGTGTCGCGATCGACGAATTCAATAACGGCCAGAGCCGCATTGTCGCCGTGGCGGAAGCCAGCCTTCATGATGCGCAGGTAGCCGCCGTTGCGGGTTGCGTAACGTGTTGCGATGGCATCGAACAGCTTGCCGACGACAGCAACGTCGCGGATCTGCGAGATGGCCTGACGACGAGCATGAAGGTCACCCTTCTTGCCGAGCGTAACGAGCTTCTCGACGATCGGACGGATTTCCTTTGCCTTCGGCAGGGTCGTGATGATCTGCTCATGTTCGATGAGCGAAGCAGCCATATTGGCAAACATTGCCTTACGGTGGCTTGCAGTTCTATTCAGCTTGCGGCCGGCTACACCATGGCGCATTGCTATTCTCCTTTAATTGCAGGTTCCCTTTTCAGTATGGGCCTGCCGTTTCCTGGCACATGCAGACTTTTGCCTGCTGTTTGACGGGGAAAGGCAGTCAAAACCTGCCTTTTTTATTGTTAATACTGGTCTTCGTAGCGCTTGGCGAGATCTTCGATGTTCTCGGGCGGCCATGCCGGTACTTCCATACCGAGGTGCAGGCCCATGGAAGCGAGAACTTCCTTGATTTCGTTCAGCGACTTGCGGCCAAAGTTCGGAGTGCGAAGCATTTCGGCTTCGGTCTTCTGAATGAGGTCGCCGATATAGACGATGTTGTCGTTCTTCAGGCAGTTGGCTGAACGGACGGAAAGTTCCAGTTCGTCGACCTTCTTGAGCAGTGCCGGGTTGAACGCCAGTTCGGTAACGGCTTCTTCTTCGGCTTCCTTCTGCGGTTCGTCGAAGTTGACGAATACGCCGAGCTGGTCCTGAAGGATGCGGGCCGCGAAAGCGACTGCATCTTCACCGGTGACGGAACCATCGGTCTCGATCTGCATCGACAGCTTGTCGTAGTCGAGAACCTGGCCTTCACGGGTGTTTTCCACCTTGTAGGACACTTTCTTGACCGGCGAATACAGGCTGTCGACCGGGATGAGGCCGATCGGTGCATCTTCCGAACGGTTGCGGTCAGCAGGAACGTAGCCCTTGCCGTTGTTGACGGTGAACTCCATGCGGATCTCGGCGCCCTCGTCGAGGGTGCAGATCACATGGTTCGGGTTGAGGATTTCGATATCGCCAACCGTCTGGATGTCACCGGCGGTCACAACGCCCGGACCCTGCTTGCGCACAACCATGCGCTTTGCGTCGTCGCCATCCATCTTGATGGCGATTTCCTTGATGTTCAGCACGATGTCCGTCACGTCTTCCCGGACGCCCGGGATCGAGGAGAACTCGTGCAGGACGCCGTCGATCTGCACTGCGGTAACAGCAGCGCCACGAAGCGACGACAGAAGAACGCGGCGAAGCGCGTTGCCGAGGGTGAGGCCAAAGCCACGCTCCAGCGGCTCGGCAACAAGGCTAACCTTGGTGCGGCCGGAGGACGAGAACTCAACCTTGTTCGGCTTGATCAGTTCCTGCCAGTTTTTCTGAATCATATGTTCTGCCTTCTGTTCGTTGCCACCATTCAATCGTGACAACCGAGCCTTGAAGCGCCGGGAGAGGTTGCCCCCTCACCGGCTTGATGAATGCGTAAATTAAACGCGGCGCTTCTTGCGCGGACGGCAACCGTTGTGCGGGATCGGCGTGACGTCACGGATCGAGGTGATCATGAAGCCAGCAGCCTGAAGCGCACGCAGAGCCGATTCACGGCCGGAACCCGGGCCGCAGACTTCGACTTCGAGCGTCTTCATGCCGTGTTCCTGGGCCTTCTTGGCCGCATCTTCAGCAGCCATCTGGGCTGCGAACGGGGTCGACTTACGCGAGCCCTTGAAGCCCTTCGAACCAGCCGAAGACCAGGCAATCGCGTTGCCCTGTGCGTCGGTGATGGTGATCATCGTGTTGTTGAACGACGAGTTGACGTGAGCAACGCCCGTAGAAATGTTTTTCCGCTCGCGACGGCGAACGCGTGTGGCTTCCTTGGCCATGGTATACCTTTCGTTGATCTCTGCACCGCCGTAGTACCAGCGGCTCCACCGGGCGGAGGATAACCCCTGCCCTGAATTCTCAAGATTGTGCGCAGACGGAAGAGCCCGGCCTGCGCGGCGATATCGTCACTGCCGTAACACCAGCAGCTCCACCGGAGGGGCATGAAACCACACCCATCCGAAACTACAAAAAGAGGCCGGCGTCGAACGCCAGCCCCTGCATTCCCCATATCGGGAAATTACTTCTTCTTACCAGCAATCGCCTTTGCCGGACCCTTGCGGGTGCGGGCATTGGTGTGCGTGCGCTGACCGCGAACAGGCAGCGAACGACGATGACGCAGACCGCGGTAGCAGCCCAGGTCCATCAGACGCTTGATGTTCATCGAGGTCTCGCGACGCAGGTCGCCTTCAACCTGATAATCGCGGTCGATTGTTTCGCGGATCTGAAGAACTTCAGCATCCGTCAGTTGGTGCACACGACGTTCAGCCGGAATACCGACCTTCTCGACGATTTCCTGTGCGAACTTCGCTCCGATCCCGTGAATGTAACGAAGCGCGATTACTACGCGCTTGCTCGTCGGGATGTTGACGCCAGCGATACGTGCCACGCCTGTTCTCCTTGCTTCCAGTTGCCATCCGGCAATAGGTGCTTCGTTATGCAGCCCTTTGAGAGGCCGACTGTGAAAGTTCTGTTCGGAACACGTCAAAAGAATCGCGCCCGGACTTCGTCTTTGAAATCCGCGCCGATCCCTAGCATGCTGCGAGTTAGCGCGGTCTTTGAAGGAATCGACCGCAAAAGTCAACTCCCCGGCAGTCCTTTTTCAAGAACTGCCTTTAGGCGTCTGCCGAAGCCGATGCCAGAATTGCGTTGATCTGGGAGGTGACGGTCTCGACCGGCGCCATTCCATCAACTGTCTTCAATTCGCCGGTAACAGCATAATGCTGCGACAGAGGCGCCGTCTTCTCGCGATACTCGACAAGACGCTTCTTGAACGCTTCCGGATTATCGTCGGAACGAACCGTGCCGCCAGCGGCAATGGTTTCTGCTACGCGATTCTCGATGCGCCGTACAAGCGCATCTTCATCCACCTTCAATTCGATAACCGAATCAAGCCGAAGCCCCTTGCCTGCAAGCATCTTGCCAAGGGCAACAGCCTGCGGAACTGTGCGCGGATAACCATCAAGGATGAAACCCTTGGCGCAATCCGGCGAATCGATCCGGTCGGATACGATTTCATTGACAATCTCGTCGGAAACGAGCTGGCCGGCATCCATGACAGCCTTGGCGCGTTTACCGACTTCCGTCTGTGCCTGGACGGCGGCCCGCAGCATATCGCCTGTGGAAAGCTGCGGAATCCCGTATTTCTCCGTCAGAAGCTTGGCCTGAGTTCCCTTGCCAGCACCCGGCGGTCCTAAAAATATTAGTCTCATCGGCCCCTCTTTCCTCCACGCAGCTTCGATTTCTTGATCAGCCCCTCATACTGCTGGGCAATCAGGTGACCCTGCACCTGTGCTACAGTATCAAGGGTAACGCTGACAACAATCAAAAGCGACGTACCACCAAGGTAGAACGGCACACCGGTCTGCGCGATCATGACTTCGGGCAGAATGCAGACGAACATCAGATAGATCGCGCCGAGCACGGTGATGCGCGTCAACACGTAATCGATGTACTCAGCAGTGCGTTCACCCGGGCGAATACCGAGGATGAAGCCGCCGTGCTTTTTCAGATTGTCGGCCGTGTCCTTCGGATTGAAAACGATAGCCGTGTAGAAGAAGGCAAAGAACGCGATCATGCCGCCATAGAGCACCATGTACAGCGGCTTGCCGTGACCGAGAGCAGCAACGATGGTCGTTGCCCAGGACGGCAGTGCAGCGCTGTTGGCAAAGCCTGCAAGCGTTGCCGGCAGCAGCAGCAGCGACGATGCAAAGATCGCAGGAATAACGCCGGCGGTGTTCAACTTCAGCGGCAGGTGCGACGTGTCGCCCTGGAACATTTTGTTGCCGACTTGCCGCTTCGGATACTGGATCAGAAGCCGGCGCTGGGCGCGTTCGACGAAGACGATCAGCGCGATAACAGCAACAACCATGACGATGATGGCGAGGATCAGCGGCGTCGACAGGGCACCGGTGCGGCCAAGTTCGAGCGTTCCGGCCAGAGCCGTCGGCAGATGCGCAACGATGCCCGCAAAGATGATCAGCGAGATACCGTTGCCGATACCGCGCGACGTGATCTGCTCGCCGAGCCACATCAGGAACATTGTGCCGCCAAGCAGAGAAATGACGGTCGAGATCCGGAAGAACCAGCCGGCATCGACAACAAGGCCGTTGCCGCTCTCAAGGCCGACCGCAATACCATAGGCCTGCAGCGTGCCGAGCAGCACCGTGCCGTAGCGGGTGTACTGGTTGATGACCTTGCGGCCCTGCTCGCCTTCCTTCTTCAGCTGTTCCAGCGACGGAACCACGGAGGTCATCAGCTGAACGATGATGGAGGCGGAAATGTAAGGCATGATGCCGAGGGCGAAGATCGCCATGCGCTCGACGGCGCCGCCCGAAAACATGTTGAAAAGGCCGAGAATACCACCGCTCTGCCCGGCAAACGCCTGTGCAAAAGCTTCCGGGTTCAGGCCTGGCAGCGGAATATAAGTACCAAGGCGATACACCAGAAGCGCACCAAGGGTAAACCAGAGGCGGCGTTTCAGATCTTCGGCTTTTGCGAAAGTCGCAAAATTCAGGTTGGAGGCGAGCTGTTCCGCTGCAGAAGCCATGCAATTCTCCGCGTAACCAATGTTGGAACCCGCGGGGAAACCCGGTCAGCTCCGGTAGAGGTTATGTTCTGTGTGTGAAAACCGGCTTGGAAAGACTGCATCGAGCAATCGCACGCCTCACCTGGCTCCCGTTTTAATGTTGGCGACCGGTTTTGACCAGCCACGAATCCGTGAGGCTCTCATATGGGAGCAAAACCGCCCGGTGTGAAGCACCCCGGGCGGTTCATCAGCAACTAATTATTCAGCAGCGCCCGAAAGCAGCTTGATCGAACCGCCAGCCTTTTCGATCTTTTCGATCGCAGGCTTGGAAGCACCGGCAACTTCGATCGTTACCTTCGTCTTCAGTTCGCCATCGGCCAGAACGCGTACGCCGTCCTTGGCGCGGCGGATAACGCCGGCAGCCGTCAGAGCAGCAGCATCGACGGTCTTGGAAGCATCAAGCTTCTTGGCGTCGATTGCGGTCTGGATACGGCCGAGCGACACGACAACAAAGTCCGAACGGAAGATGTTGTTGAAGCCGCGCTTCGGCAGACGGCGGTAGATTGGCATCTGGCCGCCTTCGAAGCCGTTGATGGCAACGCCGGAACGAGCCTTCTGACCCTTGACACCGCGGCCGGCAGTCTTGCCGGATCCGGAGCCGATACCACGGCCGAGACGCTTGCGGTTCTTGGTCGAACCTTCGTTGTCTTTGATTTCATTCAGTTTCATGACGGTATCCCCCTCACTTCTCGTCGACGACGCGAACGAGATGCTGGACGGCCCGGATCATGCCGCGAACGGAAGGTGTATCTTCCAGAACGCTAACCCGGTGCATCTTGTTGAGACCGAGACCGATCAGCGTTGCGCGCTGTACGGCTGGGCGGCGAATGGGGCTGCCGATCTGTTCGACCGCAACCGTCTTCTTTGCAACTTCTTTCTTAGCCATTGTTCAGGCTCCCTTATTCTTCGGAAGCAACGCCGGCGGATACGCGGCGGCTCTGCAGAGTGGCAAACTTCATGCCACGCTGAGCTGCGATATCCTTCGGGTGCATCTGGCTCTTCAGGGCGTCGAACGTGGCGCGAATCATGTTGTACGGGTTCGAAGAACCTGTCGACTTCGCAACAACGTCGTGCATGCCGAGCGTTTCGAACACGGCGCGCATCGGACCACCGGCGATGATACCGGTACCGGCCTTGGCAGCACGCAGCAGAACCTTGCCTGCGCCGTGACGGCCATGAACGTCGTGATGAAGCGTACGGCCCGAGCGCAGCGGAACGAAGATCAGTTCGCGCTTGGCAGCTTCGGTGGCCTTACGGATGGCTTCCGGCACTTCACGTGCCTTGCCGTGACCGAAGCCAACGCGGCCCTTCTGGTCGCCGACGACGACGAGAGCAGCAAAGCCGAAACGACGGCCGCCCTTGACGACTTTTGCGACGCGGTTGATTGCTACGAGCTTGTCAACGAATTCGCTGTCGCGCTCCTCGCGGTTCTGGCGATCGTCGCGAGAACCTCTTTTTTCTTGTGCCATTGTCCTTTTCCTTTTTCTTTTCCGGGTGCAATCGGCAGATTGACAAAAGTCGCTTCGGTTTCATTGAACCGAAGCGACCGGGTCTTTACAGCGCCGCGCGTCGCAGACGCGCTCAAGAGCGCTGTAACACTCTGAGTGCCGCTTAATCTTTCCTGAAATCGCAAAGCGATTTCCGGGATTAAGCGGTCCGTGCAATTTCAATAAGTCCAGACACGAATGCCTGGAAACTGCATCAGAAGTTCAGGCCACCCTCGCGGGCTGCCTCGGCGAGCGCCTTGACGCGGCCGTGATAGATGAAGGCGCCACGGTCAAAGACGACGTCCTTGACACCAGCCTTCGAGGCGCGCTCTGCGAGGAGCTTGCCAACGGCAGCAGCTGCTGCCGTGTCAGCACCCGTCTTAAGCGACGGACGCAGATCCGTGTCGAGTGTCGAGGCAGACGCAACGGTCTTGCCTGCAACATCATCGATAACCTGTGCGTAGATGTTCTTCGACGAGCGATGAACGGACAGGCGCAGACGGCCATTGGCCACTGCCTTGACTTGACGGCGCACGCGGCTGGCGCGGCGCACAAGTGTATCTTTCCTTGTAGCCATTTCGCGTGATCCTTACTTCTTCTTGCCTTCTTTGCGGACAATCCGCTCGCCAGCATACTTGACGCCCTTGCCCTTGTAGGGCTCGGGGCCACGGTATTCGCGGATTTCTGCCGCGACCTGGCCGACCTGCTGCTTGTTGATGCCGGTGACGACGATTTCCGTCGGCTTCGGCACAGCAATCGAGATGCCTTCAGGAGTCTGATAGACCACGTCGTGGCTGAAACCGAGTGCCAGCTGCAGGTTCTTGCCCTGAAGCGACGCGCGGTAACCGACGCCGTTGATTTCGAGCTTGCGCTCGAAGCCGTCCTTGACGCCCTTGAAGATGTTTTCGATCATCGTGCGGGACATGCCCCACTTCGACCGAGCATCCTTGGACTGGTCAACCGGGGTCACCGACACCGCGTTGTCGTCTTCCATCTTTACGATGACTTCGTCGTTAGCAACGAAGATGAGTTCGCCTTTCGGGCCCTTTGCAGTCACTGTCTGGCCATTAACCGTGGCTGTGACACCTGCAGGAACCTGAACGGGCTTTTTACCGATACGAGACATATTTCAAACCTGTCTGTCCGTTATGGAGATCACTGCTACCGTATTAGAATACGGAGCAGAGAACCTCGCCACCAACGTTCTGTTCGCGTGCCTGATGATCGGCCATCACACCCTTCGGAGTCGAAAGGATAGTGATACCGAGACCGTTCGCGACCTGCGGAATGGACTTGACCGAGACATAAACCCGGCGGCCCGGCTTCGATACGCGGCCGATCTCACGGATCACCGACGCACCTTCGTAGTACTTCAACTCGATATTCAGCTCAGCCTTGCCGTTGCCGAATTCGGTTTCCGAGTAACCGCGGATGTAGCCTTCAGCCTGAAGGACATCCAGAACGCGTGCGCGCAGCTTGGAAGCCGGCGTGGAAACGCTCGACTTGCGGCGGGAAGCACCGTTGCGGATACGTGTGAGCATATCGCCCAGCGGATCAGTCATTGCCATGTACCCGTCTCCTTACCAGCTCGACTTAACAATGCCCGGCACCTTGCCGAAATTGCCAAGTTCACGAAGCGCAATACGCGACATCTTGAGTTTGCGATAATATGCGCGCGGACGACCCGTTACTTCGCAACGATTGCGAACGCGGGTCTTGGAGCCGTCACGCGGGAGGCTGGCCAGCTTCAGAGTAGCCTTGAAACGCTCTTCAATCGGAAGAGACTGGTTCATGATGGTCGCCTTCAGGGCTGCGCGCTTGGACGCATCCTGGGCAACCGACTTACGGCGGCGATTGTTCTTTTCAATTGCGCTCGTCTTCGCCATTCAACTTAATCCTTCTGCTTGTCGTTACGGCTTACGTGCGAAACGGGAAGTTGAACTCTGTAAGCAGAGCGCGAGCTTCGTCGTCGTTCGTTGCCGTCGTGCAAACGATGATGTCCATGCCCCACATCTGATCAACCTTGTCGTAGTTGATCTCCGGGAACACAATGTGTTCCTTGACACCCATGGCGAAGTTGCCACGGCCGTCAAAGCTCTTCGGATTCAGGCCGCGGAAATCTCGAACGCGCGGAAGCGCGATGTTGATCAGGCGGTCCAGGAATTCGTACATGCGAACGCCGCGCAGGGTAACCTTTGCGCCGATCGGCATGCCTTCGCGCAGCTTGAAGCCGGCGATGGAGGTACGGGCCTTGGTGACGACCGGCTTCTGGCCGGCAATCGCTGCGAGGTCTGCTGCAGCAACCGTCGGCTTCTTGGAATCAGCCGTCGATTCACCAACACCCATGTTGATAACGATCTTGTCGAGGCGCGGGATCTGCATGACGTTTGCGTAGGAGAACTTCTCCTGCATCGCCTTCGAGATACGCTCGACATATTCCGTCTTCAGACGGGGCTCGTACTTCTTGGTGTCAGCCATCGATCGACACTCCCGAACGCTTTGCAACGCGAACCTTCTTGTCGCCATCGATCTGGAAACCGACGCGAGTCGGCTTGCCGTCCTTAGGATCGGCGATCGCGATGTTCGACAGGTGAATCGACGCTTCTTTGTTGATGATGCCGGCTTCCTGGCTCTGGGTCTGGCGCTGGTGACGCTTCACCATGTTAACGCCACGCACAACAGCCCGGTCTTCCTTAGGCAGAACCTGGAGAACTTCCCCAGAACGACCCTTGTCCTTGCCGGTCAATACGACGACCTTGTCGCCCTTGCGAATCTTTTGCATCTCAATCGCTCCTTACAGTACTTCTGGAGCCAGCGAGATGATCTTCATGTGGTTCTTGGCGCGAAGTTCGCGCGGAACCGGTCCGAAGATACGGGTGCCGATCGGCTCTTTCTTGTTGTCGATAAGAACAGCTGCGTTGTTATCGAACCGGATGACGCTGCCGTCCGGACGACGGATGTCCTTGGCTGTGCGAACCACAACCGCCTTCATCACATCACCCTTCTTGACGCGGCCGCGCGGAATAGCTTCCTTGATCGAAACGACGATAATGTCGCCGACCGAAGCGTACTTGCGCTTGGAACCGCCCAGCACCTTGATGCACATGACACGACGTGCGCCGGAATTATCCGCCACGTCGAGGTTTGTTTGCATCTGAATCATGTCAGGTCGCCTTCTTGTTGTGACCGGACCGGTTGGGCCAACCTCATCAGATTGAGGGCCCCCTGTTCCAGCTTCTAAATTTCTGTTCTCGCGCGGGATCGATCGTTGCCAGGGTGGTTTCCTAAACAGGACCTTCCGTGCGCTCAAAGCAAAAGAACGCCCGTAGACGAGCGTCCTTACGCTGCTTCATACAGATTTCCGCAGCCGACGCAAGGGCCGGATGCGAAAGTCTTAAGAATTAGGCCTGAACGGAAACCACTGTCCAGGTCTTATCCTTGGAAATCGGCGCGCATTCCTCGATGGAAACCTGGTCGCCGACCTTGTACTGGTTGTTCTCGTCATGCGCCTTGTACTTCTTGGACCGGCGAACGGTCTTCTGGAAGATCGGGTGCGCGAAACGACGCTCGACACGGACCACGACGGTCTTATCGTTCTTGTCGCTGACGACTGTGCCCTGCAGAATGCGTTTTGGCATATTCTTAGATCCTTAAGCCTTGGCTTCTGCCGCCTTCTGGCGGGCAATGGTTTTGACGCGCGCAATATCCTTGCGGACTTCATTGATGCGCGACGACTTTTCGAGCTGGCCTGTGGCCTTCTGGAAGCGCAGGTTGAACTGCTCTTTCTTCAGCTTGGCGAGCTCTTCGTTGAGCTGATCGGCGCTGAGCGCGCGGACGGTATCGGCTTTCATGGGCTTTACTCCTTACTCTGCAATGCGCTGTACGAAGCGCGTCTTGACAGAGAGTTTCGCAGCACCAAGGCGAAGCGCCTCACGGGCGAGTTCTTCGCTGACGCCGTCGATTTCGAACATCATTCGGCCGGGCTTGACCTTGCAAGCCCAATATTCAACCGAACCCTTACCTTTACCCATACGGACTTCGGTCGGCTTTGCCGTGACCGGTACGTCTGGGAATACGCGGATCCATACGCGGCCGGCACGTTTCATGTGACGGGTGATCGCGCGGCGGGCCGCTTCGATCTCGCGTGCGTTTACGCGGTTCGGCTCCTGAGACTTCAGGCCGAATTCACCGAAAGCAAGGTCGGAACCGCCCTTGGCAACGCCCTTGATGCGTCCCTTGAACTGCTTGCGGTACTTAGTGCGCTTTGGCTGCAACATTTTTTTAATTCTCCGATATTAGCTGCCAGGAACGACTGTTACGCGTTTTCGCGACGACGGTTGTTGCTGCTGGGGCCCTGGGCATCTGCCTCGGACGAACGACGCTCGGAAGCCATCGGATCGTGTTCGAGGATTTCGCCCTTGAAGATCCAGACCTTGATGCCGCAGATACCGAAAGCGGTCTTGGCTTCAGCCACACCGTAGTCGATGTCGGCGCGAAGCGTGTGCAACGGCACGCGGCCTTCACGGTACCATTCGGTACGCGCGATTTCAGCACCGCCGAGACGGCCACCGCAGGTGATCTTGATGCCTTCGGCGCCAAGACGCATTGCGGACTGAACGGCACGCTTCATCGCACGGCGGAAAGCCACGCGGCGTTCGAGCTGCTGAGCGATCGACTGAGCAACGAGCGTCGAGTCGACTTCCGGCTTGCGCACTTCAACGATGTTGAGGTGCGTTTCCGACTTGGTCATCTCGCCGATCTTCTTGCGCAGCTTTTCGATGTCTGCGCCCTTCTTGCCGATGATCAGGCCCGGGCGAGCCGAGTGGATCGTGACGCGGCACTTCTTGTGCGGACGCTCGATAACCACCTTGGCGATACCAGCCTGCTTCAGCTCTTCCATGACGTAGGCACGGATCTTCAGGTCTTCGTGAAGAAGCTGACCGTATTCTGCGTTGTCCGCGAACCAGCGGCTATCCCAGGTACGGTTGATGCCGAGGCGGAAGCCGACTGGATTGATCTTCTGACCCATTATGCGGCCTCCCCTTTAGCTTCGACTTCGCGAACAACGATCGTCAGATGCGCGAAAGGCTTTTCGATACGCGATGCACGGCCACGGCCACGAGCGTGGAAACGCTTCATGACGATGGACTTGCCAACGTAAGCTTCGGCAACGATCAGGCTGTCGACGTCGAGATCGTGGTTGTTTTCTGCGTTAGCGATCGCAGATTCCAGCGTCTTCTTGACAGTGTCCGAGATCCGCTTGCGCGAGAACTCGAGTTCGGCCAGAGCCCGGTCAACCTTCTTGCCGCGGATCATCGCAGCTACCAGGTTGAGCTTCTGGGGGCTGACGCGGATCGTGCGCGCGATTGCCTGCGCCTCGTTATCCTTCAGCCGGCGTTCGGCTTTTGCCTTGCCCATAATTACTTCCTCTTTGCCTTCTTGTCCGCACCGTGACCGTAATAGGTCCGGGTCGGAGAGAATTCACCGAACTTGTGACCGATCATGTCTTCGTTGACACTGACCGGAACATGCTTGCTGCCATTGTAGACGCCGAACGTGAGACCGACGAACTGCGGCAGGATGGTGGAGCGACGGCTCCACATCTTGATCACTTCGTTGCGACCGCCTTCACGAACCTTCTCAGCCTTCTTGAGAAGATAGCCGTCAACAAACGGACCTTTCCATACTGAACGAGTCATTGGAGACTTCCTCTCTTACTTCTTACGCTGATGACGCGAGCGCATAATGAACTTGTCGGTCGACTTGTTCGAGCGCGTACGCTTGCCCTTGGTGGGCTTACCCCAAGGCGAAACCGGATGACGGCCACCCGAGGTGCGGCCTTCACCACCGCCGTGCGGGTGGTCAACAGGGTTCATGACGACGCCGCGAACATGCGGACGCTTGCCACGCCAAACCGAACGACCGGCCTTGCCGTCGTTGATGTTGCCGTGATCGGGGTTGGAAACTGCACCGACCGTTGCAAGGCAGGAGCCGTGCACCAGGCGCTGTTCGCCAGACGACAGGCGAAGGATCGCCATGCCCTGGTCACGACCAACCAGCTGAACATAGGCGCCAGCCGAACGGGCGATCTGACCGCCCTTGCCCGGCTTCATCTCGACGTTGTGAACGATCGAACCAACCGGCATGTACTGAAGCGGCATGGTGTTGCCTGGCTTCACGTCAACCTGCTTTTCCGAAGCGATCACCTTGTCGCCGGCAGCAAGACGCTGCGGAGCGATGATGTAGGCCTGTTCGCCGTCCGCATAGTTGATCAGCGCGATGAACGCCGTGCGGTTCGGGTCGTATTCGAGGCGTGCAACCGTGCCTTCGACGTCGAACTTGCGACGCTTGAAGTCGATCAGACGGTAAGTACGCTTGTGACCACCACCCTGGAAACGCACCGTGATGCGACCAGTGTTGTTACGGCCGCCCTTGGAGGACAGGCCTTCCGTCAGCGACTTGACCGGCTTGCCCTTATGCAGGCCGGACCGGTCGACGATGACCAGCTGACGCTGGCTCGGGGTGGTCGGATTGAAACTTTTCAATGCCATTGTTCTATTCCTCAGAGTCCGGTGGAGACGTCGATGGTCTGACCGTCAGCGAGTGTGACGATTGCCTTCTTGACGTCCTTCTGCCGGCCCGCGAAACCGCGGAAGCGCTTCAGCTTGCCCTTGCGGACGAGCGTGTTCACAGCCGTGACCTTGACGCCGAACAGCGCTTCGATCGCAGCCTTGATTTCCGGCTTCGACGCGCCCTTGGCGACGTTGAAGATGATCTGGTTCTGTTCAGAAACCAGCGTCGACTTTTCGGTGATCGACGGAGCGAGGATCACATCGTAGTGGCGAAGGTCAGTCATTTAAACCGCTCCTCAAGAGCTTCAACTGCAGCCTTGGACAGGACGAGCTTGCCGCGGCGCAGAATGTCATAAACGTTGATGCCCTGCACCGGCAGAACGTCCACGTTCGGGATGTTCTGAGCTGCGAGCTTGAAATTGCTGTCGAGTTCGGCGCCGCCGATGAACAACACGTTGGTCAGGCCGAGCGTTGCGAATGCGCCGGTCAGCACCTTCGTCTTGGCTTCAGCAGCAACCAGGTTGTCAACGATGATCAGCTCTTCGGCACGCAGCTTGGCCGACAGCGCATGGCGCAGGCCGAGAGCACGAACCTTCTTGGGCAGGTCATGAGCGTGGCTGCGAACAACCGGGCCATGAGCCTTACCACCGCCGCGGAACTGCGGAGCACGAGCCGAATGGTGACGAGCGCGGCCCGTACCCTTCTGCTTGAACATCTTGGCGCCGGTGCGTGCGACTTCTGCACGGCCCTTGGCCTTATGCGTACCCTGCTGCTTCTTGGCAAGCTGCCAACGAACGACACGGGCAATGATATCTTCGCGCGGCTCAAGGCCGAAAATCGCGTCGGACAGGGAAACCTTACCGGCCTCTTTGCCCTCGAGTGTGGTGACGTTGAGATCCATGATCTGGCCCCCTTACTTGGCTGCGCGCACAGCGGCAGGACGCGGAGCGTCAGCCGGAGTGCCGGACTTGATGGCGTCGCGAACGACGATCCATGCGCCCTTGGAGCCGGGTACGGCGCCCTTGACGAGGATCAGACCGCGGTCTTCATCGGTGGAGACCACTTCCAGGTTCTGGGTGGTGATGCGTGTCTGACCCATGTGGCCAGCCATGCGCTTACCCTTCCAGACGCGGCCCGGATCCTGGTTGGAACCAGTCGAACCATGCGAACGGTGCGATACGGACACGCCGTGCGTTGCACGCAGACCGCCGAAGTTGTGGCGCTTCATGGCACCGGCAAAACCCTTACCGGCAGATGTACCGGTTACGTCGACCAGCTGGCCGGCGACGAAATGGTTTGCAGTGAGCTCAGCGCCGACATCGATCAGGTTGTCCGACGAAACGCGGAACTCAACGACCTTGGCCTTCGGCTCTACGCTGGCGGCAGCGAACTGACCACGCAACGGCTTGCTCGTGTTCTTGACTTTAGCCTGGCCCGCACCGAGCTGAACTGCGGTGTAGCCATTCTTGTCTTCTGTGCGATGGGCAACTACCTGGCAGTTTTCCATCCGCAATACTGTAACTGGGATGTGCTCACCAGCGTCGTTATAGACGCGGGTCATCCCAATTTTCTGTGCAATCACACCTGAACGCATTGGTTCATTCCTCTTAAGAGTTAGCGACGGAGCAAACCCCGTTGCATCTCTGGTTTAAGGTCTCCCTCAGATCACCCGGTCGTTAGACCGGAAGGCTTGAGGGTCGCCCGTTTTTGGAAGTCGTTGGACGAGGTCCACGTACCTTCCTTGTTTTTAAAGCTTGATTTCCACATCTACGCCGGCAGCGAGGTCGAGCTTCATCAGCGCGTCAACGGTCTGCGGAGTAGGATCGACGATATCGAGGAGACGCTTGTGGGTGCGCATCTCGAACTGTTCACGGCTCTTCTTGTCGACGTGGGGCGAGCGGTTGACAGTAAACTTTTCAATCCGGGTAGGAAGCGGCACCGGACCACGAACCGAAGCGCCTGTGCGCTTGGCCGTCGAAACGATTTCCCGCGTGGAGGCATCAAGAATCCGGTGATCAAACGCCTTGAGGCGGATACGGATATTCTGGCCGTTCATTCGAGTTATCCTTGTTGTTGTTAGCGAACGCCACATGAGGCAGTTCGTTAGTCGTTTCCGGGTGCTGATGCTTCAAAGAGCACAAAGAGCAAATCACTCTCTGTCCGTTTCTGCAATTCGACCCGCCACATATACGGAATCGGCGTCCGACACAATGACCGAACGCCCACGAAAGCACGTTTTTTCGCGCTTCCGTCAATTCGAGAGGCATACACCTTGAGGCGCAGGCTTCGACCAGTAAATATTCAGGGAAGCGGCGCTTGAATGCGCCGCTTCCCAACCGAGTAAATTACTCGACGATGGAGGCTAC